>NVVN01000004.1 GCA_002733355.1 Sulfurovum sp.
CAACGGATAAAAGGTACGCCGGGGATAACAGGCTGATGACGCCCAAGAGTCCATATCGACGGCGTCGTTTGGCACCTCGATGTCGGCTCATCACATCCTGGGGCTGAAGCAGGTCCCAAGGGTACGGCTGTTCGCCGTTTAAAGTGGTACGCGAGCTGGGTTCAGAACGTCGTGAGACAGTTCGGTCCCTATCTGCCGTGGGCGTTGGATGATTGAGGAGAGTTGCCCCTAGTACGAGAGGACCGGGGTGAACGAACCACTAGTGTACCAGTTGTTCTGCCAAGAGCATCGCTGGGTAGCTACGTTCGGATGAGATAACCGCTGAAAGCATCTAAGCGGGAAGCCAACTCCAAGATGAATCATCCCTGAAGATCCGCAGAAGACTACTGCGTTGATAGGCTGGGTGTGTAAGTGATGAAAGTCATTTAGCTGACCAGTACTAATAGATCGTTTGTATTTACTTTATTCTTCTAATAGGTACTACCTTATTAAGTGCACATGCATATTAATTAAGAGAGAACTTCTTGTAAGATTGTAATTTACACAAAACAACATGAATCAACTCTAAATTGAACGTTTAGACTCTTAACAATACTAAGTTTCTCAAAGCTTAATGCTTAGAGAGCTAATCACACATTGGTGTGCTTATCTCTCTTAGTGGTGGGGTTAGAGGGAGGGTCATACCCAGCTCCATTCCGAACCTGGAAGTCAAGCCTCCCATCGCCGATAATACTGCAGGCTACGTCTGTGGAAATGTAGGTCGCTGCCACTTTGAGTTATACAACCCATACAATTTATTCCCTTTCTTTATGCAACAATCAATCTATAATCTTGTTACCTTCAATTTAAAAATCTTTCTATCTTATCTCATATTTTTATTTACCATTATCTTTTACTCTTTAACGCTACAGACGTATACGTATACTTTATGGTTAATCTATACTTAGGTTATATTAATATTCTATTGATACTTCTTTACTCTTTGTTAACTCTCATCCTTTATAATGGTATTAGAAAAGGTGACAGTTTTAGAACGTTGTTTTACTCCTTGTCCAAATTTAGTAAAAAAAACTTCCTTGTTTTTGTTCTGATTTTTCACCTTTTACAGAAGAGCCTCCCCCCCAATATCCCCCTAGATATTACTTCCTTGTTTTTTGGCTCTTCGATTTTCTTATAATTTTTAAAAACCTACTTAAACTAACTTTACGATAAAATACTCCTAATAATCATTTAGGAACAACTATGTCTAATAAAATAGCTTCGGCGCGTATCTCTGAAAAGAGTTCTCAACTGTTACAAAATCTTAACAACTCATTGCCTTTTGATAAGGTGCTTTATAGAGAAGACATTGAAGGGTCGCGTGCACATGCGTTTATGCTTTGTGAGCAAGGTATCATAGGTAAAGACGACTACGCACAGATAGAGTCTGGTCTGGTTGAGATACTTGCAGAGATAGAGTCTGGAGAGTTTTTGCTAGATGGTGATGATGAAGACATTCATATGGCTATAGAAGGTAGATTAACGCAAAAGGTAGGTGATGCAGGTAAACGTCTGCATACTGCTAGAAGTCGTAATGACCAAGTAGCACTTGACTTTAGACTCTACGTGCAGAGTAATACCAAAGCCATAGGTGAACTACTTTTAGAAAACATAGAGACACTTGTGACTGTGGCAGAAGAACATAGCGAAACAATGCTTCCTGGCATGACACACTTGCAACACGCACAGCCTATAAACTTCGGTTACCATATGTTAGCTTATGCGAGTATGTTTAAACGTGACTATGAGCGTTTTATGAGTTCTTATGAGCGTAATAACTACTCTCCTATAGGTTGTGCGGCATTGGCTGGTACACCACATAACATAAGCCGTCAAATCACTTCTGATAAGTTAGGTTTCAAAGCACCTACGCTTAACTGTCTAGACACAGTAAGTGACCGTGACTTTGCCTTGGAGATACTTTTTAACATAAGTACAATGATGATGCATATGAGTCGTTTGAGTGAAGAGCTCATCTTGTGGTCGGCAGCTGAGTTTAAGTGGGTGACACTCAGTGACCGTCATGCTACAGGTAGCTCCATYATGCCACAAAAGAAAAACCCTGACATACCTGAATTACTACGTGGTAAAACAGGACGTGTGAATGGTAATCTAGTAGCACTTCTAACAGTGATGAAAGGTTTACCACTTGCCTACAACAAAGACATGCAAGAGGACAAAGAAGGAGTGTTTGACTCTGTTCGTACTGCGACACTGAGCTTGCAAGTACTAGAAGAGATGATAGCAGACATGACAGTAAACAAAGATAAGATGGAAGCCTCATGTATGGTAGGACATTTGTCTGCTACAGACTTGGCTGACTATCTCGTAAAAGAGGCTGGACTTCCGTTTCGTGATGCCTATCACATTACTGGTGATGTTGTGAACTTAGCAGAAGAAAAAGGACTAGATATCTCTGAACTTAGCTTGGCTGACTTGCAGAGCATAGATGAGCGTATAGGTGAGGGTGTGGTCGCACTACTAGACAACCGTGCTTCGATGAATGCAAGGGTGTCTGAGGGTGGTACGGCTACTGTTAGGACTTTGGAGCAGGTTGAAGGGTTGAAGGGTTGGCTCCAATCTCAAAAGTAGGTATAATATCTTAATTAAAGGATTTGTTGTGCCGACTTTGTTGAATTGTAATGGGTTTAAATTCTTTTTTTATGCGAATGAACATGAACCCATACACATCCATGTCATGAATAGTGATGGTTTTGCTAAAATAGAACTTGATGATTTAAGAGTTGTACAAAATTACATGAAACCAAAAGATTTAAARTTTGCATTRAAGATGACAAAAGAACACAAAGAAGAGTTTGAAAGGATATGGAATGAATGGTTTAATTAAGGGAAATGAAGTACATTTTGATGATAAGTATTNACATGTAAAACTTGATGATGAAAGAATCATATCTACACCTATTTCTTGGTATAAGCCTTTAGAAAATGCTACATTGACTCAACTTAAAAACTATAGGTTTATCTGTATGGGTACTGGGATAGAGTGGGAAGAGTTGGATTATCATTTAAGTATAGAGAGTATGTTGTCTGTGTCTGAAGAGCAAGTAGCTTAATAATAACGTGAAAAAAATAATTGTCATTCTTTTCTTCATAGTATTATCGGTTACAGTAGTATTTGCTAAGAAAAATGAATCAAAAAAGCCTACAAAATTCAAATGTGATAAAAGTAAATATTGTAAACACATGAGTTCTTGTGAAGAAGCAAAGTTTTTACTGAATCAGTGTGGAATGAAGAGACTTGATAGAGATAAAGATGGAGTGCCTTGTGAGAATATTTGTAGTGGTGGGTAAAAGTAGCTTGTACCCATTATTTACGTGATGCCTACCACATCACAGGGGGACGCAGTTAACTTAGCTGAGCAAAAATGTTTAGACATCTCTGAACTTAGCTTGGCTGACTTGCAGAGTATAGATGAGCGTATAGGTGAGGGTGTGGTCGCATTGCTTGATAACCGTGCTTCGATGAATGCAAGGGTGTCTGAGGGTGGTACGGCTACTGTTAGGACTTTGGAGCAGGTGGAGAGTTTGAAGGTTTGGCTAAGCAAACAAAACTAGCTATAATAAATGAAAAAAGGAGCATAGGTGTATTTGAGTCTTAAAGATAAACAATTAATCGTTACTACTTTAAAACAAGAGATACCTATGCTTCAAGCACTTTACCTTTTTGGTAGTCAGAAAGATGGGAGCGCAACTGTTTCTAGTGATATTGACATTGCTTACCTTGCGACAAAGCCTTTAGCCAATGTAGAGCGTTGGGAGCTTTCTCAACAGTTGGCTTCTTTACTTTCGTGTGATATTGACCTTATAGAACTAACTCAAACCAATACTATTTTTAGATATGAGATACTCTCGACAGCAGAACGTATATATGGAGAGGGCTATGAGGTAGAAAGTTTTGAGACTTTAGCATATAGTTTTTACCTACGTTTTAAAGAGGAACGTAAGCCTATAGTGGATGCTATTATGAAAAACAAATCTGTTTTTGGGAAAATACATGCCTGATGTGGTGTTAAATAAAATTCAGACTATTGAGAGATGTCTGAATCGTATACGAGAAGAGTACATAGGGTATGAAGAAAGTTTCGAAGAGAACTTTACAAAGCAAGATTCTGTCATACTGAACTTAGAACGTGCGTCACAAGCGACGATAGACATCGCAACACATATAGTAAAAACTAGAAGTCTAGGACTACCCAATACTAGCCGTGAACTTTTTGATTTTCTTTTAGATGCTAACATTATAAGTAGTGAGACTTGTAAGCAGATGCAAGGGATGGTAGGTTTTAGAAATATAGCTGTGCATGATTATCAGAATTTGAATATTGAGATTGTTGTGGCAATTGTGGAGAAACACCTTGGAGATTTTGAAAGGTTTATTCAAGAGATTTTTAGTGGGTATTTGGATGAAAAGTAGCCTGTCCTCTTTTATTTCTTTTTTATTGTTGGAGCAGATGGAGAGTTTGAAGGTTTGGTTGGGGAAATAATAATTGAGTAATACTTATGCCAAAAAATGAAAAAAAATTAAATGTATTTGTCGCATCACCTTCTGATGTAATGGATGAACGTAACTTAATTAATGAAATATGTATTGAATTAAATAGAGTATGGGGTGACTGGTTAGGATTAAATCTAAATCTTATTCGATGGGAAACTAATATYTATCCAGGAGTTTCTGAATATTCTCAAAATGTTATCAATGAGCAAATAAATGATGATTTTGACATATTTATTGCAATGTTTTGGAATAGATTTGGCACACAAACAAAAAAGTCCAAATCTGGCACCCTAGAAGAGTTGAATTTAGCTTTTAGTAAATTTAAAAATCAAAATGATTCCGTAGATATAATGATTTATTTTAAAAAACAACTTTTAGAATATGAAGATAAAGTACAGCAAGAAAAAGTATTGGATTTAAAACATAATCTTTCAAAAGAAGGTACTCTATATTGGGAGTTTCAAGAGACAAAAGATTTTGAATCATTAATGAGAATACATTTGAGTATGGTGGCTCAAAAATGGGCAAAAAAATATTTATCTGATAATACAAACAAATCATATAAAGATATTTTACTAGATGATTTAAATTTAGAAGACTATTATAGTATTGTCTCATCACGTACAAAAGTTTTGCAAACACTTACTTTGAATATAGCAACGATATATAAATTTAATATTGATGGAGCTAAATTATTTAGTAAACAAATAAAAAAACTTCTTAATGAAAAGAATATACTTATAAAACAATTTAAGCTTTTACGAGTTACAAAGATATATTTAATGAATATGGAGGATACAGTAAATATTATCGATTCTCAAATTGCACCTATTTCTCATGCAAGGGGTGTATTGTTTGAGACACTAAGTAAAATTATATCTTTGGAAATAGGTTTGAAATTTAACGAAAGAATTACTACGCTTAAAAGCGTTATCAATAATTTAAATAATGTACATATAGATGCAAGTAATAAAATGAAAGACACCATAAATAGTTTGAGTAATAATTCATATTTAAAAAATAATCTAACTAATCAAAAGATGATTAGAGTTTTAGAAAAATATAAAAGCGAACTTGATAAATTTATAAATCTTTCAACTCCTTTATTGGAATTACTTAATGAATTGGAAAGCTGATGTATTTTAGATTGTTCCAAGGTTATAAAATGTGGGAATGCATACGTCAATTTAAACTTTAAATATAATTTCAATTTTTTTCAATATTCAATATTAAAGGTGCGTTGGCAAACGCACCCTACGGGGTTGGTATTTTTTTCAATTTGTTTTTTTGAATAAGCTTGTAGGGTGCTGTTTGCTAGCGCACCTTTAACTCACAACTACCGATAGATCTGAACACAAAATAAAAATGACAATGTGCCATATTTTCACTTCTCATTTAAATTCTACGCTACACTTCAAAATGGCAAAATACAAAAGACTCTTTTTGGCTGAACACAGCTATTACATTACTGTGGCTACACACAAACGACAGCCACTACTTGTAGATAACATTGAACTACTCCGAGAAAGCTTTCGTGAAAGTAAACGGTATTTTACTTATAGCATAGATGCCATTGTAGTCATGCCTGACCATATACATATGATAATTACCCCTAAAGATGTGATGGATTACCCTAAAATCATTAGAGCTATAAAATATAACTTCTCACGACATTTTCATCTAGAAGAAGAACAATCATACAGTAGGTATAAACGAAAAATAAAACCTATTTGGCAGAAGCGATACTATGAGCATACGATACGTAATGAGAACGATTATGTACGATGTTTGGAATATATGCAAAATAATCTGCTAAAACATGGCTATGTAGATAATGGCGAAGTATGGGAATACATGTCTCTGTAGGGTGCGGTTGCCACAGCACCTTTAAATTCAATATGCAATAGAATCTTTTTTTCATCCAAATATTAAGGTGCGGTGGCAACCGCACCCTACGAGATATTACGTTAAGCAACAGTGATATTAAAGACTTCATAAGTATTTATTGATATAGTAATATTATTAGAAAAAATGATGAGAGAGGTATGTAGTATGGCAGGTGGAGAAAATAGACGTATAATGGAAATGCAATTTGAGGCKATGAAAGATGAGCATGGAGTTAAAAAAGATGATGATGCTCCTAAAAAACCTAAACCGAGTAACCATAGAAGTGAAAACAGTCGAAAAATCGCAGCATTGTATGAAGATGCAGCTGAGTATGAAGAAGAGCTAGAGGCTTTTGAAAAAGAGCTTGAAATCATTAATGAAAATCAACTCTCAGATRYTTTGGATGCCTTGGTTAAAAGTACGCCAGAGTATGATGGCGATTATGCTGTGGAATTAAGGGCTGTACTAGAAGCTGGTTGGACACAGAAGGTTGATGTAGATAAAACCCATCCCAAAGAAGAGTTAGAACTTATTAAAAAATCAGCATTTAATGATGTAATTGAAAAGCTTAATGAAGAAGATGTCAGAGATACCTTGGTGAAAAGATGGGAAATGCTTGTGGCTATAAAAAAAGAGCACGTGGCTGATGAACGTGCAGAGATGAAGCTACGTGGTATGAAGCCAGACCATATACGTAAAGTATATAGAAACTACCATGGACTTGATGACTAGGTATCTCCTACTACGAAGAGCATGAGAGAGTGAGATTTTTGTACTCTTCTGGTGTGTCACCTGCAAAATGTTCGAACTCTGGAAGTTCGTCAAAAGGGTGTGTGGCTATGTGTAGTAAGGTTTCTACCATCGTAAAGTTTCCTTGTCTTGCAAGGAAGGTTGCTTTTTCAAGCATATAGTTTTTTAAAACATACTTTGGGTTGATCTTTAGAAGAGCATCTTGACGCTGGGTTTGGGTACGCGTTTCCTTTGATAAGCGAGCATCATACAGATTGAGCCATTTGTCTATGGGTACTGGATTCATGGCAAGTTCAAGGAGAGGCATTCTTTCACCGTCATAACGACTTAGTGTTCGAAAGAAAAGCGTATAGTCCACATAAGCGTCTTGTAGTGTACCTACTAGATTTGAGATAAGTGTCATGTCTTCATTTAGCTCCAAAGTCAATCCAAGTTTTTGACGCATGACATCTATGTATGCATTAGGATAAATGAAATCTCCATAATCATCAAGTTTTTTTTGCATTTTCTCTTCGTCGATAAGAGGAGAAAGTGCCTTAGAAAGCATAGTAAGGTTCCAGTAGGAAATGTTGGGCTGTTCACCATAGGCGTATCGTCCAGCTTTATCTGTTGCATTACATACAAAGCCGTAATCAAAATCATCCAACATAGAAAAAGGACCATAATCTATGGTGAGACCTGCTATAGACATATTGTCAGTATTCATCACTCCGTGGCAAAACCCTAGACCTTGCCACTTGGAAATAAGCTGTGCTGTGCGTTCARTARCKKCMRWKAAAARCKCAWMWKMKCGRNTCKTCKCNATSKNGWARKTKYRGGKAARWNCTCAKWKAYRRYRTARTCGNCAARTGACTTTAGTTTATCAAACTCTTTAAGGTAATAAAAGTATTCGAATGTACCAAAACGCACCCATGAGGGTGACATACGCATGACGATTGCTCCACGTTCTATGTTGTTTCGTAATAGTTTTGTTTGTGAACCTATGATGCCAAGAGCACGTGTGCTAGGAACGCCCAGATGGTGCATGGCTTCGCTCATGAGATACTCTCTTATGGAAGAGGGTAGCGCGGCACGACCATCTGCAGTACGTGAATAAAGTGTTTCACCACTCCCTTTAGTCTGTAAGTGCCAGCTATTAATACTTCCTAGATTGTGTGCTCTACCATCTCCTAGACGTGGGGCGTAATGGCTGAACTGATGTCCAGCATAGCACATAGAAAAAGGACGCACCCCTTTAGGTAAAAAGGTGCCGTTAAGCAGGTCTATAAAACGAGGGTCATCTCCGCTGTTGTCATCAAGGTCGATGAGTTTTGCTGTCTTGGGGTTAAAGCTTATCAGGTATGGCTCATCAAGAGGTTCAGGCTCTGTCATATCATAAAATTCGCTATCTAGCGAAAGATATTTGCTTTGAAATTGTAGGTTATCAAGTGTCATAGAGATGTTTTACATGTTTTATGCTTAAGTTCAGATAATCATTGACTTCTTCAATGTTTTTTTCTTTAGCAATTTTTCGTATATATTCTCACCCAAGAGGGTAAACTAAAAGACTCATCTTTATTTTGAAAATGTACCTCATTACGTTATAGTACTAAAATTTCTTCCAAACTCCTATACCCACTTATGTAGACCATTTGTCCATCTTCATTTACTTTGACTATTGAAGGAAATGCGTTGACTCCCATGGATCGGGCTTTGGTAAAATCGTYTTGCATGAGGAYTTCAGCTCGGTCACTTTGGTAAAAGTGGGTGAARGCTTSCTTRTCTTGCCTGATGTAWYTRGTCAGWATTTCCAAGGAAGTAATGTCTACRCCTTGGGCATAAAAGGCAGACTGGATGTCGCAGAGGTAAGTAAAGGCAGCATCTATTCCCCAGAGTTCACGTACCGTGACAATGGCTTTACAGGAAGGGTAGGTGTTGTAGTCGAAATGGGCAAGGTTTAGAAGTCTTAGATTAAACGGTTGGCTGGTAGCCTGCTGAACGGCATTCCAGTTTTGTTTGAGGTAGGCTTTGCTTTCATCATTCCACGGCATTTGTCCTGAAGTACGCAGACCACCTACTACCAAGCCAAATGTATAATGTTCACTATAGTTTACACGGAGCTTTTCTATGACAGGGTGAAAACCCCAGCACCATGAGCACATAGGGTCTATAACAAAGATGAGTTGGGACATAGCTTACCTTTAAATAATACAAATAGTATAACATATGAAGTTTGATAGAAGTAGACTTTATATACTATGGGCATTAGAGTTTAGGTTTTATCTTTTTGTAGACCTTTCTAGCGGTAGCTCTRAAAGAAGTAAGTTTTCCTCCATAGATACTGTAAACATTTGCTGCGTTTGTTTTGTCATGCCAAATTTGCACTTCTCTGGACTTTGTGAAGGCATCTTTGTTGTTGCTAGGCAGCACACGTAGTCCTGCAAAAGAGTCGATGATATTTTMMRWMGKRRYKYRRYYYYYWWRWYARKRRTWGMRGTTKWYYRYKARSWWSKTGMWRKMMMMRKWWKRGMMWTMTWTWTGTTTWAASRWWSGRWWRRWKWRKASYTYMRWAKTKCCAATGAGTGTGCCATTGTGGTAAGGGCGTACGAAGATGGCTCTTTTATCTCTTGCTTCTATATAGTAAATGCGGTCTACTTTTGTGTCTATTAAAATGTGTGAACCAAGGACTAAGTCTATGTCTAGAGTGTTTGGCTTTGTAGTGCATGTGTTAAGTACTTCATTGACCCAAGGTCCTGCTGCGTTGATGACTACTTTTGAGGTGACTTGCTGTGTCGTACCGTCTTTCTCGTAGCTTACAATACAGTGTGTTTTAGAGTCTTCTATTTTTTCTACTGTTGCATTAAACTTTGTTATACAACCAGACTGTTCTAATACATGAGTGGTGAGTAGTTTATCATCGGTGACGCCGTCTTTGTACTCGTAGACTTTAAGAAGGTCTTTTGTCTCAATGTCTAAACTATGCCATTCATTTTTTGGTACAGAGGAGAATTTTTTCCATGAGAACAGAGCGTAAATACTTAGTCCCATAAAGACCATCCAGGGTTTTCTTTTACTGTGGGTGTAGAGAGGGAGGTAAAAGGATTTGAGTTTTACGAGTTGTGGCAAATGTTTGACGAGGTAAGCTCTTTCTTCCAGTGACTCTTTCACAAGTCCAAATTCGAAGTTTTCCAAGTAGCGTAAGCCACCATGTATGAGCTTGGATGATTTGCTTGATGTACCACAAGCTGGCTGGGAAAACTGTTCTAAGACAATACATGTATACCCCTTAGTAGAGAGGAGTTCTGCTACGCCTGCACCCGCAATGCCTGCTCCGATGATAGTCACGTCGTATGTTTGCATGGTTGTCTTTCTTAGTATGGGTTTGTCTTTGAACTATTATACCCTATGATATAATGATATGAAAATTTTAAATGAGTGAGGAAACTTAGAAAATATGTTTATGGATAAAATMAAATCARTGTATATAAAATTAATACCGTCTAAAACTGTGGGCAAGGAAAATAATAAAAATAAAGTCGGGAAATGGGTTCTGTTTCTTATAATTGCCTTGGATATTTTTGTTTTTAATGTCGTCATTAAAGGCATAGAGTCTCAGACCAATATGTTTGTGAATGCAAATGTAAAGTACCCTTATGCATGTACATCATTAATACGTATGCATGATGGAAATAATCCCTATACGTATAGATATAAGAAAGGAACATATTACACAGACCATAGCGKGATGAATGCCAATAAACATTATAATAATGAACTTGATAAAGTAAGGCAAACATATATAGACAACCGTTGCGTAGAGACATTTAGACTTTTTAATCAGGCCAGTGATGATGTTRATGTGAAAAAGAGTATCAAAACCTTGCGTGCATTAAATAAGAGTGAAAATAGAAAACGTTCAGATATACGTAATCTTGAAAATCAATACGATACGATGTTGTTTGAGAAGATAGCTGGGCAAGATAAAAGTTTGTCTATACGCAATGAAGACAAAATAGATGCACAAAGCGTAAAAGAGAAGTACAATGTTCTGCTGAAAGAAAAAAGTGATTTGGAGAGTAGAATCAATACTTTACATGGGACGTTTTCCAACATATCTACTATAGAAATATTTTTAAAGTATGTAGAAGAGAATAGAGAAACAATTCTTACTGATTATAAGAAAGAACAATCGTGGGGCACAGCAAAGTCAAGCATCGTCGCTTTTTTACTTGCATTACCATTGTTGATTATTTTCTATCTGTTACTTTCTAGAAGTCTGAGAGATAATAATCATATAAAGTATTTGATCTATAAAAACTTGTATGTGGTGATGTTGATCATTGCTTTAGGGTATCTGTCTGTCATTATATATAGTGTGATGCCCAAAACATTTATCGCTTCGCTTATAGGGTTTTTTGCCCAAATACAGTTGCCTATTATCGTGTATTATCTGTTGGTGGCGTTAGCAGTGTTTATCTTTAGTTGGATAATTGTAAAAATTTATAAAAGAGGAGAGGGAAAACGACTACGACATACAGATGTAACGTATTATAGAAAATCACTTTGTTCTCATTGTGAAGAGTGCGTAAATTACGAGACGATGAACTTTTGTCCCTCTTGTAAATATACACTCAAAAGAGAATGTACAGATTGTGGAAATAAGACTTTAGCGATGTTTAAATATTGTACAACATGTGCCAAGTCAGAGCATGAAACAGATAGAGTATAAAAAATAAAATAGGAGATAAGATGAATGTATCGGTAGAGTATCTAGGAGACAAGAAATTTAAGGCAAATACACTGAAGTCTTCTTATGTGATAAACTGTAAAGAGATAACACCTGTGGAGTATTTTGCAACTGCAATCATAGGATGTACGGGTATTGACCTTGTGATGATGGCTGAGAATGATGGTTATGTAGTAAGTARCTATACAGTAAGTGCAGAGATAGAAAGAACAATGGATGTRCCTATGAAACTTAGTACTATGCACATCATTTATGCGTTTGATGGAGCCTTTGATGCGGTTAAAGCAAAACGTTACATTCTGGCTTCTTTGGAGAGTTACTGTACAACGGTGAACTCTGTGCGTGATTCTGTGAAAATAACGTATACTATCATACATAACGGGGTGAATATAGCTRASAATGAGAGTATAGTCTCAGGTGGAGGAACTGTTCTTGAAGATGGGTTTGGTGGCGCGTGTGGCGCATAAGTGCTAGAGTTTTAGCTGTATTTTTTCTATAAGAYTTGTAATGTCCAATGCAGTGAATCTTTGACTCTTAATTTTAGCTGCGGGTGTATCTTTACAAATTTTACATAGGTTAAGGCATTTTTTTACGATGATAGTATCGTCTGGGAATGCCTTGGTAAGCTTGTTTTGGAGCTTATCTACTTTAGAGAATTTTTTACATATTTTTATCTTCATACTTTACTATAACATATTTAGATATAATCCCCAAAAATTACCTCTATACGGATACCTCATGATACAACTTACCAACCTCTCTAAAAGCTTCGGTGGACAGACACTTTTTAATGATGTGAACTTTAAAATGCAAGCCCAACAAAAAATAGGTTTTGTGGGGCGTAACGGGTCTGGAAAGTCTACACTTTTTAAAATGATATTAGGTGAAGAACCTCATGATAGTGGDTCTATAAGCATCCCTAAGAATTATCGTATAGGGACACTGAAACAGCATCTTGTTTTTACAGAGCCTACAGTGCGCGAAGAGTGTGCTTTGGTATTACCAGAAGATGAACAGTGGAACTTTTATAAGATAGAAAAACTTCTTTTTGGACTTGGGTTTAGCGAGGCTGATTTGGATAAAGATCCTTTGAGTTTTTCTGGTGGGTATCAAATACGTATAAACTTGGTAAAACTTTTAGCGACCGAGCCAAATATGTTATTGCTTGATGAGCCTACAAACTACCTTGACATTATCTCTCTTAGATGGTTAAAAGTCTTTATTCGAGAATTTGATGGTGAGGTGATACTTGTTACACATGATAGAGATTTTATGGACTCAGTGACAACGCATACAATGGGAGTACAGCGTAAAGGCTTGCACATTGTGAGTGGTGATAGTTATAAGTACTATGGTACGTTGGCACTAGCAGATGAAACTTATGAAAAAACCAAAGCAAATCAAGATAAAAAACGTAAAGAACTAGAGGAGTTTGTAGCTCGTAATAAAGCAAGAGCAAGTACGGCAGCACTTGCCCAGTCTAAGCAAAAAGAGTTAGACAAGATGGATGAAATGGAAGATTTGGCGACAGATACAAATCTTGCTTTTAAATTTAACTATAAAGATACACCTGCAAAGATACTTTTTCGTGCTAACGAACTTGGCTTTGGGTATAACCCTAATGAACCATTGTTTCAGAACATTACATTTGCGATGGAAAAAGGYAAGAGAATTGCTATCATCGGTAAAAATGGTAAGGGTAAATCAACTTTACTGAACTATATAGCTGGCGAAATGAAAGAGCAACAAGGTAGCTTAGAATATCATCCCTCTACAAGCTTTGCACACTTTGGGCAAACAAATATTGAGAGGCTAAATACAAAAGTGACTATTGTAGAAGAGATAGCTTCGATGTCTAAGGAAGTGGGCATACCTCAGGCCCGTAATATCGCAGGGCGTATGATGTTTTCTGGTGAGTTAGGTGACAAGAAGATAGATGTTCTCTCTGGTGGGGAGCGTAGTCGTGTGATGTTAGGAAAAATTATAGCAACTCCAGCGAACGTRCTCTTCCTTGATGARCCTACKAACCACTTAGATATGCAGTCTATAGATGCACTTGCAGATGCYATMGATATTTTTGAGGGTTCACTCATCATGGTTACTCACTCGGAGATGTTGCTGCACCGTTTGGCTGATGCACTCATTATCTTTCATAAGGGTGGGGCGGAGTACTTTGATGGCACCTATGCAGACTTTTTAGAGAAGATAGGCTGGGAAGAGGAAGAAGGGAACACAAAACCTAAAAAGAAAAAACCTAAAATAGACTATAAAGAGCGTAAAAAACTTCGTAAAGCTGTGACTAAAGAACGAAATGAAGAACGTAAGCCCTACACAAAAGAGATAAAAGAGTGTGAAGAGAAGATAGAGAAACTTGAAATAGACATGGCTGTGAAAAATGAAGCCTTAGAGAAAGCTTCTATTTCTGGAAATAATGATGCCATCATGGAGCATTCTAAAGTAGTGGGATTTGTACAGCAGGAGATAGATGCTTTGTTTGAAAGATTAGAGATTGCTACAGAAATAGATGAAGAAATTGTAGCTAAGTATGAGGAAAAGTTAGCAGAAATTGATACGTAGGTTACGTTTGGAAATGTAACCTACGCATTATTTTATAAACTTTTAAGGCTGTCTTCATGGCTGTGGTCCCATGGCAGTTTCCCCCCACCTAATAGATGGAAATGTAAATGATTGACCTCTTGTCCACCATCATCACCATTATTTGTGATGAGTCTATAGCCTGTTTTATCTACACCGATTTTAGTAGCAACCTCCTGCGTAAATTCAGTCAATGCTGACATGGTTTCACCACTTACATTTTGAAAACAATCAACATGTTGTTTAGGAATAATGAGCACATGGATAGGTGCTTTAGGATAGAGGTCATGAAATGCTAAAAAATGTTCACTTTCATGTACAGTGTTGTTGGATACTTCTTTATTTACAATCTTACAAAATATGCACATATTGTAGTCCTTAATAGTTAATTTATAAGGTAAGTATAACACAGAAAATCACTTCTAAATCACCTTATTAGTAACTTTTGGATAAAATCACGTCAATTATTACAGAACAAATGGAATTAAATGAAAGAATTAGAAGAGAAGATTGTTCAGGCCCATTCACTTGAAATCTTGGAAAGAGTACGGGTAGATATTTTTGGTAAAAAAGGTGTGTTAGCCGCACAATTTTCCAAAATGAAAGATGTCCCAGGCCCAGAGAAGAAAGCATTTGCAGAAGGTCTTAACAAAGACAAAGCAGTATTGCAAAGTACTTTTGATATACGTTATGAAGTACTTAAAGCGCAAGAAATAGAGAGAGTTTTAAAATCTGAAGCGATTGATGTTTCGTTGTATGGCGCATTGGCTCAAAGAGGTGCTTTGCATCCTGTGATGGAGACAATGGATAAAATTATCGATTACTTTGTGGCACTAAACTTCGCTGTGGAGACAGGACCCATGGTAGAAGATGACTTTCATAATTTTGAAGCATTAAACCTACCTAAGTACCATCCTGCACGCGATATGCAAGATACATTTTACTTTAAAGATGGTGGGCTTTTGAGAACTCATACCTCACCGGTGCAAATACGTACGATGCTTGAAACAAAACCACCCATACGCATGATAGCACCTGGTACTGTGTTTAGACGTGATTTTGACGTGACMCATACACCGATGTTTCATCAAGTAGAAGGGCTCGTCGTAGATGATAAAGGTAAAGTAAGTTTTTCAAATTTAAAATCTATACTGACTGATTTTTTACAATATATGTTTGGAGATGTTGAAGTGCGTTTTAGACCTTCATTCTTCCCGTTTACCGAGCCATCTGCTGAGGTAGATATCTCTTGTATTTTCTGTGAAGGAAAGGGCTGTCGTATCTGTTCACATACAGGCTGGCTTGAAGTGCTTGGCTGTGGGATAGTTGATCCAAATGTCTTTAAGGCGGTTGGATATGAAGATGTAAGTGGTTATGCTTTCGGCTTGGGTGTAGAGCGTTTTGCTATGTTGATGCATAAGATACCAGATCTTAGGAGTCTATTTGAAGGAGATTTACGTTTGTTGGAGCAGTTTAGATGATAATTACAAGATCTTGGTTAAATGAATTTATAGACCTGAGTGATGTGTCTRATGAAAAGCTGTATGAAACCTTTAATTCTATTGGGCTTGAAGTAGACAGTATTAAGAAAATAGAGATAGACAAACATGTGGTTGTAGGAAAGATACTTTCAGTTGAAAAACATCCGGATGCAGATAAACTCAACGTCTGTCAAATAGATGTTGGAAGTGACACAAGACAGATAGTCTGTGGTGCTGTAAACGTGCTAGATGCTGAGTATGTGGCTGTGGCCACTATAGGTGCTGTACTTCCTGGGAACTTTGAAATCAAACATGCCAAACTTCGTGGCGTAGAGTCTGAGGGGATGGTGTGTGCCTCATCTGAACTTGGGCTTCCTAATACAGGTAAGGGGATTATGATACTTGATACAAGTATTGGTGCTCTTCATGTAGGAAAAGAGCTTAGTTCTTATAGCTGTATAGCAGATACAATCATAGAACTTGAACTTACTGCAAACAGAGGTGACTGCCTTTGCGTTTATGGTGTGGCTAGAGATTTGTCTGCTGCCCTTGAACTTGAAATGAAGCCTTTTGAATATAAGCAAAAAGAAAAGCCAAAGTTAGGTATTGCCAGAGTTGCAGAACTTCACACTAAGGGTGAAATGGATGCAGATTTACATTATAAACTCTTTGCTATACAGAGTCTTAAAAATGTTTTACTCATGCAGTTGCGTTTAGCAATAGTTGGTATAGAAACTCAGGGAAGATTGGCCTCTTTACTTACGTATGTTACACAYGCAACAGGTGTTATATTACGTGCGTATGATGCAAATATTTTTCGTAATGGAAACAATAAAATTGTGGTTAATCCAGTAGCAAAAGATAAAGGAATCATACAAATTGAAAGTAGCAATGAGGTACTTTCTGTTGTAGGTGTGAATCAAAAAGAAGAGAGTATCGCCAATGATTTGAGTGAAGAACTTTTGATTGAGGCAAGTTATATTAACCCTGATACCTTGGTRGAGGCTGTTTCCYTAGCTACATTAAAAACCGATGATCTTTACTATAAAACTTCCAGAGGATCAAACCCTGATTTAGATTTTGGYTTGAAGTTTTTGTATACACTTATGGATCAATATACAGTGTTTTCACGTTATGAAGGTGCATTGGATGTGAGTAAGGATAGGGAAAATACTACCGTCATCGTAGATATACAAGAAATCTCATCGATCATTGGCATGCAAGTTGAAGTTACTAAGGTCATTAACATACTGCATAAACTTGGTTTTGAGATTAATGCAATGGGTGATGATATATTTGCTGTTGTGGTTCCACTCTATAGGCATGATATTAAACATATACAAGATGTTGCTGAAGAAATCGTTCGAATTATAGGAATCAATAATATTCCGGCGAAACCATTGGTATTCCCTGAGAAACCTCGCTTAAACGAAGCGACAGACCGTTACAAGGTTAAAAAAGAGTTTAAAAATAGAGCTACAGGTGCATTGTTTTATGAAAATGTCTCTTATGTTTTTTCAGACAAAACACTTTTAGAGAAATATGGTTTTTCGACATTGGAAAAAGAACTTGAATTAGCAAACCCTATTGCAGAAGAGTTGAACACATTGCGATCTACCATTTTGATTAATTTACTCAATGCGGTTAAACGTAATGTCAGTTATAGTAGAAAATCCATTCCTCTTTTTGAAATAGGTGCAGTGTTTGGGAGTAAAAGAGAACAAAGTGAAGTCATCTCTTTTGTTTTTTCAGGACATCTTGATGGTGAAAATGTTAGAAATTCTGGTAAACCATATGACATCAACTTTGCTTCTTTCACGCATAAAATTGGTGCTGTCATCGGTAATTTTGAGTTACGTCCGTGTACGTATACCAATGGGCTGATACACCCTTATCAGTCTGCTGATATAGTGATTGGTGAGAAAGTATGTGGATTTATGTCTAAACTTCATCCAACAGTACAGGAGAGTTTTGATATTCCTGTAACCTATATTGCAGAGCTTGATTTTGATGTACTGATGCCTAAACATATTAAAGTAACACCTATTTCAAAGTTTCAAGGCGTCTATAAAGACCTTTCTGTAGTGATTGACAAAACGATGAATTACTATGAAGTTGCTAAAATATTAAATACTTTGGATATCGTAGTACTTAAAGACAGTTATCCTGTAGATATCTATGAAGATGAGAAGTTGGGTGACAAGAAGAGTCTTACGATACGTTTYTTCATACAGTCGATGGAGAAAACACTTGAAGATTCTGAGATTGAAGATGTGATGAATCAAATTATCGCTATACTAGAGAAAGAATGCAAAGCGCAGTTGAGGTAAATACTATGAAAATACAATTAGCATCGAGTTATGGATTTTGTTTTGGTGTCAAAAGGGCTATTGATATCGCTGAAGACCATAGAGGTTCAGTTACGTATGGACCCTTGATACATAATAAAGATGAAATAGATAGGCTTAAAAAAGGTTTTGATATAAATATCGCTAGAGATTTAAAAGATATCCATACTGATGATGCGGTTGTAATACGTACACACGGAATCCCTAAAGATGAGCTCGCAACCTTAAAAAAACAAGAATATAAAATTATTGATGCGACTTGTCCATATGTGACAACACCTCAAAATATTGTAGAAAAGATGAGTGAAGAAGGATACAGTATTGTTATCTTTGGTGATAAAGATCATCCGGAAATAAAAGGTGTTGTAAGTTACGCAAAAGAGCCAGAAGATGCATTCATCGTTTTAGAACCAGCAGAACTTGAAGACCTTCCTCTTAAAGGTAAGGTGGCTGTGGTTTCACAAACAACCAAAAAACCTGAGGATTTTGCAGCAATAGTGGCAGCACTGATGGCAACACGTAAAGAAATAAGGGTTTTCAATACTATCTGTAATGCAACTTTTGAAAATCAGGATGCGGCTTCAGAATTGGCAAAAGATGCAGATGTGATGATCGTTATAGGGGGGAAACACTCTTCTAATACAAAACAACTACACAGTATATCTCAGCGTGACTGTAACGACAGTTATCTGATAGAAAATGAAACAGAACTTGAACCTGAATGGTTCGAAGATAAAATGTTATGTGGTATTTCCGCAGGTGCTTCTACACCTGATTGGATTGTACAAAATGTGATTGATAAAATTCAAGAGATGAAAAACATAGAAGCATAATGAATACATTGACGCTAAAACCTATCTCTAAAATAGAGGGAGAGATAAACCTTCCTGGTTCCAAAAGTCTGTCTAATCGGGCACTTTTGCTTTCTGCCTTGGCACAAGGAACAACTACAATTACCAATCTTTTGAAGAGCGATGATACACGTCATATGCTAAATACGCTGAAGCAACTAGGTATTAAATACACACTTTCTGAAGATAAAACCGAATGTACAGTTGTGGGTAATGCTGGAGCTATCTCTTGTCTTGAACCACAAGAACTTTTCTTGGGCAATGCAGGTACAGCTATGCGTCCATTATGTGCGGCACTATGTTTAGGAAAGGGTACGTATGTTTTGACGGGTGAACCCCGTATGAAGGAACGTCCTATCGGACATTTGGTAAACGCTTTACGGCAAGCAGGCGCAAATATTGATTATCAAGAAAATGATGGGTATCCTCCTCTTCGAATAAATGCAAATGGACTAGAAGGTGGAGAAGTTAGTATTGATGGTACAATATCAAGTCAGTTCTTAACCGCATTACTTATGGCTGCACCCTTGTCAAGGCATGATATGAAAATCACTATCATAGGAGAACTTGTTTCTAAACCCTATATAGACATTACCTTACATATGATGCAAATATTTGGTGTAGACGTTGTGAATGATGCGTATAAAACGTTTACAGTGAAAAGTGGACAAGTCTATAAATCAGTAGATACATTTATGGTAGAAGGAGATGCTTCTTCAGCTTCTTATTTTTTAGCGGCTGCTGCTATAAAAGGTGGTACAGTCAAAGTTACAGGCATTGGAAAAAATAGTATACAGGGAGATATACGCTTTGTCGATGTTTTAGAACAGATGGGTGCAAAAGTAGAATGGGGTGAAACATATGTGTCTGTCACAAAAAATACCCTACAAGCCATAGATATGGACTTTAACCATATACCTGATGCTGCGATGACAATAGCTACCACAGCACTTTTTGCAAAGGGAACAACDACCCTACGCAATATCTATAATTGGCGCGTAAAAGAGACAGACAGACTCTATGCTATGGCAAAGGAACTTCGTAAAGTGGGTGCGGAAGTAGAGGAGGGTGAAGATTATCTTAAAATAACACCTCCAAAGCAGTTGAAACACGCAGMGATTGACACTTATGATGACCATAGGATGGCGATGTGCTTCTCTCTTTTAGCACTAGACAAGGCATCTGTGACGATTAATGAGCCAGAATGTACTGCAAAAACTTTCCCTAATTATTTCGAGGTATTTAAAAGTATTTCTTCTTAATTTGCTTCTATATCGTTACATATTTACTCTATTTATGAAGCTATACTGAACATAGTGGAAAGTTCATATTTTCATAAGCCATATTTATGTTTAAAAAGGTATAATAACGCAAAATTTGTGTGCACATAAGGATAGGTATGAAATTCGAAGATTTCGAAATAGATGAAACAGAAGATTTTGCAGCGATGCTCGAGGAATCGTTCAAAAAATCAGAATCAAAAAGTGATTTAGTTACAGGTACAATCGTTAAGATAGATGAACAAGACAATTTAGTAGTAGTAGATATCGGTGGTGGTAGAGATGCAAACCTTGACTTAACGGAAATCACAGATGAGGATGGYAATGTTACTTTCGCCGTGAATGACACTATTAATGTTGTTACTATGGGGAGAGGACGTATCTCTTATAAAGCTGCACTTTCTCGTGTAGCACTTAATGAATTTATTGCTGAGTATGATGAAGAGCAAGAGTACATTATCGAAGGTGTTGTCACAAAAACAAATAAAGGTGGGTATGTTGTAGAAGTAGATGGCTTAGAATTCTTTATGCCACGAACACTCTCTTACCTTTCTTCAAAAATTGACCCTAAGGGCAAAAAAGTAAAAGCGGTTATCGTTAAAGTTGATAAAGACAAAGGTTCAGTTGTCGTTTCACGTAAAGAACTGATCGAAAGAGATAAAGCAAAAACTGATGAAATCGTAGGTGCATTACTTGAAAACAAAGAGCCGGTTATAGGCTTGATTAAAAAAATCACTTCTTATGGTATGTTTGTAGATGTTGGTGGTATGGATGGTCTTGTTCATTATTCCCAAATATCACATAAAGGACCAGTGAATCCTTCAAAATATTTTGAAGAAGGTGATGAAGTAAATGTTATTGCTTTGGAGTATGATAAAAAGAAAAGACATCTTTCACTTTCTATAAAAGATGCCAATCCTGATCCTTGGGCAGATATTGATGCAATTATTGGTGTAGGTGATACAGTAACTGCAACTGTTTCTAACATTGAACCGTATGGTGTATTTGTAGACCTTGGTGAAGATCTTGAAGCATTCCTTCATGTGTCTGAAATTTCATGGGATAAAAATGTAAAACATCCTAAAGATTATTTAGAAAACAATTCTGAAATCAATGTTGAAGTGATTGAAGTAGATAAAGAAGGTAGAAGACTTAGAGTAAGTCTTAAAAGTCTTCTTCCCAAACCAATGGATGCATTTACAGCTGAAAACAGAGTAGGTGATATCGTAACTGGTACTGTAACATCTATTACTGATTTTGGTGCCTTTGTAAAAGTTGGTGTTATTGAAGGGCTTCTTCATAATCAAGAAATTTCTTGGGACAAGTCAAAGAATGCTAAATCAGAATTGAATGCTGGTGATGAAGTAGAAGTGAAAATTATTAAAATCGATAGAGATGCGGGCAAAGTTTCTTTGAGTAAAAAATCACTTGAAGAATCTCCTATAAAAGCATTTGCACAAACACATAAAAATGGTTCAATCGTTACTGGTACCGTTAAAGATACAAAAGACTTTGGTGTGTTTATTTCACTTGAAAATAATGTTGATGCACTTATAAGAACAGAAGATCTTCATCCATTAAAATTTGATGAGATAGAAAAAGGTCAAGAAATTACTGGTGTAATTAGTTTTATCGATGTAAACAATGATAGAATTAGAGTTTCTGTAAAAAAACTTGAGCGTCAAGAAGAGAGAGAAGCAATGGAGCAACTTAATCTAGACCAAGATGATAGCATGACACTAGGTGATGCTTTTGGTGATAAATTTAAAAAATAATCATTTTCAATAATGCTTCTTTGGGCTCATTTAATATGAGCTCAGACGACTATGTCGTTTCTCTCAAAAATTAAATTACATAAATTTTATATAAAAGGTTATTAGATGTCAAAAAAAACAATTGTTGTTTGTGACCATATTCATCAAGATGGATTAGATATTTTAGCGAATGATAATGAAATTATATTTATCAATGCTGCCGATGAGCCAAAAGATAAACTTGTTGCAGAGATTATTCCTTTAGCCGATGTTGCGATTACTCGGTCTTCAACAGACGTAGATGAAGCATTTTTGGATGCTGCAAAAAATATCACTGCTGTGGTTCGTGCTGGTGTTGGTGTTGATAATGTAGATATACCAGGATCCAGTAAACAAGGTATTGTTATCATGAATGTACCTACGGCAAATACAATTGCCGCAGTTGAACTTACGATGACGCATTTACTTTCATGTGTCAGAAAATTTCCATATGCACATAATAACCTTAAACTTGACCGTGTTTGGAGAAGACAAGATTGGTATGGTACGGAGCTAAAAGACAAAAAACTTGGTGTCATTGGTTTTGGTAATATTGGTTCACGTGTGGGAAAACGTGCTAAAGCTTTTGAAATGGATGTTATCGCGTATGACCCTTATATAGATCCATGTAAGGCAACAGATATTGATGTAAGCTACACAAAAAACTTTGAAGATATCTTAGCATGTGATATTATCACAATCCACACACCTAAAAATACAGAAACAATCGGTATGATAGGTAAAGATGAGATTGCCAAGATGAAAGATGGTGTGATTCTGATTAACTGCGCGAGAGGTGGACTTTATGATGAAGATGCACTTTTGGAAGGTTTAAAAAGTGGTAAAATTGCCATGGCAGGGATAGATGTATTTAATAAAGAACCTGCGACAGACCACCCATTTTTAGATCTTGAAAATGTAACTGTGACACCACACTTAGGGGCAAATACTAAAGAGTCACAAAAAAATATAGCCATTCAAGCTGCTGAAAATGCCATTGCTGCAGCTAAAGGTATTTCATACCCTAATGCATTAAATTTACCTATAAAAGAAAATGAATTACCAAATTTTGTGAGACCATATCTTGAACTCGTACAAAAAATAGGACATCTATCTGCGCAGATAACAAAAAGTGCAGTAAAGTCTATTAAAGTGATTGCTGAAGGCCCTGTAGCAGACCATATAGAGTCTATGGGTACATTTGCAACGGTTGGCGTGCTTACAGAATCTCTCGGTGATCAGGTTAATTATGTAAATGCTGAATTTGTAGCTGTTGAGCGTGGTATTGATATCACTAAAGAGGTGAGASCCAACACAAGTGGTTTTGTCAATAGAATTGCCATTAAACTTACGACTTCTGAAGGTACTATTTTTATTGCAGGGACAGTGTTTGATGATACTGTGCAGAGAATTGTTGAGATTGATGACTATATCCTAGATGTAGAACCTAAGGGGACTATGATATTTTTTAGAAATACGGATACTCCAGGTGTTATTGGGGATGTGGGTAAGATCATGGCAGACAATCAGTTAAATATTTCTGATTTTAGGTTGGGACGTGATAAGAAGCAACAAGCACTCGCAGTTGTACGTATAGATGGACAAGTGACTAAAAGTGTAATCGAGGCATTACAGTCATTGGAAGCTTGTATCAGCGTAGGGTACGCTACACTTTAATCTCTATCACTTTACGTTTTTAAAAAAGGTGAAGTGATAATTTACCACCTTTATATCAAGTATTTGTTATAATTATTAGATTTTATATTTAAGGGGACTAGTAATGGCTACCATAGGAATGGGTGATATCAAAAAAGGTGTGAGACTTGAAGTTACAGGGAACCCTTATAGAGTAATAGAAGCACATCATGTGAAACCTGGTAAAGGTGCAGCATTTGTTCGCATGAAGATCAAAAATCTTCAAACAGGTAAGGTGATTGAAAAGACTGTACACGCGGGCGATAAGTTTGATGTACCTGACCTTGAACAAAAAACAATGCAATTTCTTTATGATGATGGTGAGTCTCTTCAGTTTATGGACACTATTACCTTTGACCAAATTGGACTTACCCATGAACAAGTAGGTAAAGAAACTTTTTCATTTATGATAGATGGTATGGAAGCAGAGGTTCTTTTTCATGCAGGCAAAGCAATTTCAGTGGAGATTCCCCAAACTGTCATACTGAAAATCGTTGAAACACCACCTAATTTTAAAGGTGACTCACAAGGGGGTAAAAAACCAGCTACACTTGAGAGTGGTGCAGTGGTTCAAGTACCTTTTCACATCTTAGAAGGTGAGATGATTAAAGTTGATACGGTTGACGGTAAATATTTGGAAAAAGCAAAATAAATTGCTTTTTAGAGTTTGTCAAATTTTTTTGACATCATCTTGATATAATGATACAAGTGACGTAAAAGATACTAAAGGTGAAATGTTGACCCTTAAAAATATACTTGTTAGTGGACATCACTTTTCTGATGATGAATATGAATTGAAATCAATATTTGTACTTATGAACAGTATGCTTGGTTTTACACTATTGTTTGTTGGTATTTTGGCACTTTTATTGTTTATAAAAGGAGATTATTATTTTGCTAGTGCAAATTGTATTTATCTCTTAATTGGTGCAATTGGAGTTTATCTTCTCCGAAGAAATAGAGAAAATTATCATTTCGTTATTCCATTTTTCCCCTTTATAAGTATTATATTGGTTAATGTAGCCATAGTTGAATATCCAAATGAACATGTGCGTTTTTCATGGTTTCTTGTAATCATTATAGTTTCTTTCTTTTTGGGAGGAAGAAAATTGGGCTTTACCTCATCGGGATTAAGTCTCATTTCGATATTTGCATTATACACTATCCTTGATATCAATTTGAGCACCTATACCTTTGTCCTTATGGTAGCTATTTTGACACTTGGATCTTTAGCAGTAAGTTTGTATGAACGAAGAGAATATGATTTAAAGCAAAAGTTAAGTGATATAAATATTAGCTTGGAAGAAAGGGTTAAAGAGGAAATTCAAAAGCGCCTAACTAGTTATCAAAAAAATAATGAAAAATTGCAAAAGAGTGCAAAAAAACTCGAAGAACAAAAAAATGCCTATAAACAGCTTGCACATTATGATACACTTACAAATTTACCTAACCGTATTTTTTTTAATGATAGACTGGAACACTCTATAGACAAAGCCAAAAGAAATGACAATAAGTTAGCAGTTTTGTTTTTAGATCTTGATAACTTTAAAGAAATTAATGATTCTCTTGGGCATCATGTGGGTGATGAAGTATTAAAAATTGTTGCAGGAAGGTTACAACAAAAGATTCGTCAGTCTGATACTCTTGCTAGACTGGGAGGCGATGAATTTATTTTGCTTTTGGAGGATATAAATGATGTATACAAAATTGGTGAAATTTCACAATCTTTAATACAYAAACTAAGTAATGTCATGCATATCAAAGAACATGAATTGTATGTGACAGTGAGTATTGGTGCTAGTATTTACCCTGACGATGGTGAAGATGYAGAGTCTTTACTTAAATGTGCAGACTCTGCTATGTATAGTGCAAAAAGAGAAGGGAATAACCTATTTCATTTTTATAAAAAAGAGATGACTGACMAGGCYATGGAACGTGTMACCTTGGAAACAAGTATGCGTCAGGGACTAGAAAGGAACGAGTTTGTTGTCTATTATCAGCCTATTATAGATGCAAGAACAAATAGCTTGGTGGGAATGGAAGCATTATTACGGTGGGAACATCCTACACTTGGATTCCTTCCACCAGATAAGTTTATACATATTGCAGAAAGTAGTTCTATCATTATAGCACTAGGGGAAAAAGTGTTAGATATGGTTGTCGAACAATTACAAAAATGGCATAAACAGGGGTTTGACCCTCATTGTATATCGGTCAATTTATCGGTTAAACAGTTACGTCATAAGGGTTTGCTATCAAAAATTGAAGAGATTTTAGAAGCTACAAATTTTAGAAAAGATTGGCTACAGCTAGAGATTACGGAAGGGTATGCCATGCAACAACTGGACCAGGCTATTATGATACTTCAAAGTCTGAGAGATTTGGGTGTTACCTTGGCTATAGATGATTTTGGAACAGGGTATTCTTCTCTTTCSTAYTTAAAAAGATTACCGATTAAYAGRCTTAAAATAGATAAATCYTTCATMGGMGATATACCTGGSAACAAAGARGATGAAGCATTGGTKAGAGCYATAGTTKCRATGGCACACAGTATGCATCTTGGTATTGTGGCAGAGGGTATTGAAACAAAAGAGCAAGAGAAGTTTTTGTTAGGTGTAGGATGCCATATTATGCAGGGATATCTATACCACAAACCAATGGAAGCAGCTACAATGATGAAAATATTTAATAAAAATAATATAAAGATAGAAGATGGATAAAGAGTTACATTATTTATTAAGAGAGCGTAGTGAAATTACAGTGCGTTATGATCCCGATACAGAAGCAATTTGGGTATATTCAAAACCAAATGTTCGGCCTTGTTACAGTATAGAGTTATTAAAGGAATRTKRACAATTTCAAAGAGATGTAATTGAGTACTTCAAGCGTGCAGATATGCGACCAAAAACACCCGTAAAATATCTAATAAATGCTTCACAAACACCTGAGATTTATAATTATGGTGGCGATTTAAATTTATTTTCAAAATTGATAGAAGAAAAAGATGCACTAAAACTATTTGAATATGCAAAGGTATGTATAGATATTGTATATTTAAATGCAGTTAATTATAATTTACCTATTACCACTATTTCACTTGTTGAAGGAGTTGCACTAGGTGGTGGGTTTGAAGGGGCTATCTCTTATAACGTGTGTATTGCAGAGGAGCAAAGTCGGATGGGTATGCCTGAAATTAGATTTAACCTTATTCCTGGTATGGGGGCATATAGTTTTTTAGCTAGATCGGTAGGGGTGAGAAAAGCAGAAGAGATTATTTCTAGTGGAAAAATATATGATGCCAAGACGCTCTATGAAATGGGAGTGATAACAGCAGTCGCAAAAAAAGGTGAAGGCGAAAAAGCTGTCAATAAATATATGAAAAGAAATAGCCGACTTTTCAATGGTATGCAAGCGATACAGGCTTCTAGACACAGATATCAACGGTTAGATTATGATGAGCTCATCGATATAACTAAAATTTGGGTTGATGCGGCATTAAGGCTGACACAAAAAGATCTTAAAATGATGCAAAAAATAGTAGATGCACAAAATCAAAAGTCGATAAGTGATATCGATATACTTCGAACAAAACAGGACCGCAGATTTGAACAAGAAGCTGTACAGTTTCCATTAACAGACAGTCATGAAAAGGTTATAACTTTTGATAGAAGATCTGGTAGAGATCCTAGAAAAGAATTTACTGAAAATAGTGACAAAGAGAAGTAGCTTTTTATAAGCTATTCCTTTTTAAATACTTTTTCACAATCTTTAAGTATTTCTCCTGGTATAGTGGCAATCATCATGAACTCTGACATGCTAAGATTAGGATACATGTATGCGATGTAGTATTTAGGATCAAGAATCTTTGCTTTACCCTTTTCTATAAGAACAGGGTATGGTAACATCGCGGCATTATTTCTTCCAATTCTTTTTGTAAAGTTTCGGGTGCGTTTACCTAGTGTTATACCTATAAGTGTAGCACCATTTTTCAATGTTTGTGTAAAGATGACTCTTTTGTTATTTTTTATTTTTTCCAGTAAGTTATCACCTGATGCAACTTCTATCATATCTTCGTAGTATGGCATCCCAATCATGAATTGATAGTTTTCCAAACGTTGATATTTAAGTGTATCTTTGGAGTTTATTAGTCCTGGGAATACGGTAACAAGTTGTACCAAAATATTTTTTGCTTCTTTTTCATCAAAGTCAGCTTGTAAAAAACCTTTTGCCATATAGAGTGGATTGGTTATACTGATTTTTTGATCTTTTGTATCTACAAGGACACGTAATGATGCCATAAATCCTCTATCTACTTTGCTTGCCATGTCAATTAAGGCATCATTGCTAAAGACTATAGAAATAAGGTCACCTTTTTTGTTGACAGGTGTCGTTGCTACAACTTTGAATCCGGCTGAGTTTAGCTTTTCTTTTATTGTATTGACATCTAGAAATTCTCCACGAAGATATGCTGAAATCATTCCTTGATTTACCTGACCTACATTGGCATTTTGTTCTGATATTTCTATTTTTACTGGAGTTATATATTCTACTGGTTTTGTAGTCTGCTTACTTACATTTGTATGTTGCTCATATTTAAGTGGTAGATGGTTAGTAGTTTTGTGAAGAAGAGGGTTTCCATTTGGGATCTCTTTCATACCCAATGCTGTCAATATATCAGGTATTTCTGTGTCAAGTTTTTTCACTAAATGTAAACGTTTTTTATCTGTAATATTGAGAGTATCAGACCAATTGTGAAGCCTAGGCATACCAATGACAACTTTATTGCTTCCCTTTTTGATATACATATACATGGTACAAGGAGCAAAAATACCGGCTTCTGGTCTTGCATCTTGGTTGCTGTCAAACATATTGTATGAAAATTCTAAGTGACAGAGAGAATAGGTCCAAAACGCATCGTAATTAGAAAGTATTTCTTCTGCGTTGTCTGCTGCTTCCATAAAGTTGTGAAAACCTGCGATGAGATAGCCTTTGTTGATAAACGCAAGCTCAAATGTATTTTGAAATTCATCCAAAAAGTCATCTAAGTCATCTGGAGTGCTAAACATATATTCGTAATGAATCATAGTCTTTTCTGGAAGTTTGTTATAGGAGATATATGAAGTTTCCCCAGCTAATTCCTTATAAACTGTAGTATCAAGAGCTTTAAATGTTGAAGAAAATTTTCTTCGTACCTCTTCGTTTTCTACGCCTAATATGTCTAACATGACTTGTGGTACTAAGTGCCCCACATGGGTGACATTTTCATCTAATTTTTTATATATTAGCATATTAAATGGTGCAAACCCTGCGATACGAGGATCAATATTTAGTAGAGGCAGAATGGTTTCATCATGTACTATGGGCATAAAACTAAGTACATCTAAAATGGTTGAGCCATACTTTGCTTCATACTGGTCATTTACTCTTTTATGGGGGTTTGTTACATTGAAACCAATGCTTTTAAGTTTTTTTTCTACAAGGGTATTATATTTTTTTTCTATCTTGCCATCGATAGTATAAAATACAGCAAGATTTTTATTTGTTTGTGATACTTCTAATGGGGATGGTGCAGAAAACAATAGTGTAGGCATAGCAATAGTGAGAGTAAGTAGTATGAGGCTAAATATGTTTTTCAAGAGTATCCTTTGGATATGATAAACAATATTTTAACACAAAAATAATAAAAATAATAAATTTAAGTTATGATGGAAGGTTAGTGAGGGTAAAGCTACCAATAGAAAAGGTAGCTTTACAAGTATAGCGTTGGATTATTTAGCAGCTTTTTTAAGTTCCATATATTCTGCATAATCATCAGCAGAGATAGTTCTTACAGAGTCATTGGCATTGTCAGAAACATTTTTAACTGAAGCAGTTGAGTCACTAGAAACAGTTTTTGCTGTAGATGCAGCATTGTCTGTAGTTGTTTTTACTGAAGTTGTTGAATCATTAGAAACAGTTTTAACAGAATCTTTTGCATCTTTAGATACTGTTGTTGTAGCTGTCGACATAGAATTTGAAGTATTTGTTTCCATTGTTTTGATGTCATCAGATACTGCGATAGTTGAATCTTTTGCATCTGCACTCACGTTAGTTATAGTTCTTTCACCACTTTTTGATGTCTCAACTGCACCATCTGTCATAGTTGCAACACTGTCTTTAGCATCTTTACTCATACTTGTTGTAGCATCTTTCATGTCTTTGAACATATCTCCAAAGCTAAAGTCTGCTTGTGCGTTTGTTAGTAGTAATGCAGCTACTGCTACAGAAGTTGTTATGATTTTTTTCATGGTAATCCCTTTAATTTTATTTGGAATTATAGTGTAATTATATTAAATATAACTTAAACTTAATAATATTTTAGAAAAATAGGTTATTATCTACTTTAATTACACAGTTTWAAAAATATTTTTCTAGGCATGTATGTTAAAATAACTATTTANATAGAATCACTTATTAAAAATACATGYTATACTTATWATAATAGTAAAAAGGAAATATAGTATGAAAAAARTATTTGGAACTTGTCTATTAGTTGTGGGTATGTTAACAGGACTTTGTGCTATTGAGACAAAGGTTAAAGAGACCCCGCAACTAACTATAAAAAAGTCTGTAATTGTTTATACCATAAAAGGCAATGCAGAAGAAAAGTACAACAACATGATGGATGAACAATTAAAACCGCTTGGTTTTCTTTCTCCTGATCCCCGTAAAGGGGTACATAAAGTGTATGAAAAGAAGTATGGTTCTACAACATTCGAGATACTCTCTTTTATGACCATTGTGGATAAAAAATCTATTAAGCCATTGTTAAATATTGATCCTACACTTGCAGGGTTTAACCCGTTTAATTTACTTATGTATAAATTTAAAGATAAAAATAAAACGGTTATTTCACATCTTACTTCTGAAGCAGTATTTGATATGTTAGGTACAAGCAATAAAGAGGTCATGGATGGATATATAAAAAGTATGGCTAAGCTTGATAATCTGATAGTAACAAACTTTCCAGAGGCAAAGATTTCTTATGGAACCTATAGTGAGCTTGCAGTAGATACTATGATGAATTTTGAAATTGATTTCCAAAGACCTGAGAAATTGATGGACTATGTAGATGAGATTCAAGAAAAAGTGGAAGAAGCTTTTGAGGTCAAAGGGTATATTATGGCTGGCTTCTTTAACTTCAAAGAAACGTTTGATGGAAGTAATTTACTTCCACAAATGGACGAATTTTGGACATTTTCTCTTTGTCATTTTAAGTATTCGTATACGATGTTCGATAATGCAGGAGCAAGACCTGAAAGTGCCGTATTCGCTCCTTGTACAATGTATATGTATATACAAAAAGGAAGCAATAAGCTGGTCATTGGTATGCCTAGGCTTCAAAACTGGGTGAGTATGTTTAATATTACAGATAAAACCAGACTTGAATTTAATCAGAAGTTAGACAAAGAGATACCAGAGATACTTAAAAGTTTAGGTGCAAAAGAAGTTGAATGGACACCTTACAGACCAATAAGATAAAACATAAAAGGAGTAGTTTATGGCAAGTGTATTATTACCTATAGCAGAAGGATTTGAAGAGCTTGAAGCAGTAGCATTGATTGATGTGATGCGTCGTGGTGGAATCGAGGTTCGTGTAGTGTATCTTGAAGATGAAACACATGGCGCGTTGGTCACAGGTGCCAATGGCATTACTGTGCAGGCTGATATGTCTATTAAGAATATTATTTCCGAAGACTTTGATATGATGGTACTTCCTGGAGGTTGGGATGGCACCTATGCTTTAGCAGAAAATGAAAGAGTTATAGAACTTGTACAAGAGTTTAAAGAAAAGAAAATAATAGGTGCGATGTGTGCGGCACCATTTGTGTTGAAAAAAGCAGGAGTTCTAGGTAATGATTATACATGTTACCCCGGAGCCAAGGAGGAGATAGACCATCCAGGCTACAGAGCAGATGCAAAAGTAGTGACAGACGGTAATGTCATCACCTCACAAGGACCAGGTACAGCAGTATGTTTTGGTCTAGTTATAGTAGAACGTCTGGTAGGAGTGGAATCCATGCAGGCTGTAAAAGATGGGATGCTTTTAGACTATTGTTGAGACTGTTTTACACGCTTAATACACACATCTTAATTATACTCTTGGTAGTCGACTTCTTTAAAAGGAGATGCTATGAAAAGTCATTTTACCCATTTTGGAGAATTGTACCGTTTTTTAGAAAGTCAGCCTTCTAAAGAAGAGTTTTTACACCATCGTACGAAGCATACATATAAAAACTTTTCAAAAGATACATTTCTTACTACAGTCAAATACCTTGCTTTGTCTTTTCACCAAAAAGGATGGGAAGGTAAACAGATTGCTATAGCTGTTTCACCTTCTCCTTATTGGCTCATGATTGACTATGCACTGATGATAGCTGGTGCTGTTTCTGTTCCTCTTTTTACAAACATATCTTCTAAAAATTTACATTTTCAAATCTTGGATGCGTCTATTCACACAGCTTTTATAGAAAATAAAGAGCAAGAAGAGATTATCCATAAGGCAGAAGAAAGCGTGGAGACTATCTATCTTTTAGAACATGTCTCTGGGCATCATTCTTGTGATGACTATGTTAAAGAGGGAAAAAAGATACACAAAGAGGACAATGCTTTGTTCGACACACTTATAGCGCGTATAAAAGCTGAAGATTTGGCGACTATTGTTTACACATCTGGTACATCTGGTACTCCTAAAGGGGTAGAGTTAACACATCAAAATCTTATCTCTCAGATACACGCTACAGCTCAGAATTATCATTTCGATAGACAGACAGATATTGCTTTTTCTTTTTTACCTTTGGCACATATTTTTGAACGTATGGTCATGCACTTTTATCTTTCACAGGAATTGACAGTTTATTTTGCAGATGATGTGCAAAATGTTGGCGTACTTTTAAAAGAGGTAAATCCAACAGTGATGACTGTGGTACCAAGACTTTTAGAAAAAGTATTTTTCAAGATGAAACTCAAAGCAATGCAAGGGAGTATCATTAAAAAAGCCTTGGTCTCTCTAGCCTTTTACAGAGCAACGACGAAAAATCCGTATGCTAAGTTGAATTTTGTAGATAAGATGTTAGATAAGCTGGTATATACAAAACTTCGTGTGGCTTTAGGCGCAAGAATGCGTATGATGATTTCTGGGGGTGCGGCACTTTCAGATATGTTATATAAATTTTACATGAACATAGGGATTCCCCTCTATCAAGGCTATGGACTCACAGAATCCAGCCCAGTCATATGTTCCAACACTCCCCAAGCAAATAAAATAGGCACATGTGGAAAAGCTTTTCCTGGTGTTGAAGTAAAGATAAGTGAGGAAGGGGAACTGCTTGCACGTGGTGCAAATATCATGCTGGGGTATCATAACAATGAAGTGGTGACAGCTGAAACGATAGACAACGAAGGGTGGCTATATACTGGTGATTTAGCAAAGATAGACGATGAAGGGTTTATTACCATAACTGGGCGTAAAAAAGAACTTTTTAAAACATCTACAGGTAAATATGTCTCTTCTGTGCACATAGAGCAAAAGCTTGTGAGTAATGGGTGGTTTGAACATGCACTTATTGTAGGTAATGCTAGACCTTTTGTTGTGGCACTTCTTTTTGTTGAGCCTGGTTTTTTAGAACATATGGCTASTAAATTGAATATGTCTCCCAATGAAGCATTAGATTCACTAAAGCTTAGAAAAATGAGTGAAAAATTTATTAAAGTATTAAATAATAAGTTGAACCATTGGGAGAAGATACGMGCATTTAAACTGCTTGAAAATACACTAAGTATAGAAAATGGTGAACTAACACCTTCTATGAAACTGGCAAAAAAACATTTGATGGAACATTATGAGAATGAGATAGAAGAGATGTATAAGGGGCACATATGAAAATGAAATATAAAAATAACAGTACAAAAAAAGAACGTATTGCTATAGTATCAGCGTTACGTACACCCATGTCAAAAATGGGTGGGAAGTTTAAGCACATGCAAGCTGATCAGCTCGGTGCAGTGTTATTTCGTGAATTGATGATGCAGTCTTCTGTAAATGTAGAAGAAGTAGATGAAGTCATCATTGGTAATGTGGCTCAGCCCATTCATGCAGCTAACATTGCAAGGGTTATAGCCTTGCGTGCAGGATTTCCCGAGAGTACACCTGCTTTGACAGTACATAGAAACTGTGCGTCAGGTATGGAGTCCATTACGACTGCAGCATCACGYATYTATGCAGGYGAAGGAAAAATTTATGTTTGTGGTGGGGTGGAATCAATGTCAAATATTCCTTTAGTCTATAGTGAAAAGATGACAGGATTGTTTACAAAACTAGCCAGATCAAAAACAGCACTTGATAAAGTACGAACCCTCTTTGGCTTTAGACCAAGTTTTTTAAAACCTATCATAGGACTTATGTCCGGACTTACTGACCCTGTAAGTGGTTTGATTATGGGGAATACTGCGGAAGTATTGGCACAAGACTTTGGTATAAGCAGAGGGGAACAAGATGCTTTCTCTTTAGCCTCTCACCAAAAAGCACAAAAAGCAAAAGAATCAGGACGCTTTTCTTTAGAGAGTATGGCTCTTGTGTATGATGTGCATGATGGAGAGTACTTAGACTATGACGATGGTATACGCGAGAGTCAAACCATMGAAAAACTTGCTCGTCTACGACCATTTTTTGACCGTAAAAATGGGACAGTTACAGCAGGGAACTCTTCACAAATTACTGACGCAGCAGCTGGTGTAGTGTTGATGAGTGAGAGTGATGCAAAAGAGCGTGGGTTAGAGCCTTTGGGATATTTACGAGACTATGCTTATGAGGGATTAGAGCCTAAACGTATGGGGCTTGGTCCTGTGTTTGCTACACATAAACTTTTTAAACAAACAGGCTTGAATATGGAGGACATGGAGATAGTCGAAATCAACGAAGCTTTTGCGGCACAAGTCATCGCGTGCGAGAGGGCTTTTGCCTCAGATGCATTTGCTAAAACACATTTCGGAGAAGACAAAGCAGTAGGTGCCATAAATCCAGAGATACTCAATGTAAATGGTGGAGCCATAGCACTAGGTCACCCAGTAGGGATGACAGGAACGAGACTTGTGTTAACGGTACTACACGAACTTCGAGAGCGTGGATTACAACGAGGCTTAGCAACTCTGTGTATAGGTGGTGGGCAAGGTGCTGCACTACTACTGGAGGTAGAGTGATGAAATATTTTAATTATGAAATAGATGAACTAGGCATTACTACTTTAACATTTGATACACCAAACTCAGCAGTGAATGTACTCTGTTTTGATGCACTGTATGAACTAGAACAACTGCTAGTAGAACTAAGAGCAGATAAAAGCATTAAAGCATTGTTTATAGAGAGTGCTAAACGTGGCATTTTTATAGCAGGTGCAGACATTAAAGARATAAAAGCATTTAAAGACAGTGSKGARACRGTYAAAAARTTACAACATGGGCAAGAGATATTTAATAACTTAGAGACACTTCCTTTTGCTACTGTAGCAGTCATAGATGGTGTATGTCTGGGGGGTGGACTTGAACTTGCGATGGCTTGTACCTATCGCATAGCTACCAATGATGAGCATACACGTATAGGGCTACCAGAAGTAAGCCTAGGTATCATCCCTGGTCTGGGAGGTACGCAGAGGCTACCACTTTTAGTAGGGTTTACCAAAGCCATAGAACTCATCACCGCTTCTAAACGGCTCAAAGGTGATAAGGCACTAAAACTTGGGCTTGTAGATGCCTCAGTGCCTTCAGGATATCTAGGCTTTAAAAAAGAGGAGTATGTTAAAGAGATACTCGCAGGTACATTAGAAAAGACAGTGGCTAAAAGACGAAAAGGTCTTAAATGGTATGAAAACCTTGCACCGGTTAAGTCACTCATAGCGAAGATGGCACGTAAAGAAGTGTTGAAAAAGACAGGAGGGCATTACCCTGCACCCCTAAGTGCCATAGATGTACTAGAAGAGACAGTAACGCAGTCACTAGAAGATGGGYTAAAGGTAGAACTTGAAGCTTTTGAGCCGCTTGCGACTAGCGACATCTCTAAAAACCTCATAGAACTTTTCTTTACTTCAGAAGCCTTAAAAAAAGAGACATTTTCAAAAGGGAAAGCCAAAGACATAGAAAGTACTGCAGTGATAGGTGTAGGTACAATGGGRTCAGGCATTGCTTGGGCTTTAGCACATAAAGACATACCAGTAAGACTAGGTGCACGTAAGATGTCTAGCATTGCAAGAGCGATGGCCAAAATGATGAAAAGTTTTGAGAGCATCAAACGGCGTGGACGCTTGACTGAACGTGAAATAGGGCTTAAGATGGATAGGGTAACACATACGACAAGCATGGAAGGCTTGGAGGGTATGGACATTGTGCTTGAAGCCGTGAGTGAAGACCCAAATATCAAACAAAAAGTTTTTGCAGACTTGGAGGCAAAGGTCGGTAAAGAGACTATCATCGCTACCAATACATCCTCTATCAACATTACTTCTTTAGCACAAGATACACAACACCCAGAACGTTTTGTAGGGATGCATTTTTTTAACCCTGTGCAGAAAATGCCACTGGTAGAAATTATCGCTGGGGAGCAGACGAATGAAGAGACTGTGGCAAGTGTCGTAAAATTGGCAAAAAGACTGGGTAAAACACCTATAAAAGTAAGTGAATGTGCAGGGTTTTTGGTCAATCGTACTTTGCTTCCATACTTGAACGAAGCAGCCAAGATGTTCGAAGAGGGTGAAAATGTGGAGCAGATAGACAAAATACTCACAGGTTTTGGTATGCCTATRGGTCCTTTTACCTTGGCTGATGAGGTAGGCATAGATATTGGCGATAAAGTCTCTAGTATACTTTATGAAGCCTATGGTGAACGTATGAAACCCTCAGTTTTACTAGCGCAAATGACAGACAAAGAATGGCTAGGTAAAAAAACAGGTACAGGCTTTTACACCCATAAAGGTAAAGCAAAAGCACACAACGACCAGATAGGTGAACTACACACCTCAAACTCAACCTTAGAGGATAGTACCATACTAGACAGAGCCATACTCATCATGGTAAACGAAGCTGCACGGTGTTTGGAAGAAGGCGTKGTAGATAACGCACGATATTTAGACATGGCGATGGTTATGGGTACAGGTTTTCCTGCATTTAGAGGTGGTATCTTACGTTACGCAGATGCTGAGGGTTTAGAGAATATTGTGAAAAGATTAAAAGATTTAGAAGTAAAATACGGTGAACGCTTTGCTCCTGCAAATTTACTTGTGGTACTCGCGAGTGAGAATAAGACTTTTTATAAAGAGTAACATTACTCATCCCTTAGCATTATTTGCAGGTAGAGGGTATGAGAGCATTGAGTTTTGTAAGATAATTAAACGTACTACACACCTATTGCACAGCTACTAAGTTATCTTAAATAGATATACATGCTAGGAGAGTTYTTTTANCTTTCTGTACCTCTGAAAACTTGGTTTGTGGCTCTGAGTGCATTTTTACTTGACACTGAGAGCTGGGATGATGTGGTGGGTACTTTCAGGGGTAYKTRYARNTGTTTWTTKYWTAWSMYTWWKAKWRTWRWAAWAWYYTRKMKRKTKMMKTTKYMACWRMAMYAAKTTAKWKTTRKMCWWTAMMYYSAACRWMTWARRGTATCTTTATTCAAAAAAGTCATTGTCAAGTTCTTTTATTTCATAAATAGTTTTCACTTGAACTCCAACTTTGTATTGATACATTAAATTTACTAGTTGAACCCCATCAATTAAGATTATTGAATGATGTGCTTCTCTTGCTTTTTTAACTGCAGCATTATCGAAAGTTGATGTTGTAATAAAAACACCTTTACTAGTATCTCCACTCATAGCTCCTATGAAATTTCTTATATCTTTTTCACGAACTTTATTTTCATTATAGCGTTTTGCCTGAGTATAAATTTTTTCAAGTCCTAGTTTATCCTCATTGATAATTCCATCAATTCCACCATCACCTGATTTTGGAGTTTCAATAAAATCTCCGTATCCCATACTTTTAAGAAGAATAAGAATTACTTTTTCAAAATAATAAGGATCAATTTCTTTTAATTTTTCTAATAATTCACTTTTCACTTCAGTCTCAATTATTGAAAATCCTGAATCAATCAAGTCTTGAGGGGAAGCATTTTCTACATCGACTGTATCAAGTTCTATGTCATTTTCTTTTTTACTTTTAACAGATTCTCTATGATTTTTAAAGTCTTGGTCGTTTTGAAGGTCTATTAACGACAACTTTCCTGTTTTTAAAGTTAGTTTTCCTTTATCTGTAATCTGTACTATTCCTCTTGTAGGGTACGAAACAAATTTTGCCATTTTTAGATAAGATTTACCCCAAAGAATTCTATCAATTAAAACATTAGCTCCAGAGCTTGTCTTTTGATTAAGCAGCTCTTTCGGTAAATCAGAATAATAATTCTGAAGAACCTTAGATGCTAGGTCTCTGCTACTTATTGACTCTATCGTATTTAAAGTTTCTAATATTGGAATAAATGTTTCATGATATTTTGGTATTTCCATATGGTTTCCTCTTCACTGTGACTAACTCTTTATTAGCAGATACATGTCCCATTAGTATGTTATTCTAGTATTAAAAGTATACAAAAAATATCCGACTATTGCATTAAATCAGCATAGACTAAATTTTATATATCAAAGCAGTTAATTGTAATTATTCGTAATCTCCTCCTACATACTCCACACCAACCCCACACCCAAAAAGCTATCATAAAATATAAATATATTTAGGAGGCACAACATGGGACTTCTACTCTTACTCATCGTAGCTATAGCATTGGCATATTTTTCTGCTCCACTCTGGGCTTGGTTTGTGGTTTTTGCTCTGTTTTTAGTGGGTTGTGGTGCATCGTGGCTATGGTTTGTGCCTCTTGTGGTAGTGGGTGGGGTACTTTTGCATAAGCCCACACGTGTCAAACTCATCACTCAAAACCTCTTTAACCTCATAGAAAAAAAAGGTCTGCTTCCTAAGATCTCAGAGACTGAGAAAACAGCGCTTAGAGCTGGTGATGTGTGGGTGGAAGGGGAGCTTTTTTCTGGGAAACCTGACTTCAAAAAAATCTTTGCAAATCCTTATCCTGTACTTAGCAAAGAAGAACAAGCCTTYGTAGACAATGAAGTGAATGTTGTGTGTGCTATGACTTCTGACTGGGAGGTATTTGAAAGTAGAGACTTGTCTAAAGAAGTATGGGCATACCTCAAAGAGAAGAAGTTCTTTGGGATGATAATACCTAAAGAGTATGGAGGGTTAGGGTTTTCTGCGTATGGACATTCTTGTGTCATAGAAAAACTGGCTTCCCACTCTCAGGTACTTGCCATAACYGTGATGGTACCTAATTCACTTGGTCCTGCGGAGTTACTTTTACATTATGGACTTGATACACAAAAAAAACACTACCTACCTAGACTAGCAGATGGGCGTGATATCCCTTGTTTTGCACTCACTGAACCTGAAGCAGGTTCAGATGCAGGGGCTATACGGTCTGAAGGAGTGGTATTTAAAGATGAAAATGGCGAAGTAAAGATACGTCTTAACTTTGAAAAACGTTACATCACGCTCTCTTCCATTGCTACAGTCATAGGACTTGCCTTTGTCCTCAAAGACCCTGAAAAACTTTTATGGAAAGGGGAAGATTGGGGTATTACCTGTGCCTTAGTAGATGCGAAACTTGAAGGTGTAGACCAAACTCGTAGACACGACCCTCTAGGTGTGCCATTTGTCAATGCACCACTCCTGGGTAAAGATGTCATCATCAGCATAGACGATGTCATCGGAGGAGAGTCAGGACTTGGGTGTGGATGGCGTATGCTTATGGAGTCGCTTGCTGTAGGACGTGGCATCTCACTTCCTAGTACCAGTACAGGTGGTTCTAAACTTGCTACTTACGTGGCAGCGACATACTCTGTGGTACGCTACCAGTTTGGGCTTAGCATCGCTAAGTTTGAAGGAGTTGCAGAAGTGTTGGGTCGTCTGGGTGCAAGTACTTACATGCTTGATGCGGCTAAAACCTTTACGCTTGGGGCTATCAATGCAGGTGAAAAGCCTGCGGTTGCCAATGCCATCATGAAGTACCAAAGTACAGAGATGTTTAGAAAAAACGTCATCGATGCGATGGACATACAAGGGGGAGCTGCCATAAGTAGAGGCCCTCGAAACTTGTTGGCTCATGCATATTTTGGTGCACCTGTTGCCATCACGGTAGAAGGTGCGAACATTATGACGCGAACGCTCATTATGTTCGGACAGGGGATGATACGTTGCCACCCTTATGCCTATGCCGAAATAGAAGCACTAGAAGCTGGAGACGTGAAAGCCTTTGATGATTTACTTTTTTCACACATAGGACATGTCGTACGTAATAAAGTAAGAGCATTTGTTTTAGGTATGAGTAGAGGTTACGCCCACATTCCTAGTAGTAAAGGGGTAGCAGGCAGATATGAACAAAAGCTAGCATGGGCTTCTGCAAAGTTTGCTTTTCTTTCAGATGTTGCTTTAGGACTCATGGGGGCAAGCTTGAAACGAAGAGAGTCAGTCTCAGGTCGTTTTGGGGATATACTGGCTCAAATGTATTTCATCACGGCGGCACTTAAACGTTATGAGCAAGAGGGTAGTAAAGAGAGTGATGTAGTTTTTTTAGAAGTGGCTGTAGAAGATGCTTTCGGAAAAATAGACATTGCTTTTAGAGGGATATTGAAAAATCTTATACCAGGAGAAATGGGTTTTCCATTTAGAATACTAGGCTATATGTCACGTATCAATCCTATGGGTAAAACCATTAAAGATACCTCTTTGCATCAGATAGCAAAAACCTTGACAGAAGATGATACTGTAAGAGAAAGCATATGTCATAACATCTATAAAGGGGAGAGGCAGATACAACTGTTAGAAGCAACACACGCGATGCAAGAAGTAAAAGCAATACTGGGTAAAGAAAAAAATGGTGAACGTTTGACAGAAGGTGAAAAAAGACAGCTAACTTATACTAGAGAGTTACAGCGTGAGATTATCACTGTAGATTCATTTTTACATGATGAGTATTTTTATAAACAGCAGACATCTAATCAAACAAATTCTAAAAAGAGTGATACATGAAAATAGCTTTTGTCCTGTCGTCATTAGTGATAGGTCTGGTTCGTAAACTCTCAGGTGCGAATATCACGATATCTGGGCATGAGCTACCAGAGTCGCCTGTRCTTTTTGTGGCGAATCATTTTACGCGTTTTGAGACTTTTGTGGTACCCCATATGTTGTATGAGARGTATAGYCGAACTACMCGGTCATTGGCMGATGAYTCACTTTTTGTTGGTTTTTTTGGAAAATACATGCGTTTGTTAGGGATAATTTCTACCAAACATAAAACACGTGACTGTATTATTGTTGAAGATTTACTTTCTGGAGCTTCAGATTGGGTGATTTATCCTGAAGGGTATATGGTGAAAAATAAACGTATYACYTTYGATAATGGAGAGTTTTGTACRCATTCACCAGAGTATGAAGGTCCCATACATACTGGTGCAGCAGTCATAGCATTGAAAGCAAAAATCCTTCAAGAAAGGGCACGTCAAAATCATGATGAAACATTAAAACATTTTTGTGGAAAAATGGATATCGATAGTACAAAACTTGATAAAAAATTATGCATTAAAGTAGTACCTATTTCGATTACCTATTATCCAATACGTCCAGGACGCAACAAGTTGTTAAATTGGTTTGATAAAAAGATAAATCAGCGTGTCGTAAAGATATTTGAAGAACTTGAAATAGAGACTAATTTACTCATGAATGCACATATGAATATACGTTTTGGTAAGCCCATTGCATTGGACAACTATATGGATGAACTTTTAACAAATGATAATGATATCTATGATGAGACGAAGGTGAATGCTTTTATAGATGCTAAACGCAAAGTTATCACTAATGATATGATGCAACGTGTTTATTCTCAAATGCAGATACACTTTGATCATATGTTTATACTTTCGTTACTTACTATGCCCACAGTGAAAGTGTGCCCATCATATTTAAGAACGCTCATTTATAAAAATGCACGKRCGCTTCGAGAACTTYCTGATTATAATGTACACAAAGAGYTACAAAAGGAACTCTTTAAACTCATCATTGATGATGAGTATGAACCTTTTGTCTCTGCTATAGATTTGGCTGTGAGACAAAACATACTCTATAAAGATAGTGACGGCGAATATTTATTTGATAGGAGTCTGCTTGAAAAAGAGTACCCTTTCCATCAAATAAGAGTTAAAAATACCTTACAAGTTATATTGAATGAGATAAAGTGGCAAGATGCTATTGTACAAATGGCAGAGGCAAATAGTAAATATACAGAAAAAGAGTTACGAGAAGATAATTTTAAACATTTATCTCAAAGTGAATGGATTGCTTTTGAAGAAGAATATAGACAATACCTTGGGCATGCACCAGATAAAAATGATAAAGGTGCTCCCATTATACTATATGATGAAAACAATGATATAGGTCTGGTTTTTTCACATGGATACATGGCAGCACCCAAAGAGATAGAGACTTTAGCTGCATACTTATTTGAAAGAGGTATCAATGTTTATGTTCCAAGGTTAAGTGGGCATGGGACTGATCCGAAAGCTTTGATGCATATCAGTAAAGACGATTGGGAGACAGATTTTGAACGTGGATTTACTGCTATGAGACAGGTATGTACAAAGGTGTTTATAGGGGGATTCTCAACAGGAGGACTTTTAGCGCTCATTCATGCTGCCCAATATAAAGCAGAGGGTGTTATTGTGCTGAATTCTGCTTTACGATTACATGACTTACGGGTAAGTTATGTAGTTCCCACACTACATTTTTTTAATGAGATGATATCACATCTCCATGCTAAAGGTATTTTAGAGTGGATAGATAATTCAGAAACGGAACAACCAAAGGTCAATTACCTTAAACATCCTTTGGCATCTGTTTATCAAATGGAAAAACTAATGTCAAAAGTGAGTAAAACCCTCCCTAAGGTTACTGCCCCCATACTCATCATCCAAGGAGACAATGACCCTGTGGTCAAACGTGAAAGTGCGAAGCTTATCTATGATGCCGTAAGTTCAAAGGACAAGAAATTGTTAGTACTACCAAGGGAGCGACATAGCATCTTAGCAGATGAAAAATTTGACGAGATTTTTGAAGCTGTGCATGGGTTTATAGTGGCACATACTAGGTAAGTCTTAGCATCACACACAAGTTCTAAATAAAAACGCTTTTAGCTATAATCATCATACAAAGTGCAAAATAGTAAGAGGGTGTATGATGAGCGAGATTGTGATTTATGAAGATGGGGATATAGAGTTGTCTATTTCTTTTGATAACGAGGAGTTTTGGTTGTCTCAATCTGACCTAGTAAGGTTATTTGAAAAAGACCAATCTGTAATCTCCAGACATATCAATAAAATTTTTAAAGATAAAGAAGTAGATAGAAAAAGCAATATGCAAAAAATGCATATTGCAAATTCTGATAAACCAGTGAATTTATATAGTCTTGATATGGTTTTAGCAGTAGGCTACAGAACTAATTCGGCTAAGGCTATCACGTTTAGACAGTGGGCAACTTCTATACTTAAAGAACACCTTATCCAAGGCTATAGCCTCAACCAAAAACGATTAGCACAAAAAGGCATGAAAGAGTTTCAAGAAGCCATYGCAYTACTSGAGACTACTATAAARCAAGAYACTTTGGCATGTGATGAGGCTAAAGGTTTACTAGATGTCATTGTAGGTTATGGTGAAGTGAAAGYTGCATAGAGCAATGAAAGAAAGATATAGTGACTACTTTTACTCCTTACATGTTAATTTTAACAAAAATTGACATTTTTTGCGTATACTTTAAGTAATAAAAATCTTATAGAAGTGACTAACGAAATCTATTAGATACTTGATTGGACTAAAATAAATGAATAATGTGAAAGATATATTTAATTCTCTTCGTAATGAGTATATGATTATCGGTTTAACGGGAGCGATTGGTAGTGGGYGTACTTCAGGAGCAGAATTTTTATCTCAAGAGAAACTCGATAGTGATAAATTAATCAATAGTCTCCAAAATAAAGATGAGTTTTCTACTGATTATCGTAGAAGTAAAATTTTAAAAGATGCTTGCCATAGATATGGATGGAATCGGTTTTATCATATAAAAGTATCAAATATTTTATTTTTTATTTTAATCACTTCTCTTAGCAAGATTAAAAAAAATAGAGAAAGTATAGTTGATAATACGATATTAGATGACATTAAGCTTAGTGATATTTTTAAAGAAAAAAACAAACCTACACCCGATGATGTAAATAGTTTAGTAGATACTTGTGATAAATTATCTAAGAATATCAAAGAAAAAGTTTATTTGAATAATGATGAAAAGAATACAGACAATAGTTTAAATGTCATAGATGATTTTATCAATAATTATGTTGATAAGGAAAATGAGAAGTATACTGTATTGTTTCAAAAAATAGGTCAATCTATTCGTGATAATGGAAATATTTTTGAAAGTAGCTCATCTGCTTCTGATATAGTTACATTATATAATTTCGATGATAGTATGAAAAATATCCCCGTATTGTTTATTGCAAAAATTATTAGAGAGATTATTAAGTTGTTGGATGAAAGGCAATCAGTTCAAGATGGTGAGGATAGGAAATTTTATGTTATTGATGCTCTTAGGAACACATATGAAATTGAGTTCTTTAAAAATAGATACAGTTCGTTTTACCTATTATCTATATTAGCAAGCCAAAATATTCGTTCTGAAAGATTAAGAAAAGATTTTAAGTTTTCAAAAAAAACATTAGAAGAAGTAAGCTCTTTTGAAAAAAATAGCAAAGATATTTCTTCCCAAGATATAGATACATGTATTGGAAAAGGTGATATTTTCATTAACAATGATGTGAATGAACCAAGTAAACATTCATTGCATTTTCAATTATTGAAATATATTTTTTTAATAAAATCCCCTGGTATGTTTACTCCGACAGAAGATGAAAAGTATATGCAGGTTGCATTTACTGCTAGATATAATTCAGGTTGTATATCAAGACAAGTAGGGGCAGTTGTTGTTGGTCATGATGGATACATAAGAGGCTTAGGTTGGAATGATGTACCAGAAGGACATATATCATGTTTATATAGAACACCTAATGATTTATTAAATAATGCTCAAAATATGATATTTAGCGAATATGAACGTAGTACAGATTTTTTTGATGAAATTAATAAACTAGAACCCTCTAAGAAAAACTTTCCTTTTTGTTTTAAAGACATACGTARTGGTATTGAAAAAAATATAGAAATAAAGAAACTATCTTCAATAGATGAATTAAAAAATAATCCAGACCTAATAAAGCAAATTTCAGAGACTATAAAGATAAAAAATCCTACTCGCGAAAGAGCATTACATGCTGAAGAAAATGCATTTTTGCAAGTCTCTAAATCGGGTGGGCAAAGTGTATCCAATGGTACGCTATTTACAACAGATTCACCTTGTCAATTGTGTGCTAAAAAAGCAATGCAATTAAAGATATCTAGAATAGTTTATATAGATGCATATAGTGATATTTCAACAGACCAAACATTGAAAGCAGGAAAAAAAGAAAAGTACCCCGATATGGAAATGTTTAGTGGTGCAATAGGTACAGCATATCATAGGCTATATATACCGATTATTGGTTTAAAGGATATGTTTAAAAAAATGAGTGAAGAATAGTTGTAGTATATAGATTTTTAATACTACAAAATACAATAGCAAGGAACCTATATGACCCACCCCTGCCACTGCAAGTCAAACAAACCATTCTCCCAATGCTGCGAACCATTCTTGAGAGTACTAGACGTACCTAGCACAGTAGAGCAGCTGATGCGGTCACGCTACTCGGCATACTGCTTAGGTGATGTGAATTATTTGCAGGCTACTACCCATGACCATACTTGGAGTGATGAAGAGCTAAAGTTTATACAAGACTGGGCTGACAATAGTACTTGGCAGCACCTAGATGTAGTACAGAGTAGCGAGGATATGGTGGAGTTTAAAGCCTATTATGTCTTCGAGGGTAAACAGCATATGCACCATGAAAAGTCTATTTTTTTAAAGGTAAACGATATGTGGAAGTATGTAGATGGTGAAGTGTATGAGGACAAGGTGGAGTTTTTACGTAACTCTCCATGTGTCTGTGGAAGTGGAGATAAATATAAACGTTGTTGTTTCAAAAAACTTACGAAGTAGTAAGCGTCTATTTTTTGTTTTTTTCTGCTATCCACTGAGACATGTACTTTGTACTCATCATGCTGTGGTGTTTGAGCATGGCTCCTGTGAAGTTGTTTAGGCGGTGTTGGGTTAGGTTATTTTCAACATCACGTATTTTACTTATGAGTGCTTTACCTAAGACTTTGTCATCATAGTGTGTATGTAAAAGTGCTGTGCCATGCTCTTGGGCTTTAGTCCATGCTTTTTCGTCTTGGTAGAGTGTGACTGCAGCCGTTACAAATGTCTCTACATCATCTGCGATGGCTCCTCCCCAAGGTTCATTTTCGATACACATGCCTTCACTGCCTAGTGAGCTTGTGATGCTCGGGGTTTGGGCTTTCATCGCGTCTAGGAGTTTTCCTTTTATGCCTGCCCCAAAACGTATGGGTGCTAGGCATATGCGTGCGTTTTGCATGACCTCAAAAGCATCTTCTGCCCAGCCTTTTATGTGAAAACCCGTTTTAGGGTTGTGTAGAGCAGTAGCTTTAGGGGGAGGATAGGAGCCGTAGATGTGTAGTTGGGCTAGAGGGAGTTGTTTGCGTATGCGAGGCCAGAGTTCTTGTAGGTGTAAGACCACATCCCAGTTAGGGGCATGACGAAAGTTACCTATGGTCATAAAGTGTTGACGCTGGGCAAATGTTTTTGTACKCTTTGGTAMTTTGGMYAAATCCACCATAAAAGGTAAGTGCTGKAGTAAAGAAGCATCKATGTTAAATGTAYCTTGCAGTAAGTCCATTTCATAAGAAGAGATGATGAGTGAGATGTCRGAGCGTAAAATRCTTGCTATCTCACGTTTGGCTATGTCTGAATGTAAATCTTCTTTTGTCATGTTACGTTTTGCTTTATGGGCTTGATGTCTGGCGTGACGTAGGCACTGGAGGTCTTCGGTGTCGAGTATTTTGAGGGCATTGGGACAGTGTTTTTCTACCCTCCATCCAAACTGCTCTTCCATCATAAAACGGTCAAAAAGTACCATGTCAGGCTCATAGGCTTTTATGTAGGCATCAAAACTGTCACAGTTTAGGGTGATGCTTTTTGTGCTTATGCCTTCCTTTGTTAAGTCTATGGCATGTTCAGATGTTTGAGCAGGTGTGGCAAACTCTACTTGCCAACCTTGGGTTTTAAAAAGTCTTAAAATAGACATCATATGAGAGCCTGCAGCAGAAGAGTTGGGTTCAGGCCATACGTAGCCGATGATGAGTATTTTTTTCATTCAATTATTTTATCTAAATTTAAAATTATGTAAGTCAATATTTTGTCAAGTTTTGCTATATTAGAAGTAATATACGCAAAAGGTTATGCATGTCAGAAGAACCCAAAGTAAAACCACAGTTTACCCACCTCCACCTACATACAGAATACTCCATGCTTGACGGTGCAAACAAGATAAAAGCACTGGCTAAAAAGGTAAAAGAGCAGGGCATGACCTCTGTGGCTATGACGGACCATGGCAATCTTTTTGGGTGTATTGACTTTTATAATACTATGCGAAAAGAAGGTATCAAACCTATCATTGGGATGGAAGCCTATGTGCACAACCAAGAAGAGCTAGATGACAAGTCTGTACGTCAGCGTTTTCACCTTTGTCTGTATGCGAAAAATGATGTGGGTTATAAAAATCTCATGTATCTTTCTTCTCAGGCATACATAAAAGGTTTTTACTATTACCCCCGAATCAATTGGGAACTGCTTAAAAATAATTGTGAGGGGCTTATTTGTTCAAGTGCATGTTTACAAGGTGAGATAAACTGGCAGTTAAATTTGAGTGAACGTAACATCAAATTTGGTGCAAAAGGTTATGATGAAGCAAAAAAAGTAGCCTTACGTTACCAAGAAGTATTTGGCGATGACTTTTACCTAGAACTTATGCGTCATGGCATAGGTGATCAACACCGTATAGACAAGCAAATCATACAGATTAGCCAAGAAACAGGCATCAGGATAGTCGCTACCAACGACACGCACTATACAGAACAAAAAGACGCAGATGCACATGAGGCATTTATGTGTATTGCGATGAACAAACTTTATGATGACCCCAACCGTATGCGTCACTCAGTGCATGAGTTTTATGTAAAGTCACCAGAACAGATGGCAGCACTTTTTGCAGACATTCCTGAAGCCATAGAAGCCACCCAAGAGATAGCAGATAAATGTAACTTAGAGATAAAATTGGGCAACCCAACACCACCCAACTTTAAGTTTGCCAGAGAACACGCAAAAGAGTCAAATATAACTTTGCCTAACCCAGATGTAGAGTATTCGTTAGAAAATGACATCATACTCTTTGTAGAGCAGTCCAAAAGAGGATTAGAAGAGCGTCTTAAAATTGTACCCAGTGAAAAACATGAAGAATACAGAGATAGGTTACAAGTAGAAATGGACATCATAAACAATATGAAGTTCCCAGGCTATATGCTCATCGTATGGGACTTCGTGGACGCAGCAAAAAAGATGGATATACCTGTGGGCCCTGGTCGTGGGTCAGCGGCTGGTTCATTGGTAGCATATTCTTTAGGTATTACAGATATTGACCCTATACCGTATGGATTACTTTTTGAGAGGTTTTTGAACCCTGAACGTATCTCTATGCCAGATATTGACATGGACTTCTGTCAAGCACGCCGTCAAGATATACTTGACTATGTGGTAGAAAAATATGGGCGTGTGAATGTAGCTCAGATTATTACTTTTGGTAAATTACTGGCAAAAGGGGTGATACGGGACGTTGCACGTGTACTAGACATGCCTTACTCAAAAGCAGATGCAATGGCAAAGCTTATACCTGATGAACTTGGTATAGACCTCAAGGGCTCATATGAAAAAGAGCCGAAGATTAAAGCACTTTTAGAGTCGGATCCACAAGCAAAACGTGTATGGGAATATGCACTAGCACTTGAGGGACTAAACCGTAATGCGGGTACACACGCAGCAGGTGTGGTGATAAGCAACGAACCGTTATGGCTAAAAACCCCTCTGTTTAAACCTACAGGACTAGATACGTTGGCAACACAGTACTCTGGTAAGTATGTGGAAGACGTAGACCTTATAAAGTTTGACTTCTTGGGACTTAAGACACTCACCGTTATAGATGAAGCACTAAAACTCGTAGAACGTCGTCATGGTAAACGTATCAAATTTGTAGATGAAAACATCGAAGACCCAGAAGTCTATAAATATATAAGTAAAGGTGATACGCTTGGACTTTTTCAGATAGAGTCCGCAGGTATGCAAGACTTAGCGAAAAGCTTGAAACCTGATGGCTTTGAAGATATCATTGCGATGTTAGCACTCTATCGTCCTGGACCTATGGAGTCTGGAATGCTCAATGACTTTGTGGAGCGTAAGCATGGACGTGCAGAGATTACGTATGCATTCCCAGAACTTGAGCCTATACTAAAACCTACTTATGGAGTTATCGTCTATCAAGAACAGGTTATGCAGATAGTACAGACCATAGGTGGATTTAGYCTTGGTGGTGCAGACTTGGTGCGTAGAGCCATGGGTAAAAAGATTAAAGCAGAGATGGATAAGCTTCAAGGTGAGTTTGCAGAAGGTGCAGCAAAAAAAGGTTTTGACAGACAAAAAGCCTTTGACTTGTTTGACCTCATTGTAAAGTTTGCAGGCTATGGTTTTAACAAATCACACTCTGCTGCGTATGCGATGATAACTTTTTATACCTCCTACCTTAAATACTACTATCCTACAGAATTTATGGCGGCTATCTTAACACTCGAAAAGAACAACACAGACAAGGTGGTTAAGTATGTCGATGAGGTAAAGAAGATGGGCATGAAGCTTTTGCCTCCTGACATCAACAAATCTGGGCTTGTCTTTGAGGCACGTAACATAGACGGCGAAGAAGTGGTTATGTTTGGTATGGGTGCCATTAAAGGGGCAGGCGACATTGCTATAAACACTATGCTTGAAGCCAGAGGAGATGTAGAGTTTAAAGATTTTTCTGATTTTGTTTCACGTATAGACTCTTCTAAGGTCAATAAAAGGGTCATAGAATCTCTTGTTAAAGCAGGGGGCTTTGATAGCTTTGGTTACAGTAGAAAAGCCATGCTGTCTCAACTTGAAGAGATTGTAGATATGGCAAAGAAAGCTGGAGAAGCCAAAAAGCAAGCAGTGAATTCTCTTTGGGGTGAAGATGAAGAGTTGACCTCTGTAACCTTAGAACTTACAGATATGCAAGAGTTTGAAGCTATGGAAATATTGGAGATGGAAAAAGAATCTTTAGGCTTTTATGTGTCTGGACACCCTTTAGACAAATACCGTGAAGCACTAGATGGCATCAGCTACACTTTAAGCTCAGAGATAGACGACTTAGCCGATGGCTCACAAGCTATGTTTATAGGTAAAATAGAAAACATCACTGAGAAAATTTCTAAGAAGGGCAACAAGTTTGGTATTGCTAATATCATGGATTTACACGGGAACATAGAGCTTATGCTTTTTGAAAACCGTCTCAAAGAACTTGAAGAAGACTTTGACCTCACTAAACCCATAGCCTTTAAAGTAAAAATCACTAAAGATCGTGACTTTACACGTATGAACATCCTTAAAATCTCCAACATAAAAGATGCTAAAAAGACTAAAGTAAAAGTAGAAAAAGAGGTGAAACATGTACCAGAGCCAGACCTTCCACCACTCATACTGTCTTTAAATCTCATGCCAGATTCAAAGACAGTAGAAGATCTAATGTGTTTAGTAGAACGCTACCCTGGGAAACGACCTTTGGAGCTACACATTAAGTCCAAATTGGCAGATGTTATTATAGAAAGTAAATTGAAAGTAAGTGAATTGATTCTTGAAGAAGCAAAAGAACTAGGGGTATATTTAGAAGAGAGTTTATCTGTAGGAGAGTAGAGACAATACACCTAAATTACACATAAGAAGAATATAATCATTCTATAATTTTGTCTTTAATTTGGAGGTCAAGTGGTGCAAAAATTTATTTTTATTTTTATTATGGTTAGTTCAGTAATATTTGCAGAAAATGTAGTAAGTCTTTATGGCGGGTATCAAGTAGCAGCAGATAGTAAAGTAAAAGGTGTAGATCAAAATGGTAATGCATTTAATTTTACTGCACAATGGGAAGGAAAGTCTTTTACTCCTCCACTTTATTATGGTTTACGTTTTACACATTGGTATGAAAATGACTGGGGCGTGTCATTAGACTTTTCACATGCAAAAGTATATGCTGATACTAGTACATTACAAAAATCAGGTTTTGAAATCTTAGAATTTACAGATGGTCTAAATATTTTGACCATAAATGCATTAAAACGTTATCCTTCTATATCACATGACTGGGTTTTATATTGGGGAGTTGGAGTAGGAGTAAGTATTCCTCACGTGGAAGTGAAAACTACCTCGAATGTACTAAGAACATTTGAATATCAAGTTGCTGGATTTGCATTTCAAGGACAAGTAGGTATCGCATACCCCATAGTAGATGCATGGTCTCTTTTTACCGAACTTAAAATTAATCATACCATCAACGATGTAGATCTATATGGGGGTGGTAATCTTCAAACCAACATTACAACAAGTGCTGTAAATTTTGGTGTAAATTACAGTTTTTAAAGTTTTAGTAGCGTAATGTTCAAGTTAAAGAAAATCATTTAATCTTAATTTAAAGTAAGAACTATTATAATTCATAGTTATTAAAATGATATACTTGTTTTAATTAAATTGATTAAAAAGGAAAAAATATGAAATTTATTAGAGGCTTATTTACRTTTGTTGGTGCTGTGGTAGTACTTGGTTYTATTTTTGCATTTTTCAAATATGATTTAGGTACGAGAATAGCACAAGTCAATAAACTTGATTCTAAAGCAATACCTGAATATATGAAAATGTTTGATGCAGTATTGACTACGGGTGACCCTGCTAAAGGTATGGTGCGAAGAGTGAAGATGGTGATACCTGAAGGTATGACAAAAGCAGAAGCTTTTGAAAATGCACTTGAGATTATGGATGAAGTTGGTGAAGAGTATGGTTTAGCGATGGTAGACGCTAAGACTATGCCTAGAGATGGTAAAACTTTTTCTAATGGAGGACTGCTTACACATATTCGTGCATATTGTTCTCCTCATATTGCAAATAAGTTTTTAAGCCATTCACCTCACTTTATAGGATTTATGCCTTGTCGTATAGGAATAGTAGAAGAACCTAATGGCGATATCTATTTTTATACTATGAGTATGGAACTTATGATTAATGGTGGGCATGCATTACCTAAGGAGTTGGCTGAGCTTGCAAGCGAAGTAAGAACTGGTATGTATACTATGTTAGATAGAGCTGCAACAGGCGACGAATAGGTTTTTCTGGATTTAAAACATGTTTCTCTGTCCTTTGGAGACAGAGAATCTGATTTTGGAAGTGACGAATAGTATATGAATTGAGTATTATAAAGTAAGTACTAAATGTTTTCAAGGAAAGTAAGCTTCCAAAATCCACATTTTAAAGTGTTTAGTTCTCTTCAGTTGCACCCCCTTGTGTATTGATTTCTTCTGCTGAAGTATTTGAGTCTTCTTCCGCCATTCTGCTATATTGAGCATCTAATGCTATTTGTGTTACGGTAAATCCTCTTGTTATTTGTGTATTATTTGCATGTATTGCCAGTGACGTAAATGTTATGATGGCTATACAGCTCATTATTTGTTTCATTCTTTCCCTTAATTTATTTTAAGTTTAGATTTTTTATAGTCAAATTATAATGCAAGATTATTACCACAGTATTACTTTTGGATGTTGTAGATTGTATTTGTGTAAGATAGAAACAAGTAACGCATATAACATTTTGATAACAGAGTGTTTAAATCCTCTAAAACAAAAAAAGTGTTACAATCTCAACACAAAAAATATAAATCTAAGGAACAAACATGTCAAAATTACCAAAGATCATCTGGTCAAAAATTGATGAAGCACCAGCACTTGCTACGTATTCATTGCTACCAATCGTAAATGCATTTACTCAAGCAGCAGGCGTTGAGGTTGTTGAAAAAGATATATCGTTAGCAGGTAGAGTTCTTGCTAGTCAAGGTCTTGCAACTGATGAGCTTACTAAGCTTGGAGATGTTGTTTTAGAAGAAGATGGAAACATTATTAAACTTCCAAACATTTCAGCATCTGCTGGTCAACTTAAAGATTGTATTGCAGAACTTCAAGGTCAAGGTTATGATATCCCTGATTATCCTGAAAACCCTGCCAATGCAGCGGAAAAAGATACACAAGCTAAATATAGTGTTTGTCTAGGTTCTGCTGTTAACCCTGTTCTTCGTGAAGGTAACTCAGATAGGAGAGCAGCTGTAGCTGTTAAAAACTTTGCACAAAAGAATCCACATAAACTTAGAGCATTCTCCGACAACTGTAAAGCTTATGTTGCACACATGGAAGGCAATGGGGATTTCTTTTCACATGAAAAATCTGTGACTTTAGAGAAAGATCAGAAAGTAACAATTGCATTAAATGGCAAAGAATTGACTACTATTGATTGTGTTGCATCAGAAGTACTTGATGGTACATTTATGTCAATTTCTGCATTAAAAGCATTCCTTAAAAAGACAATTGCAGATGCAAAGACAAATGATGTTTTATGGTCACTACACCTTAAAGCTACCATGATGAAAATCTCTGACCCTATTATGTTTGGTCATGCTTTCACCGTATTCTTTGAAGGTGTATTCGCTAAACATGCAGACACATTTGCAGAGCTTAATGTTAATCCTAATATGGGTATGTCTGACTTAGAAGCTAAAATCGCAGGTCACGCAAAAGAAGCTGAAATTAAAGCTGACTTCCTTGCAGTACTTGAGTCTGACGCTCCAAAACTAGCTATGGTAGATTCAGATAAAGGAACCACACACTTTAATGCATCTAACGATGTTATCATTGATGCTTCTATGCCTGTAGTCGTTCGTGAAGGTGGTAAACAATGGGACAGAACAGGAGCGGCAGTTGAATGTGTAGCTGTTATACCTGACTCTACTTACGCGATGTTCCATGCAGAGATGGTTGCTGACTGTGTGAAAAATGGTCAATATGATGTTTCAACTATGGGTTCAATGGCAAATGTTGGTCTTATGGCTCAAAAAGCAGAAGAGTACGGTTCTCACCCAACAACGTTTGAACTTACTGAAGCTGGTACAGTAACAGTAACTGGTGCAGATGGTGAACTTATGAGCTTTGAATGTGAAGCTGGCGATATCTGGAGACTCTCTCGTACAAAAGATGTTGCAATTAAAGACTGGGTTAGACTTGCCGTTGAAAGATCAAGAATTGAAGGTGTTCCAACAATTTTCTGGTTAGATGAAAACAGAGCACATGATGCAGAGCTTATCAAAAAAGTAAATGTGTATCTTAAAGACCATGATACTTCAGGACTTGACATTTCAACTATGAAAGTAACAGATGCGACAAGAGCTACCAATGCTATTATCAGAACTGGTAAAAATGCTATTGCTGTAACAGGAAATGTTCTTAGGGATCACCTTACAGATATGTACCCAATCTTAGAGCTTGGAACATCTGCTAAAATGCTTTCTATTGTACCTCTTCTAGCTGGTGGTGGATTGTATGAAACTGGTGCTGGTGGTTCTGCTCCTAAGCACGTAGACCAATTCTTAGCAGAAGGTCATTTAAGATGGGATTCTCTTGGTGAGTTCTTGGCATTGGCTGAGTCACTAAGATTCATCGGTCAAAAACATAATGATGCAAAACTTCAAGCACTTACCGTTGCTCTTGATGTAGCAAACAATGCGTACCTTGACAATAACAAAGAGCCAGGGCGAAAAGTAGGACAACCAGATAATAAAGCGTCTCACTTCTTCTTGGCACAATTCTGGGCTGATGCACTTGCAAATGGAGCTGATGCTGATTTVGCTTCTAAATTTGCGCCTGTAGCACAAGCACTTAAAGACAATGAAAACAAAATCATTGAAGAGCTTTTAGCTGTTGAAGGTAAAGCTCAAGATGTTGGTGGTTACTTCCATCCAAATGATGAGTTAGCTTCTAAGGCAATGAGACCATCAGCTACACTTAACGCGATTATTGACGCTATTTAAATAAAARCTTTATACCNRYAGAGGACTAYATCAATAATAGTCTAAGTAATRTTGATTRCTGTGRAGGGATGGTATCCCTTCACAAGTATTCTTCAGGTAAAAATCATCTTTTTAAAATCTTATAAGAATGTTATTCTTGGATTTTAAAGTGATAATAATGAATGAGAGGAGTGTGTATGGTACTAGATCCAGTCGTAATGTTTTTTATAGCAGGTTTCACCATTAGTTTAATGAGGGTAGATTTTAAACTGCCTTCAGCTATTTATGAATTTTTAAGTATTATGTTGCTGATTACCATTGGTTTAAAAGGAGGGATAGAACTTTCTAAACAACATGTTGGTGACCTTGTTGGTGATGTTGGTCTTGTACTCCTGATGGGGGTACTTATTCCCCTTATTGCTTACCCTATACTCTATTTAGTTGGTAGGTTTAAGAGAGTCGATGCTGCATCTATTGCCGCACATTATGGTTCAGTCTCCGTGGGGACTTATGCTGTGGGTGTAGCTTTTTTAGAAACACATCATGTTACCTATGAATCACATATGCCTTTGTATCTTGTTGTTTTGGAAATACCTGCTATTGTTGTAGGTATCATTTTAGCAAAAGGTATCACAAAAGAGACGAATTGGGCAGAAATGGCTCAGGAGTCCTTTTTGGCAAAAAGTATCGTATTGTTATTTGTTGGACTTTTCATAGGGTGGGCAGCAGGTGAGAAGATACACGCTACATTAGATCCTTTCTTTTTTGCACCATTCAAAGGTATATTGGCACTTTTCTTACTTGAGATGGGTATTGTGGCTGCCAGTCAAGTAGGATTATTAAAGAAATACGGGTTATTTTTAGTTGCATTTGGTATTATATTCCCTGTCATAGCTGCAGCAGTAGGGCTAGAATTTGCACATGTTATGGGTCTCTCTTTAGGCGGAGCATTGCTTCTTATGATACTTGCCGCATCTGCCTCTTACATCGCAGTACCAGCGGCAGTTAGGATTGCACTACCTGAAGCGAACCCAGGACTTTCACTCACAGCATCTTTGGGGATTACCTTCCCATTCAACGTCATTGTAGGAGTACCACTCTATTATAAGATGGCAGAAATGTATCTAGGAGGATAAACATGGTAACTATTACAAAAATGATGATGACCATCATCACAGAGCAAAACTTAGAAAAAGCGATTATACACGATTTAGAAGATTTAGGCGTGAAGGGCTATACCATTATCGAAGCCAAAGGAAAGGGTGGAAGTGGCATAAAAAGTGGTGCATGGATGAATGATAGCAACATACAAATTGAGCTTATCCTCGATAATGCATTGGCTACAAAAATATATAATTTTATTTCCGATACAAAGAAATATGACAATTACAGTATGATGGTTTATCTTTCAGAAGTTAATGTACTCAAGAGACATGAAGAAAATTGATTATATTTGATACTTGTTCTCTATCATCTCTACAAATAAGGTTGCACTCTCTTCGTACATATCAAAAATCTTATTTACACCTGATAAAATAAGTTTTCTGTTATCTTCTTTTGAATCAGAGAGTGCTATTATCTCCCCTACAAAACCATTTGCCCTGAGCGTAATACTTGTATAAACATTGAGAGATTCATCTCTTAGTGCACAAATGACTATCTCTCGTTCTAACATGACGGCATAACTTTTGTGTATATCTATCAAGTATACTTGCGTAAAACCATCTAATTTTGCTTGAGAAATGATAGACTCATCCAATTCATAAATACTCACATCTATACCTTCTTTTTGAAGAATTTTTGCTAAAGTAATGCTCTTATGTGTGTAACCAAATAATGCAATACCCTTATATTCTTCCTTACAAAGTTTAAGTAGGTAATGTACAGCTCTATTATTGGCTACTTCATAAGGTTCTATRSTRCCATCCACYTTTGYAGCTTCRYATTGRGGTTTTAGTTGTRCATGATTGATACGTGAGAATACTACTGYATTTAYAGAAATACTTTTAGCATTGAGAATAAAGTAAATATTATCTATATCTGAACTTGTGAGCGTGAGCATTGCTACAATATTGTCTTTTTGGTAGAGTGCTTTAATGATTTTTGCACTTGAGCTATCAGCCCGAATTACTTTATAACCATCCTGTAGTGCCGTCGTTGCCTTTGCCTCATCATTTTCTATAATGACAGGCTCATACACTTTATGAATCTTGAGCTTTTTGGCAATAGTTTCACCCAAATGTCCATATCCATTGATAATAATGACATTCTGCATCTTATTCACATGTTTGATACTGTCTTGATTACGTAATTCATCAAATTTTTCAGAAAATGCAGAAACCATTACAGATGTAACAAAGGAAATCATCGCTATACCAAATACAATACCAAACATGGAAACAATTTTTCCCATCTCTGTAACAGGTGAAATATCTCCATATCCAACCGTTGATATGGTGACGAGTGCCCAATATATTGCATCTAGATATGAGTGTAAAGCTTCATTGACACCAAACTCCAATAGATAAAAGATAGATCCAAATGTAAATGTAATACCAAAAAGAAGATAACCCAAAAAAATGAATTCAAAACGTTTTTTAAGTAATGCATCAAAGAGACTAGATGCTCCATGCATGTAATGGTAAAGCTTCAATAGTCGGATAATTCTGAATTTGGGGAAAATAGCAACTAAATCTATCAATGCGGGAATAGAAATCATATAACGTAACTTTTCTTTTACTATATTCCAGTACCCTCTTGCATTGTTACCTTCCTTGTGACTTGCTATTATCTCCTTATGGATATCATGGCTTATCCATAAGCGCAATAGATACTCCAAAGCAAAAATTCCTGTAACGAAATAAAGGTCAAACTCAACAAGCCATTCAGGGATTTTTCCTGTTTTACTCATGATTAAAATAGAGATAGAAATCACAATCAATGCTATCATAAAAGCATCAAAATATCTTTTAGATGGGTAGCTTACATCTTCAAGTAAAGCACGAAAAAAAGATTTTGTTTTTTGATATTTGTCAGAGTTATCTATAAAAGTAGAGAGTTTCAGTATGAAATTATGCATAAAACTCCTTTTTTTTCTTAGAGTGTTGCACAACACAATACTCTTATATATCGATGATATTTAAAGTTTAACCGAGTCTCTGCCTTAACAATTCATTCACCTTTCCAGGGTTAGCAGAACCTTTACTCGCTTTCATTGTTTGCCCTACAAAAAATCCAAAGAGCTTATCTTTACCAGCTTTATACTGCTCTACTTTGTCTTGATTGGCTGCGAGTATCTCTTCGATAATAGCTAAAATTGCTCCATCATCACTTACCTGTGCAAGTCCTAGTTCATCAATAAGTACTTCTATATCACGACTTTCATTTTGCATCATGTGGTCAAGTATCTCTTTGGCACCTTTTCCTGAGATAGTATCATCAGAAATTTTGGCTACAAGTGCGCCGAGTGTCGTCGCATCAATAGGGGAATTTTCTATACTTAATCCGGCTTTATTCAAACGACCAAGTAATTCAGAAGTGAGCCATGTTACTGCAGTTTTTACCACAGCACCTTGTGCTAACATTTCTTCAAAGTAATATGCCATTTCTTTATCTGAAGTAATTACATGTGCATCATCAGATTTAATACCCAGTTCCGTAACGTAGCGCTTTACTTTTGCATCGGGGAGTTCTGGCATAATTTTTGCTTCATCTATCATTTCCTGAGTGACTACAAGTGGACGTAAGTCAGGATCAGGGAAGTAACGGTAATCTGCTGCTTCCTCTTTACCTCTCATGGATTTAGTCACACCTTCATCAACATTCCAAAGTCTAGTCTCTTGGTTTATCTCTTCTTCATATACACCATCTTCATAGGCTTCTGTTTGACGCTGTACTTCATACGCTATTGCTGCTGAAACAAACTTAAAAGAATTAATATTTTTTATCTCTACGCGTGTACCAAAAGCTTCTTGTCCTTTAGGTCTTATGGAAACATTCACATCACATCTAAATGAGCCCTCTTGCATGTTTGCATCTGAGATATCCAAATAACGTACTGTAGAGTGAAGCTTTTTCAAAAATGCCACAGCTTCTTCAGAGCTTCTCATGTCGGGGTCTGACACTATCTCAAGTAGTGGTGTCCCCGAACGGTTTAAGTCCACTTTTGAGTGGTCTCCCTCATGYATATTTTTACCTGCATCTGCTTCCAAGTGRGCCTGTGTCATCCCTATACGCTTTGTACTRCCATCYTTTAAGTCTATAAACACTTCACCTTTTTGTACAATAGCCTTAGTAAATTGCGTGATTTGATATGCCGAAGGACTGTCTGGGTAAAAGTATGATTTTCTATCAAAGTTTGAACTATGATTTACATTTGCATTAATCGCATAGCCAAGTCTCATCGCTTTTATGGCTGCTTCTTTATTGACTACAGGCAAAGCACCAGGAAGTGCCATACAAGTGGGACAAGTATTGGCATTTTGATGTTCTGCAAAAGAGGTAGGRCAAGAACAAAAAAGTTTGGTTTTTGTGTTAAGTTGTACGTGAACTTCAAGACCGATAACGGTTTCAAACATAAGGTATTTCCTTCATATATTATTGAAGATATTATAGCGTTATTGTCTTATAATACGAATATCACCAAAGAAAATCAAATCCTTTAAAACAACGCTGTCTACGATACCATCTTGGTCTATTTTAATAAGAAGTTCACCTTTTTCACTGTTATAAAGTTTACGATGCATCACCACTTTACAGTACCAATCACCTTTGTTACTTTTATCTTTATCTAAAAGATTTTTTATAGCTTTCAAATTTTCATGTGTTGGTATTACTATATCGACACGTCCATTTTTACGGTCTGCCCCTACGGCCTTAAACTTATACTCTTTACTTTTGTATTTATGCTTTATATGTTTAGGGAGGTTCAGTAGAAGTGTTATCATATCATTTCTACTATAGTAGTTCAATATGCGCTTTTCTTCTATTATTTCCTTACCATTTTCCCATTTCTTATACGTTCTAGTCACTGTTTTCTTTTTGTGATTTATACGGTAGATTGTAGTACTTGTATACTGTTCATAAGATTTAATCACCTGATACATGTCTGACACAAAAAGAGAATTTTTGATATGCCCTTTAGAGATATGCCGTTCTTTTAAATTACCCGTGACTATTTTTGCTATCTTACCTACAACATCAACAGTGCTTTCAAATATATATGATTTTTCTTTGGTGATTAATGTAGAATGCGATTTAGCAACTTCACCTACAATACCATACTCAACAGAAAAATCTACTTCGATATTTTTTGCATCAGCCATAAAAAATAAGGCGATTAAAAAAATACCGATACGAAACATTATAAATCAGTTTTTTCTTTTTTAGTGAGAAGTTTTTCTAAAAGTCTTGTCTGTTTTTGAAGTTCTGAATATTTCTCTTTAGTAGTTATAAAGAGCTCGAGTAAAAGTATCGCAATCATACCAGGCATCACACCTATAAATATGGATATAAAGGCGATTAAAAAAGAGTCTTCATAAAAAGAGAGGAAAGAAGAAAAAGCACCTATAAATATGGATGCCCAAGAGACACCCAAAAGGAAATTGACTACAAAACCTAAATATCTATCTTCAAGTCTCATAGTCTTAAAAAAGATGTTAGTGATCTTCTTCTAAAGCTATGGCACCTGCAAGGTAAACATAGGTAAGAATCATAAATACAAACGTTTGCAAAAACGCCATAAATGTAAGAAGTATCAATGGTGTAATTGGAATGATCCATGGTACCAACATTAAAAGAACCCATAAGAACAAGTCGTCCCCTTTTATGTTACCAAAAAGACGGAAGGAGAGAGAAACGATACGAGAAAGATGAGAAACAAACTCAATTGGGTACATTAAAAGTGACATTGCAAACTTAGCAACAGGATGCATTTCTCCAAGGTGTACAAAGCTTTTAACGTAAGTAAATACACCTTGTGCCTTAATACCTTCATAATTGTAATATACAAAAACAACAAGTGCCAATACAAGTGTTACATTAATATTTGATGTTGGAGACTCAAATCCTGGAATAATACCGATAAGGTTGTTGACAAGAACAAAAAATCCGATAGTTGCCACCAAAGGAAGATACTTACGTGCATGCTCCTCACCGATAACATCTTTACCCATAGCAATCACACCACCAAGAAATGCCTCAACAACATTTTGTGTACCAGTTGGTACAGCTCTAAGACTCTTCGTAGCGATTTTTGCGATAAATACTATGATTATCGCGGTTAAAATCAAATGTGACACAAATAACATTTGTCCATGTCCAAAAATAGCACCCAGATAAGTAAATATACCTTCCATAAAACATCCTCTAATAAATTAATAATTGCTGGAGTATATCTATTTTGCACTTAATTTTGACTAATTCTTATGCCAACTTTTCCTGTCCCAGCCTATAAAGTGCAAAATCGTATTTAATCGGATCACTTATATCAAAAGTTGCCAATGTTTTCGTCAATTCTATGCTTGCTTTCATATCATATGTTTTTCGTTTTAGCAAACCTAAACGTCTAGCTACCTGGAAAGTGTGTGTATCCAAAGGCATCAGTAAATCTTTGGTATTTATCTTCGTCCATAAGCCTAAATCTATAGCATCTTTACGTACCATCCAACGCAAGTACATCATATAGCGTTTATATGTTCCTGCCATATTGACTTTTTTCGGTACTGAACCTGTAAGAAAACGATACCCTCTACTTGAAAAAGGATATACTTTTTCCACTGTTTCTATAAAATGCCACAAGCCATCTAAAATATTTTCTTCTTTTTTATAACCTTCATAGAAAATGTTTTCTATACTATCCATTTCTTTGAGTCGTTTAAGTGCTATAAAGATACCMGMAACATCTTCTGCATTTTGAAATCTATAGTAGTGGGAAGAGAGTGATTTTTTAATGTCATCGTCTGAAACCTCAAGTAAAGAAAAATCTAAACTTTGTAAAAACTTTACAATAAGCCCTGCATTTCCATAGGAAAATAGTGCACAGATGAGAGCAATGGTCTCATCATTATATTGTGAAGCTATAAGTAAGGGGTCTGGCTTGTCTAAGGAGATTTCGAGGCTATTGTTCCTGTTGATTACTTCTTGATCAAGGAGTATTTTTACTTTTTTAAGTGTCATCTAAAACGTAAAGTGTTCTCCAAGATAATACTTTCGAACATTTTCATCATTGGCTATCTCATCACTCGTACCTGTAGCCAGCATTTCTCCTGATTTCATCACATATGCTCGGTCACAAATCCCTAAGGTTTCACGTACATTATGGTCGGTAATAAGAATGCCCATGTCGAGTTCTACAAGTTGTTTAATGATGTTTTGTATGTCAATCACTGCGATGGGATCAACTCCGGCAAACGGTTCATCAAGCAGCAAAAATTTTGGTTCACCCACCAAAGCTCTAGCTATCTCCACTCTTCTTCGTTCTCCTCCACTTAGACGTATCCCTAAACGTGCACGTATTGGTTCAATGTTAAAAATCTCTAGTAGTTTTTCTATACGTGGAGTTACTGTCTCTTTTGGTAAATTAAGTGCTTCTGCTGCAATAAGTAGATTTTCTTCTACACTCAAGTCCTTAAAGATACTCGACTCTTGTGGCAAATACCCTATTCCCATCTGTGCTCGGGCACTTAATGGCAAGTTAGTCACATCTTCACCATCTAAAAAAACTTGACCTTCTGTTGCATTTGTAAGTCCACACACCATATAAAAAGAAGTGGTTTTACCTGCACCATTTGGTCCAAGAAGCCCYACAATCTCTTTGCTTTTTACACGCAAAGARATATCATGTACWATCTTAGTCTTTTTGATAGTTTTGGCAAGACCTTTAGCTTCAAGTGTGTGCATTATGCKTTTATCCTATAWGTTCTACTWGTRTTATTKGATGTWATATCTACAGTGACAACATTATAGCCAACGCTCTCTAAAAAGGCTTTAAGTGCATCASWYCCCCATTCTATYACATGCCATCCTGACTTTTCAAATTCTTCAAAAAGACCCATTTGCATAAATTCTTCATGCTCTAATCTATAGAGGTCATAATGATAAAGATTAAAACCATCTTCAGAACTATAACACTGTTGCAGTGAAAAAGTAGGAGAAGTTACTTCAGCAGTAATACCACTAGCCTTTGCGATGGCCTGTGTCAATGTAGTTTTCCCAGCTGCCAGGTCACCTCGAAGAAATACTATGGCATCCAAAACTAAAGTATCTTTCAGATAGTCTACAACTTTTGATAATTCATCTAAGTTAGCAGTAATTTCCATGAATCTTACGCTAACTTCTGACTTACATCAGCCATCAGATTTAAATGTTCTCTTGTTCTTCCTGAGTCAAGTTGTGCTCGTATCATTTCTATGGCTTCTTGTATGTCTCTTACATTTCCATCAACAAAGAGTGCAAAAGCAGCATTGAGTACTACTATGTCTCGTTTAGCCCCTACTTCTTCGCCAGAGTAAATATCTCTAGTGATTTGTGCATTAAATGTGGCATCTCCACCAAGTATAGCCTCTTTTGGAGCCAATTTAAATCCGAAAGTCTCAGGGTTTATCTCACCTTCTGAAATACGATTATTTTCTACATAGGCAAAAGAAGTATTACACGCCAATCCTATCTCATCCATGCCGTCTTGAGAACTTACCACGTAGGCTCTTTTTGTACCAAGTTCAAGCAGTGCTTCTGCCATCCGTTTAATGTAGCTAGGGTCAAACACACCTAAAAGGTATTTTTGTGTGCCTGCTGGATTAGTGAGAGGTCCTAATATATTAAAGATAGTTCTATGTTCTATGGACTTTCGTATGGGCATGATGTGTTTCATCGCCGGATGATGGTCTGTCGCAGGGAAAAAACAAAAGCCTGTCTCTTCAAGCATTTTGACTTTATTCTCTATACTGAGATCTAAATTGAGACCCAGAGCTTCAAGTACATCAGTTGCCCCTGAGTTAGAAGTGATACTTCTGTTTCCATGTTTAGCCACTACTCGTCCCATGGAAGCCAGCAGAAGTGACACTGTAGTTGAAATATTAAAGCTTCCAGATTTATCTCCACCGGTACCTACGATATCTATGGCTTTTTCACGTAGTTCATCTGAGAGTTTAAGCTTTATGGAGTGTTCACGCATGACGGACGCAGCAGCTGCAATGTCTGCACCACTCTCACCTTTTTCATAAAGGTCTATAAGGAATTGACGTGCCTCTTCCGTAGGTATTTCATTGTTAAATAGTTTTTCAAATTGCTCTGTAATACTCACTTAAAGTTCCTTAACATACTCTTCTTTTTGAGACTTAGGAATCGTCTTTGTTGTAGGTATTTGCAGTACCTCATAATGCTTCGCACCCTTAAGGTACTCTATCGTAATTTTATCACCTATCTTCACATCTTTAGAAGCTTTGGCTTTAATATTATTAATAAGCACTACACCAGACTTCAACATATCTGTAGCAATAGTACGACGCTTCACAACATTTACAGCACTTAACCATTTATCAACTCGCATGATTTTCCTTTTATCTCCTATGGTCGGCTGAAACCAACCCTACCTAATCTATTAATGTAAATCAGTGTTAAGTGTTACTTCTCTTGTACTTCTTCTTACCAAGATAGTACCAGTGGTTGAATCTTGTCTGAAGTGTAGACCATTCATCCCTTGAAGTTCGTCTGCTCTAAATGTATTTTTATACGCTAAGTCTGAACCTGGATTTGCTACAAGAATCTTCGCCAACTCTTCTTCTGTCACATTCACTTTAGTCCCAGCAAATATAGCTAAACCACCATCAAGAATACACCCATCTCCAAGAGGGATACCACAAGTTGAGTTCGCACCAAGTAAAGTATTTTCACCTATGCTGATAGGGTTACCGTCTGTACCAGACAATACGCCTAAAATACTCGCTCCTCCACCTACATCTGAACCAGCTCCTACTATCGCCGAAGATGAAATACGCCCTTCTACCATTACAGGACCTAATGTTCCAGCATTGAAGTTGATGTACGAAGCACCTGGCATTACTGTTGTTCCAGCTGCAAGTTGCGCACCCATTCTTACTTTTGAAGCTTCAAGGATACGTGTATTATCAGCAGGGATGATGTGCTGTAAGAATCTTGGAAATTTGTCTACAGAGTCTACCGTTGGGTATGTACCGTTAAGCTTCATTTCTATTTCGTTGTCTCTTAGATAGTCTAGCTCATATGGAGTGTTTCCAACCCATGCAACATTAGAAAGAATGCCAAATGCACCATTAAGATTTACTTTTCTAAGCTCTGCTTTTCCTTGAGAAAGTGCATATAGTTTAAGATATACAGCCTCAACTGACTCAGCATTTGCATCTTCAAACAAAAAGACTATTCTAAAATCTTTAGCAATGTCTTCCATATGTGCAAGAGTCTTGATAACCTGTACATTTTTATGCGCTTCACCCGTTGCTTCTGCTACATATGGTGCAAAAGCTGCCATAGCGTTTTGTACAAAGTTTTCATTGAGTGTTGCTACAAACTCAGTGCCTGAAAAATCTACATCACATTTTGCCTCTACGAGTGCTTTGATGAAAACAGCAGCAGATCCAAAGTTTTCTTTCCAGTTTATAAGTCCAAAGTTTGCCTGAAGTATCTTCTCTGCATTCTTTTGACCTCTGTCTACCCTAGCGATACCAAATGCTATAGGCTCTTTATATCCTGCTTGTGAAGTAACTTCTGCTACCAATGCTTTAAATGCGTCTGTTGATTGTACTGTTTCAATTGCCATGAAATCTCCTATAAATAATTAAGCAGATAATACTTTAATTTATGTAAAATTCCACTTATGAAAAAATACCTCCGCGGACATAACAAACAGTACTTCTCTCTTGCAGTCATAGCAATGTACTCTACTTTACATAAGCTATGCACACTGGACAGTAACTATCAGTACCATAAATTGGCATACTCTCTTGTGCCATATAAAACTGCACCACCTGTATATACAGTATAAATTTTAACAAAACGTAGGGTGTGGTTGTTACTGCACCTTTAATCAAACTTTATTATTCATTCACATCCAAAGGTGCGATAACAACCGCAACCTACAATACATAGGAACAACCATGACAACAAAAACATTCAGCCTCATCACGGCTACATTACTTTTAACCACATACACATACGGCGATACTCAACTTGACGATATTATCGTTACATCCACCAATCAAATACCGACATCTATCCAAAATACCACTGCAAATATCACTGTTATAACAGCTGAAGATATCGAAGAACGCGGTTTCCAAACAGTGGATCAAGCCATTAGAACTGTAGCTGGTATTTCAGTAACAAATTCTGGTGGACTTGGACAACAAACATCCTTTTTTGTCAGAGGCGCAGACTCTGGTAAAGTACTTGTACTTATAGATGGTATGCGACTCAATGACCCAAGTACTACCAATGGAACAGCATTAATAGAAAGTCTCACCACCAGTAATGTCAAGCAAATAGAGATTCTCAAAGGTGGTGCAGGAAGCATTTGGGGAAGCAATGCAAGTGCTGGTGTTATTAACATCATTACAAAAGAGGCAGAAGATGGTGTACATGGTTATGTAGGACTTACTTATGGTTCTTACCTAACAAAAGGTGGTGAGGCACAACTCTCTTATAAAGGTGAAAAACTTACTGCACAAATTTTAGCTTCTTATCTCGATACAGAAGGATTTTCTGCCCTTGTGCCAAGAAATTCTGAAAAAGATGGATATACGAACAAAAATATCAACCTTAAACTTGGGTATACCTTTAATGAAAACAATAGAGTTAACCTTAGTTATAACCTCATCAAAACAGACACAGAATTTGATGACACTTTTTCAGCAAATCAGGAAAATGATGATTACAGTAATGCAACGTCCAAACAAACAAACATAGCATTGGACTACTTTTATACCCGCGATAACTACAGTGCCATCTTGCATGCAAGCAAAGGTGACTATGATAGAGATTTCTATACTACAGGTTTTTTTGGAGACAATCATAATGTATATAGAGCAACTCTTGATGAATATTCATTTATTAATGCATATACATATACAAGTGGTAAAGCCATACTTGGTTTAGAGTACAAAGATATAGATGGGTTTAATCAATTTAACACATTTCCTGAAAGTCAGGCAGACTATACCAATAAAGCTGTTTACATTTCAAACACTTACAACATAAATATCAACACACTACTCGAGACAAATATCAGATATGATAACTATGATGAATTCGATAATAAAGTGACCTATAAAATAGGTGTAAAACATGAGTATTCTTTTCTTGAAGGGTTTAACTCATCTGCAAATTATTATACTTCTTATGATGCACCTAGTGCCTTCCAATTGGCAAATCCGACATTGGGTACACTCTTAAAACCTAGTTATACAAAAGGATATGATATTTCTATGGGTTATAAGAAATTACTTACTGTAACCTACTTTAATAATACAGTTGAAGATTCTATTGATTATGTTTCTGATCCCATCACCTTTATAGGAGGATATCAAAATATTAACGGTACATCAAAATTTTCTGGTCTTGAAATAGAAAGTGCATACTCACTTTCATCATTGGGTCTAGTATTTTCTGCAAATTATACCCACCTGTTTGACTTTGAAAAAGAAGATGGTACAGATCTTATCAGACGTGCTAAAGATACACTMAACGCATCTATAAACTATTATACTTCAAGCGATATGTACTTTGGTGTTGATGCATTGTATATAGGTGATAGACTTGACACAGATGGTGGTTTCCCTGTAGCTTCAGAAGTTTCAACAGGAAATTACACAGTATGGAACCTCAACTTTGGAACAAAAATAATGAATGACTTCGATCTAAGTATCAATGCAAGAAATATCTTCGACAAAGAGTACCAGTCAAGCTTTGGATATGCAACAGAAGGACGTTCYGTGTATGCWAAAATAAAATATAGTTTTTAGGCTATAATATTTTATGCTCACACTCATCCCAAAATGGTTTATCAGATATAAGTTCTTTAACTCCCTCTTTTTGGGTTTAAGTGTAGGGGTTATATTTACACTTTATACACCACTACAACCTTCTGTCTATTCGTTGGGTGGTGTACTGTTGGCTTTGGGGATGCTACTTGTTGCAAGGTTGTATCATCATATTCTCAATGCACAATGGTTTTTTCGTATTTCATTTTTAGTTGAGGTACTCTTGTTGCTTACGATGATATATTTCCTACTCTACCCTTACACCTATCAGACTGCACTTATTATTTATTTGGGGTACCAAATGACGTTTGTATTTGGTTCTTATCTTGTGCGCGTTGAAACACTTTTACTGAAAACAGATACACTGCTTACACAACTTGACACGGCAAAACAATTAGGCTATCTTCTTGGTATGGGACTATCGTATATCTTTTATATGATACTCACTAAACTAGAGATAGAATCCAGCCAAGACCAAGTTTATGCATTACATTTTTTACTTATAAGTATTGAGTGTATTATACTTGTACTCATTGTAAAAAGTTTTAAGGAAGAATAGATGACATATTTAGATTGGTTTCAAGCACATGGGGAAAAACATAAAGCCATCATGGCCAAGCTTACGCACCTAAATGCAGATGAAGTGATAAGATATTTCAGGTTTGACAATATGGTAAAAAATGAACCAGACTTTTGCGAACTTTATAAAGATAATAAAAAATGCCATGACATGAAAGAGCTAAACTGCTATCTTTGTGCCTGTCCCAACTTTAGGTTTAAAGAYAAAGGMTTTAAYRTCAGGGAKGGMAAAACACTCTAYTCTGCYTGYAGYATATCRTCTAAAGAGGGAGGACAATACATCACAGATGATGCCATACATCAAGACTGCTCAAATTGTGGCGTACCTCACCATGAATCTTACATAAAAAGACAATTTAGCAGAGATTGGTTTGAGATGATGGAAGATGTCTATTACTAATAATTACTCCATGATGGCATAGTCACCTCCATAGTAGTCCCTCATAAACTTTTGTGCATCCAGATAATCCTCTCCTCTACCCTCAACAATCACTCGCGTTCCCACCCTCGCCCAACGATACAACTTTTGTGCAAAGCCTTGTTTAAGACGGATGCATCCATGTGATGCAGGCCTATTGGGTACATACCCCAAATGCATAGCTATGCCAGAGTTAGTCAAGCGCATCATATAAGGCATCTTAGCTCCACCATTTGGTTTGGGCCACAAATTAGACTTGTGATGACGTTTCTTTTGCATAATGTTATATTCGCCATTTGGTGTTTCTCTGTTACGCTTTCCAGAAGAAATACGACCTTCAAAAACAATCTGCCCATCTTCTATAGCATATGCCATTTGTTCAGATAAATCTACTACGATTTCTTTATACCCAAACAAAAATGTAGATAACAATATCATGATACATATCATCTGTAAATTTTTCATGTTCTACCTATGTTAATTACTTTTTACTAATGAACTCAATCAAATTATATCTTCATTGGATGAAATTTACAGTGATATCTATAACGATACTTAAGTTTGATGAGGCACAATATTGACTATAGATAAATAAAGGGAAGTAACTATGTCTACAGCAGTTCAAACGAAGAAAATATTTTTAGCACTATTGTTAGGATTTATCACCTTTGGTATGATGATAACATTCTTCACACTCCAACAATCACTCATGGTAGCATCTGTCGTAACTATGGTTACACTTTGGACCAATGAAGGCTTAGCACTTGCAGTAGTTTCGCTTTTACCTATCGTCGTCTTTCCAGCTTTAGGTATATTATCGACCAAAGAGACTGCTGTAAACTATGCAAATCCTATCATTTTTCTATTTTTAGGTGGTTTTCTCATTGCTATTGCTGTTGAAAAGACTRATCTACATAAAATAATGGCCAGYAAAATGTTARGCCTTTTTCCAAGCAGTGCCAGAGGTATTATTTTTGCGCTCATCATCACGTCTGGGCTCTTAAGCTCAGTACTTTCCAACACTACAACCACACTTCTCTTGCTTCCTATTGCCCTTTTTCTCACCGAAGATATAAAACTTAAAATGCGTCTTGCTCTGGGCATTGCGTATGGTGCGAGTATTGGGGGTATACTCACACCCATAGGAACACCTCCAAACCTTATACTCATGGGAATCATGGAAAAACTGGGCATGGAGCCTATCGCTTTTGTGCAGTGGATATATATGGTTGCACCATTGGTTCTCGTCATGTTTATAGTCGTGGGTTTTGTCATGGGGATTGGACTTAAAGATGTCACTATAGAAGCCAATATTGTTACCGAACCTCTTAACCGTGACCAAAAAAAGGTAATCTACATCATTATAGGTCTCATATTTCTGCTTCTCATCAATGCACCTCTAAAACCCTACTACAATGGACTTGGGTTAAGTGAACCAGGCATACTTCTCGCAGCAGGATTACTGCTCTTTGCTCCACCTTTTTCTATTTTGAGTTGGACTGAGGATAATAACAATATCCCCTACCATATCATGTTTCTTTTTGGCGCTGGTTTTGCTATTGCTGCAGCATTTACACAGACTGGTATGGCAAGTGAAATCGCTTCACATCTTATAGCCTTTACTAGTATGCCTATCATACTTTTTTTACTTATCATTGCAGCCATGGTCACTTTCACTACAGAAATCACCAGTAACACTGCGCTCATCTCCATCATGCTCCCTATCTTGTTTCAAGTAGCAGAACAAAGCAGTATCGACACGACGCTCATCATGATGCTAGCCACTATCTGTGCCTCATATGCCTTCATGCTCCCCATCGCCACGCCACCCAACGCTATAGCCATGAGCTCAGGAGTTGTTTCTGTGAAGACCATGGCAAGCTACGGTATCATATTTAATATTGTGGGTATTTTACTCATTGTGGGTATTGCGAATATTTTTTGGATTGACATTTTATAGCAAATGGCTATTCTTCAGGACAGTCTTGTTTCGTAAGTAACATTTTTACAACATACTCTGAAGCTAACGCCTCGGGGAGTGTCTGTCTGTATGCTTTTAACTTTACATTATCCTCTGTTATATGATTGTTGCAGTATTGTAAATTCATATTTGAAACCAGTTTTACTGCATCTTCTGAATTCACAACTGCCCCTATATCAGCTATATACCTCTGATTTGCAATGAGATAGGCATAGTATCTAATGAAGAGTAATACTGCTGCTTTTTCATTGACTGCAAAAAAACCAAGCATAAGACTAGCACCCGTTTCGTCAAATGATGCAAAATCATCCGTAGTGATTTCACTCCTCTTCATTTCAAAGTTGAGCACTTTATCAAAAATCTCTGCTTTCACTTTAACAGTAAAAGATAACCCTATAAATGAGCCCTTATAGTTACATGCCAAAAAAAGACTATCTGGATGATATGCCCACTCCTTAAATTGTGCTTTACTTATCTGTAATGATTCATGGTTTATACTTTGATGTAAATGCATATTCATTTCAAGTAAATCATCCATTCTTTCAAATGTTCTTAATGGTGCTATATGCATATCCCCTACACTCATCCTTTCAGATGGAAAATCATAAATATGTTTTTTACTTTTACCTATAAGATTACGCATACCTATTTTACTAATGAGCATTTCTGCTTCATCGGTAGAATATTTGTCCCAACAAGGCAAAACAATGCCAGTTCTTTTTTGAAAATATTTAATAATACCTATCTGTTTTGCAACTTTTGGCTTTGTAACATTTCTTTCCCATCTTCCTAACGTACTAGTATCTAAAGCCTTAAACTGTTCAATATCATGGCTATATAAGTCATGAGCAAGTTCTTCTTGCGTTAGATTGTTCTGCTGTCTGCACTTTTTTAAATATTCGTTGAATTGCATACGTTACCCTCATTTATAATATAAAAGTATAGCAAATAATAAATATTGTTAAAGTAATGATTAGTTTAAGTGGAATTTTATTAGATTATATAAGTGGCTCCGGCACCAGGATTCGAACCTGGGACCAAATGATTAACAGTCATCTACTCTACCGCTGAGCTATGCCGGAACGTTTAAGAAAAAGCGAGTGCTTGTTTCGTGGGTGAGATTATAGACAAAAAAATCTTTAAAGTCAATGATTTTTTAGGCTTTTTTATAAAATTCTACACCATTTGTTGAAACTATCTTTATTTTATCTTTTCTTAGTAGGTTTTGCACCCTATTTTGACTGTATTCATCAAAAAGTACTTCTATATCTTCTTGTGTTAAAGGACGTTTGGACAAAGTTTCCAGTATCTCCTCGTCACTGTAACTAGACGCAGACATATCTGCCTTTTTACGCGAAGCGATATAGACTGGTAAAGTACTGTCAAAAAGATGACTTATTTCTAAAAGTTCTTCATATGTCAAAGATTGCACAGCATATGCAGGTGGYCTATCTATAGTAGAGATATCTATACGTGTAGGTTTTAACTTGAGTAGATATTCATTTAGTTTGTCTATCTCAACTTTCGAATCATTGAGGGTTTTGACGATGAGTATCTCTATGATGAGAGGTCCATTGTATTTACTTTTAAACTCTAACATCCCTGCTTTTATATTTTCCACATTGATGCCGGTATGCGAACGGTCAAGTTTTTGTAAACATTTCTGAGTTGCGCAGTCTAAAGAGAGTTTCACTTCATCTARTTTYRSTAAWGCATCTTGAATRTTTATATCATCTATATTGGCTGCGTTGGTGAGTATGAGGGTTTTCGTACTGCCTTTAAAGGTATTTATCTCATCGATAAGCTCAGAGAGATGTGGGTAAAGCGTAGGTTCACCATTGGCTGTGAGCGTTAAGAAGTCTATATCTTTATGTTCTTTAAGTGCTGTTTTTATGGCAGTCACTATCTCTGCAACACTTACTACATCATCATAAGCATCCATAGTCTTTGCAGGCTCAAGTTCACAGTAAAGACAGTCAAAGTTACACTGCTTCTTGCCAGGGCTGAGGTCAACCCCTAGTGATTTTCCAAAACGGCGGGAGTGTATGGGTCCGAAGATAATGTTGCTCATTTTTTTCCTTTATATAAATTCAATTGGCTTATGCTTTCGTAGGGTGCGGTTGCCACCGCACCTTCCACTTTGATATACCATTGATATTTTAACTTTATATTCATATTATTGGTGCTGTGGCAACAGCACCCTACAAATGTCTTCATAGTAATCCCAATTCCGTCGAGATGTCTTTGATGAGTTTAGAGAGTGGGCGTTTGTGCAAATCTTCATCTTTATTATAGTTAGAAAATAAATACCGATAAATTTCATCTTTGCTAAATCCAAATTTTGAAAGTTCTTCTATGTAGCTTTGTGGATAGTAAGCTTTTTTAATAAGTAACTCCAACACTATATCTTTGTGTTGCTTGTAGAGTTCTTCTAATTTAAAAAGTTCTATATTACTTTTATTCCCATTAATCTCTATCTCAAAATTATCAAAATTATATTTTTCTTTTTCTACTACTGTAAATTCAACTGTTGTAGGTCTATAAGTAAACTTATAGCTATCTGCTTTTATTTCATAAGGGTTCTCTAAATTCTCTTTTATCATATCGCTCTTTGTATGGTTACATATTGAACAAGAGGGGATAAGATTAAAAAAGCTCATTGCTAAAAATGGATAGATAGATTTAGGATAAAAGTGGTCTATCTCTGGTCGTAATTTTCCATTTTCACTATCTACGACAAAAGTATAGTTACGGTTGCAATAAGGGCAAGAGTTTAAGCCTAGCTCTTTTACAAAAACATAAGCTCCATACTTTTTTCTTCCTCCCCAGTTACCATATTCTTTTTCAAATATCTCTTCTCGCAAAAGCTTATTGAGTGTACTATTTTTTTCAACTGAAGTAGGAAAGTCATTTATAAAAAAATCTATATAGAGTTTTAACTGTTCAGTRTTRGCAGATAATAGATTTCTAATCTCTTTTTCATTTGAGAGGTATYTTAAACAYTCATTTTCWTYTTTTRMAAGTTCTAAATCAACTTTCTCTTTTATCTTAGGTGTGATTGTAGCTATATGTTTATCAAAGAGTTCAAGATTAAAGTTAATTTTTAGCACTTCTAATCCTTTCTATCTCTGCTTCTAACTCTTGTATTTTATCTGCATCTGTTTTTGGATATTTCTCGTCATGCATTTTCAAAAGCTTATCTTTTAAAAATGGCYCCCCTATAGTCTCTATAACTTTTTTAATATTTTTACTCATTAAAGTAAAATTATATTCATTTGTAAATATATACCTAAATTGATAAGCATAACTTGAAGGCTTGCCATTTAAAATATTCATTATTTGTTGAATCTTATTTTTAGCAAACTCTCCCATCAATCCATCTTCCATAAAAAAGCTATCGCTTAAAAGGGTGTGAATGTTTGCTCCGAAGGTTTGTTTTTTCTCTTTGAGTCCGTCTACTACTTTACAGTTACCATTTTCGTCTTTATCTAAGAAGATGATGTTTTGTTTTGGGATGTCGGAGAGGAGGAATGGGGAGTGGGAGGTAAAGATTATATTGAATTTTTTTGTTTCAAAAATTTCATTACTAGATAAAAATAAATGAAAAAGTTTAATTAATTTTTTTTGCCATTCAGGATGTAAATAAATATCAGGCTCATCTAATAAAATGTAAAAAGATTTTTCCTCTTCAGTTGCATATAACTTTCTAATAATATAAAAAATATTTGCAAAAAGTAAAATTAGTTTTCTTTCTCCATTACTCAAATTATTTAAATAAATATTTTTTGTTTTTGTTTTTTTAAAAAATTTTATGCTAAAAAAATCTCTATGAATATTGGATAAAAGTTTTTCTATATTCTCATTATTTATATCAATAATTATTTTATGAAGACAGGATATACTTCTTATTTGACTATATTCAATATTTTCAATAATCTCATTAAAAATATCTTCATTCATAGAAAAAAGTTCTTCTAATTCTCGTTGGAAAAAACTGTTAACATCATCAAGATAATTAAATTTATTAWGTTTAATTATAGTTTCAGCAATATCATAAGCTTTGCTATGACTATTATTTACTTTATAAATAAATTCTCTTAAATATAAATAATTTCTGACACTTTCAATTTCATCACTTAATTGACTTAACTCATTCTCAATAAATTTCTTAAAATCATTAATATCTTGTGAATCTATAGTAAATATTTGATTTGTATCCATCATGTCATTCACAAAAGTATATTGCTTTTTTAGCAAATTTTTAAAATCATCATCTTGCACTTCAACTATTCTTCCTAATTCAATATGTGTTGGAATAAATTTAAAGTTTTTTAAAAACTCTTGATTATTATTAAATAAAAAGCTAACTGAAATATTATTCAAAATATATTTGCTATCAATGTTTAGGTTAGTCTTTGCTTGTTGATTAATATTAAATTCATTTAAATAATTTTCACTTTCAATATCTTCATCATATAACAATATAATGTTACGATCAAAAAACTTATCTTTACTTATTTCTTCAGAATGTGAATCAAAAAAACTATAATAATTATCTCTATTCGTTAACGCTTGCAAAACACTACTCTTCCCACTCCCATTCTTCCCAACAATAGCCGTCACATTGATATTATCACCGAAGAAGTTTTCTATGTATTTATCATTTTCATCTATGGTGAGTTCATTGGTATTTGGGTCATAATTGCAGTTAAATTTAGGAGAGAAATTAAACCCCTGCTTGTGGATGTTTTTATACTCTTCTACCCATAGATATACCAGTTCCATCTACACTCCCTCTATCTGCATCGTATCAAACGACTTTAATGCCAAAAGTTCCATGTCACTAGTCAGAAAACTATCACATCCACAACGCAGAGCAGAATGCAGTATGAGTAAATCTTCAAAGTCATCTAGCTTATGAGTGCCAAAAGCATCTTTAGCTTCCAAAAAGTCATTATGGTTGATATAAAAAGGTTGTATCTCAAAGCATAGAGCATCTATGGCAGTGACCACCTTTTGTTTGTCTATCTTGCGTCTTTCATTCAACACATAGTAAAAAGTAGTGATGAAGTCTCCAGAGAAGTAAAAGTTCAAAGCACTGTCATCTTTATGTTTCATGTACCACGCTACAGAACGTGCCGAAGTAGGTCTAGTTGTATCTAGTAAGTCTAGGCAGATGTTGGCATCTAAAAAAATGTTCACTAGCGTTTCTCTGTCTTGGTGATATACTCTTTTTTCATCTCTTTATAGTCAGCATCACCTACYTSWCCATCTARCATGCCTATAAAYGAACCYGTACGCTTGTTAGCAGACTTTTCWATGRTTKTTAAAATGSWAGGGTCTTTCACRATGGCTTTAAAGTAAAGGTTTATGACTTCTGTAAAGTTTTTATGTTGRGATTTTAAAATRTCTTGTGCTTTTTCGACAAGCTCTTTGTCTAAGATGAAGTTTTTACGTACTTTAATGGTATTCATTTTATACTCCTTATACTATATGTATAATATCTATACATATAGTAACAGAAGTAAACTTAAAGGAGTATCAATCCTATTTCTTACCAGAAACTCTCTGACATTCAGACACAAAGTGCTTCGCATTCTCCACAGGTACGTCAGGGAGTATGCCATGTCCTAAATTGAAAACATGGCGTTTACCACCCATCACTTCTTGTATGGCTTCTACACAAGCTGTCGTTGCTTCTTTAGAGTAGAGTCGGCATGGTTCCATATTTCCTTGGAGTACGTACTTGTCTCCCAGCTTCTCTTTAGCCATTGCCATAGGGGTTCCCCAGTCTACACCAAAGACATCAAAGTTACCGTACACAAGTCCACGTTCTATAAACGCACTCACTCCCTTAGGGAACATGATTATAGGCGTATCTGGGTACTTAGACTTGAGGTGGTCTGCTATCTCCACCATATATTTCCATGAAAATTCATCATATTTACCAGGTTCTATAGCTGCTGCCCAAGAGTCGAATATTTGTACTACGTCTATGCCTGCTTCTATTTGTTTTTCCATATAAAGCTTTACTACTTCTGTGACTTTAGCAAGGATATTATGAAGTAGCTCTGGGTTAGAGTACATCATCTTTTTACAAAGGTTATAGGTCTTAGTACCTTGTCCTTCTATCATGTAGGTTGCCAGTGTCCAAGGAGCACCTGTGAAGCCTATGAGGGCTATCTCGTCGCCTCTTTCATCTAACTGTTTACGTAAAAGCTCTATAGTCTCATACACATAGGTGAGCTTACTCGCAGCCTTGTCACTACCGATGAGTCTATCTAGGTCTTCTTGGCTAGTAAGAGGGTCAGAAAACTTTGGTCCCTCACCCTTCACAAAAGAGAGATCCATACCCATTTCATCAGGAATGACTAAAATATCTGAGAAAAGTATCGCAGCATCTACACCCACGATGTCTAGTGGCTGTATGCTTACTTCAGCTGCTTTTTTGGGTGTATGACAAAGGCTTAGAAAATCTCCCGCATCAGCACGTACTGCCATGTATTCTGGTAAGTAGCGTCCCGCTTGTCTCATCATCCATACTGGTGTGTAAGGTGTCTCTCTRCCTAAACAAGCGTCTACAAATATTTTTGACATAATTATTTTCCTACTTTACCTAGAAAATACAACCCTACAGAAAGAGCAGTAATAGAACCTGCAAAATAGAGCATTTCTAATGGTGTTGTGAACTGCGTATGTAGTACTCTTTGGAAAAAGTTTACGACTAACACCATAACAATGACTTTAGCAATCTTATCTTTGAGTTGATCAAGCGAGTGAATAGCCAATATTTTACTTCCGTTTTTACCTGTGGCTTCATCTATATCTGAAATAAAAAGCTCATAGATACCAAACGAAAAGATGAACATAACGACAGCTATAAGGTAAAGATCCACTGCCCCAATGATACCTGCTACGATATCTTCATGAAAATCCTCAGGGTGTGCATGTGTGATAATAGTGTTAAAAGTATAGACTGCAACACCCCAGATATCCATAGATGCCACTACAAAAAGCACTATTGCTCCAAGAAGTCCAAAAACAACAGCCAAGATAACTATAAATCTACTTCGCCAAATAAGACCTTCAAATAATGTTTCTATCAAGCTACTGTTTTCCGCATCTAATTTTTGTCTCTCTTCAACTTCTTGTTCATTTGGGTTCATACATTTTCCTCTAATTTTATCCATTTTTGTGCGATTCTTACTGCATTGGTTGCTGCACCCACTCTTACCTGATCTGCAACACCCCAAAGGTGTAAAATGTTATTGCTAAACAAATCTTTRCGTATACGACCCACATAAGTCTCATCTGTATCCGTTGCTATGATGGGCATTGGGTATTCATTTTTAGACATRTCATCGATGACTGTTACATTTTCAAAATTATCTAAAACCTCTCTTGCCTTGTCAACACTAACATCTACACCCTCTTCAAAAGTGATGGTGATAGACTCAGAGTGGGAACGAAGTACTGGTACACGTACACATGTTGCACTCAGTGCAAACTCAGTGTGCATGATTTTAGATGTTTCATTCACCATTTTCATCTCTTCTTTGGTRTATCCATTCTCTTGTGGCACATCAATATGCGGAATAACATTAAGTGCTATTCGATGTGCAAAAGCTTCCACTTTTGCCTCATCGAGTTTAAATTCAAAAAATGCCTTCATCTGAAGGACAAGCTCTTCCATCCCTGCTTTTCCAGCACCAGAAACTGCCTGGTATGTACTCACATCTACTCTTTTAATACCATAAAGGTCATGTAAAGGTTTAAGGAGTTGAACCATTTGAATCGTAGAACAGTTAGGGTTAGCAATGATGCCTGAATCTTCCCAAAGCATAATATCTTCAGGGTTTACTTCAGGCACTACCAATGGTACCTTTGGGTCCATTCTAAAATGTGAAGTATTGTCTATGACCACTGCTCCAGACTCTACTGCGTATTTTGCAAACTTTGCTGATATGCTTCCTCCTGCTGAGAAAAAGGCTATGTCAATATCTTTACCTACAAATACATCATCTGTAAGTTCTTGTATCTTATATGATTTACCTTGACACTCTATCTCATCACCTACGCTTCTTGCACTTGCCAATGGCAAAAGGTTTCCTATAGGAAACTCAACTTCATCCAAAACTCTAAAAAGCTCTTCACCTACAGCACCGGATGCTCCAACTACTGCTACGTTATATTTTCTACTCACGTTATTCTAATCCTAATGTATTATCGTCATTTGGTGGTGTATCTTCTACCACACCTTCACCCTCTAAGTTATCCTCATCAGGCTTCTCTTCTTTTTGACATTTTGCCATGGAGACAACAATGTCTTTTTTCTCAACTGAAACCACTTTAACACCAGAGGTATTACGTCCTGCTTTACGAATGGTATCCATATCAACACGTATCATTTTACCGATGCTTGTTAAACACATCAAGTCTTTACTCTCTTCTACGGCAACTACACCAACAACATCACCCGTTTTAGGTGTAAGTTTCATGGAAATGACACCTTTACCTGCACGGTTTTGCTCACGGTACTCAGATGCTGATGTACGTTTACCTAGACCTTTTTCTGAGAGCATAAGTAGTTCATCTTCTTCATTCTCTATGGTAATGGCCCCACACACATAGTCACCAGCGATTTTAAACTTGATAGCTGTAACGCCACGTGCCACCCTACCAATCTCTCTAGCATCTTCAACTTTAAATCTAATACATAGACCTTTTTTAGTTGCTACAAAGAGCCATTTTGTATCTGGCTTAACAATTTTTGCTTCTACAAGACTATCATCTTCATCCAAATTGATTGCTCTTACACCATTTGATCTGATGTTTGAATACTCTGAAAGGTTTGTACGTTTTACGATACCGTTTCTCGTAAAGAACACAAGCCCTTTGTCATCGTTAAAGTCAGTAGTTGGGATAATAGCCATAATCTTCTCACCTTGCTGTAGGTTAATGAGATTTACAACCGCTTTACCTTTAGCTGTACGAGAACCTTCTGGGATTCTGTAAACTTTCAGCCAGTAAAGCTGTCCACGGTCTGTTACAAACATGAGTGTGTCGTGTGTGTGAGAAGTAAAGAAACTCTCTATGAAGTCATCATCATACGTAGTAACTGCTATTTTACCTTTACCTCCACGATGTTGTTTTTCATACTGTTTAACAGGCACACGCTTAATGTACCCACGATGTGTGATAGTCACAACCATAGGCTCATTTGGAATGAGGTCTTCGATGTCAATATCGTCATAATCATCTATGATTTCTGTACGACGTGGTGTGCTGTATTTGGCACCTATTTCTACAAGTTCTTCACGAATAATTTCGTTTATTTTATCTTCAGATTTTAAGATAGCTTCAAGTTCTGCGATGAGCTTAAGAAGTTCTGCTAACTCACTTTCTATCTTCTCTATCTGCAGTCCGGTAAGACGTCCAAGTCTCATCTCTAAGATGGCTTTTGCCTGTATTTCAGAGAGTTTAAAGCGAGACATAAGCCCTTCTCTAGCCTCTACATCATCTTTCGATGCACGAATGATTTTGATGACTTCATCTATGTTGTCTATAGCAATTTTAAGACCCTCTAAAATATGGGCTCTAGCTCTTGCTTTTTCAAGATCAAAAATGGTTCTTCTAATGACAACTGTTTTTCTATGTTTCAAGAAAAGGTCAAAGAGTTCAAGAAGTTTAAATACTTTTGGCTCTTTATTTGTAATCGCAAGCATGATAATCCCAAAAGTCACTTGCATTTGTGTTTGTTTAAAAAGATTGTTTACCACTATCTCACTCATCGCATCACGCTTAAGCTCGATAACCACTCTCATACCATCACGGTCAGACTCATCACGTATCTCAGAAATGCCTTCTATATGCTTGTCACGTACGAGTTGTGCGATATTTTCGATGAGTCTAGATTTATTGACTTGAAAAGGAAGCTCATCGATAATGATGATTTCTTTTATTTTAGTCTCTTCTATGTGCGTTTTGGCACGTACTTTTATGCGGCCACGCCCTGTAGTATAGGCTTCGGTGATACCTTTTTTACCAAAGATAATCCCTCCCGTTGGAAAGTCGGGACCCTTGACTATTTGCATCATGTCTTCCACGGTTGAGTTTGGATTGTCTATGCGGTAGATATGTGCTTCTATAATTTCGTCAAGTCTATGTGGAGGAATATTTGTAGCCATACCCACTGCGATACCGCTTGAACCATTGAGCAACAAGTTTGGGACACGTGCAGGAAGTACATCAGGCTCACGCATAGAGTCATCATAGTTTGGCGTAAAGTCTACTGTGTCTTTATCGAGGTCAGAGAGTAGTTCTTCAGCTATCTTTGTCATACGCGCTTCGGTATATCTCATAGCAGCTGCATTGTCACCATCGACTGAACCAAAGTTTCCTTGACCATCTACAAGTGGGGCTTGCATAGAAAAATCTTGTGCCATACGCACCAGTGCATCATACACTGAGTTGTCACCATGTGGATGGTACTTACCGATAACATCACCGACGATACGTGCCGATTTCTTATAAGGACTTCTGTGTGAAAGATGTAGATCTTCCATAGCATAYAAAATTCTTCTGTGTACWGGTTTTARCCCATCACGAGCATCTGGTAGGGCACGTCCTACAATGACTGACATGGAGTAGTCAAGGTAAGAAGCTCTCATACTATCTTCTATTAGTATCTCTTTGGTATTATCATTATTTTCAAATAAATCAGCCAATTCTCTTCCTTATTAAACAAAGTTACATGATTTTATCTTTTTTTAATACTAAAATGACTTAAAAACTGCTCATAATCGCTTCTAGGGTACTTTATATGGATTTTAAAAAATATTTTCATTTTTTGATTAACATAATATAATTACTTAAAGGGCTTATTTTGTGCTTATTTTATTTCTGTAAGTTCATTTAGAATTTTAAACCTTTTAAAAAACCATCAATCTTATTATTGAGTTTGCGCTTCATTTTATCATTCATTAAAGAAGTGGGATTAATAGAGACTTGTGGATTATCAACATTTCCTTTAATGGTGCCAATGACCGTTGTTTTTTCATACACAAATGTAAAGTTTGCGCTGTTCGTATTTTTAGCTTTATTGAATTTACCAGAAGTAATCTTGACTAATGCTCTTTTACCTTTTGCAGTTAGTGTATAGGTTATATTATCACCTTTAATGTTTGCATAAAATTTTGTCGTTTTAAAGATAATACGTGAGGGGTCTTTTTTCAACAAAAGCTTCACTGTTCTTGTCAACTTACTTGGTCTAATTTTAAAGGAGTCTATGGATAAATTCACTACACCTGTGTTTCTTTTAAGACTAAAGTTAACATTACCAAATGATTTTCCTAAAACAAATGCTTTATGACCTAACATTTTCAATATATTTTCTATAGGTACATTGTTAATTCTACTTGTCAGTTTATCATCCTGAAGCGTATAAGTGATTTTACCACCGAGTGATTGAGTCACTCCTGTTACTTTCAGACTTTCCCCTTTGCTAACTTTACCCATAACCAATAACTTTCCATAAAATTTTTGATCGGTTAGCACATAAAGTTTTTTCAAGTCAGGTACATTGATACGATAATCCGTATTGAGTAGATTCTTTTTAATGTCAAGAACTGTATTTTTCAATATCACAGTGGCTAAACCTGTTTGAATAGTCGTATCAGCATAGGCTTTACCTTTTTTAATGTTTCCTTTACTGTCTATTTTTACTGTGGTTTTTAGTGCTTTACCTATGAGCTTTTTCATCGCTCTAGGTTGTGTAACCATATCACTACTCTTTAAAGAGAAAGTACCTGCTAACGTTTGAAGGTTTGTCATCTTTACTTTAGTATCTAACCTTCCTTTTAGTGCAACTGGTAGCCCTGATAAAGCCATAATACGTGCAACGTAAAGTCCAATCGCTTCTAAACTCGCTGTTTTACTGTCATATAGAAAATCTAATTTTTCACCTAAGCCTGTAGTACTACCTGTAACAACAATATGGTCAGTCATGGCAAAAGTACCTTGTGCATTTACTTTTGTTTTCTTTGCATTTTTTGATACTGGCATAAATATAGTCACATCATGCACTTGCAATGTATAGTCTGTATTGACATATTGGTTTGTCATATTTACTTTGATGTCTGAAAGGGTCAAGTTAGCTAAAGAGGAATACACTGTAGCATTAGCTTGTAACTTTTTATTTGAAATTTTACCTTTGGAGTCAAAGGAATAAACACTGTTTTCAGGAATGACATATCCCAAGTTTTGTCGAATAGTTTTTTTATTTAATTTACCATTTTTCACACTTATCTCATAATTACCTGCATCCATGGCTGTATTTTCTAAGACAACAGTACCACTTAAGTCACCTGTAGCCAATGCTGGTTGTTTCATAAAATGCAAAATTTTAGCTACAATTATCTTCTTGAATGTCACAATAAGCTTATCGCCTAAGTTAAACAACAATTCACCTCCAAAAGACTTACTTTCCCCTGTGACTTTTACTTTTTCATCTTCTATCTTCACATCTCCATTGATTTTAAATACACCTTGAAGTTTATTTTGAGTCAAAATACGTATATCTTTAACATCTATACGATAGTCGGCAAGTACCTTTTTTGTTTCTACATTTATACTTGCATTGTCCACATTCATCTTAAAGAGGTTGCTTTTTACATCTGCCAATAAATCTATCATCTTGCCATTGAGTGTCGCATCAACTTTTGCAGTAACATAGCTTTGTTTTGGAAGTTCAAAGTTATACAACTTCTTTATGAGAGCGTCATTGAACGTTGCCTTATCAAGGATGATATGTCCAAATCCCTTCGCATTTTCTTCACCTATCGTTGGCATATCGATTTTCACATTTACTTTACCTTTTGCCAAAGGAGGCTGTGCTGAGAGTTGTAGTAGTTCGGCAAGTTCTATGCTTTGGATGTTGGCTTTTATTTTTTGAGGTATGTTATTGATAACACGTAAAGCATAATCAAGTGGTGCATCTAAAACGGTACCATTACCATCGATAGAGATATCACTAGGTGTGCCTTCAAAACGTCCTATAATATTTGCCTGTCTCAATTTGATTTCATCATAAATAAAATTGTCTGCTATGACCTGATAAATACCTTTAAATGATTGCGTAAGGAAACTGTAGTTCGTCACTACTTCAATGCTTAACTCTTTGTTTACCAAGATTATAAATTTTGCGTTATCAGATTTTATAGAAAATGTACTTATGTCTACAGACATACCAAGTTGTTCTTCTATTTCATTTTTTACATAAGGCTTAAGTGTGTTATTTCCAAAAGGGGAAAAAAGAAAAAGAAATAGCCCAGTAAGCGTAAGAGCAAGTAAAATGAGTACTATAATAAGTTTTTTAAATAATGTTTTCATAAGAACTATTATACATAAGAAGCTTTAAGTAGAAGAAAGCAACAAGTTATAGAATAAAAGAACTTATTTTGTGTTAAGTTCATTAACATTCTCTTAATATAGTTAGCATATAATCTATTCTAATTTATTTTCAGGAAAACAAATGCCTATCGAACAACTCAAAGACGTCGTAGATTATGGGATTATTGGTCTACTCGTATTTTTAAGTTTTATTACTGTTGCCTACTTTATAGAGAGACTACTCTATTACCGCTCTGTTGACTTAAGTACTTACACTCATAAACTGGCTCTAGAAATAGACCTTTCTAAACGCTTGGCCACCATCGCAAGTATCGGTACCAATGCCCCTTACATTGGGCTACTTGGAACGGTCATTGCCATTATCCTTACTTTTTACATCATCGGAGACCAACAAGACACCATTGACCCCGGGGAGATTATGAAGCACTTGGCACTTGCTCTTAAAGCCACTGCCGCTGGTCTTGTTGTAGCTATCCCTGCCACAGTATTTTACAATGCCCTACTCAGTAAAGTAGACATACTTCTTGCCAAATGGGAAATCATGCAGGATGAAAAATAAGATGTTCAAAAACGTAATGCGAAATACGGTTAGCCGTATGGGCACTCTGCCGAAGAGTCCTTTGCTGGGCTTTGCCCAGAAAGGAACCGTCTAATGAGACGAGAACGATTTGACAAAATGAATGTTGTACCATTCATCGACATTGTTTTGGTACTTCTTGTTATCATCTTGGCCACCTCAACCTTTGTTAAAAATCAAACGATAAAAATAGATTTGCCAACTGCCAGTTCTAAGAAAGCTGAAGAGAAAAAAAGTATACATATATCTATAGATAAAGATGGGAAATATTTTTACAATAAAAATGAGTTAGTATTAGATGCCATCAAAGAAAAACTTCTAAAACTTGACCCTAAAAAAGATTTGATTTCATTACATATGGATAAGGCTTCAGCCTTTGAGTATTTTGTATCAGTAATTGATATTCTCAAAACCAAAGGGTTTGAGAATATTTCTATTATTACGAAGAAGTAATTTAGTTTATACGCTCTATCATAACAGAAGCCGCTGGATTATCCCATTTATGCATCTGTGTGAGTACTGATGTCATCAAACCATCATCTTTTGTCACCACACCAGCATGCACAGAAACAAAATCTCTATCATCACGTATAGCAGCGAAACCTGCACCACCACCTGCTGGTCCAGGTATTGTTGAAGCAAGTTCACTATTGGCTTCTGTTCCTGCATCATAGGTTACTATATCTATTTCTACCTGCTGTCCCACCTGTAGTTCAGATACATCTACACAGTTGATACCTGCAAAGGCATCATTCGTATTTGCAAGCATTGTTGCCACTGAAATACATGTTGTACTTTCACCTTCAATCATCACAGTATCACTTTTCCCAGGTAAAATAAGTCCAGTACCGCCTATATTTGCTTCTACTTGATTTGTAGAACTTAATTCTGTGAGAAGATCAACATTAGCACCACTTTCTGCAAAATTTTCAAAAGCTACGCTCACACTCTCTCCCACTTCGAAAAACCTATAATCATTACCATGGTACACTATTGTCATAGGTGTCATAGGTTGGGAAAAAGTTAGATTTGTTACTGTCACCTTATAAGACAATATCACAGGTTCYGGTGGTGGATTATTRTTATCACTACCACACCCACTTAAAACCAGTCCAGCAGTTAACATGCTGCTCCATAGTTGTAAGGCTTTCATTTTATCTTACCGTTATGATTGCTGTAGCAACAGGGTTTAACCAACGATGTTGGGTACTGTCAAAATCACTTGCGCCACCTGTTGTATTTGTGTCACCTAGAACACCTCGATGTATATGCACAAACCCTTCTACCAGCGTAGTAACACCTGTTCCACCTGTTCCAATACCTGCGCTAGTAGGTCCTGGCTGTGGAATATTTGCACCTATTTCATCGTTGGCTTCTGTTCCTGAATCATATGCATCCAAATTCACTCTATAAACTCCAGGTTGAGTTGGTATTTTCCAATTATGCAACCCTATGAATCCATCATTGCTAGGGAGTATCATCGCAACAATAGACAATACATCATTATTTGTATCGGTAGTGAGCGTTGCCACTGCATTTTCTCCTGCGGCTAAAAGTCCTCCTGCAGGGTTTTCGACTAGATTTGCAGAATCAGATGTAAGTTCTGTTACCAACCCTGAGATATCTCCACCTTCAGCCATTGCTTGCAGTGCGGCACTAGCTGGCATACCTGGTATAAATATATGTGCTGTACTAGGGTGTGCTGCTACAAGTAAAGGTGTAAAATGACTTGTAGCCATATTATTTACTAACCTCACTTCTATATCTACTGCTTGTACGGTACCCATTAACAGCCCTACCAAGGCTGTTGATTTGATTATAGTCTTTAACATAGTGNTTTTCCTTTTTGATTTAAATATTTAGAGTATCTTATAACTCTAATTAGTAAGTATAAAAGGATTAGAAAAACAAAAAACAAATTTTAGATAAACGTTTCATAAACGTTATACACTATTAGAAACAAATAGAAAAATGATGTTTATTATTTATATACTTGTAACGCAGTTCATAGCCGTGCTGTATGATAATTTCATTGACTATATAGAGTCCTAGTCCCATACCTTCTAAACTATGTTGAGTCATATCACGCTCATATGCTTCGATGTAGGTAGTAAAACTTTCTTTAAAAGGTATACCTTTATTAGAAATAGTAAGACAGTTATCCATTAACATGATATCTATAGGCTTACTCTGTGTATATTTTATGGCATTGTCTAGTAAATTTTTGATTGCATATGCAAACAAATTAAAATCCACTTCTATCATGGTATCTTGTAGGTTTTCACGTATATCTTTTCTATCAATACCTAATAAATCTATGGCATGGTCTATCACGTCTATTGCGGCATAATTCTTTTTCTTGAGTGCTAAGTTTTTGGCTGTCATTGATTCTACGTGTGCCARGTCATTTAAGTGTCTTTGCATCTGCTCAAAAAGGTTTTCTAAAAGCTCTTTATCTTTCTCTTCACCTTKCAAAAAGTGAATAAGTAGTTTACCTTTGCTTATGGGAGTTTTAAGCTCATGCATGACATTACGTAAAAACAAAGCACGACTCTTTTCCAGTGCTTGTGTTTTACGTACACTCTCATCAAAAGCATTTGCTACTTGGGCTACCTCATCATGACCCTCTACTTTTATATGTATATCCTTCTCGCCATTTGAAAAACGTTTTATTTGTACATAGAGATCTCTAAGTGGCATAATAGAAGAAGTGATATATTTATACAACCCCCACAACAACAATACCATGATCACAAAGGCTATCATAATATATATCATATAAGGTGTCATTGGTTCATCACTACGATAATAATGCATCGCATCCATCTTGTATGCATAATAATAATGTCCATCCTTACAAATAAAGATTTCTATATCCCCAGACTGTAAAGTTTTACGTAACAATGCATCTTCTATAAGTGGCTTACCTTTATGGCGTACCTTGTCCATTATTTCTTTGCCGACCTGCGTAAGTTTATGCTTTTTTCTATAGTCCTCAAACTCCTCCTTACTTGGGTGCTTCATAAACAGTAAATCATACAACATTACAGCACGATGTACTTCATTCCTCTTATCGAGGTATATAGACATATTGATGGCTAAAAAGGTCGTAATAATAAGGAGTAACCCTGCGATAATCCCCACCAATCGAGTAGAGTATATAATAGAATTAGTTTTCAACAAAACGGTATCCTATGCCTCTTACTGTTTGGATATAGGTATCGAAATTATCAGTATCGAGTTTTTTACGTATACGTCCTATGAGAATGTTGATACTCTCCACACCGGAGTCAAATCTATGAGAGTCTATGGAGTTAGCTATGTCCTCTCTGCTTACAGTTTGATTGGCTCTTTTGATGAGGAGTTTGAGTATCTCATACTCTGCTAAAGTGAGTTTAAGTACCTTATGTTCAAAATATATCTGGGTACTACTTTCATCTACCCTAAAATTACTGGAACTATCTACTGCCTCTTGTCCCCCATGTCTTTTGAGTATTGTTTTAATACGAGCAAGAAGTTCTCGAGGACTATATGGTTTTGGTAGGTAATCATCAGCACCATTTTCAAAGCCTATAAGTTTATCCTCCAAAGCACTTCTAGCACTAGAGATGATAATGTGTATCTCAGAACTTTCACGTATCTTTTTACAAAGTTCCAATCCATCCATCTCAGGCAACGAAAGATCTAAGATAATAAGGTCAAATTCTTCTACTTCAAGTATAGCTAAGGCTTGTGAAGGAYGTRTAACATGTGAGAYTTGCATYTYATGTTCTACTAAAAAACGTGTAAGTAAGTCTGCCATCTGCTCATCATCTTCTATGAGCAAAAGTTTGGTATCTTTCATCTTGTACCTTTTAGTTATCTACCAAACTATAGAATAAAAGTAAAAACAATTCATAAACAGGAAATATTATTTATGCAGTCATCATCATGTACGGACGCTTAAGCTGTTCTGTCATCTTRTGYAAACTCACAGACCTACCCTCACGTRCAAACTCTCTCCCMTCTAAAAAGACCAACATAGTTGGTAAAGAGACTACATTATAATGAGAAGATATCTCTGCATATTCCTGTGCATCTAGGTAGATTTGTTTGAGTTTTGGAAACTCTGCATCAAAAAGTTCTCTAAACTTAGGACGTAAGGCATGGCAGACATTGCAGTGTTCACCAGAGAAATAGAGTAGCACCCCCATTTCTTCTTTTATAAGCATATTAAGTTCTTCTAAATTCATACTAAACCTTGAGTATATTTACACTATTTTAACATATTTTTTATACACTAATCGTCATCATCGTCTAGTTCCAAATCACTAATAAACCTAGTTGAGAGTGCTTTGGCTCTGCCATAGATTTTTATGGCTATAGTTGGGGTAAACAGTTCATCAAGTATTTCTCGAAATAGCATAAGCCAACGTTCAAAATGCTTCTCATCCAAACCTCCAAGAAACATATGAGGCATAAGTGGATCCCCCATATATCTGCCCTCCCCTGTCATAAGAGCATACCAAAAGTTAGTGAGAGTATTTAAGTGTTCATACCATTTGTCATTTTTAATATCAGCACCCAGTATTCTTATAAAAAATGGGCTTAAAAGATCATCTTTTAAGATATCTTCATAAAATAGACGTACAAGTTTTTCTATGGAGCCTCTGTCTATATTTTCATAAAGCATGGTGTTTACCTTTTTATATTTAATCACTACTATCTGATTTTATTTTATAGTATCTATCCTTTATATTTCAAAGAACAATACTAGCCCTAAAATTTTTCTAATGCTTTGTTGGACTTGTTCTAGAATCAATTTTACTCCTTTAAAATACATATTGAATAACTTGCATAGCATTTTCCAAAAAAGATACTACAAAGTTTGGTATATATTTATATTCCCATATTTTAAATTCATATGAAATATAGATAAAGAGAAATAAAAAATAAAAAAGTGCAAATACATTTCGAATATTATTTAACAAAAATATATATCTAATTTGCTTATTATAAATAAAGTTCATATTTCTATTTTCTTCAGTTTTCCATATATAATCAGACCAAAAATATAATACTACTGTCAAAAAAGCAATGGCAATTTGCAACAACTTCCACATTTCTATTGATGAAAAATCAAAATAAATAATAGAAATATATATAGCAAAGGGATTACTAATCTCTTTGAGGTAATTTGGATTTAAATGTAGGACAAAAAATGAAATCAAAGTAATACTAGCAAAAATGAAAAACAACCTTACATATGCATACCTATGTAATTTAGATAAAAAGTTTTTTATTGTTGTATTATCTCGTAAATTTGTAGGAGTTTGTACTAAAATTAATAATGGTATATAGAACCAAAATGTAGCTTTTATGCTAAATCTATAAAATAAAGCAAAGAGATATAATACTAAATATATAGCTGTAATTGCAAATGATTCCATTATTTTTTCATTGAGACTATCCTCATCATCTTTTTCTATTTGATTAAAGAATTTAGATAACTTAAACTCATTTAGCCCATTATAAGCTTCAATTCCAAACATAAGTTCTGGTGGATATTTTAGATCTATAACAAAATTATTATCCCTCCAGTTCTGAATAACATTTTTATACCCATCAGAAAAATTGGATATAACCGCAATAAATTTATAAATAAAAATTATAAATAAAGAACCTAATGAAACACCTATACCTAAAAACACAACTGTAATTATTCCAATAAGTCTTTTACCAATACTACGAAATAAAACTATTACTATCAAAGAGATAAAAAGAAAAAACAATATCACTACCAATACATTTATACCGCCAAGATATATGCTTGTAGATAAAACAGAAAGAATTGATAAAATGCCTATACGTTGACTATCCATCACTCCAAAGAGTCCTTGTCCTATCCCAATTCCTATGCCTGAACAAAAAATTAAAAAAAATAGAACAAAAAAAATATCATCTAAATTTAAATATCGTTCAAATACTATATATGTAATTATAATGACATTTAGTAGTATGATTACTTCAAGTCCAAATCTATAAAATGATGTATATTCTCTATGAGAACGTACTCCATTTTCCAACAATGATAATCCCAAATCAATAGACTTATTAGAGCGTAATAATAAAAATGGTGAGAGTAATACACTAAGTAAAATATGCATATATGTATCAAAATAAATTGCAAAACCCCAATAGATACCTACAGCAAAAAATATTTCTATAATCGCTACAAAAGATATTTCTTTATTTACTAAAGATTCCTTATTGGATATTAAAACCATAAATTTTTTCTCACAATATACCTCTGCTTCGGACTCTGAGGCTTATCAGGCAAAGTCATCTCTAATAATCCATCAGATAGTAACACATCCAATACCACCTCTTTAAAATGCTTCCTATCTTTCRTACTAACATGCTTTTGTATCTCTTGTCTACTGCGTGGTACTTCACAAAAATCCAATACTTTCTGAAGTCTCTCATCTTGTGGGGTATCTTGGGGTATGTCTTGAGGGGTAGTGAGTATGGTTTCTAAAATTGACTCCAACATAAATGTTATAAAAGGAGTACTCTCACCTGCTTCAGTTGACTCTTCTATAGCCTTGTAATACGCTTGTTGTCTTTCTTTTACGATGCTCTCTAAAGGTAAGTAGGCAAATATCTCTTTCCATTTATAAAGAATGAGTGTTTGCCATAGTCTACCTACTCTCCCGTTGCCATCTTCAAAAGGATGTATAAACTCAAACTCATAATGAAAAATACTACTTACTATGAGAGGATGTAGTGTTGTCTCTTTTGTCCACACTAAAAGCTGATGCATAAGCGATGATATTTGAGTAAAAGGTGGGGCTACATGTGAGCCTACCGCTACATTCACAGTCCGAAACATACCAGTATTTTTTAAAAGCTTTTGGGTGAGCCGTTTGTGTGCTAAAAGCAAGTCATCTAAATTCGTATAGTTATAGCTCTGTAAATATTTGTAGGCTTCTATCGCCCCTTTTGCTTCTTGTATCTCATCTTTATTACCCAATACCCGTTTGCCTTCTAGGATAGCGGTTACTTTCTCTTCAGTCAGTGTGTTACCTTCTATTTGAAGTGTACCTACAAGTGTTTTAATGCGGTTTATTTTTCGTAATTTTGGGGTAGTTATTCTTTTTTCTAGTGCAGAAAATATACCGATATATTCACTAATCTGACTAACCAAATCAAGAATAGTATCGGTAATAGTAAAAGGTGGTTTATAATACATCATTTATTGTATCATAAGAAACTTAATACTTGAGGGGTACTTGTGGGTTAGAAGCAGAAAAATGCTTTCTTAGTCTTCATCCTCGAACTCTTCCCCTATTTCTAAGTTTTCCATAAACTGTTTAGCAAGTATCTCTGATTTTCTATAAAACTTATCTGCTATCTCAGGGATGAAGTGTTCATGCACATGTTTGTTAAACAATTCTAACCAACGTTCAAATGTCTCTTCAGTAAGTTTACCTATAAATACATGTGGCAAAAAAGGGTCACCCATGTAACCCTTCTCTCCTGTCATCATCATAAGCCAAAATTTATCTAGGGTATGAAAATGTTCATACCATTTGTCATTTTTGAGGTCATCCCCCAATGCTTTTATAAAAAATGGTCCAACTAGGTCGTCTTTTATGAGCATCTCATAAAATGAACGTACCATCTTCTCTACTGATCCTCTGTCTACTTCAGTTGCAAGCATATGTATTCCTTCTTGATGTAATGATGTATTATATCTATATGTCTTGCACTAAGCTATTGACTTATGTCAAGAAGAACAAGAGAGCTTTTTATTCATAAATTCTTTAGGTGTAGCACCTGCCCATTTTTCATATTCTGGGTACTCTTCAAAAGGGTTTTGTGCTATTTTAAATAAGTCATCTACCAATGAGAAATCACCATTACTTGCTGCATCTATGGCTTCTTGTAGCATATAGTTTTTCAGTACATACTTAGGGTTGTTTGACAACATCTGATTTTTACGTTGTGTTTTGTCTATGTACTGTATACGTTCGTCATACCTGTCTAGCCATTCATTCATAGGTTCATGGTACATCCCTGTTGCAAGAAGTAGTGTTCTATCACCTTTATGCTCATAGTGACTAAGTGTTCGCAGAAAGAGTGTATAGTCCACATGCAACTTTTCTAACATATCATACATATCATCTATAAGCTCAGGGTCTTCATCTACAGTGCCCTCTAAGCCAAGCTTTTTACACATATAGTAGTGTGTGTATCTCGTATATACCTTATCATAGATAGACAATATTTTTTCCATCTTATCCATGCTGGCAAGAGGACTAAGGGCTTTCATAAGCATCTGTAAATTCCACTTAGCAACTTGGGGTTGATTGGTATAACTATAGCGTCCCTCTACATCCGTGTGATTACATACGTTTTCATGCCTAAAGTCATCTAAAAATGCATAAGGCCCATAGTCTATAGTAAGTCCTGCTATGGACATATTGTCTGTGTTCATTACACCATGGTTAAAGCCTACTGACATCCACTGTGCCATGAGTCTAGCCGTAATGACCATCACTTCATTAAACAGCATAGTATAAATGTCATTTTGCCCTTTTAAATGTGGGAAATTTTCTTCTATAACGTAGTCTGCTAAGGCTTCAAGCTCCTTAAACATGCCGTTGGATGCATAATATTCAAAAGTACCAAAACGTACCCATGAGGTACTTACACGACAGACAATCGCCCCCTTTTCTATACGCTCGCGTCTCACATCGTGGTCTGAACCTATAAGACCTAGACACAATGTACTAGGGAYKYTSARCMCTKSCAYCSNCTTCACTCATAAGATACTCACGTATGGATGAGCGAAGTACCGCACGCCCGTCACCATTACGAGAATATTCAGTCATCCCTGCACCCTTAAGTTGCAAATGATACTTATCTATGGTACCAATATTGATAGCTCTACCATCACCAAGCCTAGGCACAAAGTGCCCAAACTGATGCCCTGCATAACACATCGCAAAAGGCTCAGAACCTTGTGGTTTATACTCACCATTGAGCAATTGGACAAAGGCATCAGTCTTTAACTCATCTTCATCAATGTTCAGTATTTTAGCCACATCCTTATTTACATGTATAAGGTGTGGGCTAGAGAGTGGTGCAGGTGTTACTTTGTCATAACACTCTTCAGATAAGTTGAGGTAAGGATTGGTTAAAGTTATTTCATTTAGTTTCATAAATGCATACTATCTAGTCAAACTTTAATGCCACTTAACACTAAATACATATCTTTATATATACAAAAAAATGATTTAGATGCCTTTTAGTACGTTTTCCATGTCCTCTGCAGGCATTGGCCTATAGTAAAAGTATCCCTGAATATTGTCGCAACCACACTCCAACAAATAATTTTTTTGTTTTTCTGTCTCCACACCTTCAGCAATGACAATAAGATTTAGACTCTTTGCTATGGCTATAATGGCATTTGTAATAGCTGCATCTTCTTTGTTGTCTGGAATATCAACGATAAACGATCTGTCTATTTTCAACTTATCTAGTGGTAGCTTTTTTAAATATGACAAAGACGAATACCCTGTACCAAAATCATCTATAGCTATACTGATTCCTAAAGCTTGGATACGTTCAAGTGTTTCTATGGATTCCACTATATTATTCATAATATGACTCTCTATGATTTCAAATTCTATCCATTCTGCTTTACACCCTGTTTTATTTAGCATTTCTTTCACTACTGTTATAAAATCTCTTTGTTGTAAGTGTTTAACGGAAAGATTAAGTGAAAGACGTCCTRGTGTATAGCCCAAATCATACCATGCTCTCATTTGCTTCATTCCAGTAAGCATAACCCACTGATCTAAAGCAATAATTAGCCCTGTCTCTTCTGCTAAAGGTATAAACGCACCTGGAGAAATTAATCCCATATCGGGATGATTCCAACGCACTAACGCTTCCATACCTATCATTTGATTCGTTTTCCCATTTACTTGAGGTTGATAATGCACAGTAAATTCTTCTTTATCAAGTGCAAAACGCATACTGGTTTCCATCAACACTCTTTCAAAAGCGACATCTGTCATACCTGAAGTGTAAAACTGATAATTGTTTCTTCCAGCATCTTTAGCTTTATACATTGCTGTATCTGCATATTTTATAAAGTCTTGATAAGTCCGTGAATGCTTTTTATGGATACTTATACCTATACTACATGCAACAAACATTGTTCTGTTATTAATCAATACCGGTTTTGAAATACACCCTATGAGATGTTTTGAGATCTCTTCAAGATCTTTTTCATTCTCAAAACCATTGATAAGCACAACAAATTCATCTCCACCAAATCGTGCTAAGATATCATCTTTCCTAATACATTCACGTATCCTAGAAGCAGTAATTTTCAGCACTTTATCTCCAATATCATGACCAAAAGAGTCATTAATATTTTTAAAATGATCAAGGTCTATAAATAAAATAGCTGACTTTGCATTGTTATGTTTATTCAGATCAATAATTTTTTCAACTTCTTTTTGAAACTTCACCCTATTTGGTAAAGTTGTTAAAGAATCATGGTGTGCCTGATAATCTAATTTTATTTTCTGTTTTTCAAGTACTCTTGTACGTTCAAGCGTTTTTTCTTTTACTTTTTCTTCCAAAGTATTGTTTGTCTTTGTTAAAAGTTGTGTAAACTGATAAAACCTGTATTCATAAATATGCAAAAAGATAACACTTARAAAAAGAGGCACATATCCATACATAGTATTGATGGTATCAGTCTTCACATAGTGTAAATTCAGCCCAGCAACAATAATCATAAAGAACAATGCCATAATCATCGCAATACGATATCCCAAAATAAAAAATATAGGTATAATCAAAGTAATAAACCATGTATTGATATTAATCATCCCCTCACTTGTGTAGTATGAAAAAACAATGAGTACAGCAGAAATAAATGTCATAATATATGCTACAGACTCATAATGTCCTTTTTTAAATTTTCGCAGTACAAATATCAATAATACCCCCATCAAAGTGGCAAAAAAGTCAATCATCCCTTGAACATGATAAGAAGTTATGAAACGTAAGACACCTATAAGAAAAAGACTTATAGCTAAGATTGCCATCATANCTATTGAGTAAAATGTATTTTGTTTTTAATTCATATTCATTCTCATTAAATGAAAAACCACTACTTAAAAGATTTTTTAACATTAGTATCCTTTCAATTATTTGTCTTATTATAGGTAAAAATGTTTCTTTAGATAAGAGCATTTAAGCACTAAGAAATCAGCTAAAAATGCCTAGTTAGGTATCAAGTACACCTAAACCAAATAGGAGTATAATCACACAATTAATCATGAAGGAATCACCAATGGGTAGAGCATTTGAGTATAGAAAAGCATCTAAATTAAAAAGATGGGGAGCCATGTCAAAACTGTTTCCAAAATTAGGAAACATCATCACAATGGCAGCTAAAGCAGGTAGCCCTGACCCAGACATGAACCCTGCTCTTCGTACAGCCATTCTCAATGCCAAGTCACAAAACATGCCAAAGCACAACATAGAAGCTGCCATCAAAAGAGCTGCCGGTAAAGATGCCGCAGACATTAGAGAAATGCACTACGAAGCCAAAGGTCCTTATGGCGTACAGCTCATCATCGACTGTGCAACTGATAACGGTACTAGAACTGTTGCTAACGTAAAAGCTACGCTGGTTAGAAATAAAGCAGAGATGCTCACCTCTGGTGCATTAAACTTTATGTTTACACGAAAATCGGTCATCACTTTTGACAAAACAGAAGATATGGACGTAGAAGAACTTGAACTTGAACTCATAGATGCTGGACTAGAAGAGATAGAAGAAATGATGGAACCTCAAGAAGATGCAGAAGACAAAGCCATCATTAAAGTATTTGGTGCCTTTGAAGCTTTTGGAGACCTATCTAAAGCCTTAGAAAAGATGGATATAGAGGTCACTTCAGCAAAACATGAACGCATTGCCAACACCCCCCTAGACCTCACAGATGAGCAGATGGAAGAAGTAGAAACACTCATCGACAAATTAGAAGAAGATGAAGATGTGCAAACGGTTTATACGAATATTAACTAAGTTGCCGAAAGGTACTCTTCTATGGGTTGGGGTTTACCTATATAATATCCTTGAACATACCTTATGCCCAATTCTATCACAATATCATAAATTTTGCTTCATTCGTTCAGGTACAAACTGACTTAAAAACTATGTGGCTTAAATATTTTGAAGTGGTAGTGATTTGGGATTGAGTCAGGTTTCATATTATTCATTAGTTATACCCCACTTAAATTTATTTTTATACCATCCATCTATATCTAAAATAGATCTTTTTACTTTTTTGACCTAATTTACATACTTTGATTCAGATCAGTGTATAATATAAATAATATCGGTTTTTACTATATTACCTTTCTCAAAAAAATGTAATTGGGCACAATAGTTGGTTTTATCTTCACAAACAGTTTTATCGAGTACTGCTAGCTTGAGATTCATATACATAGAGAGATCTTCAACGACCATACCACCGAGATCTTCCTCGTTATCAATAAAATAAGCAGTCCCTGAATCCCCGAATATTAATGGGTTATAACTTTTATAATATTGGTAAAAACGCGATGAAGGATTCGAGTCCATTAGCTGTTTTTGAGTTTTGGTTTTGATACGTTTCATCACAAAATCTTTAATAGCTTTATTTAAGACACTCCTGTCTTCAGGAAAATTTTTGACCAAGTATAAGTCTGGATAGACTTTAGATTGTATAAACTCCAGTTTTAGAAAAAATAGTTGGTAAATGGTGAAGCCCGCGACAACTGTGAGAAAGGATAAAGATACTCGAATGGCTCTAGCTTTTGTCTGAAAAATCCACTTCATGACTGCGTACAGGATGTATACGACTATAATGACTAATCCAAGTAAAAATAAAATAAGTAGTATTTCCATAATCTTGTTCCTATTATGCTTGCGTATGTATGGTTAGATTATGCATGTTGTATAGTCTTGGGTTTAGCCATGATGATACCTATGGTTACAAAAATGATGAAAACCACAAAAGACGGAAAGGCTATCGGAGCATCTCTTAGGATATGGGCTACTTTCACTTCTGAGCGCATCCAGATGAGCTCTTCTATCAACAGTATACTGTAATGAACTGACCCAGTCATAAAGATTACTACACTCATCATCCATGTCAGTAGTGTAGAGTAGCTCATCAAAGAAAAACAAAGCACGGCTATTGGCCATAAGATCATCTGTGCTCCCATATAAGACTTCATCCAGCCTAAAAATATTAGACATACCCCCGTTACAAGATAGAGAAACCTAAACTTTGGGATACGACGTTCAATCAGCATTTCAAATTTCATTGCGATTCCTCAATCATCCTTTGTATATATAATCTATCAAAATCATGGATCTCACTCAGTCCAATGCTTGTCGGCATTGAAAATTTCTCCCATGTTTCTTTAAACACTTCCTTTCCACTTTCTTCAGATGGTTTGAGATTTTTCTTGATTAACATTTTTTCAGTCAGAAAGTTAATGCTGATAACTTCCAGAATGATTGGCCCTCTATTTCTGCTATTATCATAGCCTATGAGCTTAAAATCTCTATTTTCATAACGGAAAGTATATTCCCAATATCCATAACGTCCATGCCCATAATGAAAATACAGATTTCCTTTTGCTATATTAAAATATAGTTCAGGCGGAAAATAAGCACCGCCATATTCATTTTCAGAAGAAAAGCAACTTAGGTTTTTTATAACCATATCATAAGTGTCGTTGTTTTTGAGTGCTATGAGTACTCCCCGACGGTTACGATCTACCACCTTTCCATGCTCATCAGTCACTATCTTGCTTTTATCAATCTTTTTAACTATTAAAACAACGTCATCTTGCTCATCTTTATTTAAGTCTCCATGTATTTGTTCTATGACTTTATATCCCGTAGGAATCATCTCCCCAAGAGGCTTTGGGATTTTCAAGGTAAGATTTGCAAAAGTATTAACTCCCAAAACTAGATAAATAACAACAATTATTTTTTTCATATTAACTTCCAAGGTTCATATAGTGATTCTGTCTAGAGGTATTGTATCTAAAATTAGTTTTGAAAAATTGCACCGTAGTGTTTACTTGGAGTGTCTGCCAATCATTCTTTCTTTGATTATTAACGTTTGTAGGGTGATCTGTCAAAAACGAAATATCTGTAATTTACAGGCATATAATATCTACCGTCAAATAGTTATTAAAGGGTACCTCTAAAATATACACCATATCTTACACATAACAATCATAATGCCATTAAGCCAAATTAGGAGTATAATCACACAATTAATCATGAAGGAATCACCAATGGGTAGAGCATTTGAGTACAGGAAAGCATCTAAATTAAAAAGATGGGGAGCCATGTCAAAACTGTTTCCAAAATTAGGAAACATCATCACAATGGCAGCTAAAGCAGGTAGCCCTGACCCAAACATGAACCCTGCTCTTCGTACAGCCATTCTCAATGCCAAGTCACAAAACATGCCAAAGCACAACATAGAAGCTGCCATCAAAAGAGCTGCCGGTAAAGATGCCGCAGACATTAGAGAAATGCACTACGAAGCCAAAGGTCCTTATGGCGTACAGCTCATCATCGACTGTGCAACTGATAACGGTACTAGAACTGTTGCTAACGTAAAAGCTACGCTGGTTAGAAATAAAGCAGAGATGCTCACCTCTGGTGCATTAAACTTTATGTTTACACGAAAATCGGTCATCACTTTTGACAAAACAGAAGATATGGACGTAGAAGAACTTGAACTTGAACTCATAGATGCTGGACTAGAAGAGATAGAAGAAATGATGGAACCTCAAGAAGATGCAGAAGACAAAGCCATCATTAAAGTATTTGGTGCCTTTGAAGCTTTTGGAGACCTATCTAAAGCCTTAGAAAAGATGGATATAGAGGTCACTTCAGCAAAACATGAACGCATTGCCAACACCCCCCTAGACCTCACAGATGAGCAGATGGAAGAAGTAGAAACACTCATCGACAAATTAGAAGAAGATGAAGATGTGCAAACGGTTTATACGAATATTAACTAAGTTGCCGAAAGGTACTCTTCTATGGGTTGGGGTTTACCTATATAATATCCTTGAACATACCTTATGCCCAATTCTATCACAATATCATAAATTTTGCTTCATTCGTTCAGGTACAAACTGACTTAAAAACTATGTGGCTTAAATATTTTGAAGTGGTAGTGATTTGGGATTGAGTCAGGTTTCATATTATTCATTAGTTATACCCCACTTAAATTTATTTTTATACCATCCATCTATATCTAAAATAGATCTTTTTACTTTTTTGACCTAATTTACATACTTTGATTCAGATCAGTGTATAATATAAATAATATCGGTTTTTACTATATTACCTTTCTCAAAAAAATGTAATTGGGCACAATAGTTGGTTTTATCTTCACAAACAGTTTTATCGAGTACTGCTAGCTTGAGATTCATATACATAGAGAGATCTTCAACGACCATACCACCGAGATCTTCCTCGTTATCAATAAAATAAGCAGTCCCTGAATCCCCGAATATTAATGGGTTATAACTTTTATAATATTGGTAAAAACGCGATGAAGGATTCGAGTCCATTAGCTGTTTTTGAGTTTTGGTTTTGATACGTTTCATCACAAAATCTTTAATAGCTTTATTTAAGACACTCCTGTCTTCAGGAAAATTTTTGACCAAGTATAAGTCTGGATAGACTTTAGATTGTATAAACTCCAGTTTTAGAAAAAATAGTTGGTAAATGGTGAAGCCCGCGACAACTGTGAGAAAGGATAAAGATACTCGAATGGCTCTAGCTTTTGTCTGAAAAATCCACTTCATGACTGCGTACAGGATGTATACGAMTATAATGACTAATCCAAGTAAAAATAAAATAAGTAGTATTTCCATAATCTTGTTCCTATTATGCTTGCGTATGTATGGTTAGATTATGCATGTTGTATAGTCTTGGGTTTAGCCATGATGATACCTATGGTTACAAAAATGATGAAAACCACAAAAGACGGAAAGGCTATCGGAGCATCTCTTAGGATATGGGCTACTTTCACTTCTGAGCGCATCCAGATGAGCTCTTCTATCAACAGTATACTGTAATGAACTGACCCAGTCATAAAGATTACTACACTCATCATCCATGTCAGTAGTGTAGAGTAGCTCATCAAAGAAAAACAAAGCACGGCTATTGGCCATAAGATCATCTGTGCTCCCATATAAGACTTCATCCAGCCTAAAAATATTAGACATACCCCCGTTACAAGATAGAGAAACCTAAACTTTGGGATACGACGTTCAATCAGCATTTCAAATTTCATTGCGATTCCTCAATCATCCTTTGTATATATAATCTATCAAAATCATGGATCTCACTCAGTCCAATGCTTGTCGGCATTGAAAATTTCTCCCATGTTTCTTTAAACACTTCCTTTCCACTTTCTTCAGATGGTTTGAGATTTTTCTTGATTAACATTTTTTCAGTCAGAAAGTTAATGCTGATAACTTCCAGAATGATTGGCCCTCTATTTCTGCTATTATCATAGCCTATGAGCTTAAAATCTCTATTTTCATAACGGAAAGTATATTCCCAATATCCATAACGTCCATGCCCATAATGAAAATACAGATTTCCTTTTGCTATATTAAAATATAGTTCAGGCGGAAAATAAGCACCGCCATATTCATTTTCAGAAGAAAAGCAACTTAGGTTTTTTATAACCATATCATAAGTGTCGTTGTTTTTGAGTGCTATGAGTACTCCCCGACGGTTACGATCTACCACCTTTCCATGCTCATCAGTCACTATCTTGCTTTTATCAATCTTTTTAACTATTAAAACAACGTCATCTTGCTCATCTTTATTTAAGTCTCCATGTATTTGTTCTATGACTTTATATCCCGTAGGAATCATCTCCCCAAGAGGCTTTGGGATTTTCAAGGTAAGATTTGCAAAAGTATTAACTCCCAAAACTAGATAAATAACAACAATTATTTTTTTCATATTAACTTCCAAGGTTCATATAGTGATTCTGTCTAGAGGTATTGTATCTAAAATTAGTTTTGAAAAATTGCACCGTAGTGTTTACTTGGAGTGTCTGCCAATCATTCTTTCTTTGATTATTAACGTTTGTAGGGTGATCTGTCAAAAACGAAATATCTKTWRTYTWMWKRYAKRTAAWAWYKWYYSTYWARWWRWKAKYAWWKRRKMMCTMWRAAATNYASMYMAWAWYKYMYASWTARSWATCANARTRCMMYTAARCCAAANTAGGAGTATAATCACACAATTAATCATGAAGGAATCACCAATGGGTAGAGCATTTGAGTAYAGRAAAGCATCTAAATTAAAAAGATGGGGAGCCATGTCAAAACTGTTTCCAAAATTAGGAAACATCATCACAATGGCAGCTAAAGCAGGTAGCCCTGACCCAGACATGAACCCTGCTCTTCGTACAGCCATTCTCAATGCCAAGTCACAAAACATGCCAAAGCACAACATAGAAGCTGCCATCAAAAGAGCTGCCGGTAAAGATGCCGCAGACATTAGAGAAATGCACTACGAAGCCAAAGGTCCTTATGGCGTACAGCTCATCATCGACTGTGCAACTRATAACGGTACTAGAACTGTTGCTAACGTAAAAGCTACGCTGGTTAGAAATAAAGCAGAGATGCTCACCTCTGGTGCATTAAACTTTATGTTTACACGAAAATCGGTCATCACTTTTGACAAAACAGAAGATATGGACGTAGAAGAACTTGAACTTGAACTCATAGATGCTGGACTAGAAGAGATAGAAGAAATGATGGAACCTCAAGAAGATGCAGAAGACAAAGCCATCATTAAAGTATTTGGTGCCTTTGAAGCTTTTGGAGACCTATCTAAAGCCTTAGAAAAGATGGATATAGAGGTCACTTCAGCAAAACATGAACGCATTGCCAACACCCCCATAGACCTCACAGATGAGCAGATGGAAGAAGTAGAAACACTCATCGACAAATTAGAAGAAGATGAAGATGTGCAAACCGTCTTTACCAACATCAACTAAGTTTTTCTCTTAGTACGTAAGGCAATATCCCTCCATTTAGATAATATTTTAAATCTACAGGGGTGTCTAGTCTTACATTTACCTCAAAACTAAATGTGATTGCATTTTCTTTTTTAACCTTTACTGTTAATACACCTCCCGCTTTTACATCAGATAATCCTTCCATACTTAAAGTCTCTGAACCATCTAGTCCCAAGATCTCTGCCGATTCACCCTCTTTGAATTCTAAAGGTAAAACACCCATGCCTACAAGGTTGTTTCTATGTATACGTTCATACGATGTTGCTATGACTGCTTTTACACCGAGAAGCTGTGTTCCTTTAGCAGCCCAATCACGAGAAGACCCCATACCATAATCATCTCCAGCGAGTACTACTAATGGTACATGTTCAGATTTGTAGTGCATGGCAGCATCATACGTAAACATCTCTTCTTTTAGAGGAAAATGTAAAGTATAACCACCCTCTTTAGGGGCAACAAGTTTATTTTTGATTCGTTCATTTGCAAAGGTACCACGTAACATCACTTCATGGTTACCTCTACGAGAACCGTACGAATTAAAGGTATTGGGAGCAACATTATGTGTGAGTAGATACTCTCCTGCCGGATACGTTTTAGGTATTTTTCCCGCAGGAGAAATATGGTCAGTTGTCACTGAGTCACCTAAAAGAAGTAGTATTTTTGCCCCTTCAATGTCTTGTATCATAGCTGCATCTTTTCTAAAATAATCAAAGTAAGGAGGTCGGCGTAAATAGGTGGATTCTTTGTCCCATTGAAATATACTATCATCGGGTATATCTAACATCTTCCAACGTGCTTCTCCCTCTAAAATATCCGCATATTTCTCTTCAAACATGCGAGGTTTCAAAACAGAATAAATAATCATATCTATCTCTTCAGATGAAGGCCATATATCTTTAAGATAGACAGCTTTTCCATCACTCCCTATACCTAGTGCCTCCTCTTCAAAGTCTATCCACATTTTCCCTGCTAAGGCATACGCCAATACCAAAGGAGGAGAAGCAAGAAAATTTGTTTTTATTTTCGGATGGATACGTGCTTCAAAGTTTCTATTACCTGAAAGTACCGCAGAGACGATGAGTCCTTTTTCTTCAATAGCTCTTTGTATCTCATCATCAAGTGGGCCACTGTTACCTATACAAGTGGTACACCCATACCCAACTATCTGAAAGCCTAACGTTTCTAAATGAGGAAGTAACTCTGCTTCTTTTAGATATGCCTCTACCACTTTTGAACCTGGTGCTAAGGATGTTTTTACATAAGCAGGCACACTCAAACCTTTTTCGACAGCATTTCGCGCTAAAAGTCCTGCACCTATCATCACAGAAGGGTTAGAGGTATTTGTACAGGAAGTAATGGCTGCGATAACCACAGAACCATCACAGAGTTCTACATCTTTTTTGTTGAGTCTAATAGTTTCACATGCTTGACCTGCTGTAATTCTACAGGCATCTATAGTCCTCTCATCCTGTACAGACATCTCATCTTCAAGTATATTAATACTATGGGTATCTATTTTACGTCCATAGTCATAGGTGAGCATGTTGAGAAATTCACTCTTAACATCACTTAACGCTATCCTGTCCTGTGGTCTCGAAGGACCCGCGACAGATGGTACTATGCTTGCTAAATTTAACTCAATAACTTTGGAGTATTCCGCCTCCACACTTCCATCATAAAAAAGTGTCTGTTTTTTTAAATAGACTTCTGCAAGGTCTGCTTTTTTTCTTCTATTGGTCAGTCGCATGTAACGTAGTGTCTCTTCATCCACAGGAAAGAACCCCATAGTAGCACCATACTCTGGTGACATGTTTGCGATGGTCGCTCTATCAGGAAGAGAAAGTGCCTGCATCCCTTCACCAAAGAACTCTACAAATTTCTCAACTACTTCTTCTTCTCGAAGCCTTTGTGTCACACGTAGTACCATATCTGTTGCCGTTGCTCCTGCAGGCAGTTTACCCACAAGTCTCACACCTATAACTTCAGGAATTTTCATACTATAGGGCTCACCTAATGCCACAGCCTCAGCTTCTATACCACCTACTCCCCAACCCATGAYACCTAGTGCATTAATCATCGTGGTATGGGAGTCTGTACCTATGAGTGTATCAGGAGAAAGTATAGTTTCACCCTCATTTTCTCTCTGTGCCACTATGGTTGCTATGTATTCTAAATTTACCTGATGGACTATCCCTGCACCGGGAGGAAAAACACGTATATTGTCAAAGGCTTTTTGAGACCATTTAAGTAAAGCATAGCGCTCTTTATTACGCCCATACTCCATGCGAAGATTCTCACTTAAAGCATCTTTCGTACCAAAATAATCTACTTGCACTGAGTGATCCACAATCAAATCAATAGGCACAACAGGATTAATATCAGAAGGATTACCTCCATACTTCATCATAGCATCTCTAAGTGCAGCAAAATCTACAATACAAGGTACCCCCGTAAAATCCTGCATCACCACACGAGATGGATAGTAAGCTATATCCTTAACTGTCTTTTGACRCTTCTCCCATTTTGCAAGGTTTTTTATATCATTCTGGGTTACAATCTCACCATCATAATGGGCTAAAAGATTTTCTAAAAGTATTCGTATAGTGTAAGGGAGCTTAGAGAGTGTAATATTAAAGTAAGTTGCTAATTCATTGAGAGAATAATAAGTATAGTTCTTATCACCAATGAATAAAGAAGATTTAAACTGGGTATCTGTCATCTCTACTCCTTTAAGAGCTAGTGATAACTAAGATACTTTTTTTCTGTGTACTCTATGTAGAATGAGGTTTTTGTCTCACCTATACTCTATTTCCCATATTTTTCAACAAAAGTTTCATAATCACCCTCAAAGTCTATGATACTGCCATCTTCATTTAGTTGTATAATTCTATTTGCAAAAGCATCGATGAGTTCTCTGTCGTGAGATACACAAATCACACCACCTTTATAGTTATGGAGTGCCTCACCAAGTGCAACAATTGCTTCAAGGTCAAGGTGGTTGTTTGGCTCATCCATGACTAAAAAGTTTGAAGAATCCATCATAATTTTAGAAAGCATCACTCGGTGCTTTTCACCACCAGAACAAGCATCTATCTTCTTCTTTTGTTCTTCGCCGGAGAAAAGCATACGTCCAAGTGTTTTACGTATATCATCTATATGCCATTTGACATCAAAACCTTGTATCCACTGGGGGAGCTCTTCATTTCCTACCACTAAGTCGGTGGTATTTTGTGGAAAGTAAGAGTGCGCAATGGTTTGGCCCCATTTAAAGGTACCTGCATCAGCTTTTATCTCTTCCATGATGATTTTGAGGATTGTTGTTTTTCCTACACCATTGGCACCAATGAGGGCTATTTTGTCCCCTTTACTTACTTTGAGTGTAAGGTTTTCAAAAACTATTTCACCCTCATAAGACTTAGAGATTCCTTCGATTTCTAGCACTTCATTACCAATGTCACGATGCGCCTTAAACATAACGGAAGGGTCACGACGTGAAGAGAGTTGTATAGCTTGGACGTCTAGTTTATCAAGTTGCTTTTGTCTTGATGTCGCTTGTTTTGCTTTAGAGGCATTGGCAGAAAATCTTCTAATGAATGCTTCAAGTTCATCTTTTTCTTTAAGCGCTTTGCCTCTGTCCGTCTCAGCTTGCTTGGCGATAAGGTTTGCCGCAATGTACCACTCATCATAGTTCCCTGTAAATTCACGGATGTTCTGAAAATCGAGGTCAAGTATATGTGTGACTACACCATTAAGAAAGTGTCTATCATGAGAGATAACCATAAGCGTACCTTGATGACGTTTTAGCTCATTCTCTAACCATGAAATCGTCCCCATATCAAGGTTGTTCGTAGGCTCATCCAATAATAATACATCTGGTTTTAAAAAGAGTACTTGAGCTAGCAAGATTTTAAACTTATCACCTCCTGTAAGTGATGACATGAGGTCAGTATGTTGTCCTGTAGGGAAACCCAGTGACTGCAGAAGCTTTTCTATCTTCACATCAGACTCATAAGTAGGATCTTCATCTGCACAAATCATCTCTAATTCACCTAAACGGTTGTTCACCTCATCAGAGTCAAAGTCACCTTCCATATAGAGTTTTTCTTTCTCTTTTTGTGCATCGAAAAGCTTTTTATTTCCATAGAGTACAGCATCCGAAAGCGTATATGCTTCAAATGCATACTGGTTTTGGGAGAGCATACCAAGTTTGAGTCCAGGTTGAAGTTGCACTTCACCATCACTCTGCTCCAATTCCCCTGCAAGTATCTTCATAAAWGTWGAYTTMCCYGCACCATTCGCYCCTATAAGTCCRTARCGTTTACCTATATCCATAGTCATATTTATTTTATCGAAAAGCACTCTCTTTCCGTAACGCTGTGTCAAATTTACTGTACTTAGCAAGTATTATCCTTGTATGTTATAATTATTGGGATTTTAGCATAATGTGCTGAAATGAGCATAAATGAAGACAGCGCGTCTATTCACGCGCTCTGTCTTTTCTTAGTTTAACAATTCTATAATATTCTCTATAGGACGACCAATAGCCGCTTTACCATCTTTAATCACTATCGGTCTCTCAATGAGTTTTGGATTCTCTACCATTGCTTCGATAAGTGCATCTTCATCATTGACCTCTTTGAGTCCAAGCTCTTTATAGATTGCTTCTTTTGTCCTCATAAGTTCTCTAGCAGTGATTCCTAACATTCTTAGCATCTCTACTAATTCTTCTTTACTGGGAGGAGTATCCAAATATTTCACCACTTCAGCATCTATGCCCTGCTCTTCTAAGAGTGTTACTGCATTTCTTGATTTAGAGCATCTTGGGTTATGCCAGATAGTTACATTCGCCATCATATTTTCCTTTATTGTGTAGTTGAACGATTCTTTCATCAACACCGGTGATGAAACTTTCATTTTTACCTTCATATTCTATATTTGAAAGCAAATAGCGTACTGCATTGAGTCGTGCCCGTTTTTTATCATTTGCATCAAATTCACACCAAGGTGCATGCGCAGTACCTGAAAAACCAAACATTTTATCTCTAAGTACTTCATATTCATGATATTTTGCCATCGATTTATAATCAAGTTCAGAGAGTTTCCAGCTTTTAAGTGGGTTATCTTCTCTGTCTTTGATTCTATTTTTTTGTGTTTTTTTAGAAATGTTCAAATAAAATTTAAAAAAAAGCACACCATCATCTACCAACATCTCTTCAACACCATTAACTTGATGGTAGAAATGCTCATGCTGTTTTTGCGTACAAAAGCCAAATATTTGCTCTATACCTGCACGGTTATACCAGCTTCTATCAAAAAACACTATCTCCCCGGCATTTGGTATCTGCTTGAGATGACGTTGAAAATACCACTGTCCAAGTTCTTTGGAGTTTGGCTTAGTCAGTGCTACGGAACGGGCTTCTCTTGGATTTAAATAGTTACTAAACTCTTTAATGGTTGAACTCTTTCCGGCTGTATCCATACCTTCGAAAACAACTAAAAGTCTTTGCTTAGTATCTATGACCCACTTTTGTAACTTTACAAGTTCATATTGGAGTTTTAATGATTCTTTTTCATAAAAATCACGTTCAATATCACCATTCTTTTTAAAGACTTTTGAAGGTTTCTCTTCATATTCTGATAACTTTTTCGTATACATAATTTTTTGCCTACTCATAGTTTTTATCCTTTGTCCCTTGTTTTTGTTCCATAGCCTGAGCATAACGTTCTTCTTGTTCCAGTTTCATTAGTAAGCGTGTATTGTTTATGTGGTATTTTGTGTTTTCATCCTGTAGCGCAACAAACCGTTCTTCTAAATTTTTATGCTCACTTGTCAAAGTACTGTGCATTCCTTCAAGTGCTTCTAGTTTTGCCTTAATTTGACTCAACTCTTTTTCATTTTCATTGAAYATATCCTGAAGAGACACATAAGAKWCATTGGCTTTTTTTAATGTCGTTTTAGTCTCATCAAATTGTGCCAACTCTTGTTCATTTTTAGCATTCATTATTTTGTACTCTTCTAACTCTTTTTCTATCTTCTCTATATGTTCGAATTTCTCTTTATTATCAAAAGAAATATTTTGAAACCTGTCTTTATACATTTTTATTCGCATTGAAGAAACCACAATCACAAGGACAATAGCAAGCAATACAACAACCGCAACACCTCCTATGAGTAAAAGTGTAGAGTCATTTTGTATATGTGAGATGGTCTCTTGCATACCTATCCTTTTATCACATCATAGTCATGAGGCACTGTACATGTCATACTTTTATGACTTAGATTTTTTTTACTGTATTTAACATTTCTAAAGACTATTTGCACTTTATTGTCCAAGTCATCGTAATACGCGATACTGTGTAACCTTTGTTTGCTATCGACTTGTATGGTATAACTCTTGTTTTCATATTTTGCTACATAAATATTTTTCCTATGTAGTTTGGCTTTTTTTAAAATTTTAGAAAAATTRAAACCTTTATTGATGACATACCGTGATACTTGTTCCAAATCATGGTCTACAACTGTAAGTTCTTGTCTATTGGTACATACTTCTTTTTTTATCGGTTTTTTGTAGTCCCATTTTAAAAGTAACGCATTTGAAAAACGTACTTTGCCACTGTAATTTATAGTTTTTTTATTGGTATTTGTAATCTTTTGGGTAAAGTCTGCTGTAAAATTTTTGGGAAGTGCTATTGGTGTTGCATACGTAGATGAACTTAGTACCAAAAGTGTCATAATAATTCGCATTGTTTTCCTTTTTCCTAGTTTGAAATATACCAAAATATCACTTGGCATGAGGTTATTCTCACATAAAATTGTGAAGTGTTGGTGAAACGTTTTCGGATAAGAATTATGCCTTATTCCAATGTACGTGTTAAATTTAAATCAAATCCTACCAGGAAGCTGTTCATAAGACATAGCTTAATTTACAATAACATCATCCATAAGACGTTATTTTCAAGCTTCTTCTCTAACGGTTTATTAATCACTATTTGGATAAAATTATACGAATTTAGAAAAGGCAAAACAAAGATGATTAAAACCCTACTCAAAGTTTTTAGCACACAAAATGACAAAATAGTTAAAAACTACCTCAAAAAAGTAAAAAATATCAATGCTTTAGAAGCACGTTATGAAGCGCTAGATGATGAAGCACTCAAGTCTACGTTTAACACACTAAAAAGTGAAGTAAAAAGTGGTGCTAAAACCTTGGATACTGTCTTATACGAATCATTTGCCATTACGCGTGAAGTTAGTAAGCGAACTCTGGGGTTAAGACACTATGACGTACAAATGGTTGGGGGTATGGTCCTCAACGATGGGAATATTGCAGAGATGAAGACAGGTGAAGGTAAAACACTTGTGGCAACACTTGCAGTTGTACTTAATGCGATGCTAGGTAAAGGTGTACATATCGTTACGGTCAATGACTATCTTGCAAAAAGAGACAGTGAAGAGATGGGTCAATTATATGATTTTTTAGGGTACAGTGTGGGTTGTCTCACAGCAGATATTTATGACGATATAGGTCGAAAAGCTCAGTATGCTGCTGATATCACCTATGGTACCAACAATGAATTTGGATTTGACTACTTAAGAGACAATATGAAAGTCCGTGCTGAAGAAAAAGCGCAGCGCGAACACCATTATGCTATCATCGATGAAGTGGACTCCATTCTTATAGATGAAGCAAGAACACCTCTTATTATCTCCGGACCAACCCAACGTGATCAAAACCACTATGCCAGAGCAGATGCCATCGCACAGCAAATGCAACGTGGTGAAAAGTTAGAGACTAAGGCGGGTGAACCAGAAGAAACCACTGGGGACTTCATCGTTGATGAAAAAAATAAAACCATTATTATGACAGAAGACGGACTTCAAAAAGCCCAAGATCTTTTTGAAGTAGAAAACCTCTATAACTTAGAGAATGCTGCACTCTCTCACCATTTAGATCAAGCACTCAAAGCACACTATATTTTTGAAAAAGATGTAGACTATGTGGTACAAAACGATGAAGTCATCATCGTCGATGAGTTTACAGGAAGACTCAGCGAAGGACGTAGATAYTCTGAAGGATTACACCAGGCACTTGAAGCCAAAGAAGGCGTTGAAATACAAGAAGAGTCACAAACACTTGCAGAAATTACATACCAAAATTACTTTAGACTCTACGGAAAACTCTCTGGTATGACAGGTACAGCACAAACTGAAGCCACAGAATTTTCACAAATCTACAACTTGGATGTCATTTCCATTCCTACCAATGTACCCATCGCACGTCTAGATAAAAATGATCTTATCTACAATACAGAACGTGAAAAAATGGATGCTGTGGTCAAACGTGTAAAAGAACTGCATGAAAAAGGTCAACCTGTCCTCATAGGTACAGCCTCCATAGAAAAATCTGAAATGATAGATGCAAGACTTAAAAAAGAAAAAATCCCCCACAATATGCTCAATGCAAAAAACCATACCCACGAAGCAGAGATTATCATGAATGCTGGACAAAAAGGTGCAGTCACTGTAGCTACCAATATGGCAGGACGTGGCGTAGACATTAAAATAAATGATGAAGTCAGAGGACTTGGTGGTCTGCTAATACTTGGAACTGAGCGACACGAAAGTAGACGTATTGACAATCAGCTTAGAGGTCGTTCAGGACGGCAAGGTGATTCAGGAGAAAGCCAATTCTTCCTAAGCTTAGATGATAACCTTCTTCGTATTTTTGGTGGAGAAAAAATCAGAAATATCATGAATAAACTTGGCGTGGAAGATGGCGAATATATCGATTCTAAAATTGTTACTAGAAGTGTTGAAAAAGCACAGAAAAAAGTGGAGAACCAACACTATGAATCAAGAAAAAATATCTTAGAATATGATGATGTTGCGAACCATCAACGTAAGGCCATATACGCATTTAGAAATCAGCTTCTTGACCCAGACTTTGATATAAGTGCAAAAATAAAAGAAAATAGAGAAGCATACATTGCGCACCTTTTAGTTGAAACAGAAATATTTGAAGGGATGCCTAGAGAAGATTTTGATATTGAAAAACTTATAGCACTCATTAAAGAAGAACTCCGCATAGATGTACAGATAGAACAATTTAAGGACAAAGAAGTAGAAGAGATAACAAGCATAGTACGTGACACAATGGAGAACCTTTATGAAAGCAAAATGTCTCAAGTGGATCCGGAACAACGTCAAGATATAGAACGCATCTTATATTTACAAGTACTAGACCCACAATGGCGTGACCACCTTTATGAAATGGATGTACTCAAAACTGGTATTGGTCTTAGAGGATACAACCAAAAAGACCCACTGACAGAATACAAACAAGACAGTTACAAACTATTTACCGATCTTGTAACGCGTATCAAATACGAAGCAGTCAAAACACTTCAAATTGTAGAATTCAATTTTGAATCTCCAGAAGAAGAAGAAGCCGCGATTGAACATATACGTGAAGAGTTAGAAAGTGATATCTCTGAAGCAACACTCAATAGAGAAGAAGAGAACATAAAACAAACGCCTATCACAGGAACAAAAAAACCAAAAAGAAATGAACCTTGCCCTTGTGGTTCAGGGAAAAAATATAAAAACTGTCATGGAAAAAGTGGTCCTAAAAAAGGTTTATTGGCATAATGTCTAAATCTTCCCTCTCTTCGCCTAACAAAAAATTTGTTAGGCATATCATAAAACATTATCTCAAATATGATAAAGAGAATCCTTTTATTTTCATCTCTGCAATGCTAGCCTTCTTAGGTATTTCTGCTGGTGTTATGGTACTTATGCTTGCCATGGGTATTATGAATGGTACGCAAAAAGAATTTACTAAAAAACTGTTTGTCATGAATTATCCTCTTAGCATTCTTCCCATGGAAGAAGATGCAGTCAATGATAAACTCATTCAAACACTTAGCCAACAATTTCCTCATTTACAGTTTAGCCCTTACTATACCACACAGGTGATTTCTAAAAATGAAGGTGCTGTACAAGGCTCACTACTCTATGGAGTAGACTATGAAAAGGAAGCAGAGATTAACCCTATTTTTAAAGAAGCCCAGGGTAGTGAAAAAAGTAAGTTTAGAGTTGTTATCGGTGAAGGACTCTCTTTTGAAATGAATGCCCCAAAAGGAGAAAAGGTTACACTTTACTTCTCTGAACAACAAGCTATAGGCTTTGGGACTATGCCTTTACAAAAACGTTTTATCGTGGATGGTGTGTTTAAATCTGGACTCAAGGCCTATGATAAAGCCATTATGTATACTTCATTAGAAGCCTTTGAAAAATTACTGAAACGTCCACATGGATCTTATGATGGATTACACATCTATACCAAACATCCTTTAGATGAAATACAAACCATCAAAAAAATACTGCCTCAAAATGTACTAATAGAAGGATGGTGGCAACAAAATGGAAATTTCTTTGCGGCGATGGAACTTGAAAAGAAAGCACTCTTTTTGGTTTTAATGCTTATAATTTTAGTTGCATCTCTTAACATTATTTCTTCTTTACTCATGACAGTGATGAGCCGTAGACCTGAGATTGCGCTCATGCGTACATTGGGTGCTAGTAAACCAGAAATAAAATCTATTTTCTTTAGACTAGGTATTATTATTGGGACTGCTGGTATTTTAGCAGGTACTATATTGGGATTACTTGGTATTTGGATACTTAAAACCTTTGACATCATCTCTATGCCTGCTGATGTTTATGGTACTTCCAAGCTTCCTGTGGAACTTACATTGGGAGATTTTGGATTAATTATACTAGGTACCAGTATCATCATTTTACTTTCTGCACTTTATCCGGCAAAAAAAGCTTCGCAAACAGATCCTCTCACTGTTCTTAGAAATGAATAGTAAATATTTTCTATAACTACTCGTTAATAATATGTGCAGGTGATTCTAATGTACGTTTTATCAACTGTAGGGGTAAAGAAAGGATATCATGTGCTGCGGAAGTCTCAACAACTGGTTTATCTAAACTACCAGAAATCTTTAAACCAATTGTAATACTTTTATCTTTCCCCATCAAAATATAACCCAACAAAGGAAGATTCCCAACAAACTTACCTAACTCTCTAGCAGTTTGTATAGCAAGATCCATTTTAATGGTTCTATTTTTTAAATTTAACTCTCCTTTTCCAGCTATAGTTGCTGATTTTCCTTTTATAAAAACCGAATCAAAAATCACTCTATCTCCTACTTTTCGGAAATCTACGACCCCTTCTGTAATCTTAAATCCTTTTTGAGAAAAACCTGGACTACTCAAAGTCGCCAAAGCTGGGATAGCATTGATGAAAGCCAAGGTATTATTATATGCTTTAAAATCACTCATTGTACCGCCCTCCACAATAATCTGTCCATTCATCTCCTTACCTGGGTCTCCTGACAACTTTAAGGTATACCGCCCTTTTTTCAAACCCTGAAAATCAATCAGAGGACGCAACATTTTATCTGTGATTCTAAATGCTTTTAATGTAAGCTTTCCCCCTTTGGTAGAAAACTCAACGATATCTCCCGATTTTGATCCGTAAGCCTTAATATTACCATTTGGATTCACTTCTATATCATAACTGTCTGTAATAAATGTATGTGTTTTATATCTTATCTTAGAGTTTTCTCCAAGTATGACCAGTTTCTTAGATTTCCCTGTTTTACTGTCTTTTTTTAATGCTAAAAACCTTTCAAGATCAATGTTAAGATCTTTTATCTTAATACGTGACTTCTGTAAATTATAATGCAAACGTTTCTCAAAAGCGTAAAAATCAATATTGTTTTTTGTCACTTTAGCACTAAAAGGCACTCTCGTATGACAAACATCATCATTATCATACAAAAAACATACTTTTCTATGTAATTCGCCAGTAATAATATAAGTATTTTCATCTATTCTCATAATTTCTAAATTTCCACCATCAAACTTAATAGGCATGTGTTTTAAATAAGGTTTAATTTTCTCTAAATTCCCTATTTGAATTGACAATCCACTCTTTTTATTCATAATCTTTAGTGCCAAAAAAGGTATATGCGCATGTAATTGTTTTTTATACTCTATCGTTAATGGAAAATGTTTATTTTTCAATACAAAAACTTTATCTTTATCCCCTATTATTATCTCTTTTGCCTCTAATTTCAAATTGGCTTTTTTTGTTTTTATATTAATATGACCATTAACTATGCCATCGTACCAACTCTCTTTTAAATGTATATTATCAAGTGTAAGAATCTTTTTCTTATAATGTCCAGTCCCTCCAAGTACTTGTAAATTGGTTTTAGCTATTTTTACTGTACCATTTTTTAATACTGCATCAACGATGATACTATCTTCTTTTCTGTTGTCAAATGTTACTTTTGCTTTTAAAAGTGGCAGTTGTATATTCTCATAGGTGAGATCTCCTTCTCCTACATCAACATTAAGAAGGATGACCGATTTCTCATCGTCTGTGTCTTTACCCAAAGGTATATCCATCTTCAAGTCTATAAGCGCATTATCCTCTTTATACCATACAGGTATATTTAATGCATAAGATTTAAGTATCTCCTGCACCACATCATCTAGCGGTGTAAAAATATTTAGATCTAGTTTGAGTAGTGTTTTCTTCTCTCCCAAGCCAGTGATAGCTATCTTGCTTCCGTATAAACTACGATCTTTATATTTAGGGTCTTGTAAATCAAAATAAAGTGCTTTATTTTTATATGTCAAATTAAAACTTTTTGCCAAGATAGGGTCTAATTCTTCTTGATAAAATATCTTTACATCCTCAAATAGTATATCACCTTTTAAAGTATCAAAATCAATTTTTATATCATTGTTGTCAATGCTTATTCTACCTTCTAAAGTATTTAGTTTATACTTTTTGGCCTGTACCCTCTCTACTATCCATGATTCTATTGTTGTATTTAAGTTAAAAGTGTTAATGAGTGTTTTTAAGTCTGCAAACCCATCACTGTCTATTTTAAAATCAATGTAGTCATGTACTTTTTCTGCGCTAAATCTACCTTGAATATTATACGCAGAAAAATCACCTTCAGTCTTCAAGATATTTGTCTTTACATCGTATGTAAGTTTTCCCTTTAAATTTATATTTCTTTTTTTTAAATTTAACATAGATACTTCAGCAACAAGTGTTTTTCCTCTACGGTGAATATTCCCTGCTATCTCATAATCATCACTTGTCAGATAAAGCGTATCATCTGTAAAAATAAAATTTAAATGATTATTTTTAAAGGTGACTTTTTTTAATTCAATGTATTTAAAAAATGTAAAAAGGTTTTTGATTTTAGCAAATGTTTTGTCTATATTTTCAAAAGTAGGGTTAGATTTACTTCTGGGTATCATAATATTATCTGCAATTAGCGTGAGTTTTTTATCAAGTTTGATGTATAATCCCTCTACTTTATACTTGCCAAAAGTAAGTGAGTTAGCTTTTATGCCTACTTGTAGCCAAATAAAGAGAGCTGAAAACATGACAACTGAAAATATCAAAAAGTCTCGTAAAAGTGTATGTACAATAGGACCAGTATGGTCTGTCAACATTTTACTGGCTTTTTTCATCTCACTTACCTTTTACATAACATTGCCTATGGAAACACAAAAAACGCTTCAAATTCCTAAAGGCTCAATAGGAAGTATTATATCACAGCTGAGTAAAGAGGGGTATGATATAGGTATAATTGATAGCACTATTTTACGTTTTTTGGGGACACCAAAAAGTGGATGGATTGACATAGGTGAGACAACATTAAACCGTATAGATTTCTTATATAAACTTACCTCTGCTAAAACCATGATACATAAAATCACCCTTATTCCAGGAGAAACATCCATTATATTTTTTGAAAATATTGCAAAAAAATTAAACCTTAATGCAAGTACACTTCAGACAGAGTATAACAATCTTTCCATATATCCAGAAGCTGGTATCTATGCGGATACCTATCATGTTCCTTACGGTATAAAAGAAAAAAATCTCATATCTTTTTTGCTCAAAGTGTCAAACAATAAATATCAAAAACTCTCAAATAATGCCTATGGAGACTACAATACAAGTAAATGGCTTCACACCCTAATCATTGCTTCTATCATACAAAAAGAAGCTGCCAATACTAAAGAGATGCCTTTAATCTCCTCTGTCATTTATAACCGTTTAAAGAAAAATATGAGACTTCAAATGGATGGGACATTAAACTATGGCAAGTATTCACATGTAAAGGTGACCCCAGAACGTATAAAAACTGACCTAAGTAGTTTCAACACTTATAAACACAAAGGTTTACCCAAGTCTCCCATAGGTGCAGTAAGTTTTCGTGCAATAAATGCAGCCTTGAACCCTTCAAAAACAAATTATCTCTACTTTATGCGCAACAAAGACGGTGTACATGATTTTACGGACACTTTCAAAAAACACCGTAAAAATATTAAAAAATTAAGTAAATAATTTCACGTTAGTACGTTGTAACCCTTCACATCCATTTTGAGACTATATTTTGATATGCCTACTTTATTATTTATATTTATGTTACAATATAATATGAAGCGATGAATTAGAAACATCATTGTCTCTTTCTCATCACTTTAAACTCATCGTTACAACGATGAACCATATTATTAAAGGAGAAATTGYCATGGATAAAGAAACTAAACAAAAACTTCRCAAAGTTGTTGAACTTATGGAAAAAGCTCAGGTTGACCCTGATATTGAAATTGAATATTGTATACCAGAAGTAGRAACTACATCAGAGACATGTGATGTATCGGGAGATCCCTATATTTTGCTAAAATATGATATTTCTTCAACTATTCTTAAAACACGTAAAATACGTTTAGGAAGTACTGCCCTACGTAATTCTGCGGAAGAGATAGTAAACATGGCTACTTTTTCTCTAGAAGAATTTAAATCAGAAATAGAAGCCGGTGAGATAAACTAAAAAATATAATTTATATTAGGAGTATAAAATGACTGCAGAAGTACAAAAAAAACTAGAAGATGTTGTAGAACTAATTAATAAGAATTTAACAAACCCTGATATTRATCTTGAATACTGTATTCCTGATGAATCTATCGYAMAAGACAATCCTGATGCTTCTACTGATCCATATATGYTACTTACATATATTCCCAATGGGACGCATACGATGAAACAAAAAATACCTATTAAAAAGGTTTACCTTAAAAAGACACCAGAAGATATCGCAAATCTTGTAACCTTCTATATTGAACAATTTGTAGAACAAATTGACTCTGTTGAAAATGGTGCACAATAAAGTATAAGTTGTTATAGACTTCTAAAGTCTATAACATATTTAAATCCTCTTCGTACATAATTTCTTTAYCTAAYAATACACCTGCTAAATTTTCAATTTTATTCCAATGTTCATCTACTAGCAAGATAGTTGACTGTTCTGCTTCTAKCATCCATCTTTCAAGYGCATCATCAATCTTTTCATGGTTATGTTGTACATTTATACTCTCTGCTGTCTGCTTCTGCGCATCCATAACACCTTCAATGTTAATGTACCCTACYTCTTTATCCATACCATAATAAGCGATGGCATTATAAGCATCYTTYGTCGCATGTTGAATATCAGGAGAAGCTTCCATATCCATACCAATCATAATTCCATATTTTTTCATTTGTGCTATTCTTCCAGCTAATGATATACAGAGTCTATTTTTAATGTCCTCTGCTGTCATATTTATCTGCAGTTCATCATGATTATTCGCTACAAATCCTTGAGTATTATTTCGAGGGGTCACTGAAATCTGCTTAATATGAATATGAGGCATAAGTTTTTTAGACACTATCGTATGAGCCGCTTCTCTAATGGCAGTTTTTTCAAACACATCTTCATGCGATATATTAGAGTGTTTTTCTCCATATTTCACTGTATTGATTTGCTGCATCAAAACGTCTTGTGTGATTGTTTCTAAGTTATGTCTAATACAATAAAAAGATGCTTCTTTGGAAATTAGTTCTAGTTCTGCTCCTGTAAGTCCAGCTGTATATGTTAAAAGTTTATTCATATCAAACTCACCACTTGTAGGTTTGTTCTTTATAATTTTATCAATGAAATACTTTCTRGCWTCCTTATCTAAATCATTTACTGCAATGTGAATCTCTATTCTACCAGCTCTTGTGATAGCAGGATCTATGTTTTCTTTGTAGTTAGTAGCAGCAATGATAAACACATGYTCATCTTCYTTGTTMGCAAAMCCATCCATTTCTGCTAGAAATTTATTGATTTGKACTTCACGGCTATTATCTTTTCCACGTTTACCGATAGTATCTATCTCATCTATGAAGATGATAGATGGTGCATACTCTTTAGCCTTAGAAAATACTTTTTTTATCTTGTCTAATTGTAAAAGTTCCACTCCGGTAATAGAGATAAAAGGCAGCTCAGCTTCAGCTGAAAAAGCTTTAGCTAATAGTGTCTTACCTGTTCCAGGAGGTCCATAAAGTAGCATACCTTTAGGAGGTTGTACATCAAATTCTTTGAGTAGTTTTGGCTCTTTTAGAAACTTTATGACTTCTAAGAGTCTGTCTTTTGCATGTGTATGCCCTGCAATGTCATCAAATGAAACATTTGGTATATCAAATACCAATCCATCTTCCGTAAAATCTCGTATACGTTTGACTTGTTTAAAGTGACAGTCTTTAACTTCATAAGAAATAACACCGCCTTTAATACTTATATTATCCTCAATTTCTAGTTTAATATTTTTTCTAAAAAGTTCTTTTACAAGTTTTTCTTCTGCTATTAGAGGTGTTAAATTTTCATCTATAAAATCAATGATTTTTTGAGAAATAGAAATTTCTATGCTGTCATGATCACTTATAACTAATTTTTCACTCATCATATAGTCTGTTATTTTAGTAAAAAAAGTCTCACCTAACTTATTTTTGATACGCCTTGCATCAAGTTCTGGTGCAAACACAAGTATTTGTGTTTTCAAAAAGTTTTCAAAATTATCATCTACTATGAAGTCTAAGTCAAAGTTGTCTTCAAACGCTGCTTGGTACTCTAAAAAAGCTTTCTCACCTATAGATTCATAAGCAGTGTAGTTAAGTTTGTTGAACAACACAATAGTCGCTTGAGAAAACCTAGAGATGAGTTCAGGTATGATGGCTTTTTGAGTACCACCAGTTTTTATATTTCTTTTTTCTTCTCTTTTCAGTGCTTCGAGTATCATAGACTCTGCTTGTATATAGTCATCATCTATAAGCTTTATAAACTTRTTGTCTGAGTATAGTTCTTCACCAAGATTTGAAGTTATGATAAAAATRGTCTGCTTRAAATCTACCAAAAAAGTGGCATTTCCTTCATCATAGAGTTTTTCGGGGTCGTCGTTACAGGGTTGGTCTGTTACCTTGTCCCAACCACAGGCRTCMCKCATYWYWCCACCYTCAAAGATRGAAARTARGTTRKTYTGWATRACRTTATCWSMYTTTTCAAAGGCRTCRAGWACKATGATRGMCTTAGGATTKYYATGGACAAAACCAGTCATCTGTCCTGTACTGTAACCAGACCACCCCTTAGGGTACCCATAAAGTTCGCCACCATTTTGTTCATGGTACTGCGTCATATCAAAGTTTCGTATCTTGTAGTCTTTTAAGTTTTTACTCATAAGTTCTGCTAGATACGTTTTACCCGTCGCAGGAGAACCTAAAAACAAGTAGGTTGATTTTGGGGCATTTTTATTTTTAAGTATATTACTTTGAATGCTACTTACTATGGCATCTATCGCTCTATCTTGACCAAATAAATCTTTAGTCAATGCCTCACGCATCTTACTTGCAACTCTTATATATTCTTGTCCACTATTCATTTATCATTCTTTATTTTATATTTTTAACCCACACCATATAATAGAAATTATCTTTCTAGTTCTAGTACAAATTTAGCTAAAATTTACACTAAGGTACCATCAAAACGATTGACATAAATTCTATCTTATTATTAACTTGTATGTACATCTTAATAAGCACTTCAAGACCACATAAACTGTATTATATTAAATACCAACATGCCTATAAACCCTACTTTGTAAACCATCATCTCATTACGTTGTATAAAAGAGGTACTTTTGTCAAAATAAGGTTTTACTTTTGTCGGATTTGTGATTTCATACTGCATTTCTGAATAGTTATGATAACGTACATCTGTATTTGGTTCTAGCGCTCTCAATATGATGGATTCTAACCATTTTGGAATTTTTGTATTTAACTCTGTAGGTTCTTTGATTTTTTTATCAAAACTAGGTGTTTGAAATGGCTCTATTTCACCAAAAGGATACTTTTGTGTGAGTACTTCATAGAGTGTCACACCAATGGAATATATTTCAGTCTGTTCAGATATGGGCACTTGTTTAAAGCGTTCTGGAGCTAAATAGCTTGGTGTTCCTACTCTACTAATATCAGAATACGCCTCTGTAATACTACCAAAATCTACCATCTTAAAGACTGGTTTTCCTTTACGCTCTGTTACGATGATGTTTTCTGGTTTAATGTCCCCATGCACAAGGTCGAGACGTATTAAAAACTGTGACATTTTTAGAAGAAAAATGCCAAGCTCTATAGCAAATTCCACAGAGAGTGGTTTTTTTTCTATAAATTCTGTAAGGGATTTACCTTCTATAAATGGCATAATATAATAACGTTGCGTACGATTTTTAGGTACAACTGCTTTTGGGAAAAAGCCTGCCTTAAGACGTTTTGCAATCCATACTTCTTTAACAAAAGTATCAAGTATTATCTCATCCTCAAAAGCTTCAAAGGGGACAAATTTAATAACATACTGTAATCCTCTTTTTTCACAAAGCCATGTTCGCTCATTTTGTATGAGTGATTTTAGAAGTTTATAGCCGTCTATCTCTTCACCCGCTTTATAGTGTTCTTGTGCTGTCAGATCGGACTTCAAAAGTGTAAGATGCGAATCTAACTCTTTTATCTCTAAAGAGACTCCTGTAGTATCATCGGGTAAGCTGTCATTGTGTTTTTTAGAAGCTTGCTTGACTAAAAATGAAGCACTCTGTGCTAATCCTTCGGTAAGTTCTTCCTCGGAAAGTTCAGTATGTAGTCCATCAGAACATAAAAGAATTCTATCGGAAACTTGTAAATTGTTTTCAAAATAATGAATAGTAACATTCTCATCAAGTCCCATAGCCGCAGTAAGAACGTTTTCCATCCCCTCTTCATCCATCGCATGATCATCTGAGAGCTGTTCCAGTACTTTTTTTCTAAGAAGATAGATACGACTATCGCCGACATTTGCACCATAAAGCCTATCTCCCTCGATGACAACCAATGTCAGCGTAGTAACCAACTCTTCACGCTCATGGTCAGCCATAGACTCCATATATAACACACGATTAATATTTTCTATAAAATGTTTTATGGATTTTTCCATAGTCCATGATCTTGGTCTATTTTTAAGAGAGTGTGCCAAAAATTGACAGGTACGCTTAGCAGCTTCGGCTCCCCTTTCAGCTGAACCCACTCCATCACAAACTATGGCAATGGTAATATTTTCAAGTGTTTTTATCTCATAAAAGTCGTCACCTTTTAACTGTGATCCCTTAGCAAGTGTTAGCCCTGATGTTACTATGCTTTGTTTCGACATTTATCTACCTTTAACATTTGTTTAATATATTATAGCATGAGATATAATTTTACCCATTTAGTTCTTATTAAAAATCTAAAAATAATGTCACATCAGTAATATAACCCATTTTTTTGTTAAAATCACACAATTTAAAATCCAAAGGATTAGAGTGAAAGTTACAGTAGAAAAAATAGATGATATAAATATCATAGTCTCAGGTACAATCGAAAGTAAAATGACTGAAGACAAGGTTAGCGAGCTTAAAGAGCAAGCAAAAAAAGAGTCAAAAGATGCTTCAGAAGATATGAGTGATGAAAAGTTTCAACAAGATGCGGAAAGTGCGATCATGCAAGAATTTATAGAAGCTGGTCTTAAAGAAGCTAATATCGCTGTAGAAAACATCCTGGGACAACCTGGATTTAAAAGTTATGAGAAGAGAGACAATGGTCTCTATTTAGAAATCGCCATTTCTACCAGTCCAACAATAGATACAAGCATAGACTATATGGATATCGTACCCACTTTTACACAGCCAGAAGCACCTGTCAAAGAAGTAGAAGCTAAACTACACGAGATGGCTGTCCAACAAGCACCATTTACTGGCATAGAAAAACCAAGAGCTGCACAAAATGAGGATGTAACAGTCATAGATTTTGAAGGTTTTGTAGATGGTGTTGCATTTGAAGGTGGAAGTGCTGAAAAGTTTAACCTTAAAATTGGTTCAGATTCTTTTATTCCTGGTTTTGAAGAAAAACTTATTGGCATGAAGTATGGTGAAGAGAAAACTATTATAGTTACATTTCCCCATGAGTACCAGTCTGAAGATTTAGCAGGTAAAGAGGCTACATTTAAAGTAAAGCTTCATGAAATACAAGAGCAAAAAGCCATAGAGCCAGATGATGCTTTTGCACAAAAAATTCTGAACGATAAAGAAGCAACCCTTGATACACTTAAAGGAAAACTAGCAGACCAAATAAAATCACAGGCACTCTCACAGTTTTATAATGATGAACTCAAACCGATACTCATCAAAGGACTTCTTAGTAAATTTGACTTTACACTACCAAGCAACATTGTTGAACAAGAGATAGATGCAAAAGTAAGTGAAAAAATACAAAGTATGAATCAAGAAGAAAAAAACATCATAAATGAAGAGAAAGATAAATTTCATGCACTTAGAGAGAATGTAAGACAAGAAGCGCAAGAAACGATTAAAATTGCTCTTATTGTAGAGGCTTTGGCTAAAAAAGAAGGGCTAGAAGTGGATGAGCAGGAGATACTTTCAGCACTCTATTACCAAGCTATGATGTCAGGGCAAGATGCTACGGAGCTAGTGGAGCACTATAAAGAAAACAACTTGATGCATTCTGCTAAAATGGGTCTCACTCAAGATAAACTTTTTGGTAAAATGCTAGGCTTTGATAATCGATAATGAAAATAAACATAGAAAAAATAGACGATATAAATATCATCATATCTGGTACCGTTGACAACAGTATCATTGAAAAGAAGATTTCTAAACTAAAAGAGCAGGCTAAAAAAGATTTGAAAAAAGACAAAACTCTCGATGCCAAAGAGATAGACAAAAGATTACAAGAGTTACAAGCTAACAAATTGCAACGAGATGCACAAAGTCACATACTGCAAAACTTCATAGAATCTGGTATGAAAAAAGCAAATATTAGTCAAGCTGATATACTAGGGCAACCTAACTTCAGAAAATATGAAGAACGTTCAAATGGCATTTACATAATAGCGGAGCTATCCACAACACCTCACATAGATACATCTATAGAATATATGGATATCGTGCCAAACTATACTATGCCAAAAGCAGACTTGAACATAGTGCAATCAAAACTTGAAAAGCTAGCCCTGCAGTATGCACCTTTTACAAGTATCAAACAAGAGCGTGCTGTACAAAATGGTGATTTGGTTATCATTGATTTTGAAGGTTTTTTAAATGGCAGAGCCTTAGAAGGTGGAAGTGATGAAAAATACGAATTAAAAGTGGGCTCTAAGTCATTTATACCTGGTTTTGAAGCACAGATGATTGGTATGAAACCTCATGAAGAAAAAGTCATAAAGGTTATCTTCCCTAAAGAKTATAAAGCCAAAGCATTAGCAGGAAAAGAGACTGAGTTCCATGTAAAACTTCATGAAATTCAAGAGCAGCTATCCATGAAAATAGATGATACTTTGGCACAAAAAGTACTTGGTGATGAAACTGTGACCTTGTCTATGCTTAAAAAAAACCTCACAGAACAAGTTAGCTTAGAAGCATTCTCAAATCTTTACAATGCAACACTAAAACCACAAATCATCAAAGGATTACTCTCAAAGTTTGACTTCACACTACCAAACAATGCTATAGAGCAAGAGATAGATGCCAAGATAAATGACTTRGCACAAAGCATGAGTAAAGACGARCGMATMGTKTATCAAGAGAGCAAAGAGAARTTTCAAGAATTRAGAAACTCTGTCAGACAAGAAGCYAAAGATATGATAAAAGCTGCACTCATTGTCGATGCTTTAGCTAAAAAAGAAAATATAAATGTGAATGAAAACGAACAACTTAATGACTTCGGMAACTGTAAGATTAACAGAGGAGAAGCTCTTTAGTCAAATGCTTAGAATTACTAAGTAACACTAAGTCTACTAAAATCAATACATGAAAGTATTGATTTTATATCATCCCACCTGAAGTAGCTCCCCATGTTGTTCTCCATCTCGACTTAACCAAACCAAGTCCGATGATAGCAATAACAGTCACCCCTGCAAATATTAGAAACCCGACCGTGTAGCCATCAAAAGCATCTTTTGACCAACCTAGGGTTTTAATGAGAGCTGTACCACCAAGTCCACCAGCAGCTCCCACGATACCTACCATCACTCCAATGTCTTTAGAAAAACGCTGAGGGACGAGCTGAAATACTGCACCGTTAGCCATACCAAGGCTTGCCATCGTGATTAAAAATACCAAGACAACCACTATAAAAGGTAATGTTACTAAAGCATTAGTGCTCAACATCACTGCTGCAGTAATAAATAAAATATAAAGTGCTTTGATACCACCAATCTTATCTGCAATAGCACCACCTATAGGTCGTAACACAGTCCCTGCAAAAACACATACCGCAGCAAAATATCCTGCTGTTATTTTAATGTTCTCTTCTGCAAACCAAGAGAGTCCTACTTGTTCCATCTCTTGGGGATATGTGTCCGTTAAGTACAGTTTTAAAAAAACGCTGAACCCTACAAATCCACCAAAGGAAACGGCATAGAAAAGGTTAAACCACCACGTGTCTTTGTCTTTTAATAATTTAAGATAGTCTGAAATTCTTTTCTTTCTCACTTTGTAAACTTCTGGTGGTGCATCTTTTGCTAACAAAGCATATGCAACAAACAACAACGAAGCAAAAACAGCTCCACACAAAAAGACTGTCTGCCATCCAAATAATTCTGCAATTTTAGGAGAAAATATGAATCCCATTGCCACCCCAAAGAATGCTCCGCCTGCAATACCAAGTACTAAACCTTGTAATTTAGGAGGGTACCATTGTCCAGCTTGTGGAAGTGCTACAGCAAACGATGCTCCTGCAAACCCAAGAAAYAATGCTGCCACAAGTAATTGGTTATACGTAATAGACTCACCCAAGAAATAGACATACAAAAGTGAAGCAATGACTATAAGTTGAGAAACAAGAGCTGTTTTTTTAGCTCCAAATTTATCAACACTAAAACCCAAGACAATACGTAACAAAGCTCCTGAGAGTATAGGAAGAGAAAGCAGTGTTGCTTTTTGACCTGTGGTCATAATAAACCCAGCCAATGCAAAAGACTCAACAATTTCTGAAGAAAGAGGACCTAAAATAGTCCAAATCATAAAACTCATATCAAAATAGATAAATGCTGCAAAAAGGGTGGGTGCATGCCCCTGCCCTTTTAGTGCTTTAAGTATTGCCATTTAAAAATCCTTTAGTAATTTAAATATTATTAGAAGTATAAGATAATTTTGAGTAACTTCATCAAAATATGATGGTTATTTTTTAATCATTTTGCTTAATGTTGCTTTATGGCATACATCTATACGTTTATACCCAATCACTTAGCATGATGAATTTTTAAACAATCTTATCTATAAACTCTTACATAAAAAGGATATACTTATTTAAAATAATAATACAATAAAAGAGTAAAAAAGCCATGACTATACTAGAAAAAGCCCTAGAAGAAAGAAGCAAAAAAGTAAACAAAGTAGAGACGACAAAAGCACTCAAGTCCCCTATGGATGTGTATGCAAAACTAGCTGATATTGCAGCTGCAGGATATGAAGGTTTAGCCAAAGAAGACTCTGCCTACTTTTTAAAATGTTTTGGGCTTTTTGACAAGGGTGCAGACTTTATGCTTCGCGTGCGTGTACCTGGTGGACAACTCACCTACGATGAAGCTGTATGCATTGGTGAGATAGCTAAACAGTATGGTAATGACTACATAGACATCACCACACGTATGCAAATAGAATTACGCTACATTCAAATAGCAGACATTGCTAAAGTTTTAAATGCCCTAAAAAAAGGAGGACTCTCTACCTTTCAAACAGGTGTAGATAACCCTCGAAACATCGTCACTGACCCACTAGATGGAATTGCATATGATTGCATCATAGAATCTATGCCACTTATAAAACAGCTGCAAGATGTCTTCATACATGACCCAGCATGGATTTCTGCTTTACCTCGTAAATTTAACACCGCTGTACTTGGCTCACTCTCCAACTCGTGTAATATTTTTGGTCATGACTGTAACTTTGTATTGGCTCAAAAAGAGGGAATTTATGGTTTCAATATTTATCTAGGTGCTCGTGTAGGTATGCAAGCACAAGATGCCAATGTTTTTGTCACCATAGAAGAAGTGCAAACTTTCTTTAAATCACTTTTAACAGTATATAAGAACTATGGTTACCGTGATAACAGAAATAAAAACCGTTTAATCTTTCTCATCAATGATGTTGGTATGGACAATTTTATCGATGCTGTCAAAAAAGAAGCTGGTTTAGAATTTGCTCCTGCAGGTATCACTATGGTACAATCTCAAAATATTGCTTTAGGGTCTAACAAAGTATTAGGACGTAACGGGAAATTTAATTACAAAGTAATTGTGCCATCAGGTATTTTTTCAGGTTCAGATATGATAGCAGCTGCTGAAGCTGCAAAAAATAATGGTAACGGAAATATCAGACTTACATACGATCAAAATCTCTACATCATAAATGTACCTAAAGAAAATTTATCTAATCTAGAGGAAAGTTACATTGTAAGTAAATATTCAGAATACAATAATTTATACTTTGCAGACATGATAGCTTGTGCAGGTACGGCAACATGCAGTTTCGGAGTCATTCCAAACAAGCCAGATGCTATAGAAATGGCACACTTCCTTAGCTCAGAAGTAGCCATTGAAAATGCATCAGTACGTATGAATTGGTCTGCCTGTCCTAAAGGGTGTGGAGTACATGGTATAGCAGACATTGGTTTTGAAGGATGTAAAGCAAAAGACTCTGAGGGTAACCGTGTAGATGGTGTACATATCTTTTTAGGTGGGAAAATCACCCGTGAAGCACAGGAAGCACACGTACTACATAAAGCCCTGCCAATCACTGAAGCTAAGCACCATGTAAAATACTTACTCAAAACCTATGCAGCACATAAGCTAAGAGGCGAAACATACGAAGCCTTTGATGACAGATTTTTATCTAAAAATTACAGCTTCCAAGCCCTTGCATTTTTTACAAAGATAAATTATGTGCTCAATGAAAAACTAGAACTCAATATGATGCTAGAACTTGAAGCAGAACCTAAAAGTTCTAAGCGTGAAGAATATGAAATCTTCTCTTTTGGTCTCAAACTCTTCAAAGACCTCACAGGTGAAAAACGTTTTGAATCTGTAATAGGMCTAGAAGCCACCAAGCTCAAACCAAGAATTATCAAAAGAGATGAAGTAACTACTATAAACCCAAAAATACCCGCTAAACTGTCTGAAATCATTTACAACATGACTCATGAAAGTAAAAAAGAAAGAGCGGCAGTATTTTCTGAGTTGTTTGTAGCCTTGAAGGAAATATAATGGCYGTCCAACCCTTAACAGAGAACACACCCTTAGCTGAYTTTCTTAACCACAAGACCAATACTGGTATGCAATGTGGTAATTATAGTATAGACTTACCTGAATTAAATGAAGGCGAGCAGTATCGCTTTCACTTTGATGCCGTGGCTTGTGTGGGGTGTCACTGTTGTGAGGTAGCCTGTAATGAACAAAATGCAAACCCAGATGAYGTCAAATGGCGTAGGGTCGGGGAAATGGAAACTGGAGAATTTCCAGATACCTTACAACTCTTCAACTCGATGAGCTGTAACCACTGTATAGAGCCTGAATGTCTCACAGGCTGTCCTACAGAGTCATACATCAAATTTGACAACGGTATCGTTTGGCATGATGACCCTTCTTGCATAGGGTGTCAGTACTGTACTTGGAACTGTCCCTACGAAGTACCTACATTTAACAAAGAGCGTGGCATCGTTACCAAGTGTCACATGTGTGCAGACAAACTAGAGGAGGGGCAAAGCCCTGCTTGTGTACAAGCCTGTCCGAGTAACGCTATAGAAATAGAAACCTTTAATGTTAAGCAGTGGCTAGACGAAGATATGGCAAAGGAAGGTGTAGCTCCTCACCTAGCAGACATAGATATCTGTAAACCAACCACACGCTATACGCTTCCAGAGCTAAAAGAGGGTGAAGAAATAAGGGTCTACGACGAACATCTGCTCAAACCTGCCCATTCTGAAATACCTCTTGTATTTATGACAGTACTCACACAAATTTCACTGGGTGCATTTTTGGCTCTCTTTTTAGGTCAAGTACTCTTTACTTTAGGATTTAACCTTCCTGAACCAACGGTCATTATGGCTCTTTTGGCTGCAGTTCCTGCTGCTATAGGGCTGCCTTTGTCTGCCCTGCACTTAGGCAGACCAGGTATGGCGATGATGGCGATGAAAAACTGGCGAACTTCATGGCTCAGCCGTGAAGCCATTGCATTAGGAGCCTTTTCTGCCCTCTCATTTTTGGTTGTTGGTCTATATATACTTGAAGTCAAAGGATTTGCACTATTATCACTTATGTTTATTACACTAGCCATAGCTATCTTTGGTATCCATGCCCAAGCGATGATATACCGTATCAGAGCACGTCCAGCATGGGACAGAACCTCCACTAACAAAAAGTTTTTTGGTACAAGTTATGTAGGTTTACTACTCATCGCAACTTCCCTGCTTATCTTCAATGGTACACAAGGTGTCATGGTACTTTTGGCCATTAGCTTACTTGCTGGCATGGCACAAGTTTTGGTCATACGTGAAGAGCTTATGTTCTATGCCCATCTAGATAAAGAAGGGCCACTCTTCTACCAGTACAACCGAACACGTATACTCCTTGAAGAACATTTTGCTACAGTAAAGAAGTTTAGGGTGTACTCCTTAAGCCTGTTTGCTTTGGGCTTACCACTTTTGGCTATCTTATTGACAGCAAGTGGCTTAACAGGGTTAGCCATCATAACATTGGCGATAACAACACTTGGTGCATTCATATCAGAACTCAGTGGACGTTACTTGTTTTATAGAACAGTAGTACCACTCGGACTGGCAGGGAATTTCTTTGCTGGGAATCAGCGTCATTGACATTATGCAAAATATAATATATRATATACGTACAATAACCGTATAAGGATTAAATATGTTAGCTACTATTGATAGTAAAGATGCTCGTATAGAATTTAAAACCTCTAAAGACATCAAAACACTTTTACAAGAAGCCGCCAACTGCTTAGGTATGGACTTAAGTTCATTTCTCATCTCAACTGCAACTCAGCGTGCGAAGGATGTGATGATAGACGATAAAATTCTGAGACTAAGCAAACAAAAGTGGGAAAATTTTGAAAAAGAATTAGAAAATCCAAAACCTGCAACAAAAGAACTAAAAGAGCTTATGAACATGAAAGGCTTTGATGCTTAGGCTTGTTACTTTTGATGCTTCTAGCACTTACAAAGGGTTAAAAACTTTCGATTGTGGAAATAAGATGATAAATACCTTTGTGCACAAGTCACTTAAGAAACGTGTCAAAAAGCATTTAAGTCAAGCCTATATTTTACTAGACCAAAATGAGAAATTTGTAGGGTTCTATACACTTGATACATTTTCTATAAACAGAGAGATATTTGAGTTACCCAATAAACCCAGTGGCTTACCCCCTATAGTGCCGGTCATCAAACTAAGCATGCTAGGTATTGACATTTCTTTACAAAAACAAGGCATAGGTAAACGACTACTTCAAGATGCTTTACTAAAAGTAGTAGACATATCTAAAATCGCAGGATGTACAGGGATATATCTACTCGCTGAAGTTGAGGCTGTCTCTTTTTACAAAAAGYTGGGTTTTGTTGTACTGAACGATGCAATGCCTTTGTCTATGTTTCTACATATTGAGAAGATATTGGGGAGTATAGATGGATAGTGTATTAGGACTAGCAGGGAATTTATTTGCTGGGAATCAGAGACATTAAGGATTAAAAATGAATAAAATATACTTCTTTATACTCCTATCATTAACATTAAATACTCATGCATTTGATATTAAAACAGATAGAGAAAAATGTGATAAAAATGATATGTTTGCATGTGCCAGAATGGCAAAAGCCTATAAAGAAGGTACAGGTGGATTAACATCAGACTATACTCAAGAACTAAAGTACATTAAAAAATCTTGTATCCTTGGATTCAGGGCAAACTGTAAAAAAATAAAAATCACAAAAGAAGATAATGATAACATTAATATTGCTTTCTCTCTTGGTATGAAAATAGGTCAAGATGGATATATCAGGTTAGAGAAAATGTGTGCTGTTAATAATGCACAAGCTTGCTACTACTTATCTGATAGACATGACAGACTTACTACAGAAAAAGATAAATTACTTACCAAACACTATTATGAAAAAGCTAAAACACTGAGTGAAGAATCTTGTGCTAATAATGATGCAGAAAGCTGTGAATGGTTATACCATCAGTATGCAAGAAAACATCAAGAAACTGAAGCTGTGCAATATTTGCAACAAGCTACTGCATTATATAAAATAGATTGTGATAATAAAGTTAGCGGTTCATGTTTAGGTTATGAGTTATGCAGGAGAATAAAATGAATTTCATACAAAAAACAAAAGACTTTCTAGGCTTAGATATTAAAATAGACAAATATGCACTCGTAGATGACCCAATATTTGGTAAAGTAGCTAAAGAAAGTGCCCCTGACAAATGGGTACGTTCTACCTGTGGGTACTGTGGTGTAGGATGCGGGATGTACATCGGGGTAAAAAATGGTAAAGCTGTTTACTCTAAGGGTGACCCCTTACACTCAGTCAACTTTGGAACACTCTGCCCTAAGGGGCTTAGTGAACATAAAATGGTTTACGCTGACAATCGCGTACAAAAGCCTCTCATACGTAAAAATGGGAAACTTACACCTAGTTCATGGGAAGATACTTTTCAACATACTTCGGATGAATTTAAACGTATTCAAGCAGAGCATGGTAAAGGTGCAGTGGCTGTCATTTCTACAGGACAGTTGCTTACTGAAGATTTTTATGCACTTGGAAAATTTGTACAACTTGGTCTTGAAACAAACAATTTTGATGGTAACACCACGCTTTGTATGGCATCAGCAGTAATGGGATACAAACAAACCTTTGGATCTGATGGTCCTACAGGATGTTATGAAGATTTCCAAAAGGCTGATGTTATCTTTTTAGTAGGTGCAAACATTGCAGACAATCACCCTATCTTAAAACTTCACATCGAAAAAAATGAACAAGTCACTGGTAAGAAACCTACCATTATTGTAGTAGACCCACGCCGTTCCAAAACCTCTCAAATGGCAGACATATTTGTGCCATTAAAGCCTCGCTCAGACTTGGCACTTCTCAATGGTCTTTGCTATATAATTTTAGAACAAGGCTGGGAAGATGAAAAATTCATCTCTGAGCGTACCAATGGCTTTAAAGAGTTTAAAAAACACATACTAGCCAACTACCCACCCCAAGAGGTGGCACAGATTACAGGTATAGAAGTAAAAGAACTCTACAACCTTGCAAAAATATATGCAGGAGCAAATGCTGTCATGTCTGCATGGACTATGGGAGTTAATCAAAGTAGCATAGGTACTGACACAGTATCAGCCATCTGTAACCTATCACTCATCACAGGAAACCTTGGGCGTGAAGGTGCAGCCCCTATGTCCATCACTGGGCAATGTAATGCTATGGGTACTAGAGAATTTGGATTTACATCTTCTATACCAGGGTACAGAAACTACGCAAATGATGCTGACAGACAAGATTTTGCTGACATAGTTAATGTACCTGTAGATCTAGTACCTACTAAACGTGGCTATGCCTACCCTCAGATTATAGATGCCATAAACAAAGGGGAGATAAAAGCACTTTGGGTTGTTGCTACCAACCCACTAGTTTCCTATCCYGACCAAAATGCYCTGCGTTCTGCCCTTAAAAAACTAGATATATTGGTAGTTCAAGATGCCTTTATGTCTGACACCGCCCAAATAGCAGATGTCGTTTTTGCAGCTGCCACATGGTCAGAAAAAGAAGGATCCTACACCAACAGCGAACGACGTTGTAACTATGCTAAAAAAGCAGTGGAACCACTAGGTGACAGCAAGGCTGACCTTGACATCGTTTTGGAGTTTTCTGAGTATTTTGGAGACAAGCATGAGCTTTTATTTAAAAATTTAAAAACACCTAAAGATGTTTTTAATGAAGTGAAGCGTGTTAGTGAGGGTCGTCTTTGTGACTACTCTGCCATGACCTATGAAAAGATAGAGAAACTCGGCGGCATACAGTGGCCTTGTAATGAAAATGCACCAGAAGGTACCAAACGTCTCTATTCAGAAGACATGGCATGTACCACCACAGACGGTAAAGCAAATCTACTCCCTGTAGACTGGAAACCACTCTCCGAGATAGCAGGTGAAGGTTTACCACTCATCTTAAATACAGGAAGAACTGTTGAGCAGTGGCACACACGAACCAAAACAGGTACCATTGGCATACTCAATGACCTAGCACCTGAAGCATGGTTGGACATAAGTCCTAAAGATGCAGTTAAACTTCAAGTCAAATCTGGAGACCGCATCGCCATTTCTGGTAAGCGTGGACGTGTAGAAAATATCATCGTCAAACTCTCTGAAACCATGAGAGAAGGGCATGTATTTGTACCTTTTCACTTTAATGAACAACTCATCAACAACATCACCATACCAGAGTTTGACCCCAAATCTTTTGAGCCTAACTATAAACAATGCGCAGTACAACTCCACTCTAAAGCTGTACCTGAAGGTATAGTCTATGAAGAAGTTAAAATCTCTGGCTACCTAGAAGGTGTAAAAGTGTATGAAGATGAAGTATTGAGAGAAAAAAAAGAAATAAATACCTCTAAATAAGTATTTTCAAATCGTCCAAATCAAATAAAAGTAATTTCTCACTTTTTATTTGTAAAAGCTCTTTAGAAAAACCYGACTTGGAAAACAGTGCATAAACATCGACCTTGATGCCAGACTCTGCTGCTTTCATTTTAAGTTTTGTCAATTCATTTTTACACACTGTTCTGTCTTTATATTTACACTCACCTAATATAAGCTTTTTATCTGAAGTAAAAGCTAAGATATCAAATTCACTATATACATTCCAGTAAGATCCTGAACTGATGATGGAGCTTTTATCTTGGTAATATTGGACCAATAAGTTATCACATAGTTGCTCATAGACCAAAGAACGTAAACGCTCATAATGCTTTTTAAAATTTTCTAAAAACTTTTCACCWTTACCTARAAGYAAYTCTTTYCTRTARTAYGTTACAAAACCAAACCAAAAACGCATAAAMGGYTGTSTAAAACGAAGTTTATCTTGTATACGATATGCACGTTGRTCTTTMGGAAGTTTATGTTTAGGATGAGAACGCAATGGTGACTCRCGAGAGTACTCHACYTTCAAGATATCTAARGAAATCAATTCATCTATTATYTTTTCACCCAAACCCTCACTAAGTTTAGCCTTTTTAAGTACAGAATAAAATTTAGCATCYCCTCTWGCAACGGCTACAAGCACTTCACGGTAAGGGGTTTCTAAAAGATAKGAAGGAGAAACAAGCATTTGAAACTTAGTAAAATTTTGTACAAAATTAGATTCAACCATAGAGAAAACATCATCAGAATAGTCTAGCTCTATTTCTTTACCTATCCCACCTAAAATAGAAAAATATTCAATTGCCTGTTCTAACTCCAAATACGAGAAATGCCGATAAAATTTTTGAAATGATGCTTTGATRAAATCCCTTTATGAATCAATAGATGATTCTATCATATCTTATCTTATCTGTAAGTATTTGGCAAAACTATGTTATGATTAATTCTTAATCAATAAACTGACVTTGAAGAGCTTAGATGGAAACATTTTTCACCACATCAGACAAAATACAACATATTATAAAAAGTTTTAATCTCATCAAAACCCTTTATGTCTCATCCATCATTATTGGTGATGCCCATACGGGGAAAAAGTCACTTGCGCGTTATCTTTTTCCTAATGCACCTATGGTTTCTGGAGAAAATCAAAGCGAAGTCAAAAAAACCTTACAAAATTATGATGAAATTATCATCAGTGATTTTGAAAAATTAAGTAATCAATCTGATTTAGACTTTACAAATAAACGTATCATAGCAACTGCAAATTATTTGGGTAACCCTACACTCATCGATGAACTTTTTGCTTTCATTTATACTATGCCTTCACTACAGGAAAGACCAGATGATGTAGAATTTTTACATGATAAATTTTCCCGTGAAGCACTCAAGACATTTATGCCTGATAAAACGAATATTGATTTAAATGCCATACCCATCAACCTTTCTACCAACAGTAAAAGCCTAAAGCAGTCCATCTATTTTTATATTGCTAAACAAGCCATTACTATTGATGATATCGCCGATATCTTGTATGAGCACTTCTATACACATTTTGACGGTTATGACAACTACAGAAAACATCTTTCATTATTTGAAAAACCTCTTATTGAAGCAGGATTAAAAAAGTTTGGTTCCCAACTGAAACTGGCTCAAATACTTGGTATCAATAGAAATACACTTAGGAAAAAAATCCATGAACACAAAATCGATTGATTTCCAAGCTTTTGTAGAATGGGATAACAGTCCTTTTATTTTATTTGATAATCAAGGGAAAATCATCTACCTGAATAATGTAGCAGAAATCCTTTTGGGATATGTCTCTAAAAAAGAGTTATACGACATTGTCTTATCCTATGCTCCAAAAAATTTTGGTTACAAAACTACTGCCTTGACACTTACTTATGATTCATTTTGCTTTTATGCCATGACTATCGGGTATGAAAATGAATACCAAATTTCTTTACGTCTTTATAATAACCCACGTATTAAACCTACCTATACACTTGAAAAAAATAAATTAATTATGACTGATATAAATATTTTACTTGAAGCAAATATTGCCCTTTTCAAAACCAAAAATACAAACAAATTAAAATTACTTGTAGATCAGGACCTACCTTCATTTAAAATAGAGCAAAATAATTTCTCAAAACTTCTCAGAAAATCGCTCAATGCTTTCAGATCCTCAGACTCCATAGATATTTCTCTAAAACTACTCATAGGTCAACATATCATCATAGACAATACAAAAGTAGCCATCGCCCAATTCTCCATAGAGGCAAATGGCCGGTATACCGATACAGATAATGACATACTCTCACTGGCAGCACGAAGTCAAATTAACTGCATTACAAAAGAGCATACCATCAAACTTGAGATTCCTCTTATACAATAATCAAAGATATCTACATTTTTATGCATAATGATTAAAAATTAATCATACATCACTCAGTAAATAATTTCATTCCATGTTAATATCTATACTGTAAATAAATTTAAAGGAATAAGCATGAAATTAAAACTTTCAGCTCTTATGGCGTTATTCTTGCCTGTCTTTGCTTTCGCAGAAGACAAACTAGACTCAGGGGACACAGCATGGATGATGATGTCGACAGCACTGGTGTTACTTATGACACCAGCAGGTTTGGCACTATTTTACGGCGGGATGACACGTTCTAAAAACGTACTTAACACGTATGCCATGGTTATGGGTGCATTTGTTGTTGCATTTCTAGTATGGATCGTTGCGGGTTACTCTATTGCATTTGGTACAAACGAAAGTGCAATGATGCAAAATGTATTTGGTGGTTTTGGGCATGTACTGCTTGATGGTATTAAATGGACAGACCTAAGTGGAACTTACCCTACTTATGTATTTGTTGCATTCCAAGGTACATTTGCTGCGATTACTATTGCTATTGCCTCTGGTTCTGTAATTGGTCGTATGAAGTTTTCTACTTGGATGGTAATCGTTATACTTTGGGGGCTTGTTGTTTATGCTCCTATTACTCACATGGTATGGGGTGGAGACGGTGCGTACCTTTTCGATGCTGGTGCACTTGACTTTGCTGGTGGTACTGTTGTACATATGAATGGTGGTCTTGCTGGTCTTGTACTTGCTATCCTTATTGGAAAAAGAGTAGGACACAACAAAATAGCCATGAAACCTTTCTCAATCATGCTCACAGCAGTAGGTGCTTCATTACTATGGTTTGGTTGGTATGGATTTAACGGTGGTTCTGCATTTGGTGCAAATGCTATCGCTGGTCTTGCTGTTCTTACAACAACTATTGCCACAGCTGCTGGTGCAGTTGCTTGGATGCTTCTTGAGTGGTTCATCTATAAGAAACCAACACTTCTTGGAATTGCATCTGGTATCATCGCTGGTCTAGTAGCTATTACACCAGCTGCCGGTTTTGTAGGTGCAGGTGGTGCATTTACTATCGGTATCGTTGGGTCTATTATCGCATTCTTTGGTGTTATTAAACTCAAAAAAATCTTTGGTTACGATGATTCTCTTGATGCCTTTGGTATACACTTCTTAGCTGGTCTTTGGGGTGCTCTTGCGACTGCATTCTTTGCACTTAACGATAAAGACCTTCTTTGGGATGGGCCTCTTAAAGAGTCTGGTGATAGAATGGGACAATTTATGGTTCAAGTTGAATCAGTAGTCATTGTTGGTATTTGGACGCTTGTTGGAACTGTGATAGTTTACTACGTAGCATCTGCACTCACAGGTGGAGCCAGAGTCTCAGAAGAAGATGAAGCAAAAGGTCTTGATGAGGCAACTCATGGTGAAAAAGAAATGAATCTATAATAGAACGTGAATAGAGCAAAGCTCTACCCACTACGCTAACGCTGAATTACATTCAGCAGTTGGCTCACGTAAGAAGTTACGTTTTAGATGTATTTCCAATAAAATATACAAAAGGATTTAAATATGAAAAAAATTGAAGCAATTATTAAGCCATTCAAATTAGAAGACGTAAAAGACGCTCTAGTTGAAGCTGGTATAGAAGGTATGACTGTATCTGAAGTAAAAGGATATGGACGTCAACAAGGTCACTCAGAACTTTACAGAGGTGCTGAATACGTCGTTGAGTTTATCCCTAAAATTAAAATTGAAATTGTTGTATCTGGTGATGACTATGTTCAAAAAGCTGTAGAAGCTATTGCTACTGCTGCAAAAACCGGTAAAATAGGTGATGGTAAAATATTTGTCAGTACCATTGATTCTGTACTTAGAATAAGAACAGACGAAACAGATACTGATGCACTATAATCTTTAAGAAATAGGTGTTCTTTTTTTAATTTATTTTAAACCTTCAAATTCAAAGATAGGTATCAAATATGTTAAAATTTAGAACGCTTTACTAACATTAAAAAACTTTTTGTAAATATTTATAAAGCTTTAACCCTATAAAAACTCCAACCGTGTCTGCAAGAACATCTTTAAAATCACCACACCTGTTGATTGCATAAAGTTGAGAAAATTCTATAAATGTACCATATCCCACTAACAATAAAAATGCATACCAATAATGTATTTTATATCCAAGCCTTAACAATAATGCCAAAACTATAAAGGCAAGAACATGATGGGCTTTATCCCCTAAAGAACCTATTTGTGGTGCCAAATCTTGTGGTAGTACTGCTGCAACATAACTACCTAATAGCGCTAGCCAAAACAATACTTTAAAAATGATACTGTACTTATACAGCCTTAACTTTCTCAACAATAAGCTCCACAAATTTATCAGAATTATTCATACATTTTACTACTATATAATCATCATATTTTATCTTTTCTGCTACTTCTCTATGTTCTATATCTAACTCAAAAACTGTTTCTGAATTATCTAGAGTAAATGCTAATGGAAAAATGACTACTTTTCGATGTCTTGGCTCACGTAACACATCTATGAGATTAGGCTCTAACCATGCAGAAGAACCCACCTTTGATTGATAAACCAATTTTATATCGTGAAACTTTATCCCACGCTCTATAAGATAAATTTTAAGAGCACTTGCATTTGCTTCAACATGGTTTTGATAAGGGTCACCATCTTTTATAATACTCAATGGTAATCCGTGTGCAGAAAGAAGTAAATCATAGTCTTCTGTATTTTTGCCTTTCATCGCTTCAACTATTTTATCAGCCGATGCAGATATATATGCATAGTCATCATAGTAAGGCCCAACCACAGTGATCTTAGGTCTATATGCTATAGATGCACAACGTCTCTCTATATCTTCTACAGATGAACGAGTTGTGGTTGTAGAATATTGTGGATACATGGGAAATAATATYAACTCCTCAATCCCATCATCTTTACATCGTTCCAATGCAATATCTGCAAAAGGAGGCACATATCTCATAGCAGGATAAATAGGCATATCTAACTTAGCTTCCAGTTTCGTTATCAGTGACTGTGTCAGCTCAKGYAGCGGWGACTTTCCACCAAGTAGACCATAATTCTCTTTTACATACTCAAGACGTTGTGAAATGATGATATTGGCAACAAGTTTTCTCAAATACTCATTCATAGGCAATATATATTTATCATCAAACATATTACGTAAAAAAAGTTCAACTTCATCTATATGGTTTGGTCCGCCCATATTAAGCAGTAACAACGCTTTGCCCATTATCATCCTTTAAAGTCTTGTATTTTAGCATAGAGAGTGTAAAATCATACATAATTACCATTAACAAACAAAGGTTTTTTTATGATTATCATTCCTGCACGTATAGGCTCTTCTCGTTTCCCAAACAAAGTTTTAGCAGATATTGGAGGTATRCCTATGGTAGTACGTACCGCAAAAGCTGTTGAAGATATAGATAACGTTGTCATTGCTACAGAYTCTCAAGAAGTTATARATATTGCTGAAGAACATGGAATCTCAGCTATTTTTACATCTAACAAACATCAAAGTGGAACTGACCGTATTTATGAAGCTGCTCAAAAATTAAATTTAGCAGAAAATGAGATCATAATCAATGTCCAAGGTGATGAACCTTTTATTGAAACAGAAGTAGTACAGGCAATCTACAATTTAACCAAACAAAATCAAAATAATATTCGTATTATGATGAACTCATGCTACAAAGTTATCTCAAATCCAGAAGCTGATGATCCAAACATTGTAAAAGTTGTTACTGATTGTGATGATATTGCACTTTACTTTTCCCGTGCAAAAATACCCTACCCCAGAGATCATCATTTTGATGCATATAAAGGACATTTAGGAATATACGGATTTACTTTCAAGTCCTTACGAAATTTTTGTATGCTTCCTCCTGCACCGCTTGAAAGCATAGAAAAGCTAGAACAGCTAAGAGCCCATTATCATGGATACGATATAGCTATGGTAGAGGTACATACAGAAAGTTTTGGCATCGATACACCGGATGATTTAGAAAAAGCTCTAAAACATCATAATCTTTAAAAAGAAACCTTTTTATACTTTTTTTCTATCCAACTGCACTTCCAAGATCCCACATAGGCATAAATATGCCAAGCGCCATAAGTAATACAAGACCCGCGATAAAAAACATCATTATGGGCTCAATATACGCAGAAAGATTGTCAATTAAATCTTGAAATTCCATATCATAGTAATTGGTTACTTTATCGAGCATTGCATCAAGTTGACCACCTGCTTCCCCTGCTTTTATCATTTGTAAAAGCATATTTTCATAAAGCCCTGTTATTTTAAATGCTTCAGCTAAGTTCATACCTCTACCAATATTTGCATTTACCGTAAGTAATTGTTCTTTAATCACTAAATTRTCYACCATWCCTACWGCTGTTTCTAATGCTTCTGAAACYGGAATACCTGATTTAACAAGTTCCCCAAAAACTAAATTGTACTTATGCATAGTAGAAAGAAAGATTGCTTTATTGATTAAATAAAATCTAGGATGGATAAGTATTTTATCCATCTTGTATTTGAAATCTCTATTATTTTTATAAAAATATTTAACTGAAGCAGCCATTACAATCATTAACACCAAAATCAATGGTCCATAATTACTGAAAGCCCACTCTAGTTTCAGAAGTATTTGTGTAGGTAAGGGTAATTCTGTTTTAAATTTTGAAAAAATATCTTTAAATTTAGGGACAACCACCATGATTAATATAGTAAATGCTATCCCCATTGCTGCCAGAGTAATGAGAGGTGAACGTATAGCTTTTTTAAACTTAGAAGTATTATCTCTAATATTTTCTAAAATATCTGCTAATTTATGGTAAGCTTCAGAAATGTTTCCTGTTCTCTCTCCAAGATTTGTCATCGCCAAAGCCACATGACCAAACTCTTCAGTATATGGCATCATAGCATCAGACATACTGTTACCTGCATTAATATCACTGTTTATTTTGTAGTATATTTCTTTCAACTGTTTATTATCTGTATTATCTGAAACATCCATTAATGTATCATTGATTGCTATACCTGCATCCGTCATTACTGCTATCTGTCGTATTGTGGAGATTTTGTCATTTAATGGTATTTTACCTTTAAACGATTGTTTCAATCCCTTTAATAACTCTGCAATAGTATCTTCAAGAGGTGCGGCAGTCTCTACAGCCTTCATTATCATTGTTGTCGGAAACTTGTCTTTTGCAATCCTTACAGCTATCATTTTATTATCAGCTTTAATTAACTCAAAACGTTTTTTACCTTTGTCCATAACAGTTACATTAAAATACTTCATTACAACCTCGCTACTCTATAGATTTCTTCTATGGTTGATGCTCCAGATAGTGCTTTTTGTACACCATCCTCAAACATTGTAACAAAACCTTCTTCTTCTGCCTGCTTAGTCAACTCTTCTTTAGAAGCTACTTTCGCAATCATACGTGCCAACTCTTCTGAAATCGTTAAAACCTCAGAAATCATTTCACGACCAGAATAACCTGTATGCCCACACTCTTTACATCCTGCACCTTTATAAAAAGTAGGATTTTCTGGTAAATATTTTTGTATATCTTTCAATAGAGTTGGATCCAATATTGTTTCAGTCTTACAGTTTGTACATATTTTCCTCACAAGTCTTTGTGCTTGTATAGCAACCAAAGCACCAGACACAAGGTATTCTTCTATACCCATATCCAATAWKSYRSWTATWGATRWTRWASSMKMWKTCGYMKRYARWGTAGMMMKTASWRRRYRRSCYRTAARWGSWGYYWGWRWMSSNTATASSTAACGTTTCCTGATTACGTATTTCCCCAATCATAATCTTATCTGGATCTTGTCTTARWATTGAKYKWARTGCAKCTGCAAAASYMARMYCTACWYTMKSKYTCACWTKCACTTGYTGWAWAMSAKYCATTYKATACTCWACAGGATCTTCAACTGTAATAATTTTATCTTTKACATCYTTAATAGCATTRACYGCRCCATATAAAGTTGTRGTTTTACCMGAACCAGTWGGKCCWGTAACTAAAACGATACCATAAGGTACTTTAATGGCCTCAGAAAACTTATCATAACAATGTTTACTCATTCCCGCATCTTCTAACCTAATCATAGCCTTTGATTTATCTAGAATTCTCAATACTATAGATTCACCCTGTATTGTTGGAAGTGTCGAAACCCTAAAATCAAATTCTTTCTTGTTTATAGTTGCTGAAAATCTACCATCTTGAGGTTTCCTTTTTTCTGCAATATCCAAGTTTGAAAGAAGTTTCATTCTTGATGCCAAAGGATGAAAAATATCCTTATCAAAAGTGAAACTCTGTCGTAACATACCATCTATTCGTTCACGAATCAAACAAGATTTCTCAGTTGCTTCTATGTGGATATCACTTGCTCCCGCATAAATGGAAGATTTTAACACGATATCGATAAGTTTTAGAACAGCTGGTGATTCGTCACTATCTTCATCATTACCTTCTTGATTTAAATCTTTTCTAATATCTGAAACCAAACCTTTAATACTTTCATTAATTTCAAGACGTTGCAAATGTTTCTGTATTTGCTTAGGTCTAGAGATTGAAATTTTTATTGGTTTTTTAGGAAAGAGTCTTTGTAATGCATCTTGTGCTGCCATATCCAAAGGATCATCAAATACGATTTGCACATTGAAATCATTTTCCTCAACAGGTATAACGTTATATTTAACAAGCTGTTTATAGGGTACTTGCGAAAAAAGCCTCATATCTATTTCAACTTCGTCTAAATCCACATAATCAACATTCAGTACAGAAGCAATTTCTTGAATAATCGGAATAATATCTACCCCTTCTATTTTTTCTAAATGTGCTAAGGAAATGACCCCTTGTCTAACTTTTTTAGCTAAAAATATTTCTACCGTATGCAAATCAATCATTTTTTCATTGATAAGATTTGCAAAAGAGATTTTTTTAGGTGGTCTACTCTTAACAAGCACAGAAATTACATCTTTTGTAATAATTTTTTCTTCAAGCATTATTTCAATAAGTTTTACCATCCTAAAAGCCCCTTTTAATTGTTCTTGAATTTATTTAAGATATTTTTAGCTTTCTCTGAGCCACTTCGCTTAACATAGTTAGATAATATCCGTACAGCTTCATTTTTTTGACCCTGTTTCATTTTTGACTGTGCAAAGATAATCCAACTTTCATCAATATTACTATTAATCTTATTCGTCTGCAATGCCCAGTATTCTGACTTTTTATATATACCTTTTCTATAATAACTTTTAGCAAGAAAAAGTGAGTCATCAATATCACGTGTTTTATAAAAACGTTTTTCTACATCTTTATAAGCATCTAAACTTGATGATTCAACAATATTCAATTGGAGTTTTTTGTAAGGTTTTTTATGTTCATTTTTTGAATATTTTTGCTCTATCTCCTCTTCTAAAATAGGTATATTTTCTACAATAGTTATAATGGGAGATTGTTCATCGTTATTTACAATTTTAGACGGAATACTGACATTTTTTTGAGGCGAGATATTATCTAACCTATCACTTGATTTAGCTATAGTTGAAGTATTGTTTTTTTCTATTTGTAAAATATTATCATCATTCAAAAAAATGAATATTCCAACAAAAACTAACAAAGATAAAAATACAGATATGGGTCTTCGTTTCTTTCCGTGATATCTATTCCACTTTTCTTCCAATGGCTTAATGTCATACATCTATATATCCTAATTTTAATCCAGCCATTTCTATAATTCTTTTTGGTACATGTTCATAATTAATCTTTGATGGCTCATTTTTATCATAATATTCACAAATTTCAAAAATTGTAAAAAGAAGTTTATTGCACTCTCTATAATTACCTTTCGTATACCCATAAATAAGTTTCATATCTTTGGCTTTAATACTGTTTGCTATTTCAAATAGGTTCTTTTTTAAAAGTTTTTTATGTATATATTGTGAYAAGTCTTGTAAAGATGCATTTTTTAGTTCTATTATTTCCCAAATTCTAGACTGAAAATGTTCTTTGGCAATCAAGTCTTCATCTTCAGTTTTATGCAATGAAATCACGAATTTTACAGCACGACTATCAGAAATAAGTCGAATTTTTTCCATCATTTCAGATCCATACATCTGTGCTTCATCTAGTAAGATTATAATTTCCCTTTTACCTCTTAAGCTTTTGCAGAAATCAACTAGGGCCGAAAAATTTACTTCAGTATTTTTTGGAAGTTCCTTGGTTGTTAAAACTTTAAATAATTTATAAAAAAACTCTTTCTGATTTGTTGAAGGAGTATCGAAATAATATATTTCTTTTTGATATTTTAATTTTTGAGAAATCCTGTTAAGTAATATACTTTTCCCTGTTCCTGGTCTGCCAAACAGTAAAATCATTTTTAAGGGTTTATCTATACTGTGTGCCAATTGCTTATAAGCAGCAACAGATGATTCTAATTCAATGTAATCATCGATATCAATCGAATCGATAAATACATTTTTTGATGCTTCATATCTACTTTTCATTAACTTTAGTATAACCTAAATCTTTCAAAGTCACAGATTTTCCATTTTTTACAATATGTGGAGTAATAATAATAATAAGTTCTTCAACTTTATTTATTTTTTCTTCACGTTTAAATGCATATCCTAACAATGGTAAATCTCCGAGTAGTGGTATCTTATTTATTCTAACTCCCGATCTTGAAGAAATTAAACCACCTAAAATAGCATGTTCACCATCCCGAACTGTAATAACTGAAGCAATTTGTCTTCTTACTAGGTCAGGTGGAATTGTTCTAACACCACCATCACTTGCAATCTCATTAACCGTTTCAGAGATGGATGGATTAATTTTTAATGTAATCATTCCATCGCTACCGACTTCAGGTGTGATATCAAGTAAGATACCTGCAAATACGGAATCAACTAATTCTCCTTCAGCAGCAACTGCACCACCACCACTACTTGCAGTACTAGAAGATCTAATTTTATAAAACAATTCTCTACCTACAGAAATAAGTGCAGGTTGATTATTTAAAGTCATGACCCTAGGACTGGAAATAGCTTTTACATCTCCTTGTGTTGACAAAAATTTAACAATTTCGCTTACTTCTGCAGAGCCTGTTATGTTTACAACTTGTGCACTACTTGGTCTGGTACCTGGGGAAAATGTAGCATCTGTAATTCCAGATAAACTGTCAAATGTAAATGATTCAACATTACTCTGAGACATAGCTAGAGTGTTAATGGTAAAGTTTTGCAATGCATAAAGTTGACTCCAATCTACACCTGTGGTTGTACTATCATCAAATGTTACAGCCAGTATACGCACATCAATTAGCACTTGTGACTTTATCTGCTTAGATAAAGTATGTAAATATTTAGCCACTCTATTTATTTGCCTATCTGTCCCTGTGACTGTTACCATGCCAGCTTCTGCATTCACTATCGGCGACAATGGATTATACTCCCATACTTGTCCATCTGGTCCCGTCCATGTATTTCCAGTTTTTGTATAATGGGTACTTCCGTCACTTGCTCCAATTAATATACGTTGGACTTCCAGCTCAACAGTTTTCCAAAATTTAAATTCATCATTACTTTCTATAGAAATACCTGTTTTGGAGACACCATCAGCACCAGATGAGTTACTTCCTCCACCACTATTTGAATTGGCTGAATTATTCGAGTTAGCTATGGTTACATGTGCGTTACTTTTCCCTATTCTTTGTCCAGAGATATAATGAATACGAAATGTTCTTGTGATAAGGTAGGAAATCTTCAATTTATTTCCTGATAAGGTATAATACAAATCATTATCTTTTAAGATTGTATTTAAAAATCCTCTAAACGTACTATTTTTTAGTTTGACATAGTAAAGTTTTTTATTCATTCTTTTTTTAGCAGCTTCGTCTTTAACCACTACAGTAAGAYCACATGTATCAGCAAGATTTTCAACCACATCACCTATGGTTAATTTACTATCAATGGTTACAGAAAATAGTTTTGTAGAACAATCATTTGCTATTAAATTATTTGTTGCAAAAAGTAGTAGATATATGCTAAAAACTTTTACTCCAAAATTTTGTATTCGTTTCATTTCATTACCTTTCATTAATCATAATAAAGTTCTTTCCTTCTTTATGAAGGAATAACTTTTTAATTTGATTATCATTTCTAAGTACCACACCCTTTTTACCTATATACTTGAGCGTATAACCTCCAATAACATCATCAATACCTCTCCACTGATTATTAATATATGCTTTTTGATTAAGAATAGCGTGTAGTGACATTTTAGTTTCCTCCACTTGCACAGGTATCACGAACGTTGTAACATTATCCTCTTCTTGTAGGCGAACAAATGGTTCTTTTGTACTTATCAAAGTCTCTAGGCTTATTCCTTCACGTTTTTCATGAATTTTTGTAACCATCTCCCGTATCTGATCTACATTTAGAGTAGCATAGATGCTATTTGTGAATAAAATGATAATTAATACAATGTTTTTCATTAGTGGTTTATCCCCCATACTGAAATATTGATATCTGCGACAATATCTGCTGAATCAGAATCAAGTGAAAACTTTGTTCCATAAATATCTGTCACCAATCTATTTTGTTCCAATTCATTCATGAACTTAATTATACTTTTATACTCACCAGTACATCCAACGGCAATTTCCAACACATATCCAAAACTACCATTATTATCTACATACTTATTGTGTATATATTCTATATTTACATCATGTGCTACTGCTTTTTCTGTTATTGAATTTAAAAACTTTGACCAACTTTTTTGATTAAATAACATATCAGATAATTTTGCTAAATTATTATCTATAAAAACAATTTTTTTATTTGTATCTATAATTTTATTTTTTTTATTTTGAATGTCTTGATCAAACTTTTTTACATAAAACTCACGATCTCCTGAGACTGTAATAGAGTTTAAATATGTATTGTTATCCACTATACTCTTTTGTATACTCTTCTTACTTCTTTCACTTTTTTTATACATGTCTTCTGTATATGGCAACAAATATGCATAAGCGAGATACGCAATTATTCCCGCCACTCCCAATATTACTACCCATTTTTCACTTTCTTTTTTAGGTGCAAAATAAGTATCAAGTTCTTCTAATTTATCTTCTATAAATTTCATCTCAAATCAACCTTCAACAGACCTTTATAATAGTGATTATCTGCATCTTTTTCAATCACTTCAATATCAATTTGATCTATTTCATCAAAGTGTGTTTCTGATATATATTTTATAAGTTCAGTGATTTTCCTATCACTGGAGCTCACTAATGAAGCCCATAGTGTGTCATTTTCACTGTATAACATGTCTACATTCACATCAAACTTTGTCAATTCTTCTGCTATCTGATGAAAAATTCCCGATTTAAGACGATAATTTACCTTTTTATCATAAATTGATGTTAACGTTTTGGTTTTTGCCTGATATCTAGTAGATAATTTACCTATTTTTTGGTCTAAAACTTCAATCTCTTTCTTTTTTATACCTAAGATTTTTTTATACTTTTCTGACTCAGATTGCAAGTTGTTATTTTGTAAGGTTAGTGCATAAATTTTTGCATCATTTACATATGATCCTACCAAATACACCAATGGATATGCCAAACCTATTGATATAGCAGCAAATGTGGCAATGATAAATTGCCCACTGGCACGATTGACAAATGATGGTGCACGTGGGAACATAGTCAAATTAACTATAGACTCTTCATCTTCCATATAGTCAAACGAAGAAAGGAGCATTAAATATTGTAACTGATCCGTATACCATTCGTCATTATTTATATTATAGTTAAAATTCAAATCTGCAGATTGTAGACCCAAATAGTTTTGACTGTACTCATCCAATCCTATTATTGGTCCTTTTACAGATCCAATAAACATTTGGTTTATACTATCAAGCTGAAATGCTCTTTTTGTATAAATAATAATATCATTTATCGTTATAAATATTTCACCAAATATTTTTACAAGGTTTTGTTGATATTCATGATTTGTAGTTTTAAGCCCCTCTGACTCTAATACGGAAAAAAATTCATTTTCATCAACTTTCTCACCCACTATMTCACAAAACTTATCATATATTTGTTCTAATGAATACTCTATAGACTTAGAATATAAAAACTCACCATTTCTATATAAAGTGATAAATGCATCTTGTTTAGTAAAATATATGAAACAATGTGTACCCTTATCATCTAATATCTCTTTTTTGTAAAGTACTTTATAGAGTAATGGAGCGGGTATCACCAAATCAAGATATTTGGTTTGATGCTTTATAGGAAGATAAAGCTCATTTAAAACATTAGGCTCAGCAACAAAAATATGAAATTCTCGTTCTTCTCCTGTACTTTCAACTTCTATAGATGAAATAATATAGTCACTGGCCTGATCTAGGCCTAGTTCTTCGTAAGCTTTTATATCAAGTATATCAGCAATGTCTTCCTCAGGAATACTTCTACTTATATACACTGTCGTATTAATCATATCTTTATTGCTCAAATAAGATACGATGAAATTTGAAGTGTTATACGTTAGTTTGTTGAGAGATTCAAATGTATCATTTTTAAAGATGTAATATTTATCAGCATATGCATTTACTGCCATAACATTCTTTACAGATAATTGCACTTTTTCTGATGATTTTTTTGTCAAAAACATACTAAACTTCCTTGTTTGTGGAACAATTATATATGTTATAATATTAAAACTATCTTACAAATACATATCTTGCCGTATAATCTAACTTTTTTTATTATGTTTATTGATATTTACCGCTTACACCGATTGTTTTAAGTGGAAGTATCTTCGTTAAACTATATAACCAAATTCTTCCAATCCATCTTTATTTTTACTCCAGCCTTTCTTGACTGAAACATGTAAGTCCAAAAATATTCTTTTTCCAGAGAATATTTCCATTTGTTGACGTGCAAATTTTCCTACACGTTTTATACCTTCCCCTTTTTGACCTACAATCATACCTTTTTGTGTCTCTTTTTCTACAACTATTGTGGCATAGACCGTATCTAATGTATCTGTTTCATCTATCTTTTCAATCGTTACATCACTTTCATAAGGTATTTCATCACTTAGATTTTCAAAAATTGACTCCCGAATAAGTTCTTTATAAATATCACGTATATTGTCTGTTGTCAAAATCTCGGTATCATACAAAAATGGAGAGTCAGGTAAATGTTTTGATATCTCATTTAAGAGCTGTGCTTTCCCGACTTTTTTATTGACAGAAAATGGAATTATCGCTTCAAATCTCTCTTGATATTTTTGATATTCACCTAGTTTTTTAAGAATATCACCTTGTTTGACATGATCCATTTTAGTCAGAAGTACAATATGCTTCGTACCTCTAGTTTCTGTCATTTTTAAAAATTTTTCATATTCAGTTAATTTATCGGTAATGGGTGCAAGAAAGACAATGAGATCTGCATCACCCATAGCTTTAAGGGCTTCATTCATCATAAATTTATTTAAAAGTCGTTCTTTTTCATGAATACCAGGTGTATCTACAAAAATTATTTGCGTATCGTCATGCATAACTATGATATTCATACGCTTACGTGTAGCTTGAGCCTTTTTAGAGACCATAGCGAGTTTTTCACCTACAACATGATTAAGCAATGTACTCTTCCCCGCATTTGGACGTCCAACAACGGCTACAAAACCTGCTTTAGTCATCATTATATCTCCTTACATAGGAGTAAGGCTCCTATGTAATTCCTCTCACTTAAACTTCGTCTTTGGCTTGGGTAATTTAKATGATTCATTTTAAATTTCTACTTTTTTAATTTTTTAATTTTTATTTAATCTACAGTATATAGCGTGTTGCATCTTCATCTTCAACAACAGAACCAATCTTGTCTTTTACCAGTACTTCATCTACAACTATTTTCTCTCCATTATGTTCATCTGCAGAAAAACTAATCTCTTCAAGTATCTTTTCCATCACTGTGTGCAAGCGTCTAGCTCCTATATCTTCAGTCTTTTCATTGGCTTGAAAAGAATAAGAGGCTATCGCCCGTAAAGCAGACTCGTCAAATACAAGTTTTACCCCTTCAACTTTTAATAATGCCTCATACTGCTTTACAAGTGAATTATTTGGCTCGGTTAAAATACGGTAAAGTGTCTCTTCATCTAAAGAATCAAGCTCAACACGCAAAGGAAAACGTCCCTGAAGTTCAGGCATAAGATCACTTGGCTTGGAGCTATGAAATGCTCCTGCAGCTATAAATAAAATATGATCTGTTTTAACCATGCCAAGCTTTGTATGTACTGTCGAGCCTTCAACAATAGGAAGAAGGTCTCTTTGTACTCCTTCTTTACTCGGATCCTGTCTGCCTTGTGAATTTGCTGAAACTGCCACTTTATCAATCTCATCTAAAAAGACAATACCGCCCTTCTCTACCTTTTCAAGTGCCAATACTTTTAAAGACTCTTCATCCAAAAGTTCTTCGCTTGCTTCTGCTTTAAGTATCTTCTTGGCATCTTTAACCGATACTTCTTTTTCAGGACCTTTTTTACCCATACCACCTAACACTTTGACGATAGATTCCTGCACTTGAATCATCTGTGGAGGTAATCCATCTTCGGGTAATTGTGGATTATTGGGTATTTCTATTTTTATTCTAAGATGATCCAATTCACCTTTTTCAAATTTCTCTTGCATGCGCAGAAATGAGGCATCGTATTCAGCTTGTTTTTGCTCACTTGCTCCAGCTGGAAGAGGTGGAAGCAATTTTTCTATAATTTTATTTTCTATATAGTTTTCTATTTTTTCTTTGTTCTTCTCATTTTCTGCTTCTCGTACTATTTGCATAGAAGTAGCTGCCAAATCACGTATCATTGATTCTACATCACGTCCAACAAATCCTACTTCTGTGTATTTACTTGCCTCAACTTTGATAAACGGCAAATTCATCATTTTTGCCAGACGTCTGGCTATCTCTGTTTTACCAACGCCTGTACTTCCTATCATAAGTATATTTTTAGGCGTAACATCTTGCTGCATTTCTTCTGAGAGCTGCATACGTCTATAGCGGTTTCTAAGTGCTACAGCTATGGTTTTTTTAGCATCTTTTTGGCCTATGACATATTTATCTAAGTAACTTACTATTTCTTTTGGCGTTAAATTATCCACTTTGCTCATTTACAATTCCAATAACTTTATATTTTTATTTGTATAGATGCAGATATCTCCTGCAATCTCTAGTGATTTTTTCACTAGCTCTTTAGGCTCTAGGTCTGCATGTCTATCAAGGGCACGTGCCGCTGAAATGGCATAATTACCTCCACTTCCAATGGCTGCAATTTTGCCATCTTCTGGTTCTACTACATCCCCAGTACCTGAAAGTATGAAGATGTGTTCATTATTTAACACTATCATCATAGCTTCGAGCTGACGTAAATGCTTGTCTTTTCGCCACATTTTAGAAAAACCGATGACAGATTTAAAAAGGTCACCTTTTTTCTCAGCCAAGATAGTCTCAAACATATCAAAAAGGTTAAATGCATCTGCAGTGCTTCCTGCAAACCCTGCTAAAACTTTGCCTGCATGAAGTGTGCGTATCTTAGTTGCATTGCCTTTAAGTACTGTATGTCCAAAGCTTACCTGTCCGTCACCCCCGATAACCGCTTTTCCATCTACCTTATAGCCCAGTATCGTAGTTGCATGAAACATTAAACACCTACTACTTCAACTTTAAGTGTGGCATGGATACCATGTCCAAGTTTTGCCTCTATCTCATGTATACCTGTCGTTTTAAGTGCTTTTTTCAAATTAACGTGCTTTTTATCTAACTCAATATTTAACTGTTCAGCAATTGCTGCTGAAATATCAGCGTTTCCAACTGAACCTTGTATCCCTACAGGGGCAGTCTGTTTTTCTATCTTAATAGTTGTAGCTTCGAGGGTAATCTTTTCTGCTTCAAGACGTGTCATTTCATCTTTAAGCTCTTGTGCTTGTCTGGCTTGTTCTGCTTTCCAGTTTTCAACTACATCTGGAGTTGCCAGTTTTGCCAAGCCTTTTCCTATAAGAAAATTTTGTCCATAACCATCTTTTACTTCTTTAATTTCACCTGCTTTTCCAAGCGCTTTAACATCTTTAATTAATAATACTTTCATTCTTGTCCTTATTGGGAGTAACTATATGTATGATTTTAACAAAATTTTACTAGGCATTTGTTAAATAGTACCTAATGTTACACCCAAAATTCACAAGAACAATAGTATAATTTAAAATTCAGTAAATATGGGGAGGGTAATCATGAAAAATATATTACTTATACTTATGTTTTTTATCTTTCAAGGATGCAATACAAAGCAAGTTACTTCTCCATCCCAAACAGAACATATAGAAATATCTATTCAAACTAAAGAAGACAATACAGATGCATCAGAATTTGATGATGAATTTGATGATGAGACTATAGAAGTTGCAGATCCCTTAAATAGATATAACAGAATGATGACTTCAGTCAATGATGCCATAATAATACATGCCTTGAACCCTGTTTCTAAGGCATATGCCTATGTCATCCCCAGACCTTTTCGGGTAGGTCTAGAAAATGCCATTCATAACATACAATTTCCTATTCGCTTTGTTAACAATCTTCTGCAAGGCAAATTTCAAAATGTTTCAGATGAGACTGAAAGATTTATCGTGAATTCTACTGTAGGTCTAGCAGGTTTTATGGATCCCGCCAAAAATTATATGAATATACCAGCACATAATGAAGACTTTGGACAAACATTAGGCTACTATGGMGTAGAGCCTGGCTTCCACATAGTCTTACCATTTTTTGGACCGTCTAATGTAAGAGATTTGGCTGGACTAACTATAGATGGCTACCTTTCTCCTCTTGTAAATGTTAGAGGTCTAGAAAATTATAAAATATCTAAAAATTTCACACAAACAACTGCAATTATCGCTGGATATTTTATTAACAAAAATGCATTAAATATGGGGGCTTATGAAAGTCTCAAAAAAGATGCTTTAGACTTATACCCATTTTTAAGAGATATTTATGAACAAAAACGTCTCTCAGACATAGAAGAATAAAAAAGGCTAACACATGATTAAAAAAATACTATTAATACTCACTTTCACCTTTGCTTCAACCTACGCAGTAGAAGAGCAAAACATACAACGTGTTATGAATACAAAAACAAAACAGGTTATAAAGATACTCAAAAACAAATCTCTATCACAAAAACAAAAAGAGAAAAAAAGTATTAAAATAATGAACCCTGTTTTCTCGTACCCTACAATGGCAAAAATCAGTTTAGGGAGAAGATGGAAAACACTTACTAATGCAGAAAAAAAAGAATTTACCAAAGTCTTTGAACGTAAAATAAAATACTCTTATATAGATAAACTAAAGCTATATAATGGGCAAAAAATTGTGACTGCTAAAATAAAAAAAATAAAAAAAAATCGTATTACACTAACAAGTAAAATTATAGGTAATCATGAAACGTTTAAAATAGTTACTTCATTTTATAAAAAGAAAAATACTAATCAATGGTATATTTATGATGTCAAATTGGCAGGTATAAGCATTATCCAAACGTATAGAAAACAGTTTAAGGCATTCTTGAGGACCAAGACATTTAAGCAATTATTAGCTTCGCTTAAATAATATACTCCATAAAGATGAGCTATGTTATATAAACTCTATCAAAACTATATACTTAAATATCCAACAATAGTCTTAACTATAGTGCTTTGTGCCATATTACTCTTTGGATTCAATGTTTCAAAACTTGAAATAGATGCTAGTGCAGAAACACTTTTACTTGATAATGATAAGGATTTAACCTTTTTACGAGAAGTAGAAAAAAGGTTTAAAAGTAATGAAGTACTTGTCATGACCTATAAACCCAAAGACACTTTACTCTCTGCACAAAGCTTAGAAACACTTAGAGTATTGAGTCGAGACTTAGAAGCACTCCCTATGGTAACATCTGTTGATTCTCTTCTCTCGGTTCCTTTACTTTATTCACCCCTGAGAGATATAGACTCACTGCTTAGCGAAATCAAAAACTTACAAACCTCCGACATCAATCTTACCCTTGCAAAACGTGAATTTTTAACAAGTCCCCTATATAAAGACTCACTTGTAAACAAAGACTTTACACTCTCTTCCCTACTTATAAATCTCAAAAAAGATACTAAGTATGTACAACTCTTAGAAGAAAGAAACTACCTACTCACAAAACAAAAAACTGTTGTACTGACTACAAATGAACAAAAAAAACTATATCAAGTCACTGTTAAATTTAAAAAACATAGAGATATCCAACGCCAACTTGTCACCCAAAACATACAAAATATTCGTAACATTATGTCTAAACATACACAGCATGCTTCTCTCTTCCTAGGTGGTGTACAAATGATTTCCAATGACATCGTGGGCTTTGTAAAAAGTGACCTTGCCGTTTATGGTTCTATACTTATCCTTCTTCTTGTTATCATGCTTGGTCTTGTGTTTAGAAAACTTAGATGGGTAGTATTGCCCATACTTATTTGTACACTTTCTGTTATTGCTATCACTTCTGCTCTAGGGTATTGGGGTTGGGAGATTACGGTAATCTCTTCTAATTTTATAGCCTTACAACTAATTATTACCATATCTATAGTTCTYCACCTTATTGTCAGACATGAAGAGCTTGTGGCTAAATACCCAAAAGCTTCTTTAAAACGTACAATCTTGCTTACAATGCTCTCCAAAGCCACACCTACTTTTTTTGCCATCATGACCACCATAGCTGGTTTTTCTTCATTGTTATTTTCACATATCCATCCTATTATTAACTTAGGATGGATGATGTCAGCAGGGATAGTATTCTCATTTATGATTTCATTTATCGTCTTTCCAACTGTACTGATATTACTGAAAAAATCACCCTCTAAAATGAAGATACATTCAGGGTTTTCTTTAGCTAGACTTTCTTCACATACTGTTATAAAAGATAAAAAAATAATTTTTACTATCACACTACTTACGATATTGTTCAGCATCTCAGGAGCTTCACGACTTATCGTGGAAAACTCCTTCATCAACTATTTTAAGAAAGATACCAGCATTTATCAAGGCATGAAGATTATAGACCAGGAGCTAGGAGGCACTACACCCTTAGATATAGTACTCACTTTTATAGCAGAAGAACAAGAGATAAATACTGTAGAAGAAGAGGAAGACGACTCATTTGATGACGAGTTTTCATCTACAGAAGACGAAGATCAATATTGGTTCACAGATGAAAAAATTTCTGTCATAAATAAGGTACATAATTACCTTTATGCACTTAATGATACAGGTGATGTGCGCTCTTTTGCTACCATTCTACAAACAGGAAAAATACTTAATAAAGGCAAAGACCTTGATTCCGTTGAAATTGCCCTACTTTACAAAAAACTACCACAAAACTATAGGGATATTATCCTCTCACCCTATGTGGATATCGAACACAATCAAGTGCGCTTCTCAACACGTATTAAAGACTCAAATGAAGCATTACGTAGAAACGAACTTCTACAAARTATCAAAAAAGATTTAACATACATGCTAGACCCAAATATCGTTACTTTTAGACTTTCTAACCTTATGGTGATGTACAACAATATGCTCCAGTCACTTTTTTCTTCTCAAATTATGACACTAAGTCTTGTCTTAGCTATATTATTTGTTATGTTTCTTCTTCTTTTTCGTTCTTTAGTACTGACTCTTATTGCTTTGATTGTTAACATTATTCCTATTGGTGTGATATTTGGTTTTATGGGATGGTTGCACATTCCACTAGATATAATGACCATTACCATTGCAGCCATAGCTATGGGGATAGGTGTAGACAATACCATACACTATATGCACCGATTTAAAGTCGAATATCATAAAGACTATCATTACCCTGATGTGATGCAACGTACCAATGAAAGCATAGGTTATGCAATGATTTATACATCCATCACAGTGATTATCGGTTTTTCTATCTTAACTCTATCAAATCTTGTTCCAACCATTTATTTTGGTTTACTYACCATGCTTGTGATGGCTGTAGCACTTATCTCTAACCTTGTACTGTTACCTAAGTTACTATTATTAATAAAACCATTAACAAAAAATGATACAATCAAAAAAATTAATACACGGATTTAATACACATGTTTCAAAACTTTCATATAGAAAATTTAGAGAATTTTCCAAAAGAACTAAACACACTTTTAAATAAACAAAGAACTATTATCAACGATATTACAAAATCTGATGATCTAGACTACAATAAGGTGCTCAAACCACTACAAGATTTAGATGAAGAGCTAGGACTATTTTTTACGCCTCTTTCACATCTCAATTCTGTGATGAACTCTGATAAAACACAAAAAGCCTATGAGGACTCTTTGCCACTGCTTTCTAAATTTGGTTCAGAGATGGCACAAAATGTTGAGCTATTTAAAAAGATAGAACAAATACAAGCCAACACAGACGAATCTAAAACAGTAGTATCACATGACATACGTGATTTCGTACTCTCTGGTGTCAACCTTCCTGAAAAAGAAAAAAAGCGCATGGAGGAACTTAGCCTAAAACTCTCAGAACTTTCCAATAACTTTTCTCAAAACTTACTTGATGCTACCAATGATTTTGAACTTATTATGACAGAGGAAAAAGATGTAGAGGGCATGCCACGCTCAGATATCGAAGCAGCTTCTGAAGAAATAGATGGAAAGACTGTCTATAAATTTACACTTCAAATCCCTAGCTACTTGGCGTACATGACTTACGGACCAAACCGTGAATATAGAAAAGCTATTTCAAAAGCCTATGCTACTAGAGCTCCCAAAAATGCTGATGTCATAGACCAAATCCTAGCACTCAAAAATGAAAAATCCAAACTCCTTGGCTTTACTTCCTATGCACATTATGCGCTAGAGACAAGAGATGCAAGTAAAGAAGACGATGTCATTACATTTTTAAACGACTTAGCAGATGCTGCACTTCCACAAGCTAAGAAGGAATTGGCAGAACTCAAAGCCTTTGCACTTAAAACAGATGATATAGAAGATTTAGCGGGCTATGATGTAGGCTACTACTCCGAAAAACTTAAAAAAGAAAAGTTTGACTTTGATGATGCTATGACTAAACCCTATTTTGAGCAAACTAAAGTTCTAAAAGGCTTGCTTGACATCGTCTCAGAACTCTTTGCTGTAACATTTAAACCTGCAGACGTTCCGACATGGCATGACTGTGTAAAAGCATTTGATATTTTTAATAATGGTACGCTTTCAGGGCGTATCTACTTTGACCTTGAAGCACGTAAAGAAAAGCGTGGTGGGGCATGGATGAATGACTGGGAAACACACTATGTTGATGCTACTGGCAAAAAACATTTGGCTTCTGCGTTTATAGTATGTAACTTTTCACCTACAACAAAAACTACACCCTCACTGTTACGTCATGATGATGTGGTAACTCTTTTTCACGAGATGGGACATGCTATCCATCACCTTTTTGGTGCATGTAAAGAGCGTTCAGTAAGTGGAATCAATGGTGTAGCATGGGATGTGGTAGAGTTTCCTTCTCAATTTTTAGAAAACTTTGCCTATGAAGCTGCTATATTAAGACGTTTTGGTTTTCACTATAAGAGTGCTGTTCCTATCTCCAATGAGCTTATGACGAAGATAAAAGAAACAAAAAACTATCAGGCTGCCTTAGGTATCTTACGTCAAGTAGAGTTTTCACTTTTTGATTTTACATTACATCAAGGACTCTATCAGGGCGAAGAAATACAAAACTTACTAGATGGTATCAGAGAGAAAACTTCATTACTTAAACCTCCTAGCTATAATAAATTTCAACATGGATTTGCACATATCTTTGCTGGAGGTTATGCAGCAGGATATTACAGCTATAAATGGGCTGAAGTGCTCAGTGCTGATGCCTTTTTTGAATGTATTGATGAGAAAAATGGTTTTAACAAAGAAAAAGCCAAAGGGTACAAAGAATTCATCCTTGCCAATGGTGGTTCTAAAGAGATGTCAGAACTCTACGCCCAGTGGCTAGGACGTAAAGCAGATGTAAAAAGCCTCATTAAACTCTACGAGATTGCATAAAGGAATAAAATATGCAAGAGTACCGTTCCCTCGCTCTTATAGTTTTAGCCATTTTTGTTGTAACTCTTCTAGGTGTATTTTTAAGTCCTACTTTTGAAGCACAAAAAGGCTATTTAGAACTCTTCTTTCTCTTTAGTGGGGTACTTTTTATCGTCTCTATCCTGACTGTTTTTGCTACTTTGGGTTTTACCTCTTTTGCTATGTATATGTCGGTCTTTATAGCTGCTGTTATCGCTATGTTTRGYATACTHGGTGCAGTGATTGTAGTGTTTATTACATACATTATCTGGGGTTCTATATTTGCCATGGAAGTTTTACTTTATGCCGCTGGTGCGCACAGTGCAAAAGAATGGTTCATAGATCGCTATACATTTAAAGCATTTAAAGCAGAGTTTTATGCCTTTTACCCAATGATAGGATTTATATATATATTATTGGAAATCTTACCAAATATTCTTAAAAGAGAATCTATTATTGAGTTTTCTCCCCCAAGGGTGTTGAAGGAGATGGAAGCGTTATTAAAATAGTTTTTTATTTTTTGATATATTCTTGACTTACGATTACAGACTTCTCACTTTTACCAAATCCAAAGAAATGTTTGACACGCTGACATATAGTAAATGAACTAGTCTCTATACGACGTGCCTATTTACCTTCTTTATCACTAGCCGCTATAAGTGATGCAATACGCTCTGGCTGCTTCTTCCCTTCAATGATAAAACGAAGTGCATTAAGACGRATAAATCCTTCTGCATCTTTTTGATTGTAAACATCATCTGCCTCAAATGTAGAATGCTCTTCTGAGTAAAGTGTTACATCAGACTTTCTACCTACAACTGTGACATTTCCTTTATAGAGTTTGAGTTTTACATCACCTTGTACTTGATCCTGTGTTGCATCTATAGCAGCTTGTAGCATTCGACGCTCTGGAGACCACCATAAACCATTATAAATGAGTTTTGCATAYTTWGGCATAAGYTCATCTTTCATRTGTGCTTCTTCACGGTCAAGYGTGATAGACTCWATMGCACGGTGRGCCTTAAGCATGATAGTYCCACCTGGTGTYTCATAACATCCACGCGCTTTCATCCCTACCATACGATTTTCAACGATGTCTATACGTCCTATACCGTGTTTATTACCATATTCGTTCAGTTTCGTAAGCATCGTAGCAGGACTCATCTCTTCATCGTTGATGGCTACAGGATCACCTTTTGTATATGTGATAGTGATATACTCTGGTGTATCTGGTGCATCTTCTGGCTTAACAGACCATAACCACATGTCATCTTCAGGTTCATTAAACGGGTTTTCTAACCACTCACCTTCATAAGAAATATGTAACAAGTTTGCATCCATAGAATATGGTTTTGCTTGTCCTTTACCATCTATGTCTATGCCATGTTCATCTGCATAGGCTAAAAGTTTTGTTCGTGAGTTTAAGTCCCATTCTCTCCATGGTGCAATTACAGCGATATCTGGGTCAAGCGCCAAGTAACCTAACTCAAAACGTACTTGATCATTCCCTTTTCCTGTCGCACCATGACTGACTGCATCTGCACCTGTTTGGTGTGCTATTTCTATCTGCTTTTTAGAGATAAGTGGACGTGCAATAGAGGTACCAAGTAGATACTCACCCTCATAAATAGCATTGGCTCTAAACATAGGGAAAACAAAATCTTTTACAAACTCTTCTTTTAGATCTAAGATGAAAATATTTTCTTCTTTTATCCCCATTGCAAGTGCTTTCACACGTGCAGGTTCTACTTCTTCCCCTTGTCCTAAATCAGCAGTAAAAGTAATCACCTCACAGTGATACTCATCTTGAAGCCATTTTAAAATAATACTCGTATCTAGCCCGCCACTATACGCCAATACTGCTTTGTTAATCTTTCTTTTTGCCATGTCTAAAACCTTTGCAATAATATTGTCGCGATTTTAGCGTAATTTTGGTTAAGACTATACAAACCCATACTTCTTCAAAATTATATTTATCACTGCCTTCTTATACGCTCCTGTATGACGAAAAACTTCTTTTCCTTGCTCATTAAAAAAGATTTGTGAAGGCATAATCTTGAGTTTATGAATATCACGGCTTACCAAACGATCCTTTTGAGAGTCGATGGAATAGATTTGATACTCTCGATGCTCTTCTAGCACCTCTGCAAACACCTTAGACATGGCCAAACATGAGTAACAATGGCTCATACCAAAAGCCAAGATGGTCGGCCTACCATTACCTATGTTGTGTTTTATGTGTTTATATTCGTTGACATGTAGTACTTTCTTTTCAGACATTTTAGCTCCAAAACTAATATTAGGGTGATTATACAAATCCTATCTTAAAAATTTTTGCTATAATAAAAACCATACTAACTCAAGGGAGCTCATAGATGTTACTCGGCGTAAACATTGACCACATTGCAGTACTAAGGGAAGCTAGGAAAGTAGCTGATCCAGATCCGCTAGACGCACTTAGTATTTGTAAACGCGCTGGAGCTGATCAGATTACCATACATTTACGTGAAGACAGACGCCATATGCAAGACTATGATGCAAAGAATATCATAGAGTTCTCTACTCTCCCTGTGAACCTTGAGTGTGCCACAGAAACAAGCATGATAGACATTGCTTGTAAACTTAAACCTCACCGAGTAACACTTGTACCTGAAAAACGTGAAGAGATTACTACAGAGGGAGGACTTGCAGTAACAGGCAAACAAACTAAACTCAAAGAGGCAATCAAACGTTTGCAAAAAGCAGAAATAGAAGTCTCTCTCTTCATAGACCCTACCCTTGATGCTATCAATGCTTCATTAGATTTACATGTAGAGTGGATAGAGTTTCATACTGGAAAATATGCTAACATTTATGCCATGCTCTACACAAACCTTAGTAAAACTCCCCACAGCATACGCGAACTGGAACTCTCTCGTAAAATTCTTAGACAGATGCTAGGTGACGAGCTGTGTAACCTACGTCTACTCTCTTGTGAAGCAATGGAAAGAGGTTTGCGGGTAGCCGCAGGACATGGGCTAAATATGCAAAATGTAGCTGATATCGTGGAAATAGAGACTATTGAAGAGTTGAACATAGGTCAAAGTATTATTGCACGTTCTGTCTATGTAGGACTTGAACAAGCGATTTTAGATATGAAAGCAAAATTAATACGTTGATCATGCCAAGTCGTAAAAAAATAGCCATTAGCATTGGTGATTTAAATGGTATTGGTATACAACTCGCTTTAGAAAACCATAGTCAAGTCTCAACTATCATTCAACCCATCTACTGCATCGATAAAAAAATGCTTGAACAAGCTGCACGAAAACTAAACTTAGCAATACCAAGTGATTTTCAAACCATAGAGAACATCGCCCCTGCATTCACGATAGCAGCAGGTACTGTCAGCGAAGAGAGTGGTACCTACGCTTATGCTTCTTTTGTAAAAGCTGTTGCACTCGCACGTGACAAGGAAGTAGATGCCATAATGACCCTACCCATTCATAAAAAAGCGTGGGAATTGGCTGGCATTCAGTTCAAAGGTCATACTGATGCCTTACGTGACTTCTTTGATGCAGAGGCCATCATGATGTTAGGATGTGAGAAAATGTATGTGGCTTTTTTTACTGAGCACATACCTCTTAAAAATGTCGCTAAAAGTATAAATGAAAAAGATTTAACACGGTTCTTACTGGACTTTTACAAAACAGTCAAACCACCCTCTACTGTCGGAGTCATCGGCCTTAACCCTCATGCTGGAGATGATGGTGTCCTAGGGGATGAAGAACGTATTATAGAAAAAGCTATAGCGCGTGCACATACAATGCTAGGGAAAGAAATCTTCAGTGCACCTCTTGTGCCTGATGTTGCATTTATACCAAGAGTCAGGGAAAAGTATAGACACTACATCGCCATGTATCATGACCAAGGATTAGCACCTCTAAAAGCACTCTACTTTGATGAAGGCATCAACGTAAGTTTAAATCTACCTATTTTAAGAACGTCTGTGGATCATGGGACAGCTTTTGACATAGCCTATAAAGGTGTAAAATTAAATAGTCTAAGTTATATTAATGCACTGAAATATATAGTAGATAATTAATAGAAACATAAGAATCACTCATCGCTCTAACAAAATAAGCCAGTATCTTCTTCTCTTACAACTTCACAATCTTCATTCATTTGTGAACAAAGTTTTTCTTGGCAACAATCACATAAATAACGATAATTCTGCATATCATAATGAATAGTATCACCCGCATGCAAATCTGAATAACACTCAGCACATACATTTGTCACTCGTAAAAGTATCTCTTCTGTTGCTTCTTGTGTTACAAAACATGCATTAGTCATTTGTATTTTCCAGTTGGGCAATCATATCTTTGGCTTCAGTAAGCGAATTGTCTAATTCATATGCCTTTTTGTATCCTGACAATGCTTCTTCTTTACGCCCTAAATCATAAAGCGTATTGGCATAGTTAAAATGATGTGGTCCATACTCAGGGTCAAGTTTGATAGCTTTTTCATGGTGCTCTACTGCACTTTCATCTTCTCCAAGTTTGTGTAATGTATTTGCAAGTAAAACATGTGCCATATCATCATTTTCATCCAAAGACAAAAGTTTTTCATAACTTTCTTTTGCCTCACTATATTCACCTGTTTGCATGCATACATAGCCCATTTTTTGTAAAGCATCCATATTGTTCTCATCGATAATCAATGCAGAACCCAAAGCTTTTTTTGCCTCTTCAAAATCTCCATTTTCTACAGCTTCATCGGCCATAATTGAAAGTTGTTCTATACGGCTGGGCTCTACTGTTGGTTTAGAAAATGTTTTATCTGGTCTATTTATACCGCCTATCTGTTCATCTGCTACTTTTGCTTCAAAGTCAACACCACGCTTTGGATGATTGCCTGAAAAAAGTTGTTTAAAAAAGAGCCAAAAGACCCCTGCAGTAATAATAAGAAGTAAAAGTTGAAACGTAGTCATAATATCTCCGTTATGTATATTACGCATCATAGGATAATCTAACTTAAAAGCAAAGAAATTTGGACTATGCTAAAGAAAATATACAACAAGAATTGACTCATTTTTTCAGTTGTGAAGCAATGCGCCCTGCTGCTGCATCCATCTCCTTTTTTGTGTCAAACATAAAAGAATATTTCTCATCTTCTCCCATAATCACAAAAAGTCCATACCCGACTATTTCAACTTTTCCTTTGGCTTCTACTTCTATCCACTCTAAACTCACCTGTGTGGTCTCATCTTCATATCCAGTTTTCACTACTGCTGCTGGATAAAGTTGTGTAATATATTTTGTGTCAAATTGTTTATCTTCAATTGTAAGTATCATAGGTGATTATAGTATAATTGTATAAATATATCTAAGGAAAAACCATGAGTTTAAAAGAGCAGATAAAATCAGATGTGAAAGATGCAATGCGTGCAAAAGATGTTGTTACAAGAAATACTCTTCGTAATATACAAGCAGCCATAAAACAGATAGAAGTTGATGAGCGTCGAGATGTTACAGATGCAGATGTAGAAAATATATTGATGAAATACCTCAAGCARAGAGAAGATGCAAAAACACAATTCGCTGACGCTGGYCGTAAYGATTTRGTGGACAARGAAGATGCAGAAATYACTATCGTAAAAACCTATCTGCCTGARCCTATGGATGATACCGAACTGGAAAATATACTCAAAGATATCATAGTTTCAACAGGTGCTCAGAGTATGAAAGATATGGGTAAAGTCATGGGTGCAGCGAAAAGTGCCATAGGAACCCGTGCAGATGGTGGACGTATTAATAGTGTGGTAAAAAAACTACTCTCGTAAACTTTTCTTTATCTCTTTTACCTTGTCTGTCGTGATTGACAAGGTACCCCACTTTTTTAACTTTCTTGCCTCATCAGAACTATTAATTGTCCACGCATGAAAAGTATATCCTTTATCTTGAATACCGAATATAAAACTTTCATTTATATGAGTATTCACATTGACGCTTATACCATCTGCTTGACATACATCCAAGACCTTTATAAGTTTGTCTATATCTGGTACTTCATCCTTAGAAAACGCATAAAGCCAATATGCTTTAATGGTTGGATATGATATTTTTGCCTGCTGAATCACTTCTGYATCAAAGGAGATAATGATTATTTGCTCATGGGTTAGATGTGAACGATTGATCACAGATGCCAGAACCTCAAATATTTCTATGCCACATTTAATTTCAATATAAATTATTTTATCATTTGGGACAATTTGAAGTACACTTTGAAGTGTCGGTAATGTTGSCTGAATTGCTTGTAACTCATTCAAGGTAGCTAATTTGATGTATTTGTTTTGAACTTTTGTATCATGGTGACAAACAATTTGTTTATCTTTAGTTAAATGAAAGTCACCTTCAATGGCATCTGCATCCAATGCATATGCATATGTAAATGCGTCTATGGTATTTTCTAAAATTCTATCTGTATGCGCCCCTCTATGGGCAACGATAAGTGGAGCCTTAAGCTTGGCTTCCATACTTCACAGCTTTAACAGCAGCACTAATGTCATCTTGTCTCATAAAATGCTCACCCACTAAAAATGCATCTGCACCTATCTTGTTAAGTTCTACAAGTGTTTCATGGTCATTTATGCCAGACTCAGCCACGATGATTTTACCGTTTGGTATGAGTGGTATGAGTTTTTCACTCAAGCGCATATCCATCTCGAAAGTCTCAAGGTTACGATGATTAATCCCGATAATGTCTGCTCCGGCAAAAATGGCTTTTACCAAGTCTATTTTATTGTGCACTTCTACAAGTACATCCAGTCCTAAATGCAAAGCATAATCATGTAACTCTTTCAACTCTTTACGGCTTAGTGCCATAGCAATGAGTAAAATGTAGTCTGCACCAAAAGCCAAAGCTTCAAGTATTTGGTACTTGTCTACAATGAAATCTTTTCTAAGCAGTGGGATACTCACATAACGGCGTATCATCCCTAAATACTCTTTGTCACCTTGAAAAAAATGTGGTTCAGTGAGAATAGAAAGTGAATCAGCCCCACCTTGTTCATAAGCTTGTGCTATCTCCATTGGGTCGAAGTCTTCACGAATGACCCCTTTACTTGGACTCGCTTTTTTAACCTCTGCAATAATACGATACGGATTTTCTTCAGTAGAACGAAGTGCTGTTTTTACATCTTTAGGCGTGAAAGGATTAAATGCTAAAGAACGTCCTAACCACTCCATAGGATACTCTACTTTTTTCTTCTCTAAATCTGCTTTTGTTTTTTTAATGATTTCATCAAGGATTTGAGCCATATTATATCTGCCTTAGGCTAATTTTTTTGTATTATATCCAAAGAGGTAAATGCTTTTACTTACACTGTTTAATCGCATCCCAATGTTCTATAATTTCAGCTTCATCAAGTCCTTCTTCATCCACAACACGCTTCATATATTCATATGCCTTTGCACATTCACCTGTCTTATAATATCCCCATGCCAGTGAGTCTAAATAATAAGTATTGTTTGGTTGCTGAACTAAAGCATCTTTTATAATTTGCATACCCTTTTGGATATCTACTTCTTTGTCTATAAGCGTATAACCATAATAGTTAAGATACAAGCTGTCATCATTACCCAAAGCAATTGCTTTTTCAAAATGTGAAAGCGCTTTTTGTATCATTATTTTATCATTTTTATCTTCTGAACTTTCAAAAGTCAATATACCTTTTTCTGCAATCCATTTTGCATCTTTATCTTTCTCATACAAGCCATCTACAAGTGCCAATGCTTTAGAGAAATATTTTTTAGCCTTATAAAGTTCATACAATAATTCATTTTTACTTTGGTATTTCTCTAAAAAATAAATCGCTCCATCAATATCTCTATTATAAATATATGCTTCGATTATCTTTGTAAGATGATATTCACTTTTATCTTGCTCATACAGTATTTTGTATACCTCTAAAACCCCATCAATATCTTTCTCTTTTTGATAAAGAATCAAAAGTTTAATATAGATATCTTTACTGGAGATATTCATACGACGGTGCGATTCAAGTAACTGTATGGCCTTTTTGCGTTCACCAGTAAATTCATCCATTATTGCAGTCATTTTTAACAATACATCTTCATTCGGTACTGTTTCATATATTTTACTTAAAAGCGTCAAAGCTCTTTTAAATTCTCCCGCATAAAGAAATGAATTTGATGCCAAGTCTAGATCCATAAGCTCTGATGACTGTTCAAGCAAATATTCAGCTTCTTGTTGTGCATTTTTTACTTGTCTGGCTGTTAAATAAAGAGGAATAAGTAATCTTCTTATTTCTAAAGTATCGGGATTTTTTTTATCCCATGCCTTAAGGCGTGAAATACTTTCAGTAATGTGATCTTTACTTAATAAAGAAGAAGTAGCTTCCTTAAAAAGATATATTTCTTCTCCCGTCATATCAAAAAGTTTTCTATATACTTGATAGCTTTTTTCGTACGCCCTATATTCATCAAAAATAAGTCCTCTTACTATGAGCTCATCTTCACTGATACTTAGGAGTTTTTTAGCATATACAGCATTTGTTCCAAGATAAAAAAACATCAAAAATGTAACTATTAAACGATTCCAGGACACTCTTTTCTCACCTCATCTTCATCATTTTTAAACTGTTCCCAAAAGGGGAATGTCCTACATTGTCGTGGACGTACTGGGTAAATAGAACAACGTTTCTTAGTCTCATCNAAAAAATACACAAGCATAATTATCAACTGCCAACTTCTTCTCTGTGAGTGAATAGCGGTGTTTTACCTTTTTCAAATACATTGTAGCAAACTCTTCTACCGAAAGGTTAACAAAGTCTGCCATCTTTTCTATTTCATCATATTTCGCCCAAATATAACCACTCTCACCTGTACAGCAGTGCCCACCACAAGCTTCACAGGCAGAAGGGTCGAAGTTGTAGGTATAGCCTTCTTGGGTCATTAAGTTTTCTATAAAATCCAATACTACTCCTTCTATTGGATGTATTGTATCAAAAAACTTTAATCTATTCTGCGTAAAATCTCAGTAGATGCCTCTCGCTGAAAAAACCGTTTTGGTCAAATAAAAGTAACTATGTTAAAGAGAGGCATCAAATCAGACTTCACAACTAGCCCCACCGAGTAGAAAGTAGGGCAACAAGCTAGTATCTAAGGTGTTTCTATCACCACTGTACCATCTTCAGTACCATCACTTTTCCATAATTTACTAAACCCATCTTCATCTATAGCAGTAAAAAGTAGTTCGTTATTCACTTCACCCATGAAAAAAGGGTCTGAACCCAATGTTCCTGTACGAATATCTTTTACCATCACTGTGCCTGCTTCTGTACCATCACTTTTCCAAAGTTCTCTACCTTCTGTCGGCGTTTCTGCAGAAAAATACAACATTCCGTTTATATGTATAAGGCTTCTAGGCTGTGAGCTTGAGACCACTTTTACCATCACTGTGCCTGATTCTGTGCCATCACTTTTCCAAACTTGCTCACCTTCTGTACCATTATCTGCTACAAAATAAAGAGTGCCATTTACATTGGTAAGCTCATTTGGAGAAGAAAACCCTGAACCTGGTTTGATATCTTTAACCAATACCGTACCAGTTGCAGTTCCATCACTTCTCCAAAGTTCTCTTCCTTCCGTATTGGTGGCTGCACTAAAGAAAAGTGTGCCGTTGACATTTTGTAGATACTGAGGAGAAGAACCGTTTATTCCTAACGTTATATCTTTCACTAGCACTGTACCTGCTGATGTGCCATCACTTTTCCATAGTTCACTGCCTTCTGTAGTAGTGCTTGCCGAAAAATAAAGTGTGTCATTTACATTGGTTAAAACTGATGGATAAGAACTAGCTGTTCCTAAGTTTATATCTTTTACTAGTTTAGTTCCAGTTTCTGTGCCATCACTTTTCCAAAGTTCATGTCCTGTATTGGATGTATTTGCCAAAAAATAAAGTGTACCTTTAAGGTTGGAAAAATAACTAAGATCTGAACTATCTGTTCCTAGAAAAATATCTTTCACTAACACTGTACCTACTGAAGTTCCATCACTTTTCCAAAGTTCTCTTCCTTCTGTAGTAGTGATTGCAGAAAAATAAAGTGTACCATTGACATCTATAAGATCAATTGGTGTAGAATGCTCTTTTCCTACTTGTATGTCTTTGACGAGTACTGTGCCTACTTCTGTACCATCACTTTTCCAAAGCTCTTTTCCTTCTATAAGAGTATTTGCAGTAAAGTAGTAAATATCTCCTATCTTCACAAAAGATTCTGTACCACTTCTATCTATTGAACGTTGTGTTCCTGTGTTAATGTCTTTTACTATCACCGTACCGGCTTCTGTACCATCACTCTTCCAAAGTTCTTTTCCTTCAGTTTCTGAATCTGCATAAAAATAGAGTGTACCAAGCAGATTGATAAGCGTATTGGTTACAGAACTTCTTTCTCCTATTTGTATGTCTTTCACAAGCACTGTACCAGCCTCTGTCCCATCACTTTTCCATAGTTCTCTTCCTTCTGAAGGTGTAGTGGCAGTAAAGTACAGAGTATTATTTATGTGTGTTATATTTTGAGGTCTAGAGTCCTCTGCACCTAGATTTATATCTTTTACTCTTACTGTACCAACAGCGGTGCCGTTGCTTTTCCAAAGTTCATACCCTTTTGTACTTGTCTGTGCTGCAAAATAAAGTGTGTCATTGATATGATGAAAGTTATGTGGAGAAGAGCCAAGTGATCCTGTGCGGATGTCTTTTACGAATGTTGTACCCACTATGGTGCCATCACTTTTCCAAAGCTCTCTTCCTCTCACACTATTGGAAGCAGAAAAGTAAAGTGTACCATTGACATTGTACAAAGAGCTTGGGCTAGAACTCTCTGCACCAGCATATATATCTGCTACATAATACGTTCCCACTTCAGTACCGTCACTTCTCCAAAACTCTCTTCCTTCTGTCGCATTTTTTGCAGAAAAGTATAACGTGCCATTTAAATTGACAAAATCACGAGGGTCAGAATTCTCTGTCCCAACGTAAATATCTTCTACCAGGTTAGTGCCAGCTTCTGTACCATCACTTTTCCAAAGTTCTCTCCCCTCTGTAGAGTTTTCTGCAGAAAAGTAAAGTGTGCCATTTACATTGGTAAGATTAGATGGCGAAGAAGATCCTGAACCTACTTTTATGTCTTTCAGAAGTTTGGTAGTAGCTGCAGTGCCGTCACTTTTCCAAAGTTCTCTTCCCTCTGCTGATGTAGTAGCTATAAAATATACCGTGCCGTTGATAGTGACAAAACCATAAGGTCCAGAACTACGATTACCCACTCTTATGTCTTTAACTAATACCGTACCTACACTTGTACCATCACTCTTCCAAAGCTCTTCGCCTTGTGCTGATGTAGTAGCGGTAAAATAAACCGTGCCATTTACACTGATAATATTCTCTGGTCTAGAGCTATAAGAACCCGTGTAAATATCTTTTACCATCACTGTACCAGCTTCAGTCCCGTCACTTTTCCAAAGTTCTCGCCCATGGACACCATCATCAGCTGTAAAAAAAGTTACACCTCCAATAATGGCTAAACGTCCTGTTCCTGAAGAAGATCCTTGTGTATTTAGGTCTCCAAGAAGACTAGCACTTTCACCATCGGTAATCCAAGGTTCTATCCCCTTTCCCTCTCCATTGAAAGAAAAAATTATAGACTCTTTGACTATAGGTGTGGGTGTGCCGCCCCCCGTGCCACCGCCAGTTGCTGTGCTTCCAGTTGCTGTGCTTCCGCCACCACCGCCACAAGCAGTGAAAAGTGTAAGCCCTAGTGCGAGTGTGATTGTCTGTATCGTTTTGTGTTGAATGATTCTCATTTTTTATCCTTCATATAAGTTAGATAAAAAAGTATGACACAAGAGTGTGCCAAAGTGTGGAGTTTTTAAAATGTTCTTTGATTTTTTATGGGAGAGTAAATTGAATACTATACTTTGTTTGGTTTTTGCTATTTAGCTCCAATACACCATTGAGTTGTTCTGTAACTAGGGTATGAATGAGTTTTTGTCCTAAAGAAGAAATGTTTTTCTTCGGAGTAAAACCTATACCATCATCTTCAATGATTAGCAAATAGCTATTTTTTGTCTGTATTAATGAGATATATAACTTACCTTTGTTGTTGGGAAAAGCATACTTATAACTATTCGTAATAATTTCATTGGTGATAAGACCTATATATACAGCTTCTTTTAGAGGGAGGGTCGCATCTATATCTGTTAAGAACTCTACATCATAGTCCGTATAAGAGAAGCTACTGTGTATATCTTCTAAAAGTTCTTCTAAGTAGGCTTTCATAACAATATTTTGTAAATCATTGTTGTTTACAAGCATCTCATATGATTTTGCTATGGCATTAATGCGATTTTCCAAGTCTATGAGTAGGTTGCTTTGTTCTCTAGGGTTATCTTCATTTTGCTGAAGTTGTATCATAGAGAGAATAATGTGCAAATTATTTTTGACTCTATGATGAACTTCTTGTAGTAGTATCTCTTTTTCTATGCGTTGAGCAGTCTCTATTTCTACTTTTTCTTTAAGTGATTCATTGAGATGTTTGAGTTCTATGGCATCTTTGTCTATTTTACTTATAAAATAGTATATGAAACCTGTAAAAATAAAAAAAGACTTCAATGCAGAAAGTTTTCTTGCTACGAAATTGTTCGGATTCGGTATTCTCTGCGCGAACACGGCCTTGCTTACAATATCAGATCAAACGATGTTCCGCGCCATGTGTTGGGAAGGTTAGCGAAGAAGATATCGCGCGACCGTGCAGGATGCAATCCAGTTTTTGTCGGGAAAGTCGACCGCCATTCAGGAGAACCTCGCCAAACAAATGGCGGCGGCGAGCGAGGCGATGGAATACGAAAAAGCAGGGTCTTTCCGTGATCGGATAAGTGCTTTGACGGCGGTGCAGTCTTCGCAAGGGATCAACCCGCAAGGCGT
>NVVN01000015.1 GCA_002733355.1 Sulfurovum sp.
TATCCCTCCTTTTAAACCAATGGTAATCAGCAACATAATACTTAAAAATTCATAAATAGCTGAAGGCAGTTTAAAATCTACCCTCATTAAACTAATGGTAAAACCAGCGATAAAAAACATAACAACGGGATCTAATGACATATATCTCTCCTTTTCATTCAAAAGTAGTATCTAGTTACTAGATACACTATTATCATACTTAGCGTACACACCAATAGTCTTATTTTAATTACTAAGACTACTGGTCAATACGATAAGACAAAGAGCCTTGCACTTGCAAAGGCTCTTTGGGTTCACTCTCCTTGACCTAGAGAGTACGCTAACTCACCTTCTAACTTGTAAAGGTTTTCAGTTTTAATTACTTCAATACCATCTAGTTCAGTGATGATGTTCATCATTTCTGTAATATTGCCATTTGTAAGGATATCACCTTGATTTTTAGCATAGTATCTACATCTCCAGTGATCAGTTAAGAATGTCTCTGGGTGACCATTTGGATAACATTTAAGTCCTCTGTTAGAGATCATTTTAAGCCTCATACCTGTTGCTTCTGCAGCTGCAACTAGTTTGTCACCAATCACATCAGCATCACGGAAATCTCCTCTTGTAAAGATATCTACACCGATAAGATCCATTTGCTGGCTTCTTACATCTGTAAGTACAGCTTTTTTGATTTTAATCGCTTCGCCATATACTTTAGGTGTTAAAGTTGTTGGGTTTTGACCAAGTCTCTCAATAACTGCATCAGCAAATTCTTTTGTATTTACTTCAGTATAAGGTCTTCCTTCTGCTTTAAGTTTTCTAGCAAGGTCATACGTTACGATACCATCTTCAATAGTTTTTAACCATGCATTGTGAATTTTTTCCGCAATTCTTGGTTGYCCTATATCTACCATCATCATAACACCTGAAAGTAAAAGTGCAGATGGATTTGCTWTACCTTTACCAGCATGTCTTGGAGCCGAACCGTGAATCGCTTCGTACATTGCGATGTCATCACCAACATTTGCACCTGGAGCAATACCAACAGAACCAGTCATTAGACCTAAAATATCTGTTGCAACATCACCATAAAGGTTAGGCATAAGAACCATATCAAAGTCCTGAGGACCATCTACAAGTTTTGCCATACCAATGTCGATAATCCAGTCATCCGCTTGAATTTCAGGGTACTCTTTTGCTATTTCATAAAATACTTTTACAAAAAGACCATCAGTAAGTTTCATGATGTTATCTTTAATCATACATGTGATTCTTTTTCTACCAAATGCTTTTGCATACTCAAATGCATAACGAGAAATCTTCTCACAACCCGGTCGTGTGATGATTTTAAGACACTGAGTTACCTCTGGTGTTTGTTGGTGCTCAATTCCAGCATATAAATCCTCTTCATTTTCACGAATAACTACAACATCCATACCTGGGTATCTTGTAGGAATAAACGGGTCATAAGAGAGAGAAGGACGTACATTTGAGTAAAGTCCTAAAGTTTTACGAATCGTTACATTTAAACTTTTGTACCCTCCACCTTGAGGTGTAGTAATAGGTGCTTTAAAAAGAATCTTGTTTTTCTTAATAGAATCCCAAGCCTCTTTACCAATACCTGAAGTGTTACCACTTAAATATACTTTTTCACCAACTTCAATATAATCCCACTCAACATCTGCTCCTGCAGCTTCAAGTACTCTAATACTAGCGTCCATAATCTCTGGACCAATTCCGTCACCTGGTGCAACTGTAATTCTTTGCTTTGCCATCTTTTATCCTTTTAAAATATATTAGACTACCAGTTTTAATTAAGGAGGTTAGTCTCCAAAAATTACTTTTGATAAATCTTGAGAGCATTATAGGAGATTTTTAAAGCTTATACTATACTGTTTTTGTTACAATAGTTGTCATTTATGAAACATAAAACTATCTAAAGTTGTTAATTATGAAAAAAGAGACTATCCAAAAGAGAACAAGTATCTCTAATGACCTTATGCATTACATCTATAAACATATAGATACGGACATTAATTTAGATGAGTTGGCAGAGACATTTTCTATCAGTAAATTTCATATGCATAAAATATTTAAAGAGACGTTTGGGAGAAACATATATGAGACCATTAAGTCCATACGTCTTCAAAAAGCCTCAACACTTTTACTGACTAACAGTAGCTCTACCATATCAAATATCTCACTCTCCTGTGGGTACAGTTCTCAAACTTCTTTTATGAGAGCGTTTAAAAAGCGTTTTTCTATGACACCCAAAGAGTGGCGTAAAGGAGGAGACAAGCGTTATTCTCAAACATTACTCATCTCTTCACCTTATGCCAGTAGTTCTACTGCATCTTTTGAAAATATTACGCCTACATTTGTAAAAATGCCTGTGATGCATGCCTATTATATACGCCATACTGCCTATGAAAAAAATATACGTAGTACTTGGCAAAAGTTACAGGTTTGGCTGTTGTCTTCAGATATAAAAGAGTATACCCTCCTGTCACTTTTTCATGATAACCCTGCAGTAACACCCTTAGTAGAGTGTCAGCATGTTGCTTGTGTTTCAGTAAAAGAGGAGTTAAATGATTCAGATAAAAATACACTTCCCCAACTTTATATTTCTGAGGGGGTCTATGCTAAGTTTGATTTAGAAGGCAAAAGGGGTGATATTTTGAAGTTTATTAACTGGATATATCATGAATGGCTACCTAAAAGTGACTATGTTACAACCATTAGACCCCCATATGCTATCTATAGAAAACATCACCACTTGAGTGAAGATGAACGGTTTGATATGAGCTTTTATCTTCCTGTCACACTATGAAAAAATAAAAATTTACTTTATGATACTCCTTGTTAGAGTACTAACAATAAGAATGCTATAATCTCTATAGTCAAACCTTAAGGGAGAGTATATGAAGATAGCAATCATTGGTGCAGGAAAGTGGGGTCAAGCATTGTACCATGCCTATASTCAARATAATGARGTGGTMATWTCWTCMMGWAAYASTAARMASATWGARAATTTTGTWYCYATGRRWGAAGCWTTRMARTRTRAATATCTRGTWATGGCWATWCCWGCWCARTWTRTWCGTRSWTGGATGRAAGARAAYTTTRTWGAYYRKGGACAAAATATACTTGTTGCAGCTAAAGGTATAGAGACAAGTACAGGAGCMTTTCTWAATGAAGTYTATGGARCCTTTGTCAGTGAAGATAGGCTTGCYTTTATCTCTGGTCCTTCTTTCGCTGCAGAAGTACAGAAGTCACTGCCAACAGCATTAAARATAAGCTCTGTAAATTTGGATTTGGCACAGGTATATGCAGATGCTTTACCAAAGTTTATCAAGGGGTATGTAAGTGATGATGTAGTAGGGGCTGAAGTCTCTGGTGCATATAAAAATGTTATAGCCATCGCTGGTGGTGTGTGTGATGGTCTTGGACTTGGAAATAATGCTAGAGCAGCACTCATCTCTCGTGGACTTGTAGAGATGACACGGTTTGGAGAAGCCTTTGGTGCAAAAACAGAGACTTTTCTCTCTTTGGGTGGAGCAGGTGACTTATTTTTGACAGCATCTTCTACGCTTTCTCGTAATTACAGAGTAGGGCTTGGATTGGCTAAAGGTAAAAGTATGAATAAAATACTTGAAGAGTTGGGTGAAGTAGCTGAAGGTGTTCCTACAGCAAAAGCATTACATAAAATTGCCACAGATAAAAACATATATTTACCTATCGCTGCAGAAGTGTATGCGATGATTGAAGAGGGGAAAGATCCCCTGCAGAGTGTAAAAGATTTACTCTCTTAGTTTTGTAACATATCCATCTCTTTTTTGTACACGTTTGTTTGCACATTAAAAATACCTAGTAGAGTAGAAAAGAGGTTATCGTGACTATATTCATTATTTGATCTGTTTTTTAAACTATTTTTATCAATAGGGAACGCTTGGGAAAACCACATAAGTGCGCCTACATGCTTTTGATGATCTGGTGCCATAAAATAGGGTAAACCATGAAGATAAAAGCCATTCTCACCCAGTGATTCTCCGTGATCAGCCATATAAATCATTGCTGTATGAGAGTTTTTTTCGTGTTGCTTTAAAAAATTTATGACTTTAGAAAGAAAATAGTCGGTATAGAGTATGGCATTGTCATAGGCATTACTTATTTCTTCTTTACTACATTCTTCGAGTTGATTGGTTTTACATACTGGTGTAAATCGTTTAAAATTCTTAGGATATCGTTGATAATATGCTGGACCATGATTACCCATTTGGTGTAAGACAATGATGATATCTTTTTTAGTTTCAGAGACGACCTTATCTAATCCAACAAGCATACCTTCATCCCTACATTCACTTTCACAAATAGGATTTAAAGTTGCACTTTTGTAATGTTGATAGTTAAGTCTAACAGCAACGCCTTTAGAGTTAGAGTTATTGTCTCTCCATAAGACATCTACCCCTGCATGCGAGAGTATATCTAGTACATTATGTGTATTATATCCTTTACGCGAATTATAGTCACTTCTGTTATAGATGGAGAACATACAAGGTACAGAAACAGCCGTTGTTGTACCACATGAATACATTTGAGAAAAATTGATAATATCTTCTTGCTTTAGCAGTGGATTGGTCTCTTTTTCATAGCCATTGAGTGAAAAGTGATCAGCCCTTGCAGCTTCACCAACAACCATAATAACAATCTTCCTTTGTCCTTCTATTTTTGGAATAGCAGCATCCTGACCTATAATTTTCATAGGTATGTTCCTTTCTTGTACCTGATCATAAGTATAAGATACGATATTATAAATACTTGTAATTGGATTAGGATAAAGACGAAGTGTTTTATGTTCGCGAAAAAAGGAAGCATAAAATTTTGAAAACGTAAACAATAATATAGCTATAAGTGCGATATGAAGCATAATGATTTTAAATTTACTCCAAAGTTCCACTTTAAAACCTCTATAGTTTAGTGGTATTTTATAGAGAATGATTGATGGTAATACCCCAAGCAAGAAGAGGGTGATGAAAAGTTTGATACTTAATAAGTCAAAACTCTCTTGTATATCTGTCTGAAGAGTATTTTCTATCATGGTTTTATCCATGACTATGTTATAGGTCTGCATGAAATAATGCACAGATGCTGAAAGTATGAGTGCAAGTATAAGGGTAGGTTTGGTTGTATACTTAAATGAGACAAGAGTAAACATGATGACAAGTAGTGCATAGATTAAAAAGGCCAAAGAGAGTAAAAACCCACTATTTGAAGTATTCAATGGATAGACATTTAAAACATGTTCAAAAAAAGAAAGATTTGCAAATATTAATATAAATAATGCAGTAATCATGATAAAAAACGCAGGAGTAAAAGCTTTCAATGGGTTTCCTTAGCCAAAATAAATCTTATAATGATATCGAAAAAAAAATACAAAATGTAAATAAGACTCTATAAAAGTGTTATATTAGTAAGAATAAGTTAAAATAATTCTACTTAATGGGAGGGGGAGAAGCATGAATGCATAGAAAAATAATTTTTATGATTATATTATATATACATTGTCCCTTGTTTGCTGATGAGATAAATTTTCCAACGCATCAAATACATTTTTTTGGACAAGAACATTTTAATCAAGCAACATTAGAAGATGAATTAGGTGTTGACAATAAAAGTTTTTTTCAGTTTTGGAAAGATGACAACCCTCTTATAAATGATAAATTATTATTAACACTTGAACCTTCTTTGCACAGTTTTTATGACTCTGAAGGTTTTTATGATGCGAATTTTACAATTAAAGAAACTAATACCACCGTATCTGTACATATCAGTGAAAACAAACCAGTAAGAATAAATGATATCAATATTTCCAGTGATTTTGACATTACTCCCTTTATTACTTTTCAAAAAAATGATATCTTTAAAGCCAAAACATTTATAAAAATAAAAAGTAAAATTATTACACAGTTACTAAAAGTTGGATATTGTAGTTATGATTTTACTACTAAAGCCTATGTTGACTTAGATAACCATAGTGTTGATTTAAAATATAAATTAAAAAAAGGTGGAGTATGTACATTTGGTAAAGTGACTATAGATGGAGCAGAAACGATTGACGATGATATTATAAAATCACGAGTAAGAGCAAAAGAGGGTGAGAGGTTTAGTACTGAATTGATTAAAGATACTTCAGATGCATTATATGGACTTCAGTCTTTTGATTCAGTTTTGATTGGGGTAGATAGAAAGTTTTATAATGTAGTACCTGTAGATATCACAGTTAAAGAGATGGATAAACCATATCGTTTTGAAGTAGGTGTAGGTTATGATACCTATGTTGGCCCACGTGTACACAGCAGTATTGTAAAACACAATTTTTTAGGTAATGCAAAGGAACTAAAACTTCAACTTGCATGGTCAAAATTGGAACAATTGGCAATACTGAACTATTTTAAGCCAGTCCTATTTGATCCTTATGGTTTTACTATTGATTTTGGTTCCTCTTTGGGATATTCAAATTTAGAATTTGATGGCTTTAAAGAGAAGAAGACATTTCTCAAGGCGTATCTTGAACATACATCCAAAAGATTTATTGTAAGGTCAGGTATAGCGTTAGAAGTGATAGATGTCACTGAATTGGATGATGGTAAGCCTAAACTTCCATCTGAAGCCTATGATCTTTTTTTATTGACATATCCTTATGTAAATGTTGTATATGATGGAAGAGACTCAAAGCTTAATCCAAAATATGGATATTATTTGAGAGGTTATGGAGAATGGGGGATCCCGACAGATAAGGAATCTAGTCTTTATCTAAAAGTGGAATTAGAAGCACGTGGTATATATACTTTTTATGATTTAACGCTTTCAGTTGTAGGAAAAATGGGCTTGATTAAAATCGAAGGTGATAAGACTTATGGCATACCAGAATCCAAGAAATTTTTTGCTGGTGGATCATTTTGGAACCGTGCCTATGGTTTTAGAGAAATAGGTGTGGTCACATCTCCAACAACTGATCTTATAGATGGGGGATTAACTATGGCAAACCTTTCACTTGAAGCTAATTATCCTGTATGGGATGATTTATATGGAGCAGTATTTACTGACAACACTTTAATAGCAAAAGAGTCTAATGACTTTACAGGTGACATTATAACCTCTGCAGGGATTGGCGTACGTTATATGACACCAATTGGACCTTTTAAATTGGATGTGGGATTTAATGTTAATGACCCTTCTATTTACGGTATAAGTTTTCAAATAGGACAATCATTTTGATAGGGGTTAAAATCCAATACAGTGAGGCATTAAATGCTGAATCTTAAAAAATTATTTTATGGGCTTATAGTTTTTTTTATTGTCCTTATATCAGCTGTGGGATTTGCTGCAAATTCGTCTTTTGTAATAAAAAAAGCAGCAGATGCTTTTGCTCCTGAATATAATATTTCTTATGATGATATATCGGGTAATATATTTACTGGTATCACAGTTAAAGGGTTGAAGTATGACGATAAAATATTAAGTGAAAAAATAAAATTTTCATGGAATCCATCAAAACTCCTTTATAAACGCGTTGTAATAAATGCGTTAACTATAGAAGGCTTGGATGTCAATGTGACGAAAGCTTTGATTGATTCTTTTCCAAGTGATGATAGCAGCGCATCAGAACCGCTCCCCGTTGTAATCATTGTAGATGAAGTTCATCTGGATGTTGCCCCTTTTGCAGAAGAAGGAATTTCTTTTTCAAAAACAGTATTGGATGCCAAGGATATTATGTATGCAAATGATACACTTGATATTAAAGATCTTACATTACAGATAGATACGAATCTTACCAATATCAGTTATGAAGGAAATATTAAAAACAATAAACTTTTAGGTACGATTCTTGTGCAGCCAAAAGAAGCGCTTTATAAACGGTATCAATTACCCATACGAAAAGATGCCATAGGTGATATAAGTATTGATGTCGATATAAGTGAAACCTATGTAAAAGCAGACATACAAGTGAACGCAAAACAGGTATTGCTTGTTGATAAAGAGAATAACAGTACAGACTTGAATACAAGTAAAGCATTTAATATTGATATAGATATGCTTACGAGTCATGTTGAATATGGGATTAAAGATGCTACTTTACTGGCTGTGAGTGAAATGTCAATCTCAACACCTTATGCAAAAAATATCTCTATTACAAATAAATTTATTATGGATAAGAATATAAGTTATGAGGGAGATGTAAAATCTGATAAACTCATTGGTATTGATGCAAAAATGCTCAGACCTTTAAATAATTTAAATATACAATATTCCGGTGATTTGAAAAGTATTAAAGCAGACATTGCTTCAGAAGGTTTAAAAGGGAGTTTTGTAAGTTTAGATTTTAAGAAAGGTCATTTCCATATAGAAACTAAAAAGACAATTGTTCTAGATAAAATACTTGAACTTCCAGGTGAACTGAATGGTACAAAAGTAAATGCTGTGATTGATATTCCTTTGGACTTTGCACAAATAGTTCCTATTCAGGCAAGAGCGAAGATTACTTCAAATATTACAAACCTAGATGTCGAAGTGATGTATGAGGAAAAATTACAGGCTAAGATAACAAGTATTTTACCCAAAGAGTCTCTTTTAAAAAACTTTGATGAGAAAATAAAATGGGCTGCAATCAATCCACTTGTGCTTGATGTTGAATTGGATGAAAATGATGCAGTGATAAAGTTAAAATCTAAAGAGCTTTCTGCACATGTCACATATCTTTTACAGAGTGGTACTATTGATGGCACTATCAAGCTTGCAGGATTGGCAACTGATATAAGAGGAGTTTTCGACGAAAGGTTAATGATTAAAACCAATATAAGTTCTATGAAGGCTCTTCTCTCTTCTATAAAATCTTTGTATACGGTAGAAGATTTACCCCCACTTGATGGTACCTTGAATGCATCTATTGAAATTTTAAAGTTAGAGCAGATAAATCTTTCTCTCTCTTCCCCTCAAATCATATATCAGTCTGACCATAAAACAGCAAATAGTATTGATAATTTCAACTTAGTGATAAGTGCAAATAAATCTCAAGTACAATTAAAGTCATACACGCTTACCTATGCGGAAATGAAACTATTCTCAACCAAACCTTCTATCATTAATATGAAAGATGATGTGATTGATATTGCCCCACTATGGATAAATGATCAATTAAAGGTTGTGGGCAAGTACAATACAAAAACAAGAAAAGGTGAAATCGCAACAGATGCGARTARGTTGCATATTGTACATGAAATGATTGAACTTGACAGTGCGGTAAATATAAAAACAGTGTTAGATGAAGACAAAACAGCTATCACGGGGAAAGTCATACTTCTTGGTGGAAAAGTTCATTATGATTTGAGTACAAAATCATATCCAAGTGACAGTGATATTATTATAGTTCAAGATATAACACAAGATGGAACAAGTCCATTTATGGATAATCTCAGTATGAATATTGATGTGACAACAAAAGAACCATTGATTTATAAAGAAGGGCCAATTGATATCAAAGCAAATGCACATGTAAGTATACATAAAGCTGAACAAGCTGATATTCTAGTATTAGGTGAAGTAACATTATTGAAGGATGGCAGCTATACTTTTGAAGGTAAAAAGTTTGTTTTGGATGAAAGCAAGATCTATTTTACAGGTAATCCTAACAAACCTATTCTTGATATACGTGTAAAATATAAATCTTTAAATCATCTTATTACCATAGGTATTTCAGGAACACCTACAGCACCAAATATTATATTTTCTTCTATTCCAAGTTTAAAAAAAGAGCAAATATTGTCTATTATTTTATTTGACTCAGAAGATGGTGCAGGCACAAATTCTGGAGATGACATGATGAAAATGATGGGGGGAGCTATGGCAAAGTCAGCTCTTGCCGATATGGGAATAAAGCTTGATCATCTTGCAATAGGAGCGGATGGTAGTGTGGAGGTAGGTAAGAAACTTACAGATAAAATCACATTTATTTATGTGAATGATGATATTCCACAGGTAAGAGTAAAATATCAACATAATTCACGTGTAGATAGTGTGATTAGTACTGATGAGATATCTCAAGCGTATGACATTGTGTATAAAAGAGACTTTAAGACAGATGAAATTAGCATATTTAAAAACAAAGATTAAAAAAGATTTTATGAGAGTCTATTTTTAAAATCTTCATATCCAAATTCACGTAGAAGCTCTATGGTGTTATCAACTCTCTTTATCGCAATACTTGGGAGTTTTATACCGTTAAAAGTAGTTGCCTTAACCATCGTATAATGCATTTGGTCTTGAAAAATAACTTTGTCACCTACATGCAGTGGTGTATCAAAACTATAGTCCCCCATGATGTCACCTGCTAAACATGTATTACCTGCTAAGCGATACGTATATGTTTTCTCTCCTGCTCTCCCTGCACCAAGTACATTAGCACGATATGGCATGATGATAGTGTCAGGCATATGTGCTTCTGCAGAGCTGTCAAGAATGGCAATATCTATACCATTATGAACAATATCTAATACGGTGCTGATAAGTGTCCCTGTCTCCCATCCTATAGCTTCACCTGGTTCAAGATAGACTTCTACGTTATACCGGGATTTAAAGGCGTTGATTAGAGTCGTGAGTTTGTCTATGTCATAACCTTGTCGCGTTATGTGGTGACCTCCACCGAAGTTTATCCATTTCATACGTGGGATATATGCTCCAAATTTTTCTTCAAAGTGTTTCAACACATTTTCCAAGGCATCAGCGCTTTGTTCACACAAGGCATGAAAGTGCAGTCCCTCACAATCATTTAATATATCTTCATCAAAGTTTGTAAGTGTTGTACCCAGTCTGGAGTGAAGTCCACAAGGATTATATATTTCTTTTGGTGCTTCTGAGTATTCTGGGTTAACCCTGAGTCCAAGTGAGAGACTAGGGTTGCAATCTTTTGCTTTTTGTGCAAAACGTTTAAATTGGGAGGGTGAATTAAAAACAAGATGATGAGAAAGYATAGCTARTTCTTCAAGTTCTTCTTCTTTAAATGCAGGAGAGTAGGTATGTAYTTCTTTCCCAAATGTTTCATGCGCAAGTGTAGCTTCATGTAGACCTGAAGCACAACAGCCATTTAAGTAAGGAGTGATGGTAGGAAAACTTTTCCACAAGGCATAGCCTTTGAGTGCTAGAAGTACTTTTACACCACTGTGTTGTTTAATGTGTTCAATTATTTTAAGATTAGAAATGAGTATTTTCTCATCTAGTAGCCAACAAGGTGAAGGTAAGGAGGTCTCAGTTATTATATTCATWTNAAAAGTATAACAAAKATTTTTGTTATACTATGATAAATGAAGAATGATTTTGAAGGTACAGTATGGATGAAAATACAAAACAAACACGAAGACCAAATCTACGCTTTAATGAAGATGAAATAAAATTATCATTAAAGGTCATGGAACAATTAGAAAAACCTTTAGAAATAATGTATTATTTGATGGAGAGAGACTATGAAAACCCTTTTGTGATGATACTTATTTCTGCGGATGATGATGATATAGAGAGTACATTAGGAAGCCAAAAACGAAATACTGATTTGCTCTTTAAAATAGATGATGAACGTAATTTACTAGCTCTTATTTGTCAAGAGACAAAAGTGGATGGGGGATACAGATTTGCAGAACGATTAGTGCGTACTTTAGTATTAAATAAAGCAGAGACAATTTATTGTACTGAAATTGAAATACGTTCAACAAAGTATGAGATTAAAGAGATCATTTTTAAAGCGATTGAGAGTTATATTACAGCTATAAAAGAAGAAAAAATGGGTGAAATTATTTTCAGAAGTATGTATTAAAGGTGTTAATTAGTATGTCTTAAGCCATATTAAGGTAAAATCGCGTCCAAATAATAAGCTTACACATCGTAAAGCATTATAAGTAAAATACATTGAAGGATGATTCAAAATGAAAAGAACATACCAACCCCACAGTACACCAAGAAAAAGAACTCACGGATTTAGAACAAGAATGAAAACTAAAAATGGTAGGAAAATTATTTCTGCAAGACGTGCTAAGGGTAGAAAAAGAATAGCAGTATAATACTTTAGTGGTATAAGACAATTAGCAAAATTAAACATTTTACTAGGATTAAAACCACAAAAGAATTTAATGGGGTCTACAAGCACTCCTCAAAAACATGGCATACATCTTACTTTGTTGTTTTTTATAAAAAAGCCTTAGAAAATAAAGTAGGATTTGTTGCCTCCAAAAAAATAGGAAATGCAGTTCACCGAAATAGAGCAAAGCGTTTGCTTCGAGCACATTTCATCGAAAATATAGATCTTATAACTACTGGTTCTTATGTTTTGGTTGCCAAACCGGATCTTCTAAGTAAAAACTTTTTAGAGATAAAGAAAGCCTATCTTCATGCACTTAAGAAGTGTGCTGCATTAACATGATTTAACACATATAACACTATACTATCGACGATAACTAACTAAAGGTATACTTTTGGAACAACAAGAATTAAATAAACGGCTTCTTCTCGCATTGGCACTCTCTTTTTTTGTTTTTATAGGCTATAGCTATTTTTTCCCACCTGTGGAAACTCAGAAGACAGAACAAACAGTTAACAACGTAACACATCAAACACCTTCTGTGAGTCAAACATCAAAACAGGCACCTGTTGTATCTGCTGAAAAAACGCCTACAAATATCGCTCCAGTTCAAGCTAATACTACAGTTTTAGCTATGATTAAATCAACAAACTTTTTAGTTAGCATAGATAAATTTGGACGTATAGGGCAAGTTGAACTTTTAGAAAATAGATATAAAGATGATGAAGGTAATACCTTAAAGTTATTGAATGTTGAGGCAGTAAAACCTTTGGAAATAAGATTCGCAGATGTWAAATTAAATGAGGAAGCATTTAAGACACCTTATGTTAATAATGGAAATAAGGAAGTAGATGTATCTAGCAGTGCTCAAACATTGACATTGGTACAAACACTTTCATCTGTTACTGTTACAAAAAAAATAAATTTTAAGCCAAATGGACAATATGATGTTGAAATCTCAACATCTTCACCTACGCAATTTTTTGTCACTCCTGGACATAGACCAGAAGCCGATACCTCGGTGTACCTACTTGTCAGAGGAGCTTTAATCAAGGGTGGGGACGATATCATTACTACGATAGAAGATGGTGATGCAGAAGGGTATGAGAAGTTTTCAAATGCCAAAATAGCTTCAGCGTTTGATAGGTATGTTGCCTCAATGTTCTTTGATTTTGATAAAGGCTTAAATGTGTCTATATTAAAACAGGATGAGGGGGACCCTCTTATCTTTGTACAAGCTGAAGACAATATACATCTTCATGCATATATTGGACCAAAGGACCATGAAATTCTCAAAAATATAAATCCTGAACTCACTGATGCCATTGAGTTTGGTTGGTTTACATTTTTAGCAACACCATTTTATAAAGTACTGTTATGGATTAATAATTATGTAGGAAACTGGGGATGGGCGATTATACTCTTTACCTTACTTGTTAAGTTTATACTGTTTCCACTTTCATACAAAGGTATGATGTCTATGCAGAAGCTTAAAGACTTGGCACCTAAGATGAAAGAGGTTAAAGAAAAGTATAAAGATGATCCTGCAAAAATGAATGCCCAAATGATGGAAATGTATAAAAAACATGGTGCTAACCCAATGGGTGGATGTTTACCGCTTATTTTACAAATTCCTGTCTTTTTTGCTCTTTATCGTGTATTATTAAATGCAGTCGAATTACAAGGAGCACCTTGGATACTATGGATAGAAGACTTGGCTCTTATGGATCCGTATTTTGTTTTACCTGTATTGATGGGTGCATCTATGTGGTTCCAACAAAGAATTACTCCAAATAACTTTACAGATCCATTACAAGAAAAAATCTTTAAATGGTTTCCTGTGATTATGACAATATTCTTTGTCTACTTTCCCTCAGGTCTTGTACTTTATTGGTTGGTGAATAACGTCTTTACTATTGGACAACAGTACTTTATCAACCATATGTATACCAAACAAAAAGCACTTGCCGTAGCATCACATAAAAAAGGGAAGGACAAGAAATGACTAAGGTAGAAGCACCAACACTTGAAGAGGCATATCAAGAAGCCTCTAAAATGTTAGAATGTTCTATTTCCGATCTTCAATGCGAAGTTCTACAACATCCCTCAAAAGGTATCCTTGGATTTCTAAAAAAAAGTGCTATTATTGTTGCTACTTGTAAGAAGGACATGAGTAAAGACTTATTTGCAAATACAGAAAAAGAAAGCACTACTCATTTAGAAACAACAGAAGAAAGTGTCGCATCAGAAATTATCGCTACAGTGAAGAAAGAAGTGAGTGTGGAAGAGACTCCTATAGGAGAATCATTTGAAAAAGATGCAGTGATGGATAGCTTTTTTGAGTCTGCCAATGATGACAAAATTGAGGAAGAGAGCGTCGAATACAGTGAGTTGGCACTCATGATAGAAAATCAATTAAAAGAACTTCTTTCCCATTCTTGTTTCGATATCGATATTGTTGAAGTTGATGTACACGACAACACGGCACTTATCTTTATAGATGGTGAGGATGCTGCGTTGCTGATAGGGAAAGAAGGGTATAGATATAATGCTTTGTCTTATATGCTCTTTTCTTGGCTGCATACTAGATATGAACTTTTTATAAAATTGGAAATAGCAGAATTTCTTACAACACAAGAAAAGATGATTAAATCTTATCTGCACCCAGTCATAGAAACGGCAGAAAATACAGGACGTGCAAAAACACGTTTTTTAGATGGTATTTTGGTACAGATTGCCTTGGAGCAATTACGTTCAAAATTTCCAGATAAATATGTTGCAGTTAAGACAAGTAAAGATGGAAAAAAGTTTGTTGTTGTCAATGAGTTTAACAATAAGCCAAATGGATAATAAACCATATCTTCATAATACAATCGTTGCTATTGCCACTGCTCAGGGTGTCTCTTCTATTTCTATTATTAGAGTAAGTGGAGAGGCAGCTCTCGAAATAGCACATAAAATTTCTCATTTAGAAAAAATTATTCCTAGACATGCCCATTTAACTTCCCTTTTTGATGCACACAGCACACTTATAGATCAGGCAATAATGATTTATTTTTCAGCACCACACAGTTTTACAGGTGAAGAGATAGTGGAGTTYCAGTGTCATGGAGGCATGATTGTTGCACAAGAAATACTTGACACTATTTTAACGTATGGTGTGAGGTTAGCTGAACCTGGAGAATTTTCGAAACGCGCTTTTCTTAATGGTAAGATCGACTTAACTGAAGCGGAAGCGATTTCTAAACTCATAGAGGCAAAATCTGTTGATGCTGCAAAAATTCTTGCCAAACAGATGAARGGTGAGCTTAAAGAGTTTGTAGATAAAAGTAGRGAGGCTCTYTTRAAATCATTGGCTTATTCAGAAGTCATGATCGATTAYGCAGAAGAAGATATTCCTGATGATATTATGGAAAGTATTAATGTACAGCTAGATGCTCTACATTTACAAATCGAACAAATAGTGGATGCTAGTTACCGACGTAGAGGGCTTATCGAAGGTTTTAAGGTAGCAATTATAGGTAAACCAAATGTAGGTAAGAGTTCACTCCTTAATGCACTGTTAAGTTATGATAGAGCAATTGTAAGTGACATAGCGGGCACTACYAGAGACACGATAGAAGAACAAGTTCGTATTGGCTCACATATTATTAGATTAGTAGATACCGCAGGTATTCGGGATTCCGAAGATACAATTGAAAAAATAGGCATCGAACGATCCCTCGCTTCTATTGATGATGCTGATGTGATTATCGCACTTTTTGATGGCTCGTGTGAATATGATAAGGAAGATGAGAAGATTGTCGCACTTCTTAAAAGTGTAGAAGATAAACACATTATTGTCGCACTCAATAAATCAGACTTGGAAAGTAAGTTTGATACACATATATTAAGTGCTTATGATATACTTGAAGTAAGTGCTAAGAAATCTTTTGTAAAATTAACACACAGTCTTAAATCATTGTTTGACGGTATAGGAGAGGGAGAAGAATTGATGCTTATATCAGCGCGTCAAATTGAAGCAGTAAGTAAAGCAAAAACTTCAATAGCAGAAGCAAAAGAACCCTTGCTAAACGGTGAATTAGAATTTTTTTCTTATCATTTACAAGAAGCGGTGAGAGCTATCTCTTCTATCTCACAACCTTATGATAATGAAGAAATACTTGATAAAATGTTTGGCGAGTTTTGTTTAGGAAAGTAAAGTATTAAAAGTAGATTATATGGAAAATATTGAACTTTATTTGATTGTTATACTTATTATAGGTCTTCTTTGGTTTATAGTAAATACAGTCAAATATTATCGAGGASAAAAAAGAAAAGTAAAAAATTTACATCATTTTGCAAAAAAAGGTGAAATAGAGGCACAGCAKCATCTGGCAAAACATTACCAAGAAGGCTATATGGTAAAGAAAAATTCTATTAAAGCAGCATTTTGGTATCAGAAAGCTGCTTTCTCGGGTGATGCTAAATCCAAAGGATATCTTCAAAACTTTTTGGACAATCAAAAAAATAAAAAGTAAGAGAAGTTTTAATAGTGTATAATCACTGATTAAAAAATAGGGAATAACAATGAAAAAAAATATAGTTCTACTTTTAACTTTCTTTGTCATGCTTTTTCTTTTTTCTGGCTGTGTCCAGAGAGAATTGGCATTAGATAACTCAGGTGCAGGATATACACATGATAAGACTTGGGGGGATGAAGAGAATATAGACATCTCTGATCTTGATGATACAAATATGACAGAAAGTGAAACAGTCATCACTGAAGATTCACTTACGGAAAAGATGGCGCGTATCCCTTTCCCTGCATCTGAGTACAATCGTTTAGCACGATCAGGAAAAGGTACGGTAAAAGGAAGTATTTTTGTTAAAGATGCCTATGGGGAAAGAATACTTGGAAAAGGAACAAGATTGTATCTAAACCCATTGACCTCCTACTCTCAGCAGTGGTATGAAGAGAGCTATCTTGGTGGTAATAAAATGAAAAAAGCAGATAGAAGATTGTTTAATTATTTAAGGTTTACAGCCTCAAACACTGAAGGGGAGTTTGCATTTTACGGCGTACCGACAGGGAGTTATTATCTTATAGGGACAGTAAAATGTGGTAATGAGTGTGGGTATGACACACCTAAGAATATACGTATCGCAACACGCGTTAATATAAGAGGTAATCAGGTTATCCAAAAAAATTTAAGTAGATCTATCGACTAAAAACACTACCTCTTTGGGTAAGCTTTCTCTAGTGACTCATAGAGCCCCTTCGGGCTGATGTTTTCATTTTCTTCTAAAATACTTTGCATCGTAACATTATCTTCTTGCCCATCCCATATTTTGATGTAAGAACCATCTTTATATCCGTGATCTTGTCTAAATTTATTGAGTATATTTTTTCCTACATAAAGTTTGTAAAGAGCATCAAGGTTAAGTCCTGACTGAACGGCAACATTTATGAAAGCCTCCATAATATTTTCTGTACTCCCACCACAGAAAAGTGTCTTCATAAGCACTTCAACAACAGCTATTTGTTCATAATAATCTTTAAAATTTTCTTTTATTTCTCCAGAAAATGTTGTAAAGTTTGTAAGATCAGTGATATTCCTTGCTAGGGTGTCAATACTCCCGAGGTTTCCTCTTTTATAATCTTCAAGACCTTGAGACATAATGAAATGCCAAATATCAACAGCTTCTATTTTTATATTTGCATAATCAGGCTTGGCATCTATGTTTTTCCAGTGTTTCCATGGGTAAGACTCAATGAGCTCTGCACATTCAAGATAGGTACAACGTTTCCAGTCAATGACTTTTCCATTTTTGGTCAAGCCCTCTTCCCAGCCTAGACCATTCGTAGCATCATTAAGTTCTTGTTGCAACTCTAGCATTTGTAATATTTTGTCCATGAAAAACCTTCCATTATATAATCTCATATTTTACCTTTTCAAGCTTTATTTAGTACTTTTTTAGTAAAATATACTTCTTAAGATGTCCCTGTAATTTCATTGATATATGAAGAATACATAAAATCAAAAAAAGGCTTCTAHATGGAAGAACTGCTAAAAACRCCACTTTATGACAGACAGCAAGAGTTAAAAACAAAAAATGTTAGTTTCTGTGGTTGGGATATGCCCATACAATTTGATGGTATTATCGCAGAACATGGACACTGTAGAAATGATGTTGCTTTGTTTGACACTTCACATATGGGAGAGTTTTTCTTTAAAGGTGATATAAAAACTTCAGGCATCAATGAAGCTACTTCAGTGAATATTGATGCTCTTGCTATAGGAAAGTGTAAATATGGTTTTTTACTCAATGAACAAGGTGGAGTGATAGATGATTTAATCATCTATAGATTAAGTAATGATGAACTTATGATAGTGGTAAATGCGGCAACACGTGAAAATGATTTGGGTATTTTAAAGTCAAGAATGACAAGTGGAAGTCTAGTCGATAAATCAATGGAATATGCAAAACTAGATGTACAAGGGCCAAAATCAAAAGAGATTTTAAAAAAATATTTTGATGTAGACTTAGATACTATAGGATTCTTTTCATTTATACAAACAAAAGTGTTTGATGCTGAATGTTTACTAAGTCGTACGGGCTACACGGGAGAACTTGGGTTTGAGCTTTATATTGATAATAAAACCTCTGTAAAATTGTGGGATGCCTTACTATTGGATGGTGCTAAACCAGCAGGACTAGGTGCTAGAGATATTTTAAGACTTGAAATGGGATATAGCCTTTACGGAAATGATTTAAGTGAGAGTATTACGCCACTTGAAGCAAACCTCGGTAAATTTGTAAATTTAAAAAGAGATTATTTTGGTAAAACGGCTTTAGTAAAACAAAAAGAAGATGGTTTAACCAGAATTTTATTACCATTTAAAACAACAACAAGAAGAAGCGCTAGAAGAGACTTTGAAGTGTTCCAAAATGACAAAAAAGTGGGTGTTGTCACATCAGGTGCCTTTTCTCCTATATTAAATGTGGGTGTTGGTTTAGCAATGATAGATATCGATGGTTTTGACCAAAGCCAAAGTATAGAGCTTAGAGATAAAAGATCAAGTTTAGAGGCAAACATAACAACGCTTCCATTTATAGAGAAATAAAATGATAACAGGAGAAAAGATGATAAGAATTAAAATTCAATGCATGGAGGTACTAAATGCCGAGTAGTAAAAAATATAATGAAGAACATGAATGGGTAGAAGTAAATGGAGATATCGCAACGGTAGGTATATCTACGTATGCCGTTGAACAATTAGGGGATATTACTTTCCTTGAGCTTCCGGAGATGGGTACTGAAGTAAGCATGGGAGACTCTGTAGCATTTATAGAGTCTGTTAAGGCAGCTTCAGATATTTATACGCCAATATCTGGTGAAGTCTGTGAGATTAACGAGGCACTTCTTGATGAGCCTGAAGTTTTGAACCAAGATGCACAAGGAAACTTTATCTTTAAACTCAAAGTATCAAATGCAGATGAGTTAGATTCACTTATGAATGAAGATGAATATAAAAACTTTGTAGATTCACTCTAAGAGCCAAGCATGCCATATACGCCACATACAAATGAACAAATAAGAGAAATGCTTGATGTGATTGGGATAGAAAATGAATCTGACCTTTTTTCATCCGTTCCAAAAGAATTACATATTTCCGGGATTGATCTTCCAGAAGGTTTAGACGAATTTTCAACTTACGAGAAATTTAAAGTAATTTCCGCAAAAAATGTAACAAATAAAACTATTTTTATGGGTGGAGGTTACTACGACCACATCGTTCCAAGTGCAGTCGATGCATTAGCTGGAAGATCTGAGTTTTATACATCCTATACCCCGTATCAAGCAGAAGCATCACAAGGCACACTTCAAGTTTTGTACGAATACCAAAGTATGATATGTGAACTAAGTGGTATGGATGTATCAAATGCATCCATGTACGATGGCGCGAGTGCACTTGCCGAGTCAGCATTGATGGCAGTAAGAATTTCAAAAAGAAATAAGATTTTGATTGATGGAGGGATAAACCCAACATATATTAAAGTTGTACAAACATACTTATCTTTTAGAGATATTGAATTTGAAGTAATTGATAGTGTAGACTTCAAAACAAATACTCAAAATGTACTAGATAAAATCGACGATACTATAGCCGGGTACCTTTTTCAAAACCCAAACTTTTTTGGAACGATAGATGACTTTTCAGCCATTATCGACAAACTCCATRAAAACAAAGCTTTGGCCGTAGTATCAGCATATCCCATCTCACTTGGTATGCTTAAAGACCCAGCGAGTATGGGTGCAGATATTTTTTGTGCTGATGGACAGTGTCTTGGTAATTATCTCAACTTTGGTGGACCAACATTTGGAATGATTGCTACAAAAGAAGAATACATTAGAAATCTACCTGGAAGAATCATAGGTAGAACACTTGATAAAGATGAAAATGAACTTTTTGTACTCACTATGCAAGCAAGAGAGCAACACATTAGAAGACATAGAGCTACATCAAATATATGTTCAAATCAAAACTTAGTAGCGGTTCGATCTACAATATTTATGTCTCTTTTAGGTAAAGATGGACTATCTGATATGGCAAATCTATGCTTTATTAAAGCTAGCTATTTAAAAGAACAACTATCAAAAATCGATGGGGTCGAGGTTTTAAATAAAGCGGATACCTTTAATGAATTTGTCATTTCTACACCACTAAGTAGTGATGTACTTTTAGATAAATTAAAAGAAAAAGGTTTTTACGCAGGGATAAACCTTGCTAAAATTGATGATAGATTTAAAAACGAAATACTAATGACTGTCACTGAAAAAAGAACAAAAGAACAAATGGACGCTCTTGTAGGTTCGATTGGAGATGTGCTATGAGTGTAAATAAGAAAATAAAAACTATTTTTGATAAATCTCAAAATGGAAGAAAAGGGTTAGCCCTACCACCTTTAGATGTAACTACTGATGCTAAAATAGATAGTTCTTTATTAAGAGAAGAAAAAGCTAGACTACCAGAAGTTAGTGAGTTTGATGTCATTAGACATTTCACAAACTTGTCAAATAAAAACATGTCAATCGATAAAAACTTCTATCCACTTGGTTCGTGTACTATGAAATATAATCCAAAAATTGTAGAACGAATCGCCAACCTTGATGGGTTTTTAAATTTACATCCTCATGTAGTTACAAATAATTTTGCTGATGATGTTCAAGGTTCACTTGAAACTATTGATAGATTAGAAAAAAGTTTATGTGAAATTACGGGTATGAGTGCTTTTACAACAACTCCACAAGCTGGAGCTCATGGTGAAATGCTTGGAATCATGATGATTGATAAGTATCATAGAAGTAAAGGTGAAAAAAGAAAATATATCATTGTTCCAGACTCTTCACATGGTACAAACCCTGCAACGGCTGCTATGGTTGGCTATGAAGTGATTACCATCAAGTCTGATGAGAATGGTGCGATAGATTTAGAAACTTTTAAACAAAAGATGAACCGAGATGTTGCTGCTGTGATGTTAACGGTACCAAATACACTTGGAATGTATAATAAACGTGTTAAAGAGCTTTGTGATATAGCACATGAATGTGATGCTTTGATGTACTACGATGGTGCAAATATGAATGCTATTATGGGTGTAGTAAGACCTGGTGATATAGGTTTTGATGTGATTCATATCAATGTGCATAAAACTTTTGCTACGCCTCATGGTGGTGGTGGTCCTGGTTCTGGCCCAGTGGGTGTAAATGATAAACTTAAAGAGTTTTTACCAGATTTAGGCATCAAAAAAGAAAATGAWAAATATACATTTTCAACAGGGGGAAGTAACTCCATAGGTAAAATATCTCCATTTTTTGGAAACTATGGGATATCACTAAGAGCTATTGCATACATGACGGTGCTTGGCTCAAATGGCATGAAAAATRCCAGTACTAAAGCAGTCCTGAATGCTAATTATTTAAGGGTAAGACTCAAAGATTATTTTGATGTACCTTATGCAGGTATGTGTATGCACGAGTGTGTTTTAAGTGCTAAAACCTTAGCTAAAAAAGGTGTAACTGCAATGGACATAGCAAAATACTTACTTGATTTTGGACTTCATTCACCTACGGTGTATTTCCCACTTATCGTTAAAGAAGCCATTATGATTGAGCCAACAGAAACRRMAARKRAWKWMACCATTGACTATTTTTGTGACACTATGATAAATGCAGTCAAACTAGCAGATGAGAACCCTGCAGAGTTTGCAAATTATCCAAAAACACTTGGAGTGTGTAGACCTGATGACACAAGGGCTATTAAAGAGTTAGATGTTAGATTCAAGTACTAAAAAAACGTTTGCACTTTTTACGTCAGAAAGGTTAAGTGCAAAAGAAAATATGCTTATAGATAAAGAGCTATTTAATGGATTCAATGCTCTAAGTACACCTATTTTTAGAGTGTATGAGTGGGAAGAGTCATTTACATATGGTTTTTCTCAAAAAATTAGCACCATTAAAAACCTTAACCATCTAAGTAAACATAAGCAAAACTATGCGAAAAGAATTACAGGTGGCGGTATACTCTTTCATGGGAATGATATCTCATACTCACTCATCATACCAACTTCATTTGTAAAAAATCTCTCTGTGAAACAAAGTTATGAGTTACTATGTAGTTTTTTGATTGAGTTTTATAAATCMCTAGGTCTAAACCCTAGTTATGCAAAATATTTAGAAGATATTAACTTATCAAAAAGCGACTACTGTCAAGAAGGTTTTGAGCCTTATGATATTTTAGTAGATGGCAAAAAAATTGGTGGTAATGCACAAAGAAGATCCAAAGATACTATTTTTCAACATGGATCAATTTGTATTGATAATTCTGCTTATAGCATTGGAAATTCACTTGAAGATTTAGGTGTAAAGGTTAGTTTTAAAGAAGCAAAAGAGTTACTTGTAAAGTCATTTACAAATACCTTTTCTGTTGTATTTGAAGAGAAAAATAAGGATGTGATACATGCTTCTTGACCCAAATAAACGACAACGAAAACCAGAGTGGCTTAGAAAAAAAATATCTTTTTCAGCACAAAAAGACATGGATCAACTTTTAAATGAGATTGGTATTCATACTATTTGTCAGGAGGCTAAGTGTCCAAATATTTCTGAGTGTTTTGCTGCAAAAACTGCAACTTTTCTCATACTTGGAGGTATTTGTACAAGAAGGTGTACCTACTGTAATGTAACCACAGGTGCTCCACTTGAGGTAAATACAAAAGAACTCGACCAAGTAGYAGAGGCAGTTAAAAAGTTAGAACTGAAGTTTGTGGTTATAACAAGTCCCGCAAGAGATGACTTAAAAGATGGGGGTGCACAACACTTCTTTGATGTAACTCAAAACATTTTAAATACAGTTCCAAACACACAGGTTGAGCTTTTAATACCTGATTTTCAAGGAAATATAGAGTCCATTACTAAAGCGGCCAATAGTGGGGCTGTTATTGTTGGACACAATATAGAAACCGTGCCTAGACTGTATAAAATCAGAAAAGCATCTGTTTACCAAAGATCACTAGATGTATTACGAGATATAAAAAAGTATGCACCCAAAAATGTAAAAACTAAAAGTGCTATTATGCTTGGACTTGGCGAAAGTAAAGAAGAAGTTGTAGAAGTCTTTAAAGACCTTTTAGATGTTGGTTGTAAACTTCTTAGTGTTGGTCAATACTTAGCTCCATCAAACGACTATGAAAAAGTCATAGAATATGTTACACCTGAGCAGTTTGCAGAGTATAAACAAATAGCTCTTGATATGGGATTTGAGTTTGTTCACTCTTCACCGTATGCAAGAAGCTCATATATGGCTCATGAGTATGTCAAATAAAGGAAAAAGATATGTATGATTTTGATGTAATAGTGATAGGTGCWGGACCTGCTGGTTACGAAGTTGCTTCACATTTAGGTGAGGGTGGTAAAAGTGTTTGTATCATTGAAAAAGGTGAAAGTACTGTTGGTGGGACTTGTCTTAATGAGGGTTGTGTACCTGCAAAAAACTTTTTAGAAACTTCTGCATATATTAAAAAAGAGCAGTATTTTAAATCTTGTGGGGTAAATCATACGGGGAGTTCATTTGATATTGGTACACTTCAGTCATCAACCAATTGTCTTATACAGGATTTAAAAGTCGGTATTTTTACTAAGTTAAAGAAATCAAAAGTCACAGTCGAATATGACACCGCAACATTTGTGGATAATCAGACCATTGAATTAGAAAATCAAAACAAAAAAATCACAGCGCAAGATATAGTAATCGCTTCAGGTTCATCTCATCGTGATCACCCATTGTTAAAACTACGAGATGAAACTATTATCTCAAGTAGAGAAGTATTTACATTAAAAGATATCCCAAAATCTATTTTAATTATTGGTGGTGGTGCTATTGGGTGTGAGTTTGCTTCTTTCTTTAATGCTTTAGGTTCAAGTGTAGACATCTCAGAATTTGCACCCAAACTTGTAGCCAATGAAGATGATGATATTTCAAGAACACTTAAGCGTGAGTTTGAGAAAAAAGGTATACATATAGATGTAAATGCGAATGTTACAAGCTATACTATAGGTGAAAATGGGATAGAAGTTACCGTAGACACTGGGAAAAAAGTACAAACAAAAACATTTGATAAGGTGTTAGTCTCTATTGGAAGAATTCCAAATACAGCTGACTTGAATTTAGAAAATGCAAATATCGAACATGACAGAGGATTCATCGAAGTAAATGAGAATTTACAATGCCTTAATCATGATAATATTTATGCCATAGGCGATGTACTTAAAAGTCCAGCTTTAGCACATGTTGCTTATTATGAAGCTAAAAGAGTTGCACAACATATTTTAAAACAAGAGACTCTAGCAAGTGATTATATCTTTCCATCAGTGACATTCTGTACACCTCAAATAGCGAGTATTGGTAAAAGTGAAAAAGTTTTAAAAGAAAGTGGCATTAAGTTTAAAAATAAAAAACTATTTTTCAAAACAAATGCAAAGGCAAAAATAAAAGGTGATGATAGTGGCTTTATAAAAGTACTCTACGATGAAGAAGCATCTTTAATTTTTGGAGCGAGTATCATTGGAAATGACGCAACAGAACTCATACATCAGTTTTTAATAGCAATAAATGGAAATCTTGGATTAAACGATTTAGAAAAAATGATTTTTGCACATCCTACTTTAAGTGAGTCTACCTTAGATTTACTCCATTAAGTTAGATCTTTCTAGTCTAAGAAATGGGGTTCATTATATAATAATTTCAACCCTTATTTAGTACTTTTTGAGTAAAATTATACCCTTAATTATTGCCCTAAAGGACGTGGATATGTCACAACCAGTTGAAGATTTAAATGAAGTTTTAAAAAACCACAAGCTTAGCCAGGAAGAGTATCAGGATATCTTACGTATCTTAGATGGTCGTCATCCAAATATCGTAGAAATCGGTATCTTTTCAGCGATGTGGTCTGAACATTGTTCATATAAATCAAGTACAAAATACCTTAGAGGTTTTCCTACTACTGCACCATGGGTGATCCAAGGTCCAGGGGAAAATGCAGGGGTTATAGACATCGGTGATGGTATGGCTGCTGTATTTAAAATGGAGTCTCATAACCACCCATCATTTATTGAGCCTTTTCAAGGTGCTGCTACCGGTGTAGGTGGCATATTACGAGATATCTTTACCATGGGCGCTAGGCCTGTAGCAAACATGAATGCTTTACGTTTTGGTACAGTAAAAGGTGACTCAGATGTGGCAAAATACCAAAGACACTTGGTACGTGGTGTGGTTGATGGCATAGGCTCTTATGGTAACTGTATGGGGGTTCCTACTATCGGCGGTGAAGTAAGTTTTGATGAGTCTTACAATGGAAACATTTTAGTCAATGCTTTTTCATTGGGGCTTGTAAAATCTGATGAAATCTTCTTAGGGGTAGCTTCGGGTCTTGGTAACCCAGTCATGTACGTAGGTTCTAAAACAGGACGTGATGGACTGGGTGGTGCRGTAATGTCTTCAGAYTCATTTACTGAAGAGTCSAARTCACTTCGACCTACAGTACAAGTGGGTGACCCGTTTACTGAAAAATTACTTCTTGAAGCATGTTTAGAACTTTTTAAAACTGATCTCATTGTAGGTATCCAAGATATGGGAGCAGCAGGGCTTACATCTTCAGCCTTTGAAATGGCAGGTAAAACAGGTGCAGGACTGATTATGCACCTAGATAAAGTGCCTGCACGTGAAGAGGGTATGACACCCTATGACTTTATGCTTTCAGAGTCTCAAGAACGTATGCTTATTTGTGCTAAACAAGGTTCAGAGCAAGCGATTATTGATATATTTGAAAAATGGGGACTAGATGTTGCGGTCATTGGCGAAGTGACAGATACAGCTAGAATGGAACTTATGTGGCATGGTGAGAAATGTGCAGATATGCCTATCGCTCCTGTGAGTGAAGAGGCACCTGTACTTGACAGACCAGTGAGTCGTCCTAAGTACTTGGATGATGTAAATGCMAAAACGGTAGATAGTTTTCGAGCAGTAAATGACCAAGAAGCCTATGAAACAYTRCTTTCWAATATAGAARTATCWGAYAAAGCATGGGTATATAACCAATATGACTCAATGGTACAAACCAATACGACAAAGCATCCAGGCTCTTTGGATGCYTCTTGTATCCGTATCAAAGAAAATGGTAAAGTATTGGCTATGAGTGCTGACTGTAACCCAAGATATTGTTATATAGATCCAAGAAAAGGTGCAGCACTCGCAGTTGTGGAGTCTGGACGAAATGTTGCGATGTCAGGGGCTAGACCACTTTCTATTACTGATTGTCTAAATTTTGGTAACCCTGAAAATCCAGAAGTGATGTGGCAGTTTGCTGAGTCATGTGAGGGTATTAAAGAAGCGTGTATAGAACTTAATACACCTGTAGTGTCTGGAAATGTTTCGTTATATAATGAGACCAATGGTGTTTCTGTATTCCCTACTCCGGCCATTGCGATGGTGGGACTTAATGATGATGAGAATACAGTACTCCCTTCCGCATTTCAAGAAGAAGGTAGTATCGTACTTCTAGTGGGCGATACTAAAGGTGAGTTTGGTGGTTCACTTTACATCAAAGCACTCTATGGTGAGACAGCAGGTTCTTTACCTACCTTTGACTATAAGCAAGAATTAGCACTTTGGGAGCTTGTGATAGAAGCCAACAAAAAAGGGCTACTATTAAGTGCTAAAGATGTAAATGTAGGTGGTGTTGCCATTGCTCTTTCTAAGATGGCAGCAGTATCAGGTATGGGGATTACGGCAAATATTGAGCTCAGTGAAAGTAGAAATATTTTTGATGAATCCCAAAGTCGGGCATTACTCGAAGTTCGTAATGAACATATGGTTTTAATAGTGAGTCTGGCTAAAGAATTAGGCTTAGTGATTAACGTTATTGGTGCCGTAGCTGGCAATACGGTGAAAGTAAATGATATTGGACTTCCACTTGAAAAAGTAAAAGATATTTACTTCAATACTTTTGCCAGAACAATAGAACAAGATTTGTAAAAATTAATTTTTTTGTTATAATACTATAAAATTTCAAAGGAGAGTAGTATGCCAACATTGTTTATGCACTTGTTTAACGCTGTTAGTGACTCTCCATTAGTACCTGTCAAAGCATGTCATTGTAACTGTTATTTTAAACTAAAAACACGGCTGGCACTGCTTTTAAACCATTACATCCCTAGATGCCCATTTTATTGTACTTATTTTGCATTTAGACGTACGGGCGTACATCCTCCACAATATTCCTTTCAAAATAATTAACTATTAAAATCACTCTATAAACAAGTTATATTTCATAACATACACTAGAATATTCGTTATTTATTTGTGTAACTTAGTGTTATGAGATACATATATAAAAGGATAATATATTATGTCGAAAAATTATGTAGTAGGATTCCCTCGTATTGGGGAGCAAAGAGAATTAAAAAAATCATTAGAGACATTTTGGTCAGGAAATAGTGACTTTAGTGAAGTAGAAAAAGTTGCATTAGCATTAAAAGAAAGACATTGGAAGTATCAAAAAGAAGCTGGGATAGACTTTATCTCTTCAAATGATTTTTCTCTCTATGACAATATGTTAGATACGGCCGTAATGTTAGGAGCTATTCCTGCACGTTTTAGAAATTTAGAAGATGAGGAGCTTTACTTTTCTATGGCTAGAGGAAATAAAGATTCAGTTGCCATGGAAATGACAAAGTGGTTTAATACCAACTATCACTACATCGTACCAGAACTTTCATTGGAAGATGAATATAGCCTTAATGCTACAAAGCTTTTAAATGAATACAAAGAAGCAAAGGTATTAGGAATTAAAACAAAGATAAACCTTATAGGACCTATCACTTTCTTAGGACTATCAAAAAGAACAGATGGTGGAGATACTTATAAGCTGTTTAGTAAAATTTTACCAATATATGAGGCACTTTTGGCTGAGATTGCAACACTAGATGATGAAATTACATTGCAGATAGATGAGCCTATTTTTGTTAAAGATAATGATATAGCAGTATTAAGCCTTATTAAACTGGCATATGACAAACTATCATCAGTTAGTGACAACATCAAGATAATAGTAGCTACGTATTTTGAACATTCAAATGAAGCGACAAAAGTGTTAGTAAATATACCCATTTGGGGTCTTGCACTTGATTTTTTATATGGAAAAGAGAATTTAGAGAGTCTAACACTGATTTCTAATTCAGATAAACAACTTATTGCTGGTGTAGTTGACGGGAGAAACATTTGGAAGAATGATATTTCTAAAACAGAAGCACTTTTAGAGAAAATTACTCAAAAAATACAGAGAGAACAAATCATTGTAAGTTCTTCTTGTTCACTTCTGCATGTGCCGTTTACACTGAAATATGAAGAGAAAATGAGTAACGAGATTAAAAATTGGCTCTCTTACGCTGTTGAAAAATTAGCAGAGATTACACTAGTTTCGCATATTTTTACAAAAGGTACAGAAGTACTAAGTAATACTGATAAAGAAGCACTTCAAGCGAATATAGAAGCCAATAAAAGCAGAGAAACGTCAACACTCATCCATAACCAAGAAGTTCAGACAAGAGTAGAGACAAATAGTAAAGAACAAAGAGATGGTGAATTTTCGCAGAGAATCAAGACACAAAAAGAACTTCTGGGCTATCAAGATTTAGCGACTACTACTATTGGTTCTTTCCCTCAAACACCTGAAGTCAGAAAAGCCAGACGTGACTTCAAAAAGGGTGAACTTTCACTTGAAGAGTATGAAGCTCAAATGAAAGCATATATTGATGAGTGTATAGCTTTTCAAGAGGAGTGTGGCATAGAAGTTCTTGTTCATGGAGARCCTGAGAGAAATGATATGGTTGARTACTTTGGTGAGCAACTTAAAGGGTATGGATTTTCTGAAAACGGYTGGGTRCAAAGTTATGGAAGTCGTTGTGTAAAACCACCGTTTATCTATGGTGATATTAGTAGACCAAAAGCGATGACAGTTAAGTGGATTACTTACGCACAATCGAAGACAGATAAGATTATGAAAGGGATGCTTACGGGTCCTGTGACTATACTAAACTGGTCATTTGTACGTGATGATAAGCCACGAGATGAGGTATCTAAGCAGATAGCAATAGCCTTAAGTGATGAGATTGATGACTTGCAAAAAGCAGGTATCAAGATTATTCAAGTGGATGAAGCAGCATTTAAAGAAGGGTATCCGTTAAGAGCGGAAAAAATAAAATATTATGAAGCATGGTCAGTACGTGACTTTAAAATCGCAGTGAGCTCTGCTTGGGAGAAAACACAGATTCATACGCATATGTGTTACTCTGAGTTTAATGACATCATTGGAACTATTGAAGCGATGGATGCAGATGTTATTTCCATAGAAACGGCGAGAAGTGGTAATGAACTACTTAAAATTTTTAAAGAAGTAGGGTATAAACAAGAGGTAGGACCAGGTGTGTATGACATACACTCCCCACGAGTACCTAGTGTTGATGAGATAGTCACGCAGATTAAATTACTTCAAGAAGTATTGCCAAGTGAGCAACTTTGGATWAACCCAGATTGTGGACTTAAAACACGTAAATGGGAAGAAACAAAAATGAGTTTGATAAATATGGTTGAGGCAGTTAAGAGAGTTAGAGCCGCAACTTCATAATACCTTTAGAGGAGTAAAAAACTCCTCTTATAAAGTCACATTTAGTTATAATTCCGCACTATTTATACATATATTAGAAGGTAGATGATGAGAGCATTATTGAGTGTAAGTGACAAAGTTGGTATTGTTGAGTTTGCAAGAGCTTTAGAAAAACTTGGTTGGGAAATCATTTCAACAGGTGGTACATATAAGACGTTAAATACAGCTGGTATTTCCGTAATTGAGATTGATGAGGTAACGAAGTTCCCTGAATGTTTTGAAGGGCGAGTTAAAACTTTAAACCCTTATGTGCATGGAGGTATTCTTCATAAAAGGGGTGATGCGGCACATGTGGCACAGGCAAAAGAGCTTGGTGTTGAGGGTATTGACCTTGTGTGTGTGAATCTTTACCCGTTTAAAGAGACTATTGATAGAACTGAAGATTTTGATGAGATTATAGAAAACATCGACATCGGTGGACCTACTATGGTACGTTCTGCGGCGAAGAACTCCAATGATGTGCTGATAGTTACCAATGTAGATGACTATGAAGATGTAGTGAATGCACTTGAGACGGAGAATGATACGGTAGAGTTTAGAAGAGGGCTTATGATCAAAGCTTTTGAACATACTGCAGCGTATGATGCCATGATAGCAAACTATATGAATGGCAGATTTAACGATGGATTTGGTGAGTATCAGTTTATCACAGGTAGGAAATCTTTCCAGACACGTTACGGAGAAAACCCACATCAAAAGGGTGCACTTTACGAGTTTGATACACATTTTTCTGATAACTTTAAACAAGTAAAAGGTGAAGCTTCATTTAATAACATCAACGATGTAAACGGAGCACTTAAAATAGCTTCAAGTTTTGGTGATGAAAATGCAGTATGTATTGTAAAACACGGAAACCCATGTGGATTTGCCCTGAGAGATAATCTTCTTGATTCTTATGTAGAAGCACTAAGATGCGATTCTATCTCTGCATTTGGTGGTGTGGTTGCTGTCAATGGTATAGTAGATGCACCTTTGGCAGAAAAAATGAATGAAATCTTTTTAGAAGTAGTTATGGCTGCTGACTTTACAGCAGAAGCTTTAGAAGTATTTGCAAAGAAAAAACGTCTTAAACTTTTCTCTCAGGGCGGCACAAAATTAGTTATGAGTAAAGACTCTCACGACTTTAAACATGTAGATGGTGGATTTGTTTACCAAAACTCTGACTGCATCTGTGACAACGAAGTGCACAATGCACATAAAAAGTCTGAACTTACAGCAACTGAACAAGAGATGAAAGATTTAGAAATAGCATGGAAAGTAGCAGGGCTCACAAAGTCCAACTGTGTGGTATATGTCAAAGACTCGGCAATGGTAGCTGTAGGTATGGGCATGACATCACGTGTAGATGCCGCGCAATGTGCACTTAAAAAAGCAAAAGATATGGGGCTAGATGTATCTGGTGCTGCTATGGCATCTGAAGCATTCTTCCCATTTCGTGACAGTATAGATGCTGCAGCTGCGGCTGGAATAAAGGCCATTATCGAGCCTGGTGGAAGTATTAGAGACGATGAAGTCATCGATGCAGCTAATGAGCATGGAATCTCACTTTACTTTACGACTGTCAGACACTTTCTACATTAGAAAATAAACACGGAAAGTTATTTTCCGTGTTTAAACTGATACATCATAATAGAAGCAGCAATTCCTACATTAAAACTCTTTATACCTTCCATCATCTCTATAGTAACTACTTCATCACATAAGTCAAGCACTTCTTCTGAAAGCCCTGAGCCTTCATGCCCCATGAGTAGTACCCATTTGTCTGTAACTTTAACAGAGGCTAGAGGTGTGGAATCTTTGGTGACTTCTGCTGCGTAGATGTGGTAGCCTTTTTCTTTGAGTGCTTTAATCGTTTCTTTCATATTTGTATAAATGTGGGTTTTTAGCATGGCAATGTGTCCCATACTTACTCGTAAAGCACGTCTTGAGTAGGGATGAGGCCCATAAGATGGTAAGAGATAAGAGTTAATGCCTATGGCAGCAGCAGAGCGTGCAATAGCTCCAATATTTTGGGTAGAGCTTATCTCATCTAGCATAAGTATGTTATCTCCTAAAGCATTTAAAGGTGTATCTTTTGGGCGTATACCATGCATCATGACATTATGATGTATTTTATGTCCCACAAGGTTTTGCATTTGCTCTTTAGTTGCGACATAAAAGGTAACATCTTGTAGGTCTTCTAGTAGAGTTGTATATCTATCATAGTATTCTTGTGTAGCTAAAATACTGCGGACTTCTATTTTTTTCTCTATAAGTAGATTGACTACCTTAGGACTGTCTGCCACAAAAGAGCCATCAGCTTTAAATGCATGTTCTCTAAATTGGTGGTAGATGTTTAGTTGCTTTGTATGGATGTCAGAAATATGTATAAAGTTCATATGTAATTATACACATATTTAAGTATAGTTAAAGAAATTGAATAATATATCGTCTGATATGAGATTTAAAGCTAAATAGAACCCTCTGATTAACCTCCAATAACCCACCTAAAACCACAATTTAGCTAAAAATAGATATATAAAGAGCAAGAAATATCTATCAAGGGAAAGTCCAATGCAACTAAGTTTTTTTGACCATGCTATGCAATACCAAGGTGGTAAAAAGAGTATGAAGTTTCTAGGTGAAATGAAAGATATTATTCCCTTTGAAGTGTTAGTATCCATTCTTATTGAAGAAGACATCTATAAACCAGAAGTAGGTAAGAAAGGTGGCAGACCACAGACCCCTGCAAAGATATTATTAGGTGCACTGTTCCTGCAAAGCTGGTATAGCCTCAGTGACCCCATGACAGAAGAGTTGATACATGACAGGATCTCTTTTAGAAAGTTTCTTGAGATTAAAGATGAAGACAGTATACCTGATGAGACAACTATTTGTAAGTTTAGACTAAAACTGATAGAAAAGAAACTGCTTTCACGTATCTTCGATGAAGTCAAAACAATGATGATAAAAAAGAACTTCATACTCAATGAAGGTACACTGGTAGATGCTACACTCATCCATAGTTCAGAACCTAAGCGTAAAAGAGATGAAAAAGGTAAAACTATTTCTAATGTTGCCTATGACAAAGAGGCTACATATGCCTCCAAAAGAGGACAGAAGCATCATGGGCATAAAATGCATATTGCTACAGATACCAATGGTGTCATAAAGAAAGTGATAGCCACAACTGCTAAAACCCACGACAGTACACAGTTTGATGCACTAACAAAAGGTGAGAACAAAGCTATCTTTGCAGACAGTGGCTATATGTCACAAGAGCGAAAAAAGAAACTAAGAAAAGAAGGTGTCTTTAATGGTATCGTAGAAAGAAGAGTAAGAGGTCAATCTAAACTTAGAGCCAAACAATCAAGAAACAATAAACGCTTTGCAAAACTTAGAGGTTTGGTAGAGTTACCCTTTGCATTCATTAAACATCATATGAATTTCAAAGAGACACGATATCTAGGATTGGAAAAAAAYCAAGAACATTTCAATCTTATTGCAGCCTGTGCAAACCTGCGAAGAGTACCCAAACTGATGAAAACCTATGGATAAGTGTAAAAGTAGTAAAAAAGTGCCGATATAGGCACTTAAAAGCAAAATATATTACATAAATAGAGGATATTTCAGAGAAAAATCGCTAAAAATGAAGAACTTTATTTTTTAGGTGTTATACTATTTGAAATACAACGGACTCTTTGGGTTTTTCAGAGGGTTCGATTTATAAAAATAAATATTATATACTATAATCACACTATACATGTTATAAAAACCTAAGCTTATATTTTTTTAGATATACTTTAAAACTTTTTGCTAAATATTATTAAGAACTAGTATTTGA
>NVVN01000016.1 GCA_002733355.1 Sulfurovum sp.
AGCCGGTGCTTATTCATATGGTACCGTCATTATCTTCCCATATAAAAGGAGTTTACGCACCGAAATGTGTCATCCTCCACGCGGCGTTGCTGCATCAGAGTTTCCTCCATTGTGCAATATTCCCCACTGCTGCCTCCCGTAGGAGTCTGGACCGTGTCTCAGTTCCAGTGTGGCTGATCATCCTCTCAGACCAGCTAGGCGTCATTGGCTTGGTAGGCTCTTACCCTACCAACTACCTGATACCATATAGTCTCATCCTTTGGCGAAAAAACATTTCCCAATTTACTTTACATAAAAAGGAGTATGAGGTATTAGCTACCGTTTCCAGTAGTTATCCCTCTCCAAAGGGCAGATTAACTATACATTACTCACCCGTCCGCCACTTAGCTGACATCCTAGCAAGCTAGGACCGTTCTCGTTCGACTTGCATGTGTTAAGCACGCCGCCAGCGTTCACTCTGAGCCAGGATCAAACTCTCCATTAAAAATGAAATGGTTTGAACCATTTGTCAGAATCACTTATTGTATTTCTATAATAAGTTTCTTCTATCTACTTTTTTAAAAAGTAGTAAAATTAAAACTCAAATAGACGTTGATTTGTTTACTTATATTTGGTTGTCAAAGATCACTCAATAACACTCTTCCTAACCACTTGTTAGATGTCCATGTGTTGTTGGACGCGTATTATAGCACCGACWTTCTTTATTGTCAAGGGTTTTTTCGGAAAATATATAAATTTAGGGAAATTCTTTTTTTACTTACATTATATATGTAAAACAACTAAAAATAAGCTGATATTGCTTCAATTTAYCTCTACTNCCCCATCAGTACTTTATTTAAAGGATKCAAAAAAGAGGTCAGTATAATTAAAGTCTATGTTTAGGAGAATAAATAAGAATAAAAGTTCCAATTTTAAATCTTATAATTAAAAAAATATTACTATTCAGAAGAATTATGTGTTATTTACAGTAAATTGACTAGTGATWAAAGTTTAGATTTGGTGMATATTTGTTCTAACGGTGAGRGCGGAGTGAGAGAGTGTACGAATAGTACATGACCGAACGAAACGAAGCCGTTCGGACAAAGATGTGCCGAAGCTAATCTTTTATATTTKTTCTGCTTCTTGGACGTCGTATAGTATATCATCCATCGGATGTCTATACATAGGCATAGCAAGACGTTTTTCATCAAGTACGTGACCGATGAATCCGATGCTTCTACCTACGATAAAGAATGCATTCAGCGTACCTGACTCGATGAATTCATTGATTTCATCTTCGGAGTAACCTAGCGCTCTCCACATATCAACCATAAGAATACCAATAGTACCGTCCACATTAAGAATGAGGTTCTCTTTCTTAGATGTTGTTAATGCTTCAACTGTTCTTGCATAGTCAAGAAGTGGTGTAGCTGGAAAATACTCAGATGCAAAATCCATAAGACCTGTTACACGTAAGTCTGGATTTTTAAGTGATTTAATACGGTGTCCGATTCCTGGAATTGGTACACCTTCACCTTTCATATATTTCAAGAAACCTTTTGGATCTAGATTATTATCATCTGCATACTTGAAATATTTAGCAGCACCATCAATGGCACCACCAAATCTTGGACCAATAGTAAGAAGACCCGTTACAAGTGATTCAACCACTGATTTACCTGCACGCGCAGTTACTTTTGCATTGTGCGCCCCAGATACTGCTGGACCATGGTCAGCAACAGTTTTGATGACTGTTTCAATAAACTGAGTTGCCCACTCTGGGTACTGTTTTTTGAACCATAAAAGTGAAATAACATCACCAATACCTTTACCTGTAGAAGGTGTTGCTACAGAAGAGATAGGGAATCCAGCGTATGTACACTCTTCTCCTCTATCGTCAGAAATAGTACAAATGAACTCTTTGCTTCTTCTTACCTTAGGAACAACAWTCATTTCTGGTTCTGGTATAGCTGCAAGATTAAGTGACTCAAATACTTCTTTGATTTTTGCTGGGAGTTCGTTGAATGTAGCTGGTACATGAATACCTGCTTCAGCCATCGCAGCATTTTTATAATCAGCTGTTTCCATTTCGCCATTTGCAGAAGCTCCTGCATGACCAAACTGAACACCTGAATCGTAGTATTTCGCGATTGTGCCAATACACCATGCGATAATTGGTTTTTTAATTTTACCTGATTTAATAGCCTCGATGACTTTATACTCTTCTGTACCACCAACTTCACCAAGTAAAATCATGTATTTAACTTCTGGATTTTCTTCCATTCTAAGAAGGTTGTCGATAAATACTGAACCAACAAATCTGTCTCCACCAATAGCAACACCTTCTGCAATACCATCTGCATTGATAGAAATGATGTTCGAGAGTTCGTTGAAAAGACCACCGGAACGTGTCACAAGACCACAAGAGCCTGCACGGTGAAGTTTAGAATTAATAATATTATCAATTGTTCCACCGATATTTGCGATTTTGAATGATCCTGGGGCAATAGCACCAACAGTTGCAGGTCCTATGATGGTTACACCATGTTCTCTTGCTGTTTGGTTCATGCCACGTGCTAATCTTTCTGGGATTCCCTCAGCAGTAATCATGATAGAGTCAAATCCGCCCACTTCTAAAGCTTCCATAGTTACATCATATGCCGTTCTAAAAGAAGCAAAATTTAAAAGTGCTCCCGCTTGTGGTTGTGCAGCTTTTGCTTCTGCTGTTGACTTGTAAAGTGGAATCATCACTTCATCTGCTCCGTAAAAGAACTTCTCAAATTTATTTGAGCTTGTAGGTGCAACAATGCCGGCTACAGATGGTGTTTCTCTCTTAATTGTATAGTCATAGTCTAACATTCTTTGAATAGCAGTTTTATTGTTGTTCCAAAAAATAGCTTGTGTATCTCTAGTAAATAATTTTGACATATTTTCTCCCTACTTCTCTAGTGCCATRCGCACGATGTCTGTAACGTGTGTTTCTGGCCCATATACTTCGATGTAAAGACCCATTCTGTCCGCTGCTTCTTTAATATCTTTAAGACCTTTTTCGTAATTTGGTCCACCACGTCTTACATAGATTTTTACATCTATAGCTTTTAACTTATCTTGGTAATTTTCAAAGGCTTGAATAATACCTGTAAATGTTTTAGCAACATCGGTAAAGTTAGCAATCGCTCCACCAATAATAAGTACTTTTCCTCTACCTGATGGATCTTTTTCTCTTGTCATAAGGTCAAAAAGTGTCTCAGCATAAAATTTAGTCTCACCAGTTGTTGGGCCTCCAGAGTACTCTCCGTAGTTAGCAAGGTCTTCAATACCTGCCATATCAGCAATTGTGTCAGCATAAACAACTGAAGCACCACCACCTGCAACCATCGTCCAAATTCGTGCTTCCGGTTTAAGTAGTGTTAATTTAAGTGAAGCACCTGTCTTAGCATCTGCTTCTTCAATCGCCAATACTTCTGGAGATTTTTCTTCCATACCAAATGCTGTTGGGTACTCAACTTCACCCCACTCATTTACCATCATAAAGCCAGCTGTATCATCAAGTTTTGCAACCATATCAAGAAGCTCAACTTTCTTACCCTGAAGTACAAATGGGTTGATCTCAAGGTATGCAAAGTTCAGTTCACGGTATGCTTTAAAGAAACCAATCGCAAACTCTGCATATGCTTCTTTATCTTTATCTGCAACGTCTGAAGGGATATTAGCTCTGATTTTAGATGAAATTTGATCTTCAGTATCAGTGATAGCAAAAGCAACTTCTGTTACTTTGTCATCCCAACCCTCTTCTACTTCCATACCACCTTCAGCAGACATATAAAGCATATCATCATCACCTACACATGTAGCAGAAATGTAATATTCTTCTTCTTGTGTGTGTGGCATAAATGGCTCAACTAAAAAATGAGTTAACATATCAACAGATGGCTCACCCGTTGGTGTATCACCGTCAAATGAGAAGAAAACTTCTTGTTTTTCTCCACCTTTTTCATTAATCCACGAAGTTGCTTTAGCAAGAGAAACATCGCCTGGTTTAGCATCTTTAAAAAGTACCAATCCATTTTTACCTCTTTTACCAAAAAGCATATCTGGTTTAGCAACCAGTGTTTTTTCATTTAACCATTTATGCGTTTTGGCTACCTCTTGAAGTTCTGTTCCGTTTTGAACCAGTACAGTTTCATATGAATAAGTAAAATCTGGGAAATACTTATCCCAATGTTTTGCTAGAATCGACTTTGCGTCATACTCTCTAATCGCCTTTTGAGCCATTGAGTTCTCCTTTTAGTTTAATTCCCATAATTTTAACATTAAGTAGTTTTAACTTTATGTTTAAAGAATTCAAAGCACTCTTAGAAAGTAAGTATGTGTATTTTAGAAACAATTTTATGGTTATTCTGGGCATGGTAGAATGTTATAATATCGTAACTGAAAGCGTTCTCTCCCATGTGCCCCATCATAACACTCAATACCTTCTGATTTTAACTCTTTGGCTAAATTGTAAGGTTTATAAATCCTACTTGCAAAATGCTGTGAAGGGTCAACAAATATATGAAATAACGCTTTATGAAAAATGATAAGAGAGACACTTAGAAGTAAAGATATCATCACAATATAAAACCCTTGTTTATACCGTTTTTGGAACTCTGGTAAGCGTACTCTTACACTATTGTTTAATGTATTTAACATAAGTACAACGGAAAGCATGACATAAGGTGCAAAATCAGTAATGCTCACCCGTTGTCTTAATGAAAGAAGTAAAGAAAATGCCAAGGCAGTAAAAGAAATATACCATAGTAATGTTTTTTTCTCGCGTAACAATATACGATACATTGCATAAAAAAAATATAAAAATAACAAAGGAGAAAAGACTGTTGCATATAAGCCAAAAATCTCTAGAAAATGTCCTGAAGGTCTTCCTCCAATTTCAATACCTTTTGTCAAATATATAAATGCCAATAAGAATGCCAGTGAACCTATGGCTAGTTTTTTATCTTTATACATCACTCCATATAACAACAATCCCACAAAGAAGATAATAGATGCTTCGTGTATAAAAAAAAGTATCAGCATTAAAAATGGCAAAAATGCATAGTGACCTTTTTCATAAAGTAATACAAAAAGCAATACGATACAAAGTACTATGATTGAGATATTTGCTAAAGTAATTGCCGTAAGGATACCTGGTAATATCATAAAAATTACTGTTGCAAGATAGGCATCACTAATACGAGGGAAATATGTTCTGCTGAGTTTATAAAAAAGAGCTATAGATAAAAACCCAAAAAGTATAAAGAAAATACGCAGCCCTAAAAACCCTTCTATGAAGCTACTTCCCCAGTGCATCAACGTTGAGACAAGTTCTGTAGATGTGTAAAACATCTTGGCTTCATGCGGACTTATAGGTGTTGTTGTACTCAGGTAAAAAACAGCAATAATATATGCAAACAATGTATAAATAAAATACTGCTTTTTCATAATGTTACTAAAGCTTTAAAAAGTTATCTAACATTTCATGTCCATGTTCCGACATTATAGACTCTGGGTGAAACTGTACACCATAAATATGTTTATCTTTGATTTGCAGTGACATAATCTCATCATCATCCATACTATGTGATGTGGGGATAATACATTCTGGTAGTGTCTCTTTTTTCACGGTAAGAGAATGGTAACGTGTGGCTCTAAACTCTTTAGGTAAGCCCTTAAAAATAAGGGTTTGACAATCTACCTTAACTTGAGATGTTTTACCATGCATCATATTTTTAGCTCTTACTATATCGCCTCCAAAGGCCTGTGCAATGCTCTGATGCCCAAGACATATGCCAAAGATAGGTATACTGTCGGCAAATGCTTTAATCACATCTAAGGTAACACCAGCTTCATTTGGGGTAGAAGGACCTGGAGATAAAATAATTTTCTTAGGCTTTAGTGCCCTTATCTCATCGATAGTCATTTCATCATTACGAATAACTTTTAAATTTGCACCAAGCTCTCGGCAATACTGAACTACATTATAAGTAAAACTATCATAATTATCTATCATTAATACCATATTTTTATTTCCTTAAATCAACGGACCAAAAGAAGTCTATCCATCCATTTGGTTCTTTAACATGCCAAGTTGGTGTAATTTTAGCAGTTTTTTTATAAAAAAGTGAGGCGCTAAGGAAAGTCACATTTGGATACTTCTGATTAAGTACCTCTAAAACTTCTGTCAAAGTGTCTCCACTATCTATAATATCATCAACTATGAGCACTTGTTTGGCTGATTTTAAGTCTGGTATATTAAAGACTTTTACTGACTCTTTTTTTGCTGTATCTTCATATCCTATGGTATTGATAGTATAGATTTCACGTAAATCATAATATTCACCTAACATCTGAGATATACAAAGTCCTCCTCTTGCTATACCCAATATGGCGTCAAAAGGTTGGTCTATTTTTTGGGTAAGTACTTTTAAATCTTTACTAAATTCATTATAAGGATAATAAATTTTCTCAAGCATATACTTTTAACTCGTTATAAAGACTATCGCGTTCTACAGGTGTAAATCCAGAGTTTTTAATCAAGTCGATAAAGTCATCTAGTTCCATGCCATTTGCACTCGCAGCACCTGCAGCAGACTGGATAGCTTCTTTTTCTATGGTTCCATCTAAATCATTAGCTCCAAACTCTTGGGCAATGAGAGCTAAATTGATGGTAGAGGTTGCCCAATAAGCTTTAATGTTAGGAATGTTGTCTAACATTATTCTAGCAATGGCATAGGTTTTTAATACTTCTTGTCCAGAAGGAAAATTACAGTTTTTCATGTAATTATTTTCTTTTTGGTATACAAGTGGGATAAATGCATTAAACCCTCCTGTTCGATCCTGTAGATTACGTAAGCGTATCATATGGTCAATGCGATGTGCTCTTGTTTCTATGTGCCCAAAGAGCATGGTGGCATTAGACTCTTTTCCTCTATTGTGCCACTTTTCGTGGATATCTAGCCATTGTTCTGAAGTGACTTTGCCTTTACAAAGATACTCTCGTACACCCTCATCAAATATCTCAGCTCCACCACCAGGCATGGAGTCTACTCCATTTTCTATCATCATATCTAGTACTTCATCGTAAGAGTGTCCGTATTCACGTGTGATGAAATCTACTTCGGCTGCTGTCATAGATTTTATATGAACATCAGGGAACTTAGCGCGTATTTTTCTAAATGCTCCCATATACCAGTCTACACCATCCTTAGGATTATGCGCAGAAACGATATGTAACTCTTTTGCTCCTTTTTCTATAGAGTTTGTTGCTATTTCTAAAATCTGCTCATGACTCAAAGTGTATTGATTAGGGTTTTTCCGTGTAGCTGAATAGGCACAGAATTTACAGACATCTGCGCAAACATTAGTAGGGTTAATATGACGGTTAATGTTGAAGTATGATTTTTTCCCAAATTTTTCTGTGCGTATCTCATCTGCGAGTTCGCCTAAAGTATATAAATCTAAATCATAAAGTGCTTCACCCTCTTCTTGGTTCAGTCTTAGTTTACTACGTACTTTCTCTACTAAATCCATCTATTTTCATCCATCATTAGTTATTTTAGCTATTATACCAATATAACATTATGGAGAGTATAGTGGATAAAGTAAAAGCACAAATAGAAGAACTCTTGTACGAAAACGCCGCAGATTTCGAGATAGCCAAAGTATTGAAAAAAGATATCAAGCTTTACTTTGACACATTGGAAAACACTTTTGCCACTTCTGGAGGAAAAGACTTCCTTGTCAAACACACAAAGAAAATAGACAGCATATTAAAGCTTGTCTATCAGGTTGCTCACCGCTCTATGTTTGGAGACTATGCTCCTATGAAAAACTCTATACCCATTGCACTTGTGGCTCTTGGGTCGTATGGGCGTGAGCAACTCTGTGTACATTCGGACATAGACCTGATGCTAGTATACAAAGATATCCCCGGCTACAACAGCAAAGATATGATAGAAAAAATACTCTATATCTTATGGGATACAGGACTTAAACTTGGACACCGTGTGCATACCGTAAAAGAGTTGTATGATGTATCTAAAACAGATATTACCATCAAGACAGCACTTATAGAATCTCGCTTTATAGAGGGCTCTCACTTTATATGGACAGAGACGCAAAATGCCATAACGCAAATACGCCACGATGATATAGCGGGTTTTATACGCTTAAAACTTCAAGAACAAGAAAATAAGCACCATAAATACCCCATTACCATGGAACCAAACCTCAAAGATGGCACGGGTGGTCTTAGGGATGCTAATCTTATCTACTGGGTGGGTAAAGTTCTTTACAATACTGACAATATTAAATCTCTTCCTTCAGAAGTCATCAATGAAAAAGAGTATAGAGAATTTCGTATTACTTTAGAGTTTTTGTTTCGTGTACGCTCTGCTTTACACTTGGTCGCCAAGAGAAAAGAAGACAAGCTTCGCCTTGACCTCATACCTGAAATTGCCACACTTTTGGGGTATGATATGAACCCAAAAGACCATATGCGTTTTGCCTCTAAAGTCACAGGAAGCCTCAAAACCATTAGACTATATAGTATGATATGGCTTGATACTCTCACCCGTGAGTATAAAGAAGAAAGTCAAACAAGGAATTATCTCTATCCTAAAAAACAAGCAAAAGATTTTAATACTGTACTCAATCAACTCATCCGTGCATCTCATGAGCCATTTACTGCTCACCCCACACTTTTACAACAGCTTATTACCATACCTAAACCTGAACGTCTCGATGATAACTTGAACCAAAGTATGGCTACACTTTTTCATAGTCCACATGCTTATTCTGCATTGGCTGCTCTTTCTTATGCTAAACTCCTATACTATACAGTGCCACCCATGAAAAAGGTAATTGACCTCCCACAATTTGATGGTTATCACCAATATGCTGTAGACACTCACTCACTTCGTTGTCTCTATCATTTGGAGCAAATAGAAGATAGTTTTATTCAAGGTCTATGGGAAGGTTTAAACGCAGATGAACAGCTGATGCTTAAACTTGTGGTGTTTTTGCATGACGCAGGTAAAGGTCGCAAACGTGACCACCATTATGTGGGGGCATCTCTGTTTAAAATATTTGCTACCAGGCTAGGTGTGGAAGACAAGCTTCTTTCCATGGGTGAGACACTCATACACTACCACACACTCATGTCAAAAGTCGCCCAAAGAGAAGATCTATACTCTGAGACTGTCATACTCTCTTTTGCATCACATTTTAAAACTGCAAAGCTTCTGGATATGATTTATGTCTTAACATACGCAGATATGTCTGGGGTGGGGCATGACATTTATAACTCATTTTCTGCTAAGCTCATACGTACACTCTATAAACAATCAGTAGAAGTACTAGGGCAAACAAAAAAGCTAGATGAAGCAGGTAAACGAACAAAAAAAATAGCTGCACTTAAACGTAGCAAAAGCTTTACTGTCCTCACACGAACGAAGCAAAATAAAATCATAGCCATACCCTCAAATTTGCTTTTTTTACGTTATACACCTAAACGTATCTTAGCTATCACTAGCAGGGCATTTGAGACCAAAGAGTACACTTATACTATCTCTAATGAAAAGCACTTGACTATAGAAATCATACGTAAAGAATCATTTAATCTTAGTTACTTACTAGGAAAACTCTCTAATCTAGATGTGGTAAATATGGACATTTGTAAACTTTTTGATGATTTAAAGTACTTTAAAATTGACTTTTCTCAAAAAATAGATACTGACGAGACAGCATTAATTAAAGAGTTTATACATAGCTCTTTTCAACCTAAAACGAATCATATACCCTATCATCCSATAATTAACAAAAATGAAATCTACATAGACTTAGAACACTCACAAACCTATGCWACTATGCACTTAAACACTAAAAATCAAAGGGGTTTACTTGCATTTGTTATTGACATGTTTGATGAAATGGAGATAGATATTGTCACTGCAAAAGTTCACACACTTAAAAACCGTGCTAGAGACATGTTTCTCATCGAGAAGAATGGAAACTTTTGTCATAATGTAGATAAAATTATAGAAAAGATGACATAGAAATACAAATATTGACATTTTTTGACATTTTTACAAGATAATAATCTATACAGATTTACAATTTAAGGGGAAGAAATAATGTGTGGAATAGTTGGATATTTAGGTTTTAATGAAAAAAAAGAAATTCTCTTGGATGGTCTGCAGGAACTTGAGTACCGTGGGTATGACTCTGCAGGTATCGCCGTCATTGAAGGTGAAAAGCTCAGCCAATTTAAAGCCATAGGTAAATTAGAGAATTTAAGAAAAAAAACAAAATCTTATCATACAGAAGGTTTTGGTATTTCCATCGGACATACACGTTGGGCAACACACGGAAAGCCTACTGAACTCAATGCCCATCCTCATCTTGGTGCTTACTCATACGTTGTACATAATGGTATTATAGAAAATTATCAAGATCTTAAAGAAGAACTCCAAGGTGATGGAGTAACCTTTTTAAGTCAAACAGACACAGAAACCATTGTACACCTTTTTGAAAAAAACCATAAAAGTATTTCCAACGTATTTTCTGCATTTGAACAAACCCTCGAAAAACTTGAGGGAGCTTATGCAACACTACTCATCACTGAGTCCGATGCAGACACCATTTACTTTGCCAAGAATGGTTCCCCTATGCTTATAGGTTTTAATGGTGATGATGTCTATTTTGCTTCTTCAGACACTCCTATCATCGGAAAAGCAACAGATGTCTATTACCTAGAAGATGGTGAATATGGCTATGCTAAACTAGGTGAAGTGAAACTTTTTGATGCAAATGGTGAAAAAAGTTTTACAAAACAAGCCCTTACTGCAGATAAAGTCTCTGCACAAAAAGATGGATATCGATTTTTCATGGAAAAAGAGATCTACGAACAATGTGATGTAATTACTGATACCATGATGGGACGTGTATTGGAAGATTCCATTAATTTTGAAGAATTAGATGTAAATTTCTTTAATGACATCTATGCCATTACAATCTGCGCATGTGGAACATCTTATCATTCTGCTCTAGCAAGCTCATATCTATTTGAGCGAATCGGTAAAATGCGTTGTAATGTTGAAATCGCTTCTGAATTTAGATATAAAGACCCATTCCTCACAACAAAAACCCTATTTATCACTATTTCTCAAAGTGGAGAAACTGCTGATACCCTTGAAGCACTTAAAATGGCAAAAGCAGCGGGTATGAAAACCCTCAGTATTTGTAATGTTGATAATTCATCTATAGTACGTGAAAGTGATGCGGCGATTCTAACTCGTGCAGGTATCGAAAAAGGGGTTGCTAGTACAAAAGCATTTGCCACACAAAGTATGGTATTGTGGATGCTGGCTCTTTATGTTGGGCAGATTAAAAAAACAATTTCACAGGAGTTGATACAAACAGAGATAAATGCTATGTTACACACTCCAAAAGCACTTGTAGTGACAGATAAACTACATGAAAAGATTCATAGACTTTCTAAACGTTATYTACATGGWCATGGTTTCTTTTTYATYGGACGTGATATATTTTTYCCTCTTGCTCTTGAAGGTGCACTCAAACTTAAAGAGATTTCATATATGCATGCAGAAGGTTACCCTGCAGGCGAGATGAAACATGGACCTATCGCTCTTGCAGATAGCGAGCTATTTACTATTGCCCTAATGCCAAAATCTATGCATTATGAAAAAATCAAATCAAATGTAGAAGAGTTGAGTGCAAGAGATGCTACCATCCTAGCGATAAGTCCTAAACCATTTGAACTAGCGGATGATTTCATCCAAACAAACTATGACTCTCACCCTATGCTTGAATATTTTGAAATGATGGTGGTGACACAGTTGCTTGCACTTGAAATTTCTGTGAGACTTGGAAATGATGTAGATATGCCTAGAAACTTAGCTAAATCTGTGACAGTAGAATAAAAAGAAGGTGTCTATGAAACTTATATTATCTTACAAAACAAGCGTGGGTATATTTTATATAGGAAGGTCTGATGACAATCTTTATCATCCAATTTTTAATGAGAAAGATTTAGGGAGCTATCAAGATATGTGGGTTGCTGTAAAAGATTTGGTGTGTAATGATACACAATCTGTAATTCATCCTGAAACAGATGAATTACTTGATACTTCAACATTAGGAATTCCTGAAGATTATATAGAATGGGATAGAGTCTAAAACTTTACTTACCTCGTATACATCGTATCAGGAAGATTAGCAATGCGACAAGTAGCGTATTCAGACACACTCTTAGAAGCCCAGTGTATTGGTTTTTTATGTAAATTCATGATGGCAACAACTCTTATCATACCATCTATATATTGATATATGATGGCATAAGGAAAATCTTTTATAAAACATTTATGTGTATGTTCTGAACTTTTTGACCATACGTTTGGGTAATGCCTTATGAGTGTTAGCATTTTTTCTACCTCTTCTATAAATATATAGCCTTTATTTTTTTTCTGATACTCCAAAGATTCAAAAATATCATCCAACTCATTCTGCGCTAGAGCTAAAAACACAACCTCTCTCATTTGCTATCTCTTATACTTTTTAAACACATCTAGTTCATTAACGGCAGGGAGATTACCYTTTTCATATGCATTTATGCGTTCTTCTGATTCTTCATCCCACACAATCTCTACGCCTTTATTGCTAGGATAACCAGATGATAATACCTTATCTAACAGCTGTAGTTCTTCTGTAGACTCATGGACTAAAACTTGTGATAATAACTCATCTATATCTGGCATAGTAATCCTTTAAGTCATTTTGAAAATGACAATATATTTACTGACTACTATAATAACATATTCTCATATGCTCACTCTTGACATCTATCAATACMGAAATGAAACTTATTTGACACTATCACATAAAGTTACATATCAAATATCAGAAGATAGCTATGTCTATTTTGCATGAAGATATCCCTCATACCTCACAAGAATTTATGAACATCGCATATGACGAAAAAGATATTTTCTTGCATTTACATCTACAAAGAGGAGTCGAACCACTCCCTGCACAAAGCCTCATAAATAATCTTATATGCTTTTAACTTTTCCAGCATAAAATGCTCATCTTCAAAATAAGTATTCAAGAAGACCTTTTGCATACCATCGTTTAATTTAAACTCCACACAAACACAAGCTAAGTCAAAATATTTGTCATTTACACCTGTGTATTCCCAGTCTATAAGTTTTATATCCTTAGAAAAAAAGATATTTTTTGGGTTTAGGTCATTGTGGCAAAGTACATATTCTTTAGGATAAGTCTCTATCATTGCAAAAGCATTCAGTACTTGTTCTGTTTTATTTTCTATATCTAAAGTAATAGGCGCATGGTCTGCTTGAAGGGCATGTAATTTTTGTAGTATTTTAGCCAAGTGTTTTACATCATCTTTATCTAGCTTATCCTTATGCTCACCTTCTAAAAATACAGATACCATAATCCCTTCCTCCCTATCAAAGACCAAAGGTTCTGCAGTGATACCTACACCATAAGCTAATGTTTGCACTTTCCATTCTAGCTCTCTATCTACATCATCACGAAGTAATTTACGAACGATATATTTCCTATCACTGGCAATCACAAGATAGTTCGCATTGCAGTACCCTTGATTTGYCAATAAGTCACAAGAGRTTATTARCTTATCTGCAAAAAAAGGATATTTTTTAAGTAGTTCTATCATTGTTTAACTAAGCTATGATTTTCCATCTTATAGACATGGTTCGCTATGCGTTCACAGTCGTCTAGGTCGTGAGTGACCATGATAATGTGGAGTTTGTACTCTTGGGTGATTGTCTGGACAAGTTCGAGCATCTCTATACGTGTAGTATCGTCTAGTCCAGAGAAAGGTTCGTCTAATAGAAGTATAGGCTCTCTTCGCATAAGTACTCGTGCTAAAGCCACGCGTTGCTGTTGCCCTCCTGAAAGCTTAGAAGCGAGTTTATGTTCATACTCTTCAAGTCCTACTTCCTTAAGGATATCTTTTACTTTCTCTACGTCTTCACTACTGTCTTTTAAGGTTTTATTTACACCTAAGAGGATATTTTTTTGCACAGATAAATGTTCAAATAGATTATGGTTTTGAAACAGTATGGTAATGGGACGTTTTTCTATAGGCTTACCTATGAGTTCCTCTCCATCAAGTACAGCTACACCAGAACTAGGCTCTATAAATCCTGCAACGATGTCTAACAAGGTTGATTTACCTGAGCCACTTTGCCCTACTATGCCTATTATCTCTCCTGAAGATACCTGTAGGTTATATGTATAGATATCGCTTGCATCTTTATACTTGTATTGTAGGTTTTGGATATTAAGCAACTTTGCTCCTAATTCTATTTTCTATATTTGCCCCATTACCTCACATCAGAGGCGTGGCATTGTTTCTCTTTTCATTTTTTTAAAAAACGAAACAAAAAAGCGTCGTACCTCTCAAATCGCTTTGCTTTCAAGGGTGTTCGGCACGACAAGACACACTTCGTGTGATTTAATGTGCTTTTTCCTTGAATAATCTTGGTAACAAAATAAACACAGACAACACCAACACCAAAAGCACCAAGGCCACCCCTGCTGCATCCGTAGTCCTATATGACCCCATAAGCTGATACAAGTACCAAGGCAAGGTACTAAACTCATCAGACCCAAAGAGTGCTATGATACCCAAATCTCCTAGAGAAAAACAAAATGCCAAGGCGAAGACATAGCCTAGTGAAGCTTTGATGTAAGGGTACTCTATATATGCCCATCTTTGCAAGCCCGTGAGTCCTAGCGAAAAGGCAAGTTTATCATAACGTTTGGCTGTTTTTTGCATGGCAGGGGCAAGGACAGCCAGAGCAAAAGGCAGCGACATCAGCACATTGGCAGTAAGCAGTGCAACGGTAGACCAAATTACTTGAGAACCATCATACTTTTGATACATCAGAAAAAACCCTAGTCCCATAACCAAAGAAGGGATAGCCAGATAAAGATTACCAGAGAATGCGATGATGGCATCTATGAATTTAGAGAAAGGCTTAGCTCCTAGACGTGTAGTGAGCGTAAAATTTCTTCTCGCGTTACTAAGAAGCAATGCAATAACCACTGTTAAGAGGCTAGAAGCTGTAGCCAAAGAGAGTGATGTTAGAAATGACTTGATAAACAGCGGTTCTGCCAAAATACGAGAAAAATCTGCCCCCATACCATCTATAAATATGACCACCAAAGGCAAGATAAAAAAGAGTGTAAAAAGTGTGATAATACTCCATTGTACTATCTGCAATACCTTTGTTTCACTCCAGGGTATGAGTGTATGGCTCGTCTTTAGATTGCCAAGTCCTGTTCTGAAACCAGAAGAGAGTACCACCAACACCGCAGAGATAGCCAACTGTACGAGTGCAAGCTTGAGTGCTAGTCCTATGTCAAAGTCAAGTTTCACTGCCTCGTAAATAGCCACTTCTAAAGTGTTATAACTTGGATTGCCTCCAAGCAAAAGAACTACTGCAAAAGAGGTAAAACAGAGTAAAAATATAGTAGAGCTTATACTCAACAACGTAGACTTAATAGCAGGATACTCCACATATAAAAAACGCTCAAAGACAGAGAAGTTTAAACTTTTTGCTAGTTTATACTTCTCTTTAGGTATGGACTCAAAGCTGTGCAGCAAAGCTCGCGAAGCAAAAGAAGCATTAAGATACACATGGGCTAAGAGTATCCCCCCTAACCCATAAAGGTAAGAGCCAAAAGAGTGGTCAAAAAGAAAAAGGCTCACTTGGTTTAAGTACCCACTACGCCCAAAAATACCTATGAGTCCAAAGACTACTATGAGTGTGGGTAAAACCAAAGAGGACGAGAAGAGTGCAACCAAAAGTGACCGCCCCTTAAACTTACTTTGGTGTGCCAATGCCCATGCAAGGAGTACACCCACAAGTAGTGAAAGTACTGTAGATAAAAAGGCTTGATAGATAGTGAATTTTAGCAGTCCTAGTATGTGGCTGTTTAGTGCTGTGAATATCTCGCTGTTTTGGGAGGTATAGAGGGTTGTGAAGAGTAAGATGGCGAAGGTTAGGAGGGATAGGGAAGTGAAAATTCCCCAAAATAACGATTTTGTCATATTAATCTGCTATACCCATCATCATATTGTAATGACCTTCATGATTTGTATATATAAATATATTTTTAAATACCTCTAAATACTTTTCTATTGAATCATCTTGTAATTCAATATACAAATCATCAGCAATATTATGCGAACCATCATTAATCCATGAAATAAGTGATTTGCAAATCATCTGTGCTTCTTGTGTCTGAAACTTTTTAGTTAGAGTATCATCTTTATAGTTTCCAAGTATTTTAAAGTAATTTTCTATAATTCGTCTCATAGTATTTTGAATAGTAACCATTGAATTTTTTTCTTTATCTTTTAACTCTTGCCAAAGTAATTGATATGATGTTTGTATAGGATTTTTCTTTTCGTATGGATGGAAAGTTGATATTTTATTGTTTTTTCTTAATATCCAAAAATAAGTATCGTTTCTGCCTTGCGTATCACGGCTATTAATAAAAGAAACTTCTTTATGAAAATAAACATTATGCGTTAAAACAATCAACTGCTTAATGCTTCCAATATCCTTTTTAATATTTTCWATAACNACTKTTSNNNAYMAKMKMKCTAWCTRNAANNMWSWWAYKRSYATSTAAWCTTKANNTWSKGWYWTYTAYNAAMWAAAAYTNTTTMTNTCTGAAATCTTATCTTTACTTGTAGCACCTTTTGCCAATTGTAAAAAATATAAAAAAGTGATAAAGGTAATTTCTCCTTCACTTAGTGTTGACTCAGCTAAAGACCCATCTTCTCGTTGGATTTGGTATTGGTTTGAATTTTCAATAGAAGGGACTATCTCAAAATTTAAAAAACCATAATACTTTAAAACTCTGTTTATCTCATCAACAGTTGGTTGAACACTTGTGACATTTTTTGTTAATTCTTTTATCTCTGTATCTAAAGTTTTCCATTGTTGTTGCTTTGCTTTATACTCTTTATCTAAACTACTTATTCCCTTTTTCAAACCCTCTATACTTTTATTGTAAGATTCAATATTACTCTTATAGTCTTCAGCTATATATTTCCAGATAGAAGAAACTAACTTTTTCTTTTCGTGTTGATAATTATCTACTAAAATATTGTGCTTTTTAATCTCAGTATTAGCATTATTAATTATATTTTGCATATTTACTAGTTGTTCTTTTGTAGAGACAAGTTCAATACTTCTACTTGGTTCATTAATTTTATTTAACACAAGTACTTTATTCGATGTAAATTGACTAGTAATAGTTTTTAGGTATGTTGAAAATCTATCTACATCTAATTTTGTATCAGGATTATTTTTATGCGTAGATTCTATTTGTTCAAGTTGATGAAGCATATTATTAGAGTGGGTATTATAGCTTTGATTTAAAGTGCTTGTCAGTTTTGTTTCTTCTAAAAAAGATTTATCAAAATAGCTTTCAAGTTGTTCTTTAAAATCATCTGTAATCGTTTCTTGTTGACAAAAAGGGCAAATATCATCATCCTGCAAGTATGATTTTCCACGATGTACCCAATCATTTAAGTTCAGTTTCTGAATTAACTTCGCTATATTAACATCAGCTTTACCAATAATCTTTTTATCCCATATCACATTATTTTCTATGCGATTTATTTCATCATAATTAATATTATTAATAGAAGGTATAACTTGTGGTATTGTTCCAAAAATAGTTTTTGATGTCTCTATTAACTCTTCAAAAGTTAATATATCTGAATCATTATCTACAAACTCTTTGAGAAGTTTATCCTTAAAACTCTGCTTCTGCATACTTCCTTGAAATGCTTCCTTGAAAGTATGTTCATGTTTTTTATACACATCTGTCCAGCAAGCATCTTTAAACTCTTGTTTTTTCGTTTCTAGTTGACCTTCTTGAGTGTCTAAAGTATTTTTTTTCTGAGTACCATCATTTTTAATGTCTTCGAGTTCCTTTTGCTTAGGACTAATCACTCCCAGCTCTGCATCAGTTGCTTGACCTAAAGTAAATACTCCCTCGATACTACCTTTTCCAAAATTATTATCTCTAAATTCTTTATTGTAAACTACCGTATTTAATACTTGTTCATTTTGCCAGGCAAGGCTACAATGATTAAATTTGGTATCAGTTTGATTGGCAATAAAGTTTGAAAGTGTAGTCTTACCACTTCCATTTGCTCCATATATAAAATTTATTTTCTTTAGATTACTAAGTGTAGTTCCTAACTCATTATAAGTAGCTATATTTTTAATTGATATTTCTTGAATCATCTGTAAAGACCTGATTTATAAGTTTAATTTCTTCAAAATTTTATCATCTATTTTAAAGTTTATACATTGTTAAGGTTAATATTTTATCCTACTATTCCCACGTAACCCATCAACATATTCTCTTGTATCCACACTAGAAAAACTCTCTAAAGGTTGCATTGTCTCTAAAAAATCATCTATCTCTTTTTTTGCTTCTGCTTGAGAATACATCTTCATAGAGCCATCATTCATACCTTTGTATGTCTGCATAAAACATTCTCTATCTTCTTCATATGCTTCTAAAGATTCTTTTTTTGCATAAGAACTCTGTATAAATGCTAAAAACTTCTCTTTGTTTCCTTGAAACGCTTCAGTAAATATATGTTCTACCTCATGGTTATCTATCTCTAGTGTTAGCATGTGGTTCTCCTGCTGATTATTAAGATATTATATCATAAACCCAAAAAACATTTTTTCGTTTTGTGGTTTGATTTATTTTATCTCTATTTCAATTAAATTGTATACAATAGGCATATGAAAACAACAAAAACAATCCCTACTTTTAAAAGTGATGCTGAAGAAAGAGAATTTTGGGAAACACACGATACTACAGAATACTTTGACACATCAAAAGTAAAAAAAGTACGTTTTCCTAACTTAAAAAAGACTACAAAGAGCATCTCTATACGCCTGCCTGTTGATATGATAGACGAACTAAAAGTAAGAGCTAACAGTATGGATGTACCCTATCAGTCGTTGATAAAAATGCTCTTAAAAGAAGGGCTTAGAGCGTAATTATCTCTTTATAGCTTCAAGCCACTCATTGATAATAGCTTTTCTCTGAGCCTCCACCACTTCACCATCCATCAAAAGCATTTTAGGTTTATGGAGTGTATCAAATGCTTTAGGCAGAGGTTTGGAACCTTTGGATACGGGGTAAGACCAGTTTCCTGTGGGGATGATGTCTGCAAAAGTCTCAGAGTGCATGAAGGCTAAAAACTTTTTAGCTAAGGCTTTTTGTTTAGAGCTTTTTAAGATGCCTGCTACTTCTATCTGCCCGTAGTGTCCTTCTTTAAAGGGTGCGGACTTAATGTCTGTTCTGTTTTCATCTATGATATGATAGGCTGGGGAAGTGGTGTAACTAAGTACCATATCTGCCTCACCTTTTAAAAACAGTCCATACGCCTCTGACCAGCCTTTGGTGATGGTAAGTATATAAGGAGCCAAACGTTTCCAGTACTCCCCTGCTTTGTCACCATAGACTGACTTCACCCAAAGCAACAACCCAAGTCCCGCTGTAGAAGAACGGGGGTCTTGTATGACTATTTTGAAGTCTTTAGGCATAAAGGCTAGCTCTTCAAATGAGTGTGGTACATTTTTTACGCTTTTTTCACTGTAGACAAAAGCACAGTAAGAGTAGTCAAAAGGCACAAAAATGTCATCTTCATACGCAAAAGGTAAATCTAACTTTGTGTTGTTTAGTTCATGTGGCACAAACAAACCAGTTTTTTTCGCCACTTGGGCGATGTTTGTATCTATACCAAGTAAGATGTCCGCTTTTGTTTTTTTGCCCTCTAGTTGTATCTTACGCAGTGCTACGATGGACGAAGAGAGTCCTACAAATTTGACCTCACACTCATGTTCTTTTTCAAAGGCTTGTTTTATCTTGGGTGCTGCTCCCCAAGAGGCTGAAAATGCATCATAGGTATAGATAGTAAGTAGTGGTTTTTCAGAAGCAAAAAGTGTAAGTGTTAAGAGAGAAAAAATTGTGATTTGTTTAAACATATTGTATGATACCTTATTTGCAAGGTGTTATCGTAAAATAACACCTTTATATGATACTTAAAAGTCGTAAGAGAGTGTTACACCTGCTGTTCTAGGCGTACCTAGTTGTGTGTAAAGTTCTGTTGCATATCCATTTCCAGGATTGTTACCAAAAGTTCCAAATCCTCGTGTTTGATACTCTTCATCTGTAATGTTTCTTACCCATAAGGATGCCGTAAAAGTACCAGTAGTGTACTCTAAACTTGCATGCCATAAATTATATGCATCTGCTTTTTCATCATGTCTATTTGAAAAGTACTGGCTTGCTTTTCCTTCAAGGTTCGTTTTGAATAGCCATGCATCAAAAAACAGATAATCCAAACCTACATTATACTGATATTCAGGAGAATTTGCAGGTGCACGTCCTGTCATTGTAGGATTATTAGGATATTCATCAAATTCTGCTTGAAGTAGACCAAAACTTGTAAATAGATGTAAGCTTTCAAGAGGAAAATAATCAATCTGTGATTCCAAACCATAGTAATTACCTTCTGCCGCATTACTAGTATATCCAACAAATTCTGTACTTCCACCTGGTTGTGGAATTAGCAATGAATCATTAACTTGTTGGTCTTTACGTTTTCCATAAAAGAGGTTAAAACGACTCTTTACTTTGTTGTTAAAGTATTTTGAATTAACACCGACATCAATATTCCACAATGTCTCTGTTTCATATTGTCTTTGAATCAATGATAATCGATTGTCAGCATTTACGCCACCAGGCTTATACCCTTTGGCTAGAGTAACATAGTATAGACGCTCAGCTGAAGCTTGGTAATTAAGCCCAATCTTACCACCTATCAAAAACTCATCCGTTTGAATAGCCACATTCTCAGAGTCTGCATATTCAGACTCCCATTGCTCTAATCTAAGTCCTGTCACCAAAGTTAACTTATCAGACAAGTGTGTGTCTAGTTGTCCATAGATAGCTTTGTTTTTCGTATCATACAGWGAACTAAACGGTGCTATGAAGTCATAATTACGAGACAAATCTTCAGAATAGTCTCTATAATACGCTCCTATAGTCCAATCTGTCATCCCAGCAAAAATTCGACCTGCTTCGTCTGAAACCAAACGTACGTCTATATCTAACTGNTNTCTCTCTCTTAAGTACTGATCAAATGCACTGTAAGGACCTAAGGCATCATCAAACTCACCTACATAAGACCAATCTACATCAAAACTGTACTCTAAATCTGATTTACTATAGCTCACAGCAGAAATAAGATGCATCGTTTCATTCACTTGATACGTAGACTTAAGTGCAAAAGCATTCGTTTTCTGTGTGTCACGCCCTGGCTCATCTGCATGAGAATTTCTTGAATTGTCAAAAGTAAATGCATCATAACCATTGTCAATATTAATATGCTGTAGTGTCAAATCAATCGTATGATTATCTGCTGCAAACCAACGAAATTTTGCTTTTGCTGAGAGTTCATCAATATTCTGAGTATCTTCACGTCCTAAGAAAACGTTATTCATATAACCATCAGACGTATTTTTATAAAGTGAAAATCTTGCGAGCAATTTATCTTCTACTAGCGGTGTATTAAAGGTAAACCCTAATGCTTTAGTATTGTAGTTTCCTACAGTTGCCTCAAGGTGACCTCCTGCTTCACTGGTTGGGTCATTACTCTCAATGTTAATAACACCTGCAAGACCATTGACACCAAAAGTAGTTCCCTGTGGTCCTCTAAGTACTTCAATCTGTTTTAAGTCATACATTGTTACACCCAAAGCAGATTGTGAAAAATCAATCCCATCTACAATGATCCCTACAGAAGGGTTAATAGGTGTGACAAATTGACTTCTTTCACCGATACCACGGATTTGGATAAATTTTGCCTTGGATGCACCTGCAGAAAAGTTTACATTTGGTTCAGCCGCAATGACCTCAACAAAGGACTGTGCTGCTTTGTCATATATGTCTGCTTCAGTAATAATGCTCATTGAGCCAGCTACCTTTGAAAGATTTTGTTCTCTAAAGTCCGCTCCCACAACGATGGGATCAAGTGTGACTTCTTCTGCAAATGTAGATGTCCCCAATAATGCACATGAAGCAATAAGTGACAGTGTTAAAAATTTTGATTTCATATTATTCCCTTAAATAATGTCTAAATAAAGGAAAGAGGTGTATAAAAATAAATGTTATACAATCCTCTTCCCTACGCCGGTATTATCCGGTTCAAGTTCAACGGGTTTTCTCAGCAAAAAGCACCCCGAGAGATTGATTTAGTACTTATACAAAAAATAAAGTTTTAATACGCTTAAATAAGAATTATTTATACTTATTTTAAAAAGAGGTGTATTAGATACCATACTTTTCAAATACCTCTATAAGAGCAGTCGTCCTAGCTTTGGATATTTCACCATTTTCCAAAACATCTGAAATCATAGCTATCCCAGATGCCGCTTTTGTTTGAGCTACATTTTTAATATTTTCAATAGTTATCCCACCTATGGCTACGATGGGGTAGTCTACTTTTTTAGCCCAAGACTTTAAATCTTCAGTTCCTACCGTATCATAGACAAGCTTTTTTGAGATAGGCTCATAGATAGGGCCTATAGCTAAGTAAGATGGCTCAAGTCCTAATGCAGTAACTATTTCATTGGGTGTATGTGAACTGATACCTAACCTTATACCCGCACGCATCATAGCTTGCACATCTGCTTTTTGAATATCTTCTTGACCTAAATGTATACCATAGGCTTTATGTTTGATACCTAGTTCCCAAAAGTCATTGAGAAAAAATCGTGCATTAAACTCTTCTGAGATTTTAATAGCTTCTATGACTTCATCTTCCAATGCTTGTCCAGAAAATGCATCTTTCGTTCTTAGCTGTGCTGTCGTAATACCACATTCATAAAGTGGTCTTAGCTTATAGGCTCTATCTACAACAGGGTAAATGCCCAGTGGGGTATCATCACATTTTGGAAATCTCATCTTAATCCTTAAACTGGTGCCAAAATGGTGTCCCCACCGTCGGTGTAGAAGGACTTGCAAATTCGCGTTCTTTCATCACGCCAGCCTCATACCCTAAACGTCCCGCAACGACTGCAACCCTAAAAGCATCTGCCATTTTCACGGGGTCCTGTGCTAAAGCAATGGCAGAATTAAGAAGCACACCATCATACCCAAGTTCCATAGCTTGTGTTGCATGTGAAGGCTTACCGATACCTGCATCTATAACCAACTTAAGTTCGGGGAATTGTTTACGTATCGCTGTAAGATTATCTGTATTCATGAGCCCTTTTCCTGAACCTATCATAGATCCCCATGGCATGATAATTTTACAGCCAACGTCTGCCAATCTTTTAGCTACTACCAAGTCATCCGTCGTATAAGGAAAGACTTCAAAACCTTCTTTTATGAGTACTTCGGCAGCTTTGACTGTCTCAAAAGGGTCTGGCTGTAAATTATACTGGTCACCAATGACTTCCAGTTTTATCCAATTTGTACCAAATACTTCTCGTGCCATCTGTGCAGTGGTAATAGCCTCTTTAGCAGAATGTGATCCCGCTGTATTTGGAAGTACCTCAATCCCCATAGACTTAATGATGTCCCAAAACTGATTACCCCCTTTAGACGCCGTATCACCAGCTGCTTGACGACGCAAGGAAACAGTGACTATCTGAGCACCTGATATTTTAATGGCATCTTCCATATTGGCAGGACTTGGATAGAGGGCAGAACCTATGAGTAATCTAGAACTTAAAGTTTTTCCACCTATTTCCCATGTGTCACTTGCMTGGTTAATATGTTTTGTCATTTTATCCACCTTGTACGGGAGCCAGTATCTCTATACTGTCATTATCTCTTACGATGGTTGTCTCATAAGTCGAGATTGCCACAAAAGTACCATTAAGAGCTAGAGCAAATCCTTCACCTTTATACTCAAGTGCTCTGATAGCTTCTGTTATATTTAAGCCACTTGAAATTGTTGTTCTTTTCCCATTTACAATTACTTCTATCATCTGAAAATTCCTTCATTTAATGCTTTTTCTACTATGGCAGGTGCTAGTAGATACCCATGTCTATACAAACCATTAATACGTGTTATCTTCTCACCATGTTCTATCTTAGGTAAGTTATCTCTAAGTGTTGGACGACAGTTTGTGAGCGTCTTTACAATACGAGCTTCTGCAAACCCAGAATGCATACTATACACTGCTGAGAGCAACTCCAAAGATGAACGAACTGATATTGGACTTTTGTCTTCACTCTCTATTTCKGTTGCACCGATGACATATCTRTTRTTACGTCTAGGYACRATGTAAATTTTATAGCGAGGATGTAACATACGTGTAGGTCTGGTAATRTTGACYTCAGGAGCATCTAACCATAAAACTTCCCCACGTACACCACGTAAGTTCTCTACTTGGTCACTCGCACCCAAACCTCTAGCATCAAATACCCAGTCAAACACYTCTASWCYRTCTTYTGTAGARATRCCYTCTTGYGAAACATYTAATACTTTCACATTTTGYTTCCAYGTCACATCCGCATGTGCTAACAAATAATCACTCGAAGCTTGCATAAAACGCTGTGCATCTACYTGACCTTCTTGTGGGATAAAAAATGCTTTAGCATGTTGTTCTAAGTCTGGCTCAAGCTGTGTGAGCTCTCTTCTGTCTAAAAGTTTTATCTCTGAAGCTTCTGGCACTTTAGACTTGAGTGTTTCTATAAAATGGTCTAGTTCATTATAGTCTTGTGGATGTGCCGTAATAATACTACCTGTTTGTTGGTATGCATCTGCAACACCCACTTGTTCTAGTAAATCAGGCCAAAGAACAATAGAACGGTTACCATGGTCAAATATCACAGACTCGGCACTTTCTAATTCAGCAAAGACAGCCAACATCCCAGCAGCAGTCATACCTGCAGCTTTGTCACCATAGGCTGTGTCTTCATCAAAAAGTGTGAGGGTATGTCCTTGACGCAAAAGATTTAGTGCTAAAACTCTTCCGACAAGACCAACACCTGCAATACCAATGTTCATACTGTTCCTTTTGTCTTCATTGTCGAAGAATGTTCTTCGACAATGCTATTTTTACACGTTTGTTATTTTATCTGCTTCCACATAAACTTCAGAACCCATTTCTTTGAATTTCTCAGACATTTCATCCATACCTTGTTGTTTTGCTGATTCAACATCGGTACCAAGTTCTGCTGCATACTCACGTACTTCTGCAGAAATCTTCATAGAACAAAATTTAGGTCCACACATAGAACAAAAGTGTGCCACTTTGGCTGCTTCCATCGGAAGTGTTTCATCATGATACTCTCTTGCACGATCAGGGTCAAGACCTATGTTAAACTGATCTACCCATCTAAATTCAAATCTAGCCAATGACATCGCGTCATCTCTTGCACGAGCACCTGGGTGACCTTTAGCCACATCTGCTGCGTGTGCTGCGATTTTGTACGTAATAAGTCCTTCTTTAACATCTTCTCTATTTGGAAGACCAAGGTGCTCTTTTGGTGTTACATAACAAAGCATCGCACATCCGTACCAACCTATCATGGCTGCGCCAATGCCCGATGTAAAGTGGTCATACCCTGGAGCAATATCTGTAGTCAAGGGCCCAAGTGTGTAAAACGGTGCTTCGTGACACACTTCAAGTTGTTTGTCCATGTTCTCTTTAATCATATGCATTGGTACGTGACCTGGMCCTTCTATKARKGTYTGMACATCATGTTTCCATGCRATTTTYGTTAAACGTCCTAGCTCTTCAAGCTCACCAAACTGTGCTTCATCATTTGCATCTGCTCCTGAACCTGGACGAAGACCATCACCTAGAGAGAAAGTTACATCATAGGTTTTCATAATTTCACAAATGTCTTCAAAATGTGTGTTTAAGAAGTTTTCTTTGTGGTGATGAATCATCCACTTCGCCATAATAGCCCCACCACGAGACACAATACCGGTGATACGTTTAGCAGTCATCGGCACATGGTGCAAAAGTAGCCCAGCGTGAATCGTAAAGTAATCTACCCCTTGTTCTGCTTGCTCAATGAGAGTATCTCTAAATACTTCCCAAGTAAGATCTTCTGCAATACCATTTACTTTTTCTAAAGCTTGATAAATAGGCACAGTCCCTATAGGCACTGGAGAGTTACGTAAAATCCAGTCACGTGTTGTGTGAATGTTTTTACCCGTACTTAAATCCATAACAGTGTCTCCACCCCAACGTGTAGACCATACCATTTTCTCAACTTCTTCTGCGATGCTTGAAGTCGTAGCCGAGTTACCGATGTTTGCATTTACTTTTACTAAGAAGTTACGTCCTATAATCATAGGTTCAACTTCTGGGTGGTTAATATTTACAGGGATAACAGCACGACCTTCAGCGACTTCTTTACGTACAAATTCAGGTGTCACTTGTTCTGGAAGGTTTGCACCAAAGTTTTCACCTTTAAGTCTTGCTTCTCTTTCTTCATCTTGAAGGTACTCAGCATTCATCGCAGCATCTTGGTTCTCACGAAGGGCTATGAACTCCATCTCAGGCGTGATGATACCTTGACGTGCATACCACATTTGAGAAACATTTTTACCTTTTTTAGCACGAAGTGGTGTTCTAACAAGCCCTTTAGCTCCAGCTGTTACGAAGTCAAGTTGTTTATCTGTTGTATGTCCATTGTCCTCAGGCTCCATGATACGGCCTTTGTACTCTTCAACGTCACCACGTCCAAAAATCCACTCTTTTCTGATACCGGGGATTCCTTGGTCTACGTTAATYTCTACWGTAGGGTCAGTGTAAGGTCCAGAAGTATCATACACACGTAGTTTTGTTTCGTTTCCAAGTAAAATCTCTCTTACTGGTACGCGAATATCTTTGTGGATGCTACCTTCTAAGTATACTTTAGTTGATGCGGGAAATGGTTCTCTAGTAAGTTCATCGTTTGAAGTTGAAAACTTATCTTTAAATGCTTTTGTCATGATTGTAATCCTTTTACGTAATAAAATACGAAAAGAAAAAAGTGTAGATAGATACAAGTAGATAAACCTAATACCTAATTAAAAGTATTACATTTATCTACTCGTGGAGTAAATACAGTCTCTTCCTTACGCTGGTCCTAACCAGTTCAAGTTCAACGGGACAAGCATATAAACATCATGTCTATATAACTATCTCAGCCATGCATCCCAAAAAGAGAAACACAGCACCCCGAGAGGTTGATGAATCAATATAGTATAAATAAGGTAAAAGTCTTCTTAAAGAAAAGAATGTATGAGGGTTAAGGCTAAAAAACTCAACCTTAAAAAGTAGTTATGGTAGGTCGTAGGCTAGTCGACTACTCCTCTGTTTTCATGTCAATCAACTCTGCAAGGAGCTCATCTACTTCATCTTCTTCAAGCTCATTACGTCCAAGCTCTTCAACGATGGCAAAACACTCTGTACGCATMTCACGCATCTCTTCTAAGTCTTCTTTCTGCTCTTTAGTTGCATTTTTACTTTTATCAATAGCCGCAAAAAGTTCATCTATCGCAGCCTCTAAATCTGGAATAATTTCAAGTTCTAAAAGGTTTTTAAGTTTGTCAGCGTTTGTCATAGGATTTCCTAGTATTAATATGGGCGAATTATAGCAAAAAAAATGTACAATGTCCCCAAATTTATATTTAAGGAAATATCAAATGCCAGAAACGAAAAATACTGCCAAAAACACAGCTATAGATGGAAATTTCTACAAACGTGCAGACGCCCACATACAACTAGCCAATGGACACATCGACGATACCTGCCCTCCAGCAGATGCTACAAACTCTCTCATGTTTGCTTCCTCAAGATTCAACACATGGATAACTGCTATGGGATTTAAAAATGCAGAGGAAATGAAAGTAGAAAAAGAAGAGATACTAGACTTTTTCACCACCCAATACAGACATATGCTTGAAGAAAACTTCGACAACTATGTAGAGAACTTTGAACAGTTTATCACTGGTGCTAAAGCGAGTCAAGAGAAGAAGTAAACTTTTAGCAAGTGTTTTTTAATACACTGCTGTAGTGGTAYAAGTAGTATTTAAAGTTTGTGCATAGGTGACAACATCACCAAATACCATAATAGCTGGCTTCAATGCGTGCAAAGCCTCTTYTTCAAGACTTGAAAGCGTACATATCTGAACTGATTGATTTACTCTACTTGCATTTGATATGATAGCCACAGGTTTATGTATGTCTATCCCTTGGCTTTGTGCTTCATTCACAATKTTTTGGACACACGTTAGTCCCATAAGTACAACCACTGTATGGTTTTTTTTATGCAGTAGGTCTATCCAGTCAAGATTGATTTTATTTCCTTTTAGATGGGCTGAGACTACAGTAAAAGAACTTGCATATCCACGTGCGGTGACTGGTATGTTCGCCATTAATGGKGCAGATATRGATGAWGAAATCCCWGGTATTACTTCTGTTTTTATGCCTTCTTSTGTTAAATACAATAACTCTTCTGMCCCTCKACCAAARATAAAAGGATCTCCACTTTTAAGTCTAGCAACAGTGAGTCCTTTTTTTACATACCCAAATATAAGTTCATTTATCTCTTCTTGAGGCTTGGAGTGGTTATCTTTCTCTTTGCCTACATATATCTTCACTGTTTTTTCAGGGATAACTTGCATAATTTCATCAGAGATTAAGTAATCATATAAAATCACATCTACACTTTGTATGAGATTATATGCCTTAATAGTTAGAAGTTCTACATCTCCAAGTCCACAACCTATTAAAAATACTTTAGTGTTAGTATGGACACTTTTGGCCAATAGTTTTGGTACTATAAAGCTACTCATACCTCACCCTTTTCAGGTCTTAAAGAATCTATAAATACTTCATTTTCTATATTTTCTTTTAAAAATTTATTAAGTCCGTTTTGTTCACTACTGATATACTGGTTGATAATCTTCTCTACCGTTAAATTTACATCTTCTGGCAGTATTTTAATACCAGTTTTTAGACCAAAGTTAGATACTTCACCTTCTAGGTTTCCTCCTAAAATGATTTCAAAGCCAGGTACGGACTTTCCTTCTTCATTTTTTACTTTTGCTCCCAATAATCCAATGTCTACAACATGAGGATGCGCACATGAGTTTGGACAACCATTGAGTGAGATAGAAACATTTTCCTCGAACTTTGGAAATTCTTTTTCCAAATATGATGCTAATTCGATGGCTTGGTTCTTTGTCTCTGCAATAGCAAATTTACAAAACCTCATACCCGTACATGATATGGTTCTAGCTTTAAAAGGACTTGGGTGTACTTCTATATCAAACACTTTCAATGCTTCGGACAAAACTTCTGTATTTTCATCAGGTACGTCTTTAATCACAAAATTTTGTGTATTGGTTATTTTGATGGTTGTTGCACCATATTTTTCTATGACATCTGCGATATCTTCCAAACCTTGTGCACCAATATGCCCACCATTGACTGCGCAACCAACATATGATTTACCTTCTTGTTTGCTAGTATGTATACCAAAATGTTCTCTTTTAGCATAAGGGGTATATTGCTGTACTGGTTTTACTATGAAAGCAAAGCCCAACCTTTCTTCAATGACATCTCTAAATTTATCTAATCCCCACTCATCAAGTAGGTGACCTAACCTTGCTTTTCTTCTGCTTTTTCTTAGTCCATCATCTCTATAAGTCTCAGAGACTACTTGTGTCACTTTGAGTACATGTTCTGCCTTGATATATCCAAGGTGTAGTGCTATCTGTTTGTTAGATCCAAGACCACCACCAACACTGACATCAAAAAGTATCTCACCTTCTATATTTACACCCGTAAATGACAAATCTTGTATTTCATGTCCCATACAGTGTTTTGCACATCCSGATATACCTATTTTATATTTTCTTGGAAGATTCACCAATGTTTTATTGGCACGTAAATAATCATGAATCTCTGTAGCCAAATCTGTCGTGTCCACTATCTCATCATGATCCACGCCTGCGACCGGACATGTAGCCACATTTCTTGGTACATCTCCAGCAGCATAAATAGAACTAAGCCCTACACTGTTAAGCCGGTCAAAGATTTCAGGCAACGCAGAGACATGAAGAAAATGTATCTGTATTGTTTGTCTTGTTGTAAAGTCTGCTGTACCTCTTCCAAATTCTTTAGCTATGCTGGAAACACAGCGAAGCTGTTCTATATTCACTGAACCATGTTCCACTCTGAGTCTTAACATAAAGTATAAATTCTCATCATCATCATCTTGGAGGTTCTTATTTTGTGTATAAAGACCATACCATTTAAATCTGTCTATGTCCTCAGGATCAATTTCTCTTTCACCTTTGGCATAGGCTTTAATATCTGCCAAGACAGATAAACCGTCTTTTTCTATTTTTATTCTTTCTATGCGCTGTGCTGCTGTTTCTTTTCCCATTGTAAACTCCTAACTAATTACTTTACTTTCCCAATGAGGRAAATGTTTTCTAACCAAAGCATTCATCTCTATCTCAAAATCAGAGTACTCTGATTCTTTTTTGCTTTGATCTTCAGATTTGTTACGTATCATTCCTGCACCCACAGTATTGTTGGTCATTCTGTCGATGAGTATAAATGAACCCATGGCTTTGTTATGCTCATACGCATCAAAAGGGATGCTTTGTTCCAAGTCTAATTTAGCTCTTCYAATCTCATTTAACTCCAAYACATTGGTTRTTGACTCTTCTAARGTATTGACATCWGTYTTATGGTAAAAATGGTCAATCGTCCCAACCGTCTGCGTTGCAGCTCTTTTTATGAAATACTGCTTACCTTTAATAAGTGGYTCTTCATTCATCCATACGATATCTACATCTAAGCTAGAAGCTTGGTCTGGCTGCTCATCACTTTTAACGATGACATCACCTCTAGAAATATCAATCTCATCATTGGTTGTAAGCGTGATAGCTTGTTGTGCATAAGCATACTCAAGGTTTCCATCATAAGTCACTATCTCTTTAACGGTTGAACTTTTACCCGATGGTAAAACCGTAATCGCATCACCAACTTCTATGATTCCTGAGGCAATTGTTCCACAAAAACCTCTAAAGTCTAAGTTTGGTCTGTTGACATACTGTACCGGCATTCTAAAGTGTGCCAAGTCTCTGTCTTGATCTATCTCAATGCTTTCAAGTATATGCATCAAAGTTTCACCTTTATACCATGGTGACTGTTCACTTAAGTTCACTACATTGTCTCCATTAAGTGCAGAGAGAGGAATCAGAGTTATATCTTCAGTCATCCCAATTTCTTTGGCAAAGTCCAAATAATTTTTCGAGATCTCTTCATATTTATCTTGTGAAAAGTCAACCAAGTCCATCTTATTTACCGCGACTACTATATGTTTAATCCCCAGTAGTTTTGCTATAAATGAATGTCTTCTTGTTTGTGTTTGTACCCCATGTCTAGCATCTATGAGGATAATGGCTAAATCTGCGGTAGAAGCTCCTGTCGCCATATTTCTTGTGTACTGCTCATGCCCTGGAGTATCTGCTATGATAAACTTACGTTTATCAGTGGTAAAATATCTGTATGCTACGTCTATGGTAATACCTTGTTCTCTCTCACTTTGTAAGCCATCTACAAGTAGGGCAAGGTCAAACCCATCTTCTGTTGTACCCACTTTTTTACTGTCCTTTTCTATGGCAGCCAGTTGGTCTTCAAAAATCATCTTTGAGTCATACAAAAGCCTACCGATAAGGGTAGATTTTCCATCATCTACTGAACCACAAGTGATAAAACGAAGCAGTTGTTTGTTTTCATGTTCTTTTAAATAGCTTATTATGTCTGTAGCTATTTTTCTTTCTTGATTTGACATTCTAAAAGTACCCCTCTATTTTTTTCTTTTCCATTGAACCTGATGAATCATTATCTATGACCCTACCTTGTCTCTCACTTGTTTTAGTCAAAAGCATCTCTTGGATAACCTCTGGTAATGTAGTCGCCGTTGATTCTACAGCCCCCGTAAGTGGGTAACAGCCAAGTGTTCTAAAGCGTACCATTTCCATTTTGGCTGTATCTCTTAATTCTTTTGGCATTCTGTCGTCATCTACCATTATTTTTGTTCCTTCATACTCTACAACAGGTCTTTTTGCTGCCAAATAAAGTGGCACAATAGGTATCTCTTCAAGGTAAATATACTGCCAAATATCTAGTTCAGTCCAATTTGAGATAGGAAACACTCGTATAGATTCCCCTTTATGCACTCTAGCATTATAGACATTCCACAGTTCTGGTCTTTGATTTTTAGGATCCCATCTGTGGTTTTTGTCTCTAAAAGAGTAGATTCTCTCTTTTGCTCTGGATTTCTCTTCGTCACGTCTTGCTCCACCAAATACAGCATCAAACTTATATTTGTTCAACGCTTGTTTAAGTGCCTGTGTTTTCATAATGTCTGTATGTACCGCTGAACCATGTGTAAATGGTCCTACATTTTTGGCAAGTCCTTCAGGATTGGTATGCACCAAAAGTTCAAAACCTTCATCTTTGGCTCTCTTATCTCTAAACGCTATCATCTCTTTAAATTTCCATGTAGTATCAACATGAAGTAAGGGGAAAGGAAGTTTTGCCGGTGCAAATGCCTTGAGTGCAAGGTGTAGCATCACGGCTGAGTCTTTACCCACAGAATACATCATCACAGGGTTATCAAACTCCGCTACGACCTCTCTCATAATATGAATAGACTCTGCTTCTAATTGTCTTAAATGTGTTAATCGTTCTGTACTTATTGGTTCTATTTTTGTCATACATTTCTCCTACTATTTCTTGTGTAATCCACACTCTTTATGTTCAGGGTTTTCCCACCACCATCTWCCASWYCTMAYRTCTTCACCMTCYTTWAYRGCTCTKGTACAWGGTKCACATCCWATRCTYGGAWATCCWWGATCATGCARTKTGTTATAWGGAACATTRTKWTTMTTWATRTAWTCCCAMACWTCTTTYTCRCTCCAMWKWRYRAGAGGATTGAMTTTAATWASWTTAWWKWYCTCATCAWAYTCAAMWARMTGTATGTTTTCCCGTGTTATACTCTGCTGGGCTCTGAGTCCAGTAATCCAAATGCTCACACCTTTTAAAGCTCTTTGTAAAGGCTCTATTTTTCTTACACGACAGCATGCTTTTCTGTTTTCAACAGAGTCATAAAAACCGTCTACTCCTTGTTCTTTATAGAGCTGCCTTATATCGGTAGCTAAAGGAAAATACATAGATATTTTTGTTTTATATTTTAGATTACCATCCTTATCCTTTCCGTCCTCAACAGATTCGTCTTTTT
>NVVN01000017.1 GCA_002733355.1 Sulfurovum sp.
ATACGGGTCACAGAAATAGAAGTCACATTTTAGTGCTTTGGAAACCTTTTTATGTTGTGCAAATTCTAGTCCATTGTCTGTGGTTATTGTGTGAACTTTTTTCTTAAATGGATGAAGTAAGCGTTTGATTTCATTGGCTACAATCTTGGAGTTTTTTCTTCGTTCCCACTGTCCTCAGTTGGAATGCACATCAAAGCTAACACTACAAGCAACTACAAATAACAAAAATAACTATGTATATGCTCCACCAAAGGATTGGAGGAGCGAGAAAGAAAAAAGCATTTAACCAACTTGACAAAACATACATCTTCGTATATAATATATGTAAACATATATGAAGGATGTCACATGCAACAAATTTCCATCTCTGAAATACAACGTAATTTACATAAGCTTGATGACTTCGACATCATAGAAATCATAGATAAAAAACGTAACAAAATTAAAGGCTACTTTATAGAAAGTAAATATGCCTCTTTTGTGGAAGAACTGTCTTCTAAAGTAGCAAGTAAGCAGCAAAAATCTATATCACTTAGAGGTGTATTGCACAGCTATGCCAATGCAAATAAAATAGAGTCAGAAAAAGAAGCTTGGAAAATACATACCTTGAAAAAGTATAGCATAGATGACTAGATTAGACAGCAATTATATTTTACGATATTTATTGAACGACAATGAAAAGWTGGCAACACTAGCAGAAGAAGTCATACTTCATAAAGAAGTTCACATAGCCAATGAAGTATGGGCAGAAGTAGTCTATGTACTAGAAGGTGTGTACGACTTGGAAAAAAAGGAAATTTCTACGGTACTACTAGCATTACTTAAGGCTGGCAATATTCATGTAGTCGATAAATACACACTTATAAAAGCTTTAGAGATATTTGTACATAAAAAGTTAGATTTTGTAGACTGTCTTTTATGTGCATATGCTAGTGTAGATGAAGTATTGACTTTTGATAAGAAGTTGAAAAAATGTATAGATAATAGATAGAAAACAAATGGAAATTTTTGCTTTACAATCAATCGCTGGAGGATTCTTGGACGAAGATCTAAAAAATTTCAATAAATTTTTTGATGATTGGTGTGTGCAGTTTGAGAGTATGGAAGATGCACAGTGTATACTAGATACCCTTGAAAAATGTGAGCAGATTAAGATAGTTGAGATTACACCGCTTAGTTACCCGAAATACTTTTTCCCAAAACTACAAGGGATCATCCATGCTACACGAGAATATGAAGGAAAAATCATCTGTATCGTCGAGCCACAAATGGGTATGAGTTTTCGTATTGCCATATGTGACTTAGAGACAAAAAAGGTGAGAGTACTCTCTTCCCGATACAAGAGTGCGCTAAGTGTAGAAGGTGCATTTGCCAATCTGTCTTTTGACGTATAAGATTTGAGGTATTTATTTTGAACTGTATTTTATTACCCAAAAACGCCAAAATCATTAGTGACCCACAGCAAGTAACTCACATAAAAAAGGTACTAAAATCTAAGGTAGGCGATAGTCTAACCATCGGAGAAATTGGTGGAAACATAGGTAAGGCTACTATTGCCGGGATCAATAACAATGAAGTACTTCTTAGTGATATTACACTAGATAAAAAACCACCAGCTAAACTTGATTTAACAGTTATTCTTGCTTTGCCACGTCCAAAAGTGCTACGTAGATTGATTATGGATATGACATCTCTTGGTGTTAATAAACTTATTATTGTAAATAGTTACCGTAGTCAAAAAAGTTATTGGCAAAGCCCACTGCTAGATCGTATAGATGAGTTTGTTTTTGAAGGATTACAACAAGCCATAGATACTGTGACACCAGTGATTGAGTTTAAAAAACGTTTTAAGCCATTTGTTGAAGATGAATTTCCTGAGTTATTAAAAGAGGGGAGAAAAATGCAAGGTAATGCTGTGATTGCACATCCTTACGCTTCACAATCATGGAAAACTTATCTTGATAGTAAAGAGTGTATGCCAAAGGTACTATGCATCGGAGCAGAAGGCGGTTGGATAGACTATGAAGTTGACTTACTTTGCAAACATGGTTGTACATCCGTTAGTTTAGGACAAAGGATTCTACGAACAGAAACTGTGGTTAATGTGTTACTTGGGCATTGGCTAAAGGGTTGATAGTCACTTAAAAAGTCAATTCACAAACCACCTGTGCATGATCACTTTGAAGTAAAGAACCATCTTTGTTTTCTTGTAAATGCTCATCTAGGACAGTATAGTTAGTCACATGAGCAATGCTGTCTTTATTGTTTTTATCAAAATGATTTGAGATAAAAATGTAATCTAATACATTTCCTTTTCCTAGAAAATAACTTGTGGATTTTCTTTGGACTTCTTTTGCCTCTGGATGGGGATTATATACCTCTGGTGTGTATTGATAGCTTGCATCATGCAAAACTAATTTTTCTTTTCTTTCATCACCATGATATATGTTATTTGACAAGGCATCAATAGTGATGGAAAACTCTTTATCGTTTAAATCACATAGTAGTACAGTTGGTTTACTTTTGGACTTTCTAATGTCAAAAAAAAGCGAAGATGCTTCACATAGCCTCTGTCTTAAGGCTGGAGATGCATTGTCCTCTAAGGCTTCAGATACGACTTCTTTTTTATGTTCGAGTGTATGATGCTGGGTAAAGATATCTTCATGCTCGCCCAGTCTGTTTGACTTTAAGTGGCAAACATAGACTAAAAGCTCTGTTTTATCAGGAAGTGATATCGTTGCTTTTATGGATATTCTTGAAAAAGTAAAATGTCCTTGAAAATTATGGCTTCGTACGCTAGGTGTATGTACTCTCACTTTTTGGATATTTACTATGGGGTACTTTGAAGCTATGGCAACGGTAGTGCTGACATATTTTTGTGGATTGTTGATGCTGAGTTTAGCAAGCTCAACTGTTTCAAAATACTGAAACCCTGAATCATTCACAAGACTTTGAAGTGCATCCCTGGAAAATACTTCTTGAAACCCGATGATATCACAATCCATTTTTAGTATTTGATTCTTTATCCAWGTCGTTTTTTCGAGCCATTGACGGTCATTGAACTTGTCTTTTTTTGTATACCAAGAGTAGGGAGGTTCTACAAATTGAAAAAGGTTAAAGGTACCTAATTTAATTTTCATACTATAAATTTATTTTAGCTAGAGCTCAAAATCAAAAGACATTTTTTCCCTTATGGCATGTGTACCGTCACAATAGGGTAGGTTTTTACTTTTTTTGCAGCCACATAGATAAATTGGTAAAGATTTTTCAGCCACAAATTTTTGAGGTTTAAAGTCGGTGCCTTTGTGACTTCCGTCGCATAGTACAAAATCAGCACTTTTCCCACAGGTACAGAACATGTAAGTTTTACCTTCTATCAAATCTACTTTTACTGGGTATTCCATAATTCCTCCATTTACTATATAGCCTATCATACTTTTCTAAGGTTAATGTTAACTCAATTTTTAGCATTCTCAGGAAATTTTGCACTTTCATAAAACCAAGTGTTACTTACTTTTAGGAAACGACTCTCTTCTAGCAGGTCACCACTAGAGAGTTTGGCATTGAAAGTCACATAGGCTTCATCTTCTCCCTCTTTATAGTCCAATATCTTCAAATCCAAAAACGCTGTCGTTTTAGAAAAGAGGTCAATGCTTTCTTTCCATTTGTCTGTATCTTGTTCATAGTCAGGGTTGTCCGGGTGAGTGGTCTTGATAATATAGTCACTTTTACCTAGTGCGTAAGCAGTGTATCTTGACTTCATGAGTGTCAAAGCATCTTTAGCAAGAGCACCTTTATGGAACAGAGCACAGCATTTCTTATATTTGTTTTGGCTACCGCAAGGACAGGGCTGGTTAGGAGATATTTTTTTCATTTATGCCTTTATGGGTTTGGTGAGTAGGTATCCACCTATGAGAACAGGAAGTACACCTATGAGTTGTCTAAATTCGGGTATTTCATTTAAATAAAGGTAAGCAAAAAAGAGTGTCATCACAGGGATAATGGCTAACAAGGCGGAGAGTTTAGTGATGCTTGTACGATGCAGGGCTTCCATCCAAAATATCTTTGAAAGTCCCAAAATCAATAAGCCTACAAGAAGCACAAAAGGAAGTGCTTTTAATACATTATCTGCATTGAGTGTAGGCTCAAATATCCATGCCATGAGTAAAATCACAGGCAAGGCAAGCATGGTTCTAAAACCTAGGATAGTCTCTGAAGAACAGTGTATGCGTGTTCGTTTAGAGTAGTAGTTGGCTATGGGTGCGATGGCAGCACCAAGCATAATGAGMAGATCACCTTTATTTAATGTAAGTTCATTGGGAAAAAGTATAAGCAGCGCTCCTCCAGCCATAATGAATGCTCCGACGGTATGTATTTTATCCATTTTGTCAGAGCCAAAAACATTGAAGTAAAGATAGGAAAAAAGCACTTGTAAAAAAATGATGACTGACATATTGCCAGCAGTGGTGTATTGCATACCTAAAAATATGAGAACAAACAACGTTGTGATCCAAAAACTGGTGAGTAATAAGTCTTTATACGCAGATCTGTTTTTAAGTTCTATAAAACGATTTTTCCGTTTCATAACCACAAGAAAAAAGACTAAAGAGAACATAAGTGCAAAAGCATAGGTGTATAAAGCCCCTATATGCTGCATGGCGACTATGGAGAGTATGGGAAACCAGCTCTCTAGTAATGCCAAGGCTATCATGTAGAGTTCACCTTCACGTTCTCTGGTCATTTTACTTCCTGCGTAGCTACCATACTAGGGAGTACTCATATTTTCCATTTCTCTTGCTTGTGAGCGCTGTCCCAAAACATCCACTCAAGTTGAGAGGTTTTGATGAAGACTTCTTCCATCTTGGCTAAGGTATCAGGTGATGCAGTAAGCGCGTAGGTATTGGCAATGTCAATGGCTTTTTGTACTGCAAGAGCAAACTCATCGCTGGCGTAAGTGTCTATCCATGCTTGATAAGGGTTTGACCCATGGTTACCTTGCATTCTTAAAATAAAATCACCTACTTCTTTGTAAATGGTAAAACAAGGAAGTACTGCGGCAATGCCTACCTCTACAGACTCATTGTTGACTATCCGTGTAAGGTAGGAGTTATAGAGCTCACAGGTAGGTGAGGGAGTAGGATGGCGGTATTTGTCATCTAGAAATTCTTTATGCAAAGCATCTTCAACTTGAATGATGCCTGTGGCAGACTCATAAAAAAACTGTGTTTCTTCAGGGCGTTGACATTTTGTACCTACAGTAACAAGCGATTTTTTGTATTCGTTTAMMKWRRSYGAATCTTGGTTGACATAAAATCCAAAGATWGATTCATCCAGRGTAGCCTGCATTAACTCTATTACAAAGTCATGTTTGATAATAGCATGAAAGATATGCTCTGTTTTTTGTCGTGTATTATCGTACCAGTTTTCCATAAATATTATCCTGTAATTTATTATTTGCATCATCATAGCAAATATACCTAAAAGATAATACAAATGGTAGCGTTTAGAGATAAGTGTCTTTATCAGACTTTTTGACTTTTTTGGACTGTAAAACACTCAACTTTTAGCAGAAGTTTATTATGATTAATTATATAAAAGGAAAGAGTATGAGAAAAAAAATAATATTTCTAAGCGTATTACTTGGCGCAAGTTTGATGTATGCTGAGGCTGAAAAGCATGAAATTAAAGTAGAGGAAAAGTTTGCACATAAGCTGCATTGGAGCTATGAAGGTGAGACATCTCCCGAACATTGGGCAGAACTAGATAAGCGTTTTTTTCTTTGTAAAGAGGGAAGCAATCAATCGCCTATTAACCTTAACGGATTTATAGAAGCAGACTTGCCTCCCATAGAGTTTAACTATCATCTAAGTGCAACAGAGATCATAAACAATGGACACACAGAAAAAGTTAATGTCAAAAAGGGTAGTAGTATCACTTTAGATGGTACTGTCTTTCACTTAAAACAGTTTCATTTTCATACACCAAGTGAAAACCATATAAACGGTAAAGAGTATCCACTTGAAGCGCATTTTGTGCATTTGAGCGACAATGGTACGTTGGCTGTTGTTGCTGTGATGTTTGAAGAGGGAGATGAAAATGAGGGGCTAGAAGAGCTTTGGAAAGTGATGCCTACTAAAGAGGGTGGACATCATAAAGTAGATGCCAGACATCTTAACGCACTTTTACCAAAGAACAAAGACTACTATAGATTTAACGGGTCTCTTACTACACCACCATGTAGCGAAGGGGTAAGGTGGTTAATGATGAAAAACAGTGTTACACTATCAAAAGCTGAGATAAAAGCTTTTGAAAAGGTAGTACACTTACATAATAATAGACCTATCCAACCTACCAATGCAAGGCTTATTCTTAAGTAAACTTTAGAGCTTATAAGCCTTTGAATCTTCTTTAGCATAATTAGTTTTAATTCAAACTAATTATGCTATACTCCCATGTATGAAAGCAGAAAGTAACATAGGTGGATTGTTGGGCAAAGCCTCACGACTCCTCTCAAATAAATTTAACAGTGATCTTATACGACTAGGTATCACAGTAGAACAGTGGACATTACTAGCAACGTTATGGACACAAGACCATCAGAGTCAAAAGGCATTGCAAGAGGCACTACTAAAAGACAAAGCAAGCATAAACTCCTTACTTAACTACCTTATAAAAGGTGGTTTTGTTATAAAAAAACAATCTACCCAAGACAAACGCAGTTTCATCGTCTCTCTTACTCAAAAAGGTAAAGAGATACAGGCACAGAGTATACCAATAGCCATGGAAAACATAGGGGTAGCGGTAGCAGGTATAGACCCTAAAGAGTTAGAGGTATTAACGAAAGTACTCAACCAAATCATCATAAACTTAACTAAGGAAAAATCATGAAAAATACCCTCATTATCGTAGCACATCCAAGAGTAGAGAGCCTTACTATGGCTATGGCATCTTTGTATGAAACAGAAGCAAAACAAGCTGGAAACAATGTAACAATGATAGACCTTTATCGCACAGAACACCCCCAGCCATTTTTTGCTTTTCAAAATGCCAATGGCGTGAGCCAAACCAAAGAGATGGACTTTTATCAAGATGCTATGAAAAAAGCAGATGAGATAGTCTTTTTCTTTCCGTACTGGTGGGGGAGTATGCCTGCCATTCTCAAAAATTTCTTAGATTGGAATCTTTCAAAAGGTTTTGCATTTACMTATGAAAAYGGACGACCTAAAGGACTCATGAAAGGAAAGAATGTAAAGTTGTTTAGTACTACGGGTGCTCCAAAATTTATCTACGCTATTACAGGAGCTAACAGAAGACTTAAAAATATGTTTAAAGAGCAGATTGTCGAGTTTTGTGGTATGAAGTTAGAATCTTGTAACATTTACGGTGGCGTAGATACTTCTGGAAAAAATGTGGAGAAGATATTGGCAGATGTACCTAAAAAAGTGTAAATATGCCAAATATGTTTATGCTTGGACACGCTAATTATACCTTGGAGAAATTTATGGAAATATTAAAGATAAAAGATATCTCTGTGCTATATGACATACGACTCATGCCTTTTTCTAGTTATGTAACCAATCGACTTTACTTGGCTACTACGTAGACATAGCTACGATGGAGAGTATGGGAAACCATGATTCTAAGCTACTCAATTCTAGCATAAGTAGCTCAACTGCACATTCTCTTATCGTAGTTTAGTTTTTTTGTAAAAGTGGTAGTTTGTTGAGCAGTGTATTACAATAGGCATAGTCATCTAAAGACTCTTTCCACGCATTAGGAATGGCATCTAGACCCTTGTATGCACCAAGTACCATACCTATGGCTATAGAACGTGAGGCGTTGTCTCCACCTACCATTGCATTGGCTTGGAGTGCATGTTTGAGTCCTTCTTTATCATCAGCGTATTTTAGTATGAAATATACTGCGCTGGGTAAAGTACCCTCTGTAGGACTTGCCTTTCCCACACGTATAGGCTCAGAACGTCCTATGTCCCAAAGTCTTGCCATAGAGGTGACAGCTAAGTCATCTACAAAAAGCTCTTTGGAGAGTTCTGTATTTGGGTCTGTTGCTTCTTTATGTTTAGCAATGGCTTGTGAGACTTTAGAAGAGATGAAAGGGCTCATGGCAACTGCCACTACTTCCATAGCATCACGTGGATGCATGCCGTTGATGACTTTGTGTGTTACACGAGCAAAAAACTCTCCACCGCTTAGTGCTTCTTCACTCTTGTGTGTAAACATGGCTTGTCTTGCTACCTTTGCCAAGGTCTCTTCATCATCATAGTAAGCGTGAGCAGCTACATGGCGTATGGCCATTGCATTTGAGATGCCTCCTAATTTTTCTACAGGTACTTTTGCTTGTACTTGTGCAAAGGTTTCTTTGGTCATGGTACATACCCATGAGCCCCAGTTGTTTGTAAGACGGTTCATCCAGTGAGGAATGAGTGCTGCAATATCAAAGTCACGAGGAGGGTTAGCAGTGGCTGCTAAGTGTTCAAGTACTAAGATGTTGTAGTCGCCATAGTCTGTAGTGCCTCCTGCTTTTTTACCAGGATGGTAGTTACGTTCTCCCCAGCCAATGCCATGTGTCTGACCACCCATCATCTCGCCAGGTCCCATAAATTTTTCTATRGGTTTGTTGCCATAGGCYTTGTAAATCTTTTGTGCATCATACTCGTAATGACTTCCTAGACACAAGGCATCTCCTACAAGTGCTGCAAAAAATGCACCTTTTATGGATGACTTTTTGGCTTCTTCTTTTGTTTGTGTTTGCATGCTTATTCCTTTAGTGAGTCAACTATAACTAAAGAAACTTTAGGTTCACTTTTTTAAGTATTTTTCAGAAAGACTTATTTGTTTGGACGTGAATAATACGAAACGATACTCGTCTTTTGTATGGTATGACTATTAATCATGTAGCCTACTAAGGCACTGTCACTTTTAGCTGTGAGGTCTAATTTGTCTACATCTAGTGCATGGAGTGTAAATGTATAGTTATGTGCTTTGTCACCCTTAGGAGGACAAGCCCCACCAAAAGAGGCACTCCCATAGTCTGTCATAGTCTCTACCGCACCTTTTGGAAGTAAGTGTTTAGATGAAGCGTTAGAGACTATCTGTTTTGATGTAGAAGGAATGTTTATAATAATCCAATGCCACCACCCACTGCCAGTAGGTGCATCTGCATCATACATGGTCAGTGCAAAACTTTTTGTGCCTTTGGGTGCATTACTCCAGTGTAGCTCTGGTGATTGATTGGCTCCAGAACAGCCAAAACCGTTGAATTCTTGTGTTTTAGTAAGTTGTCCTTGTACATCTGCACTTTGCAAGGTAAATGTGTCTGCCATAAGTACTGAAGCTGTAAGAAGTGAAAGTGTTAGTAATTTCATTTTGGTTCCTTTTTTTGTTTTGATATAGCTATTTTAATAGAAAGTCATCAGCAAGTGTACAAGAAATGTTATAAATACTATCGGTTTTGTTCTTTGTATTGTTTGGGAGTTTGTGCATATTTCTTTTTAAATTGTACACCAAACCATGAAGTTGTACTATATCCAACAGTTGTAGATATAGAAGTGACAGTACTTTCAGTAGTACTTAGAAGTAGGGCAGCTTTAGCTAGACGCTTTGTATCTAGCCACTCCTTAGGATTCATCCCAAAAAGCTCTTGCATTTTATAGCGTAATTCACTTTTAGTGGTTCGGGTCAATTTACACATATCTTTTACACTTTGTATAAGGTCGATATTGCCTTCTAAAATGTAGCGTATGCGATCTTTACTAGAATCATTTACTGCTTTTAGAAATGAACAAAACCCATCATGATTTTGTGAGAGAAGATGTAAAAATATCTCTTCGGTTTTGAGTTTTATTATCTCGTTTTTAGATGCAATATCTTTATGGGCATACTCTTCATATGACCTCATAAGTCTTTGTAGTAGTGCATCAGAAGAGAAATACACAACATTTTTTTCTTTCTGTAGTTTTAGGTCTATAGTATATTTTTGTATAAAATCCATCATAAAAGTATCATCAAAATAAACCAAAATAGCTTTATATTTACCTTGCTGACTGATAATATCACTCATATAATAATTACCCTGAGTAAGAAGAAAGATATCTCCAGTATTTAATAAAATATCATTGCTAGTAAATTGTAACTGTTTAGACCCCTCTACTAAGAGTATCATGGCATGCATGACATTTCGTACAGCTACTTTGTTATTATTTTGTTCACTAGAATATACTACTGTAAATACATGATCAGTACTTATGATAGACTGAGGTTTTTCTTCTAAAAAGTAGTTGGGTAAGATGTATGTCATGGGGTATTGTAGCAAAAATGTATCTTGCCCGAAGTGTTACACTAAGGGCAGAGATAAAAATATAAATATATTGAAGTGCATCCCATTAAAGTAAAAATGATTGCTTCCATCATGTTTTAAATACTGTCAGCAAGGGTCTGTTTCTTTTCTTCTAGTGCTTCCTTACTAAGCATACTAGTGTTTTCTATAGCGATATAATTTATGTCGGTAAAGCCTAACATCCCAAACATATTTTTTATGTATGGTTCTAAAAAGTCCATGGATTTCATCTGTGAAAAGTCTGCTCCATATGCAGCAGCTATGACTAGCTTTTTACCTGTAAGCATACCTGTGATACCAGACTCATCTATCAGTACTGTATCGCCCACTCTAGATATATAGTCTATATATGCTTTAAATACAGAGGGTACTGTAAAGTTGTACATCGGTACACTTATAAGCACAGTATCTGCACTTCGAATATCCGCTATAAATTTGTCTGCTAAGGAAAGCACACTGTTCATCTGTGCAGTTCTGTCTGATTTGGGTACAAAAGTAGCCTCTATGTATTCTTGGTTGACATGAGGTATGTTTATATTTGCAAGGTCACAAAGTACAGTTTTCATGCTCGTATGTGCTAATTTCCATTTACTTTCAACCTTATTGGCTAAATCTCTTGAGTGCGAGTCTGTAATTCTTGGGCTTACGTCTATTCTAAGTAAAGTGTTCATTTTAATCCTAATTGATTTTGTAACGATTGGTACATAAATGCACAGTGCTTATTTGTAAAAGTACTGTAAATATAGTATTGAAACCTCTTGCTCTTAGCTGTAAAGTTAAGAGCATAAAAAGAGAAACTCTCTAGGTAATTACTGTATCTTAAAGGTGTCTACAAAAAGAGCAGTAGCTACCATGTGCGTAGCTTGGTTTACACCTTCCATGATGTCTTTTTCGCTCCAACCTAATTTTTTAAGTCCATCTATATCGGCTTTGCTAACATCATGTGGCGAGGAGGCAGATTTGAGCATAAATAGTAACATTGCTTTTTGTTTGTCATCGAGATTGGCATTGCTTGGGTCTTTTTGGAGTGCTATTATCTCATCTTCGCTAACTTCAAATAGATTCATCAGCATCCCCTTGTTGAACCCTATACAAAACTCACAAGCGTGTGATTCTGATATAAGCATACGCATCATAGTAGTCATCTTTGGTGAGAAGTTTTCATTTTGGGCTTCTATTTTATACATCTCCCAAGCATTACGAAGTAACTTGGAATTATGACTAAACGCTTTAATAGGCTCAGGTACCACACCCCAACTCTCTAACATCTCATCATAGACTGTTTTGACATCGCCTGCTGCATTCTCTACGTCTGGTATAGTGATTAAACTCATAATTAATTCTTTTTATTTATATGTACTGATTGGTACAAAAATGTACACCTAATGTTCGTATGTTCATCTAGTATATTGGATATTTATCTACTATATGGTACATAAATATCTAATAAAAAAGATATGGCAATAGTTTGTTGTCAAACTACTCCAATATCTCTTTTAAACTATCTGCTATGTCATCTGTAAGTTCTGTCCCACTCCACCTCAAGAGAAGAGGAACGAGAAAATGATAGTTGATTTAATAGTCTTTTTGAATCTTCAACGCGTCTATAAGTATTGCTCCTGCTACCATGTTGGATGCAGATTTGACACCTTCAAAGATATCTTTATCAGACCAGCCTAGTTTTTTGAGGCTTGCAATGTCCTCAGCATTTGCATCATGTGGTGTGTTGGCTACTTTTAACATATATAGAAGCATAGACTTCTGTTTTTCATCAAGTTTTGCAGTACTTGGGTCTTTTACAAGAGCTGTAACTTCTTCCATAGGTAGTTTAAACATATTAAGTAACATCCCTTTGTTGAGTCCTACACAATAAGTACAATCTTCTTTTTCTGCAACAAGCATACGCATCATAGTTTGCATTTTAGAATCAAAGTTTTTGTTATCTCCGAGTGTAGAATATAAATCCCATTGTGCTCTAAGGAGTTTAGGGTTCAGACTGTATTGTTGTATGACGACTGGTACAAATCCCCATTTGGCTTTTATTTCATCATATACTTTTTTTACATCTCCTGTAGCATCTTTTTCAGATACGAAGCTCAAGAGTGATGGAGGTAGTGTAGTGATATTTGCTTCTGCAGGTTTTAGCTCTGTAGCAGATATGCTAAGTGTGAGGCTAAGTGCCAGTGCTGTTAGTGTTACGGTTTTTGTAAATAGTTTCATTTCATGTTCCTTCTTATTTAGGGTAGAGTATTAAGTATATATGATAAAGACGAACTTAATAGTAGTATTATCATAGCTAGTGAAAGTATAAAGGGAAGTAATATCCTTTGTATGAATTTCATCTTTTTGCTACATATACTGTCATACATCTGGTTCTACTTTAAATGTTTTAAAGAGAGTGTTAACCACAAACATATGGCTGGCAGCAAGGACGATGTTGAACATCTCTTTCTCTGAAATATCCAATTTTTTTAGTAGCTCTATATCTTTTTGACTTACAGAATCAGCACCTTTGAGGGCTTTCATAGCAAAGATGAGTAGGGCTTTGTTCTTTTTATCTAAGGGTGCAGACGAGGGAGTTTTTTTCATAGCTACGAGTTCATCTTGTGTGACACCATAGTAGTTCATAAGCATAGCACCGTTAAGTCCTATGCAGTAGGAACATTCATTTTCATCTGAAACTAAATAGCGTATGATAGTAAAGAGTTTTTGTTCTTCTTGGGGGCGTGAGAGTATACTTTTCATACCTGCCCACTGTGCTTTAAGGGCACGAGGGTTTACACTCCATAGTTTCATCCCGTTAGGTACACTACCTATGGTGCTTTCTATCTCTGCAAATATTTTTTTGACATCATCGCTTGTTTCTTCTACAGGGGGAATATGCAATAGACTCATTTTTTATCCTTATAACTGTACTATTTGGTACAAAAATGTACACCTAAAAATTGTATTACTAAGTATCTTTACTAATAACTATTTGTACCAAATAGTACAAAAATAACCAATAAAAAAGATATGGCAACAGTCTAGTATATGACTATTCCAATATCTCTTTTAAACTTTCTACCAAATCATTTATCAGCTCAGGCGAGGCACCTGCTTGTATAGTGACTACTAGACCATTGAGGGTATTCATATAACGACCCGAGATAATGGATGCTTTTTTAGTACTTCTTATCTCTCCAAGTACTTGTGCTTCTTTGACTAACTTTTCAAACATATTATTGAAAGTATTAAACTCTTTTGTAACCTGTTGACTTAGTTGTGGGTACTTGTTGTAACACTCTTGCCCAGAGTTTATGAGTAAACAGCCTTTGACCTTTCCGAACTCTTCTAGCTCATTTATAGTATGGGTAGTGAGTGCAAGTAGGGTTTGTTTAGGTCCGATATCTTTATTAAGAGTATTTAAAAATTCTAAACTATGTTGTCTATAGAGGTCTATACAACGTGAAAAGAGTTCTTCTTTACTTTTAAACGTCGCATAGAATGAACTTTTCTTTATGCTCATGACTTCAAGTAGATTATCTAAGCTTGTATTATCATACCCATGTTCCCAAAAGTAGTGCATAGCAGCAGTGAGTGCTTCTGTCTCATCAAATTCTTTTGGTCTACCACGGGTTTGTGTTTTATTTATCATGGAGGCATTATAGACTAAGTGGTACATAATGTCAAGGGTTATTTTAAATCTATGTACTATTTGGTATAAATATCCCCACTTGACAATAAAGTTAATTTCTACTATAATTTGATTAGGATTCCTAATTATAGTAAGTGTTCAACTTAATTGCAACTGTTTAGGTTTGTATATAATTAGGATTCCAAATTAAAAAAAGGAGATATGATGTCAAGCATTATATATTATCACGCAGGTTGCCCAGTATGTATTGAGGCAGAAAGAACAGTTGTGTCAGAATTACAAAAAGTATCTGATGTAACGATAGTAAATCTAGGAGAAGATAAAACTTCCCTAGCAGATGCAAAGTCTGCAGGAGTACAGTCTGTTCCCGCACTTGTGATTAATGGGTTATCATTTCACATTAACTTTGGTGCAGCACTCTCTGCACTAGAATCATAGGAGTATATGATGAAAAGATTTTTATTAGCAGTAACTATTTTAACAGGATTAAGTATGGCAACAGAACATAAAGTTACATATCCAAAAGAGTATAGAACATGGACACATGTGAAATCTATGGTTATCAATGATGCTCATAGTCTCTCTGACCCTTTCGAGGGTATGCATCATATCTATGCAAATACTAAGGCAATGGATGGATTAAAAAAGCAAGATTATAAAAATGGTGCAACGTTTGTATTTGACCTTCTTAGTGCTGAACGTAGCAAAGAAGCAACGGTGGAAGGTGAACGAAAATTTGTTGGGGTGATGGAGTACAACAATACAAAATACCCAAAAACAGGCAACTGGGGATTTGAAGCATTTGCAGGAGACAGCACAGATAAAAGAGTTGTCAAAGATTCTGGAGTTTCTTGTTTTCAGTGTCATGTAGCTGTTGAGAAAAAAAGTTATGTATTTTCTGAGTATAGAAAATAGTAAATGTCTAAATAGGTATTGACCTATTTGGATAAAAAGAAGTAAAATGAAGGAATTCAATGAAAGTAAGATTCTATGACACGCATGTCAATACGAAAGATGCCTATTATCATTTCGATGTGGTAGTTGAAGAAGCAACACAAAAAGAAGTAGAGCATTATGCACAGGTCTATTTAGAAGCAATAGGGGTACAAGAGGTTAAAATCATACAAGAGCGTTGTCAGTATTGTCATGAAGAACTTGGAAATCAAGGTGCAATTGATGCTATAGAGGCTAAAGGGTACTACATTATACCTATGCAGGGCTGTCCCAAAGAATGAAATACCCCAAAAAGTTTATTAGGCTATAATTACTAAAAAAGTGAACCCAATGTCTTCAGCCTTTAACCCAAAAGAACAAGCATTAAGTTTAGATGCAAAATTGATTTATGCCTTAGAGAGAGTGTCTCAAATTTATAGAACACTTCTTTGGAAAACACAAGTAGAAACAGGACTTAGTCCTATACAATCACAAATACTTATATATATGCTTTTTCATGATGATAATTTACTTTCCATCTCTGCATTTGCGATAGAGTTTTCTGTGACAAAAGCAACCATAAGTGATGCGTTTAAGACTTTAGAGAAAAAAGGTTTAGTGTCTAAAGAAAAAGATATAGTCGACAAAAGAAGACAGGTTTTACAGCTTACAAAAGAGGGAATTAGATTAGCAGAAAAAATACAGAACTATGCACAACCTTTAGATGAAATTTTAAAGGAGTTTCCGCAAGAGGTAAAATCAACACTTTTTTTAACGTTGAGAGATATGCTTAGAGCTTTAAATAACAAAAAACTATTGGCACCTCTTCGTATGTGTACAAGTTGTCACTACTTCACCTTAAAAGAGGGGCAAGCATATTGTAACTTGCTAGAAACACCATTAAAAGATGAAGAGATAAGGCTTGACTGCCCTGAATATGAGAATAGAGAGCTATCAAGTACGTAAGTAACAGAGTATAAAATCATGAAGAATACTCATGGGAAAACAGCTAATTTTATTTATGAAGGACAAAAAATGGCAGTAAAATTTGACAGCATAAACAAAGAACACAAGGCATTCATAGAAGCACAAAAGATGTTTGTGATAGGAAGTGCAGGAGCAGAAGGGTTCATAAATGTTTCACCTAAAGGCATGGATAGTTTTAAGATAGTAGATGAAAATACAGTAGTCTGGCTTAACTATACAGGCTCAGGTAATGAAACCTCTGCACATGTACAAGAAAATGGGCGTATGACCGTAATGTTTAACTCTTTTGACAAAGCACCAATGATCCTCAAACTCTATGGAAATGCAACCGTAATACATGAGAAAGATGCTAGATGGGATGAAATGTCCACACATTTTGATGACAGTGTAGGTAGCAGACAGTTTTTTGAGATGAAAGTAGAATTGGTTTTAACCTCTTGCGGCTATGGTGTACCTAAGTATGAGTATTTAGGTGAGCGTGGAACTCTTAAAAAATGGGCAGATAAAAAGGGCCGTGATGGCATAAAAGAGTATTGGTCTGAGAATAATACCCATACTTTAAATGGTGTTGAGACTCATATATTAGATAAAAGTCTTTAAAGATGAAGTCTATCTTCCATTTGGCATTTAATGTGACTGAYYTAGAAGAGACTAGAGTATTTTACCGAGATGTGCTTGGGTGTATAGAAGGCAGAAGTACCGACACATGGGTAGACTTTAACTTTTTTGGACATCAAATATCTATGCATTTAGGTGAACCTTTTAATGTAAAAAACACAGGGAAAGTCGGCTCACATATGGTAGCTATGCCTCACTTGGGTGTGGCACTACAGTTGGATGACTGGAAAAAAGTAGCGAAGCGCTTGCAAGAGCTGGACACAAACTTTATCATATCTCCTGTTGGACGGTTCATAGGTGAAGTAGGAGAACAATACATTATGTTTTTTACAGACCCTTCTGGTAATCCTATTGAGATAAAAGGGTTTAAAGATTTAGATATGCTTTTTGATAGCTAAGCCTATAAAAATTACCTCATCCGTCACGAAAAAGTACTCCTAGACAATTAGCAAAAAACTTCAGCCTCACAAATGAATGCATGGGTAGAGGAGTATAATAATGCTACTTATAAAAGATGCAGATGTTGTACCGGTAAGTAGTCTTTCCTGTAACCGTGATTCCTTCCATAGAAAAAATAGCTTTTTTAATGAGATAGATTTACTAGATATGAAAGGTATACGAGATAAGTTAACTTCATTTATGTTCTTATGGAGAATCTTAACTACTGTATTTTTGCTAGTCTAAACACTATTCTATGGGGCTTTTGGAAATAATAAAAATACACAAGATAAGCTACAGCCCCTACATAAAACAACCCTACACTTATAGTAAAGAGACTCATACTAAATATTTTTTTTTCAGCCATCACTACCGTAGTTGTTGTTTTTATGATTTTATAGTCATTTTTGAGTAACATTTCTTTGAAGTGCTCTATTTTATTACCCTGAGAGAGTGTATCATCATCTTGTATGTCTGCTTCAAAGTCTGTAAATACTTTTGCATAAGCAGGTCTAGCAGGACGCTCTTTAAAAAAGTAAAAGTAAAATCCTATAGGMAMSAWKRKYWWSMMRAKGACKYKWRMCMYKRSYWCKSYKWKTYTNNATTTAWWRWKKYMYYGWAKKRSSKTWTWKAAACTTTGTCATTCACATATGTTAAAATTATGTATGAATTTTTTAAGAGCATACATAGAAGACAAAATCACTATAGATGATAAGGACTGGAAAAAGGTAGAAGCACTCTTTAAAAAAGTGGAGTACAGTAAAGGAGAAGAGATATGTTCAGCAGGAGAAGTATGTCAAAATCTTTACTATATCTCTAAGGGTGCTGCGCGTTCTTATAGTATAGATGTAGAAGGTAAAGATAGCACTTGGGCAGTGCATTATAGAAAAAATGATTATACTTTAGACCCATTTGCTGGAGATTATGTCTCGTACCTTACCAAAACAGAGAGCAACTTTTTTTGTGAAGCATTGATAGATTCTGTAGTGTATGTTGCAGACTTTGAAGCATTAGATAGACTATATGCTAGTGAGCTAAAGTGGATGACACTTGCTAGAAATATATCAGATATGGAACTGGTTACATTTGTACAAAGAACACAGATGCTAAAGTCTCTTGATGCTAAAGAGAAGTACAAACTATTAAAAGAGATAGCACCTGTCTATGAAGAAGTACTTAGTAACACTCAGTTTGCTTCTGTACTAGGCATAGCTCCACAAAGTTTAAGTAGGTTGAAGGGGAGGCTTTAAGATGAAGGCATTACTCAAAGAACCATCATGGTAAAAAGTCCTTGGGGATGAATGGGATAAACCTTATATGCAAGAACTAGAAGCATTTTTAGAACAAGAGAAAAAGATGGGCAAAACCATACTCCCGCCCAAAGCACAATGGTTTGCATCACTCAATGCAGTAGGACTTCAAGAGCTAAAACTAGTCATCTTGGGGCAAGACCCATACCCCACAGTTGGGGGCATGCACATGGTTTATGTTTTTCGCTAGAAGAGGGGGGGTAAAACTGCCTAAGTCTTTACAAAACATTTACAAAGAACTCTTAGATGACTGTGGTGTAGACAATAACCATACAGGAAATTTCACTGCATGTGCAAAGCAAGGAATTTTATTGCTTACTGTCGTGCTTACGATAGAAGAGGGTAAAGCCAATGCCCATAAAGATAAAGGTTGAGAGTGTTTTATCGATAAGATTATAGACTTGGTGAATGAACATTGTGAAAATGTGGTGTTTATACTCTAGGGTGACTATGCTCAGAAAAAAGGTAGACATATAGACAGTAACAAATACCTAGTCATTCATGACCCACATCCCTCACCACTCTCAGCATATAGAGGCTTCTTTGGTTCTAACCCCTTTTCTAAGGTAAATGCGTATTTGATAGCTTATGGTAAAGAGCCTATAGAATGGAAGATAAAAGACACCTCTTCACTGTTTAGTTGAGTAGGCTCTTTACCCTGTCTATACTATCACCTTTATGTAAAGAAAGCCATACTATCGACGTATCTTTTGCTTTAAGTTCATGCATCACATTGCCTTCTAAGGCAATGATGTCTCCTTCATTTAACAGATATGTTTTTTCTCCCACACAAAACTCTATGCTTCCTTTAAGTGTCATTACTGTGATAGGGAACTTGGTTTTATGTTCTTTCATGACTTGACCTTCTTGAAAGGCGATACGTATTTCTTTACCAAAGCTACTTTCAAGTACAGAGGTAATCGTTACTGAAGTATCTGAAAATGTTACATCTTTATAAAAAGATGCTGTAAGTGCTTGTGTGTTTTGTGTAGACGAAAACTGCATACTATCTCCTCTGTTAGTGACTGGCACAAGACATGGTACCTGTATTGAAAAACATAGCAGTGATGGTGTCCATAGTTTGAATATGCTGTCTAAGCCATGCTGGAAGTTCTTCTATAAGGTAAATCTTAAGTACAAAAATATTTTTACTCTTCTCCCATTCATGGTAGATTTCATTCATCCTCTTTAAGGCTTTGTCATGCTCACCTTTATGCATAGCGTAAGGAGGAAAGTTAAGTTCTAGCATCTTTGTCTCTTCCCCCTCAAAGTGATTTACCGTGTGAGCATACCACTTTTCATATTGCATATTTATAGCGTCGAAGTTTTCTTCATTGGGGTTTTTATCATACGTTAATACAAGCTCAAAAAGCGCATTGATGATGTCTATATCTTCATAATGCACTTCATTCATAAAGTCCATGGCTACGATGGGTAACGCTTGTTTATCTATAAGCATTGGGTACTCCTTTATGCGATTGTTATGATTATTATAGTTTATATGTGAAGGAGTTTTATTGATATATATCAAGAGTATAAATGTAACTTGATATAGGTCAGTTTTCTGTCACGATTTCTTTGTTATAATTTTTGCTAGTTTAAAACCATATAATCTATTTCAAATATATCTCATAAAAATAGAAAGTTACTAAATTACCTATTTTTTAGAAAAAAATATAGAAAAAAATATCTTTGTCTAAAGGCTGTGTATTTTAGCTATAATCTTTTGATAATTATCAAGGATAAGAGATGGATGAATCAATAAACGTTTTAGGTGAGCCTTTAGAGCCCTGTAGCCTTAACCCACTTACAGGTTTTCACCGAGACGGTTGCTGTAATACTGGTGACCATAACCCAGCGGTACATGCAGTATGTATTTATGCGACAAAAGAGTTTTTAGACTATAGTAAAAAAGTGGGAAATGACCTTTCAACACCTATGCCTCAGTATAATTTTGCAGGGGTTCAACCTGGTCAGAGTTGGTGTTTAGGAGGACATTCGTTTGTCAAGGCACATCATGATGGTATGGCACCTCATATCTTTATCCATGCAACACATAAAAAAATGTTAGAACTCATAGACTTAGAAACACTCAAAAAATATTCCATAGACTTGTAAGGTATGTTTGAAGTAGCTGAGTACATAGGAACTATCGCATTTGCTATGTCTGGTTTTTTTGTGGCAGTTCGAAGCAGATTAGATTTTTTAGGTATGTTAATTTCTGTTTTTTTGACAGCCTTCGGAGGAGGGATTATACGTGATGTCATCGTAGATCGGACACCGTTTGCTTTTACCTATAATACACCAGCTCTATTGGTCACAGTACTTATGCTCATTCTTATCTTCTTTAAATTTCATAAAAGACAAAATGTAGAAAACAAAGCATTTTTTATACTGAGTGACTCCATAGGTTTGGTCTCTTTTAGTATTACAGGAGGACTGATAGCACTGGAAAGTGGACTTAACTTTACAGGTGTGCTTGCACTGTCATTTATTACGGCAGTGGGTGGAGGAATTACTAGGGATATTATTATCAATGAAGTGCCATTTGTGTTTAAGGCAGGGTTTTATGGTACAGTTGCACTTATCATAGGGGCAATACTATTTATACTCGATATTTTTGATATGCTAGGCTTTTATATGACATTGGCTGTGTTTCTCTTTGGTGTTGCATTACGTTTGATTGCACACTATAAGAAGTGGTCTGTACCACTTATCTGACATTATTTAGCAGATATGTATTTTTCCAGATAGGTCTCAAGTTCTTCTATCTGCGTTTTATTCATCGCTCTTATGGGTATGACATTAAATTGGTGTGTATTGGTATAGAGCAGATAAAACTGGTCATTTTTAATCCATTTTATGAAATTACTCCAGGGTAGTATATTTGACTTTTCTTCTTTTTTGAATTTAATGCCTTTTCCTGAGATATGTAATGTGTTTTCTTCTGAGAGGCTGGGGCTTTTATGGTATAGTTTTTTTGCCTGATAGTCCGATATCATACGTATAAACAAGATGTAAAATGCAATAGCAAAAAAGACAATGATCATATTTGTAATCACTTCTCTTATATTTGTAAAATCAGTTTTAGCAAGCAGTAAAAATGTAGTAATACCTGCATAAAAAGAGATGATAATAGCACGTTTTCCTTTTTTATTGTGTAGTGTGACGGCTTGTTGATATTCGTTGCGTGTGAGTTTATAGGTGATGTTCATACTATACCTTGTACTAGTTATGCGTGTATTATACTATGTTTACATATACGCTACACAATGCATGGATAGTATAAAATATAAAGGATATATGATGTTATATAAAGTAAAAGCAAAATTAAAGAAAGATAATTTGAAAGATTTTTTCTCTGCTTTGGTAGATGGAAGTATAGAGTCCTTACAACCCGATGGAACAACCATGCTAAAGGCGATGAAAGAAGCACTTATAGTAGATGAAAATACCATAGCCTGGTATGAAGCCTGTTATTGTCCTACACCATTTAAGCATGAGCGTGCAACAGTGTACGACAAGTACCTATATGCTTTTGAAACAACCTTGGTGTACGAGATTAAAGATGATATAGAAGGCAAGTCTTTTTGGGATTATCTCGAAGATACATACTACAATGAAACATATTCCTATTAACTCCGTCTATAAAGCCCAGCATGAATGGCTTTAAATTTATTTACATTTTTAAAACTATGTGAAATCATGATATAGTCACGTATGAAAAACAAGTCTATCAGTGAGATACTAAAAGAAGTAACGATGTTCTCTAGCTTGGAGGAGAAGGAACTTAAAGCACTAGAGAGTATATTAAATATTTATAAATATGAAGAAGGCGATACCCTCTTCTTAGAAGGTGATATGAGTGACTCCCTTATGATTCTTATAGATGGTGTGGTAAGTATCTTTAAGCATGATGACAAGGGTAATGAGATAGTCATAGGGTACTTTAAAAAGTATGCACTTTTAGCAGAAGCGGCAACACTGCGTCATACACCTTTACCATCAACTGCCAGATTTCAAACGGATGGTGCTATTATTAAAATAGATATAAATGCGTTTGAAAAACTTTTTATGTCGCATCCAAATATCTCATATGCCATCATACAGTCGCTACTTGAAAAGGTAGAATTATTACAACAAAATATTCATTTTAATATCGCATCAACAGCTACAGAAAAAATTTTACAGTTTTATTTCAAAAATCCTATATTAAGTTTAGATTTGAAACAGTACGAGATAGCTTCCATACTGAGTATGACTCCAGAAACATTCTCACGTAACATTTCTAAACTTGTAAAAGAGGGTAAGTTAGTGAAGACTTCCCTTGGATATAAAATTTTGTGAAAAATATAGATTTATTTTAATAGCTATTACTTCTTATGTTTKTCTAAAAATATTTCAATATCTTTTATGACATCATATCTCCATCGCATAGGTATAGAAAGGGCTGTCAAAATATCAACATGGTTGACACCATCATAGATATGCGGTTCCACTTGTCCTTTTTTTAACTTTACTTTTTTAGTCATATTGACGATATTACGTAAATATACTTCTTTGTCTTGATTTCCGTAAAGAAGTAATAATGGTGGTTCATCACCTTCAACAAAAGTACTGGGTTGTGTATCTTCATATGCGATATTGTTAAATAGTTTTGGTAAATAGGGTCTATCAAAAATAAAATCATAAGGTGCAGAAAGTCCGATAAACCCAGCTATATTTTGATGTAGCTTATCTCCTAAGTATGCTTCATTGACTGTAAGCATAGCAGCTATATGTCCACCCGCGGAATGCCCCATTAAAAATATCTGTTCATTTTTTACAGTATCAGATTTCAAATTTTTATTCACCCAATTTACAACTGCTACAGCATCATCCATAATCGCTGGAAATAATACTTCAGGATAWCGTCTATAATCAGGGATAACTACCATATAGTCCTTACTTGTTAAGGCTTGTGCAACAAAGTGGTAATTCTTTTTAGTATACGTTGTGCAGGCTCCCCAACACCCACCATAAAAAAATATGATAACACCTTTTACATCCCCTTTTGGACGATAGACATCTAGCTTTTGCAAAGGATGACTACCATAGCTTAGATTTTCAGATATGGTGTGGTTGTCAAGCTTGGCTAATGAATTGACTACTAATAATGCTGAATTTGAGCATGCAGACAAAAACAATGTCATTGTTAATAAAAATATTTTTTTCAAAATGATTCAGAAGTTTTAGCAGCCATGATAAAATCATTTCTATGAAGGCCTTTTATCTTGTGACTCCACCACTGCACTGTGACAGATGCATATTCTAGAACTATAAGAGGATGGTGGTTTGCTTCTTCGGCTAAGGTGGCAACTGCATTTGTAAATAAGAGTGATTGGGCGTAGCTTTTGGTTTTAAATACGCGAGTAAGTTTTTGTAGATTATCTTCTACTGTAATCTCCCAGCCTTCAACTTTTGGTATAAGCGACGTGATTTCTTCTTGTGTCAGCAAAGGTGCATCTGCTCTGCATGCTTCACAAACTTGGGTAGATAGTTTTTCCATCATTTCTCCTTTTTTACAGTAATGTTTGCATCTGCTCTAGTTCATCAGAGGTGAGGCATATATCCAAACTCCTTAAGTCTTCGAGCATATGTTGTGATGAGCTTGTACCAACAAGTGGAACAATCTGATTTTCCCTTAAAAATGCAAACCATATCTGTGCAGGTGATTTTTTATATTTGTGCGAGATGGCATCAAGTGTCTCACTTAACAATATCTCTGGATTTGCAGTCAAACTCCAAAAACTTTGGTAAATGACATGGTGCGCGTCACACCAGAGGCGCATCTCCTTGTCATAGTCTGTTTTTGCATGAAAACGGTTCTGTAAGATGGCAGGTTTTATTTCAGAATGATCATAGAGATACTCAAGTACTTCCAAGCTATAGCAGTTACTGATGCCCAGTTGTCCTAGCTCACCTTTTTGGACAAAACTTTCCATCGTGTGCCAGACTTCCATGAGGTTTTCAAAACGTGCATAGGGAGAATGCAGTACCAAAGAGTCTATATAGTGGGTATATAGGTTTTGTTTAGAGGTGGTAAATGATTGACGTACCTGTTCTGTGAGGGAGGCATTTGGGTCATAGGGTATCTCTTTGGGGTCTTGTCCACTTACGGGGGTAAATTTGGTTTGTATGAAAACATCTTCACGTTTTATGCCTTCGTGTTGCATGTTAAGCAGTGCTTCACCTACCAGTGTTTCACTGTAATGCTTTGGTTGACAGGCAGTGTCTATCCCTCTAAAGCCACACCTTAAAGCTGCTTCAACTAAAATAGTTGTATGTTCTTTTTTCCACGCTGTGCCATAAATAATTTTTGGCATCTTCACATCAGCAGAGGTAATAATATAATCTTTTGCTTTCATCTTTCTCTCTCCGGACTTGTGATAGTTGAATATACCATAGTTTAATAGATTTTTTTTAAAAATAAAGGTATTATCAGTAAAACTTTAAAAAATAAAAAGGAAAACTTATGTCAAACATCAAAAAGCCATGTATGAGAAATTGTTGTCTTAATGAAAATGATGTTTGCCTTGGATGTTTTCGTACGCTTAATGATATGCGTATATGGTATAAATCAAGTGATGAAGAAAAACGTGAGATGCTTAACTTAGCAGACAAAAGAAAAATGGAATATAAAGAGAAATATGCTCCACATAAATAAGTTAAAATGAAAAGTTTTTTTTATGTGTTATGTTTATTGGCTATGCTTATTACATTCTATATTGGTTTGCAAAGTAAACTCTATTTTTTAACTCTTTTTGCTGTGTCACCCTACCTAGGGTTACTCTACATACTGTATATCGCTAAAAGTACAACTGCTTTGATGACTGCAAAGGTGGTAACAGTGTTTTTGGTTGTAGTAGGTCTTTATTTTTTACTAGATACGACCTATATGGAGAGACAGCTTGGTGTGAAATTTTCATTTTTATTTATACCTTTATGGCAGTGTACGATGTTATTGGTTACTGGTTTGGTCGTTTATTTTAGTAATAAAAAAAAGCGTCATACTCATTGAGGTTCTTAAGATTGGGGTTGATCTCTTAAAGTAAAAAAAACTGATTGTTTATCAAATATACAAGGTATAATAAAGTGTATTTAAAAGTTTATTAAGGAAGACACTTATGGAACAAAATAGCACCTTAAGAAGAGACTACAAATTTACAGATGAAGAGTCTAAATTGTTGAAACAACTACAGCCTCTTATGGAAGAACATGCAGAGAGGTTTGTAGATGAATTCTATGACTACATTTGGGGTTTTGGTTCTACTGCTCAGTTTTTAAAAAACAAAGATATCATAGCCCATCATAGACATAAAATTAAAGAGTGGTTTATTGGTCTTTTTTGTGGGCAGTATGATATGTCCTATTTTATGCATCTTTACAAAATAGGTGAGGTGCATGTAAAGATTGGATTACCTACACACTATGTGAACTCCGCATTTACTTTTGTTCGTACATTTGTCATACAAAATATAGAAGATAACATCACAAGCACAGAACAACATTTAAAAGAGGTCATTGCTGTAGAAAAGATGATAGATATGAATCTAGATGTTATTAGTAGTTCYTAYAGAGAAGAAGAGTTAGGTAAGTTTTTATCTTTATCTAAAATTGAAAAGGGCATATTGGCAGGCTTGAAAAAATTTAACTCTTATGTAAACTTCTTTTTAGCAAGTGCTTTGGCATTGGTTGCTTTTTTTGCTATAGGGCTGTTTCTTTATGATATTTACTTACTTTTTTTCACTGATATAGGAATTGAAAAAGGGATATTGACAGTTCTGGGTAGTTTACTTGTGTTATGGGCAGCGATAGAACTCATACATGAAGAGATAAATCATCTTCAAGGCAAAGGGTTTGCCATTGGTGCTTTTATAATGCTGGCGATGGCGGCACTTATTAGAAAAATACTTATTTACTCCTTATCTTCTGAGAAGTCAAGTGAATTATTGGTTATAGGTATTGTTATCGTTGGCTTGGCAGTGGCATATTGGCTTGTGGGCGGTAAGAAGAAAGTGAGTGAATNAATAGTTAATTTTTTTTATTTGAGATTATCCATTCACGTATAATATCTATCTCTTCCTTGTTGATACTGTGTGTTTTGTCATAACTTTGAAAGGTAATGTGAAAACCACCTTTTTGTAAGTGCTCTATTTGACGTTTTGCAGTCTCAAAGTCCAGTGCTTCATCTTGGGTGCCATGGGTACAGAGCCAGTTGGCATTTTTACGTTCAGGGCTCATCTCTTGAAGTAAAAGTTCAGGGTCATTCAAATGACCACTAATGGCTATGTATCCAGCCAACTTCTTCTTATATCTAGCACCAAACTCAAAAGTAAGTAATGCTCCTTGAGAAAACCCAAAAAGAAAACTCTGCGCAGCATCAAAGTCTTCTTTAAAGAGCATGTCAAATGTTTCTGTAAGTAGTTGAGAAGCACGTTCTATGCCTTCAAGATGATGAGGCGCTTCACCATACCATGTATAGCCGTCATCGTAAGTGTCTGGTGCATTGAGTATGAGGTAATGCATGTCTTCAAAGTCAAATGTTTCTGGTATCCAAGTAAAGTCTTGTGCTGCACCACCACGCCCATGTAAGAGTATCATCAGTTTGTTCGAGGGCATCTCAGCAGGGAAAAATATGTTTTTTAAAGGCAAATAGTCCAGGGTAGTAAGGTAATGAGGTAGTGTTGTCATGCGCTCAGTATACCAAAACACCATGAGAGCTAAGCATTAGCTTTTACTTTGTATCCAATCTTTTATCATGTGTACTTCTTCTTCTACAAGGGTATGGTCTTTATCATAAGTGTGAAAGTCTATGTTAAAACCGCCATCTTGCAGTTCTTCTACTTGCTTCTTGGAGATGGCGTAAGGTAAGACAGCATCACTGGTACCATGTGTACAAAGCCAGTTTGCATTCTTGAGTGCTGGGTTCATTTCTTTTAAAAGAGTCTGAGCATCAAAAATGTATCCAGATACTGCGATGTAGCCTGCCAGTTCTCTTTCGTATCTTGCACCAAACTCAAAAGTAAGCAGCGCTCCTTGTGAAAAGCCAAAAAGAAAACTTTGTGAAGCCTCAAACTGTGTTGCAAAGAGTTCATCGAGTATGTCTTCAAGTATGCTAGATGAACGCTCTATGCCATCAAGCTGGTTCGGTGGTAAATCATACCAAGAACACCCACCGAAGTACTCATAAGGTCCGTCAAGTAGTAGGTAGTTCATATCGTCCAAGTTTAAAAATGGCGGTAACCAAGTAAAACCTTTTGAAGAGTCCCCACGACCATGTAAGATAATCATGAGTTTTTTAGAGGGTGTTTTTGATGGTATAAATATATTGTCTAGTGGTAAATCATTCATGGAAGTATTATACTGAATTTAGATTGATATTTAGAATAGGACACTTTGTCTGTTATCGTCTGAAATCAACAAATAGAGGAACAAAATGTCCAGATATCGGCTATTTTAGGGCTAAAAGGACATTAGTAATTGTTATGATACTATGAATGAGAGAACAAATAGGCTCAATTCAGCCATTTACATCAATATCAAGACTTATTTGATATACTCTTAATACGGCAATATCGTAATAGTAGGACATTGTGTTCCGTTAATAAATAGTTATGCGCTATAAAAATATCAATAAGTGAGGGTAATATAATATGCAGTTAAATTTGAGCGGTGTTAGTCCTCTTCCCATGACTGTCATTAATTTTCTGCATGAGTTAACTGGGCATGGAAAAATTAACAGATTAATCATCTTTGGTTCAAGAGCCTGTGGTGATTATGACGCGTATTCAGATGTCGATTTAGCTATAGATGCTGAAAATTTTGATAGAAAAGATTGGGTAACTCTAAAAGAAGTTGCTTATTATGAAGTTAGAACCGTTCTGCAAATTTCAATTGTTAATTTTGTAAGAAACCCGAACAGGTTGCAAAATAGAATATTAGAAGATGGGTTTATAATATATGAACAATAACAGAAAATTATTAGATAGCCTGGAAAACTTCCGCAAAGCATTCGATAAGCTTGATGCTGCACTGAAGATACCTCGTAACAGAGAGTTAGTTTTGGAGGGCACCGTTCAACGGTTTGAAACGGTTGTTGAGTTGGTTTGGAAAACATTGAAGAGAGGATTAAAATTTGAGGGAATTCATCCTAAAACACCAAGAGAAACAATGAAAAAAGGGTTCTCTACTGGCTGGTTAAGTGATGAAATAGTGTGGCAAGAATTGCTTGATAATCGAAACTCGTCATCGCATGAATATTTGGATGAGTCATTTCTTGATGAATATTATGACGATATAGTTAGATTTCATACTCCAATAAAGGAATTATTAGAATTTCTTGAGGTGCGTTTTAAAGGTGAAAATTGCGCATAACAAGCCCATCAACGCGGACAATTTACTGTATGTTTTTTGTGCTAGAAAAGCTTAGCACAAAAAACATACAGTAAATTTCCGGTTATGGGTGTCGTTGTTCGAACGCTTCGCATTCGAACAACGGGGGCGTGGGCTGAACACCCACTTGCTGCCCGATGCATCCGCATCGAACAACAAGCGGGAGAAGCGAKCAAACGATGCGAAACCAAGCTTTCCCATCGGCTGTCGCTTACCCACGCCCCCGTTATCCCTCACACAGACTAATTGACAAAAGGCACACATAGTGCTATAATTTGAACATGATTATATACAATTGGAATGCAGAAAAAAACCTTTTGCTAAAAAAAGAACGAAATTTTAGTTTTGAGCAAATTATTTCACATATTGAAAGCGGTGACTTACTTGATATAGTTGCACACCCAAATAAAGAAAAATTTGCTCACCAAAAAATATTAATAGTAAAAATTGAAGACTATGTAATAGCTGTACCATTTGTTCAAAATAACAAAGAAAGGTTTTTGAAGACTATCATTCCAAGTCGTAAACTTACTAAACTATACTTGAAGGATGAAAAATGAAAGATTTTAAATTAAATGAAGACGAAAATGAACTTTTAGATTCTCTTGAATCAGGAGAATGGAACTCAATTGATAAGCTAGAAGAAGAAATTACTTCTCATCAAAAAATTGCGAGAAATACGCTTAAAAAAGATAAGCGTGTAAACTTGCGAATGAGTTCTAAAGATTTAGAAGCTATTAAAACATATGCAGTTGAGGAAGGACTTCCTTATCAAACACTAATGTCAAGTGTACTCCACAAGTTTATTACAGGAAGACTTGTAGATCAAAAAGCAGGATAACAAAACAGAGTAGCCAATAAATTACCTAACGGCAATTTATTGGCTATCTTCAGCCGTTGCACGTACCCGCGGAACGGGAGCGTGCAACGGGCGTAATAAAAGAGAGCACATGAAATTGAAATGGTATTATAGATTATTGTTAACGGCATTGGTATTGTTTTTACCAGTAGCGTGGTTTGCAGTAATTTTACCGCCCAACGAATATTTGGCACAAGGGATAGAAAGTGCGGTTGACTGTGATGGTCCTATTGGAGTGATGGTTTTTGCTATTCCTAGCTACATAGTTTATGGAATGGGAATATTTTCTTTTATATCCATTTATTTAGAAACAAGAAATACAAACTATCTTTTAGTTGTTTTCATTTGCTGTAGTATTCTTGCTGCTGTAACACCCAATGTCTTAGCAGCAATCAGCCAACATGATATCAATGCATTGAAGTATGTTGATACATGTGGGAAAGGTTGGTAGAAGTTAGAAAGTTAGAGGTCAGTGACAATAACAACTTAATTACAAAGCAGAAGCAGAAAAATATTCTAAAAAATATTCGGATTTCAAATCTAGTGTGAAAAAGTGAAAAGTTGATATAATAATAAATGCAAGTACCAAAAATCCTAAAAACCATCTCGACACACCTACAAAAACAAAATGCTAAAGCCATCATAGTGGGTGGTTCTGTGCGTGATCACTTTGTAAAACTTCCCTCTAAAGATGTCGATATAGAGGTGTATGGGTTGGAGAATATGGAAATGTTAGAAGAGTTACTCTCCCAGTTTGGTACTGTCAATCTTGTGGGTAAAAGCTTTGGTGTTTTGAAGTTCACATATGAAGGCGAAGAGTATGACTTTTCTTTTCCTAGGACAGAACAGAAAGTGGGTCAGGGGCATAGAGGTTTTGATGTCTCTGTTGATGGTCATTTGGCTTATGAAGAAGCAGCAAAACGACGTGACTTTAGCATCAATGCATTGGGCTATGAGATAGAAGAAGAAAAGTTTTTAGACCCTTTTGGTGGGTTAGAAGACATAAAAACTCAAAAGCTAAGACACATAGATGATGATACTTTTGTAGAAGACCCCTTACGTGTCTACAGAGCTGTGCAGTTTTGTGCGAGGTTTGGGTACAGTTTGGCAGAAGAGACCTTTGCACTGTGTAAGTATATGGTAGAGCAGGGCATGTTAGAAGAGTTGCCAAGAGAACGCGTATATGTAGAGTGGAAAAAGCTACTACTTAAAGCTCCTAAACCTTCCATTGGTTTTGAGCTTATGCGAGATCTCGGTATTCTAGAAAGGTATTTTCCTGAGCTTTACGCACTTATAGCTGTACCTCAGTCTCCAAAATGGCACCCCGAGGGTGATGTATGGATACACACGATGATGTGTGTAGATGCAATGACAGCATTACTAGGAGAAGATGAAAAACATAATCTTAAGATGATGTTTGCCATACTCTGCCATGACTTGGGTAAGGCAGTATCAACCATAGTCGATGAAGAGGGAAACATACGTTCCATAGGACATGAGATGACAGGTTTGGCATTGACAAAGTCTTTAATATCTAGACTCACACAAGAACATAACTTTATAGAAACTATTTTGCCACTGGTGGAGCATCATTTAAAACCTTCACAGTTTTATGCAGGAAAAGCTAAAGCAGCAGCTATACGTAGACTTGCCACTAAAGTAAATATAGAAGAGCTTGTAATAGTTGCAAAAGCTGACTTTTTGGGACGTACTACGCAAGAAGCCTTAACAGGTGTGTATGAAGCTGGAGAGTGGTTGCTAGATGAGTCTAAAGAACTCAAAGTAGAAAACAAGCCTTTAGACAATCTTCTACAAGGACGAGACCTGATAACCTTAGGCATGACACCTTCACCAAGATTTAAAATCATATTAGATGAGGTCTATGTCTTGCAGTTAGAAGGTAAAATTACAAGCACAAAAGAGGCTGTAGATTTTGTCATAGGAAAGTTTTTGACATAGGACAATTAAGAGTGCTTTGTTGCTTTCTAAACAATGTATAGAACCCTCTGATTAACCTCCAATAACCCACCTAAAACCACAATTTAGCTAAAAATAGATATATAAAGAGCAAGAAATATCTATCAAGGGAAAGTCC
>NVVN01000018.1 GCA_002733355.1 Sulfurovum sp.
CGCTTTACGCCCAGTGATTCCGAGTAACGCTTGCACCCTCCGTATTACCGCGGCTGCTGGCACGGAGTTAGCCGGTGCTTATTCATATGGTACCGTCATTATCTTCCCATATAAAAGGAGTTTACGCACCGAAATGTGTCATCCTCCACGCGGCGTTGCTGCATCAGAGTTTCCTCCATTGTGCAATATTCCCCACTGCTGCCTCCCGTAGGAGTCTGGACCGTGTCTCAGTTCCAGTGTGGCTGATCATCCTCTCAGACCAGCTAGGCGTCATTGGCTTGGTAGGCTCTTACCCTACCAACTACCTGATACCATATAGTCTCATCCTTTGGCGAAAAAACATTTCCCAATTTACTTTACATAAAAAGGAGTATGAGGTATTAGCTACCGTTTCCAGTAGTTATCCCTCTCCAAAGGGCAGATTAACTATACATTACTCACCCGTCCGCCACTTAGCTGACATCCTAGCAAGCTAGGACCGTTCTCGTTCGACTTGCATGTGTTAAGCACGCCGCCAGCGTTCACTCTGAGCCAGGATCAAACTCTCCATTAAAAATGAAATGGTTTGAACCATTTGTCAGAATCACTTATTGTATTTCTATAATAAGTTTCTTCTATCTACTTTTTTAAAAAGTAGTAAAATTAAAACTCAAATAGACGTTGATTTGTTTACTTATATTTGGTTGTCAAAGATCACTCAATAACACTCTTCCTAACCACTTGTTAGATGTCCATGTGTTGTTGGACGCGTATTATAGCACCGACWTTCTTTATTGTCAAGGGTTTTYTSGGAAAATATATAAATTTAGGGAAATTCTTTTTTTACTTACATTATATAAGTTTTTATTTTTTCTCTTTCTTTAAGTCTACTAACCTATAATAGCATTATGATTTTATCATAAGGATACCCATGAAACCATATTTATTATTGTTTTTTATAATACTTATTACAGCCTGTACAGAGACACCTGAAGTCTCACCGTCAAAAGAGACTGTTGCAAAAGAAAAAATTAAAAACAATCAGACAGAAGCACAAGTRGCACAAGTAGATTATTTAGAACTGCAAAAAAGAAGAGGTAGAGAATAAAGGTTTTGATTAACCTTAGATTAATCTGCCTTTACTATACTTGCATTAATTTATATTTAAAGGAACACAATGGCTTTATATGACAGAGACTATACATCAACGAATGAAACTGGCTATGTACAAGAAGGTGCATCTGTTAGTTTTATGAAGCAGACATATCAACTTTTAGCAGCCAGTATGATTGCAGCAGCAGCAGGTGCATATGTAACTATGCCTTATGTAGAAACTATTATGCAATATAAATGGTTTATTTTTGGTGCTGAACTTTTGATACTTTTCTTTGGTCTTAGCATGTCAAGAGGTAAACCAGGATTGAACTTAGCAATGCTTTTTCTTTTCACTTTTTTGACAGGTGTTTCACTGGTTCCACTTTTAGCATCACTCATCGGTGCAGGCAATGGTGCGGTTATCGGTAACGCATTTTTAATGACTTCTGTACTTTTTGGTGCATTRAGTTTATTTGCTATCAACAGTAAAACAGATTATTCAAGTTGGGGAAAACCTCTTTTTATTACCCTTATCGTAGTAATTATTGCTTCATTAGTAAATATATTTATATTACAAAGCCCTATGATGCATGTGATTATTACCGCTGGTATCTTACTTTTATTTTCRTTCTTTACAATCTATGATACACAAAACATTGCAAATGGTGCTTATGATTCACCTGTAGATGCTGCAGTATCTCTTTACCTGGACTTTCTCAATATGTTCACAGCTCTACTTCAGTTACTTGGTATCTTTGGTGGAGACGACTAGATTTTAACCAATCATTCATAGGCAATTTTATTTTGCCTATGAGTTTAGCTACYTTCTTAAACTCTCTACAAATAATACTTCAAACTCCAGATARTCTAAAGGATAAGTATCCATAAGCTGTTTCATCTGTTTATACCCAAGCTTCTTCTCCCCTCCACTGACACCACTTTTTTTAATATATCTAAACATATCTHCTATTGTCTCAAAATATAGCCTGTAGTTTTTTACTTCAAACGTGGCATTATAATATTTTTCTATACTCATTTTTAAATCCTCTACACTGTAGATTGGTGACTGGATATTCGCTGTTTCATGTAATATGTTAAAAGTCTTTGAAGTAAAAATYGCAAAATAAATTTGATCTGATTTTTTTGAAAGGTTATCAAAAGTAAAATCTAGCGAATCACTCCATTGTAAAGCAGAAGAAGAAACCAGAATACTGTTGTCATTTAAATCAAACACCTTATATGTTTCATACACGTTAAAATTTGCACAAATTTTTTGGACTTTGCTATCTTCTGGGTGAAGCATCAGCATCTCCTCAGATGAATCTAAAGCAAGGAAATGACTAAATTCAGTTTTTGTGTGTGATAAATTTTTATATACTGCTCCATTTCCACACCCTATGTCAACGATAGTATCATAAGACTTTTTGGTAATTTTACCAACCAAAGTGCGTGCAACTTCTTCTTGAATAATATTATATCTTCCATAGCTTTTTGCAAACCTAGAAAATTCTTTTACTGCATCTGATTGTTTCTCTTTTATTTTCACATTCTCTCCAGTAAAAGGTTTTCTAGTTACAAAATAAAATTACTTTATATTCAACCTCATAAAAATAATTGTTCCTGATATTACAACCTAAAAATATTCAACATGAACTTCATCACTATTTCAAACTTATTTGGGTATAATCGCCGAAATTATACCCAAATTTCTATTGGGGTATCAACAAAACAAAGAACAAAGAGGTATCGATGACATCAACACTTTTAATCTCACAAATAGTACTGGCTCTTGCAATCACCATTGCAGTATTACTTCAAAAAAGCTCAAGCATAGGTCTTGGGGCATATAGTGGAAGCAACGAGTCTGTATTTGGTGCTAAAGGGCCAACAGGATTTCTTGCAAAACTTACATTTACATTGGCATTTCTTTTCGTTGTAAATACGCTGACATTAGGATATTTTTACACCACTTCAAATTCTGCTTCTGTTACAGACAGTATTGTCCCCGCAAATAACGCTGCGGTTCCTTCTGCACCAACCAGTCAAGAGAATACAACACCTACCTCCTCCTCTGTACCTTCTGCACCAACTGCAAAATAATTTTTACGCCAGGAAGATTCTCTTTCTTGGTGATTTCACTTAGTTCATACCAATCAACTCAATATCAAACAAGGTAAAAAAGGGTAAAATTCACTCAAATATACCCTCAGGAGAACCCCTATGCTAAATGAAATTTTTGAACAAACATCTGAAAATATGGATAAAAGTATTGAAGCACTAAAAAGAGATTTTTCAACACTTAGAACAGGAAAAGTGACAACAGGCATTGTAGATAATATTAAAGTGGACTACTATGGTACTATGACTGCTTTAACACAAGTTGGAAATGTCATTGCAACGGATGCAACAACAATCAGCATCACTCCATGGGAAAAAACACTTCTTCCTGTCATAGAAAAAGCTATTCAAGAAGCGAACATTGGCGTAAACCCAAACAATGACGGAGACTTTATTAAACTCTTTTTCCCTCCAATGACCTCTGATCAGAGAACTGAAATTGTAAAACAAGCCAAGGGCATGGTTGAACATGCAAAAGTTTCAATCAGAAATGTTAGAAAAGATGGAAATGATAAGATTAAAAAGCTTGAAAAAGACAAAGAGATAAGTGAAGACGAATCGAAAAAATCGCAAGATCAAATACAAAAACTTACAGATGAGCATATCACAAAAGTAGATGAGGCTTTAAAAACAAAAGAAGCTGCTATTCTAAAGGTTTAAATATGAATATTGAACAAGTATATAAAGATGCCAATGCCCTTTTAGACGGGCATTTTCTTTTAGCAAGCGGTAATCATTCAAGTAGATATCTCCAAAGTGCAAAAGTACTTGAATATCCCAAAAAAGCTGCCTTACTTACAGATGCTCTTGCAACAATGATTAAAGAAAGTGGTATTAAAGTTGATACCGTATGTGCTCCTGCTCTTGGAGGTGTACTTGCTGGTTATGAACTTGCACGCTCTTTGGATGTACGTTCTATTTTTGTTGAAAAAAAAGAAGGGGGAATGGAACTTCGTCGTGGTTTTGAGATAGCAAAGGGTGAAAAAATAATCATTTGTGAAGATATCATTACGACTGGTGGCTCAGCCCTTAAAGCTGCGCGTGCAATAGAAGAGTTAGGTGGTGAAGTTGTTGCTTTTGCTTCATTGGCAAATAGAGGTTTTTGTAAGCGTGTAGGTGGCAATGATATGGCAAAAAAAGAATGTGCATTACCTGAGAACACCCCACTCTTTGCACTAGATGACTTTACATTTGAAATGTATACCCCTGAAGACTGTCCTCTTTGCAAAGTGGGTAAATCAAAAGCAGTGAAACCTGGAAGTAAAAGTTAAACCTTTTTTTCTAGCCTACTCGCCATACAACGGCACATAATTCTACATCTATATCAGTTTTACGTGGCTTTATTGTAAATAGTTCTATTTCACAATTGTCTACATTGTATTTTTCATTCAGCGCATCTATCGTATCTTCCAGTTCATATTCTAAGGTCTCTATATCTTCCTGTACCCCTGCCATTCTCTCCTCTGCTCGTGACATGTCCCCACGTTCTTTTAAAATATTAGATCCTTTTTTAAAGGCACGTCCTATTTTACTAGGACTGGTTCGCCCAAAGAGTGCGCCCAATACAGCGATACCTGTTTCAATCATYGAAGTTGTTGAGTCTACCGATTCCTTTTCAACACGTTCTTTGGCTCGACTTAGTCTACCGAGTAAAGTTTTTTCTTTTTCCCCATATCGTATTTGAAGTTTTTCTATTTCTGATTCTTTTTTATCATTTAAAAAATCTTGTACCCTTACTTTAAAATCACTTTCAGGTTCATTCACTTTTGATTCTATTTTAGGAGAAACGCAACGAAATAGCTCTAGTCCTTGTCCTCGATACAAGGATTCTTTCAATTCCCGTATGGCTTTCTTCAATCCTCTATCTTCTAATATTATTTTTGGCAATATTTGAAACTTAGCCTTGCTTGGTGCAGTATGCGGATACTTTTCAAAACTTTCWTCATCGCTATGCGCTTCATTCCAATCAACATTCTTTTGATTTTCATCCAGAGGCAAAGACAACATTACTTCTCTTTCCTCGTCAATGCCCTTACGTTGATTATAAAAGTGTATCTTTGCCTTGGCTCCAAGTGTTGGCATAAATTCACTGATACCATTTGTATCAAACTCAAAATACTGAAGAATAGAGTCATCAATATGTTGAAAACTCTCCAGATTTCTCTTTTTTTTCATCATGGTGTCAACACTATCTAGTTCTATACTTTGTAGTTCTTTTTGCTCTTTCATCAAGGCACTTATCTCATCACGTTTCAATGGGCCCTTAAGGTATGAGAGTACCCATCGTGTTGTAAACAGTCGTATATCAGTTAAGTGTGCTGACTTGAGAAAAAAAGTTCTTTTTTGGAGGTTAGCCAATAATCTTTTAATTTCACTCTTACTATAGCTTGCACCCACTTTTCCACTTAAACCATCTATTACACGTTCAATGTCTTGTGAGGTCTGTAATCTACCTATGAACCATGTCCCTATGTTAGAGAGCCCTTTGTAGTCCAAGTCAACTGGGTTTTGTGTACTAAGTACCACACCTACTCCAAAGGCTCTAGCCTGTTTGAGTAGTAGTAGCATTGGCTCTTTGCTTGGTGGGTTTTTAGTAGGAGGGAAGAAACCATAGATTTCATCCATATAAAGCAGGGTTTTTAGTGCAGATGTTCCACTTTGTCTACGCATCCATGCGATATACTTATTGAGTAAAAGGGTCACAAAAAACATACGTTCATTATCATTCAAATGGGAAATTGAAAAAATAGCTATTTTTGCTTTTCCATCTTCGTCATACAATAGTTTTTGGATATCTAAATTATCTCCCTGTAACCAAAGCGAAAAAGAAGGACTAGCTAGCAGAGAATTAAACTTTGTGGCTAACTTGAAACGTGCATCTTGAGGGTAAAAATCATCTAAAGGCAAAACACCTATTTTTTTAAATGATGGCTTGATAATTTTACCTATAAGACTTTCTATACCTATATCTTCGTYGYTAATCCATGCTTTRGTAATAATTTGTGCAAGTAAAATATATTCTTTKGACTCCAAAGGATCTGCAACGATACCCACCAAAGAAAGCAAAGAGACAGTGGTACTCTTCAAATAAGAGGTAAAGGTATCACTGTCYTCCATCACTTCAGGAGGAGGTGTTTCAAGTGAGGACATCACATTAATACTAACACCTGCTGAAGACCCTGGCGTGTATATGGTTTTCTTTACAGCTTGAAGTTTTGCAACACGTTCAGTGTTTTGTCCCCATGATTCAATACCTTCTTTCCACATTGTAGAAATTTTTTTTGCATACTCAGAGACATTTTTTTCTTTGGCTAGTGCTTCATCTTCAACCCATGGTTCAAAAGCTTTAGCAGAGAAGCTACTATCAAGCAGACAAAGATTTCCCATATCTCCCTTGGGGTCAATTACTATAGAAGGGATGTTGTCAATGGCCGCCTCTTCTATGATACCTACGCCTAAACCTGTTTTCCCAGAACCAGTCATTCCTATGATTGCTGCATGGGTGGTAAAGTTTTTGTTTTTTAGAAGTGTCAGAGCCTCTGTAGCATCCATCGTTACTTTATCAACATCTTTACCTATATAAAATAATCCTAGTTTTTCATATATTTCTTGCATCTGTAATCTCCTTCTATTTCTTTGGTTTTAGTACCGTCTACTATCGTGTTGAAAGTGTTTCGGTTTTGGGTGTTTGCGTGCCCGCTGATGTATTTCCAAGATTCTTATTTTTAGGTTTAAGCGCTTTATTTGGTGCAGGAACAAGTGTGCCATTAGGTAAAATTTTTGAACCATCTTTAAATATCTGAGTACCATCACGTAATATTTTTCTTCCATCACGCATCACTTTTGTACCATCAGCTAAAATCTCAWRTANCKGSACTTSWRAMAYMTKNNGKAMSAWNAAAACNTAWTSRRMYMKTTRTTTNTGWTMSTNGTWKARGWATKRSTRCWWYANCTWWWWCMTKMTWTAYNTSAANNAMWRTYCWNAYMYYSRWMAWCWYWSMAWCAANTTMTRMTYTWKMTKYRSRACYYRTWRSTRMKGTANTAWCMAWWKSSKWMNNTASYCGTWYYRRTNTMTTTTTATTTTTTAGCACAACCCAGCATACTTTTGCTACAGGAAGGTTATAAAGAGAGTTTTTTGTCTCTTCTATACATAATCTTGTAAATTCATCTTTTTTGATATCTAAATTACCATCAGAACTTAAGACATCTAAAAAGAGTACTTTGGTTGCTTTTGTAATTTGTTTTGATTTTTTCAATGATTCAAGTAAATGCTTGTTGGAGTCTCGCATCAAGTCTACCACGGAGAACAGTGGCACAAGTATAATGCCAAGTAAGGCGATGGAAATTAGAACTTCTATGAGGGTAAATGCCTTACGATTTGCCATCTTATTATCCGTCCATCAGTCCGACACGAATGGCTTCTTCATAACTTGTAACACCTGAGAGTAACATCTCTTTTAATTTATCGGCAATGGTTTTCATTCCATTGTTTTTCATAGCTTCTCTGACTTGAAAATCATTAAAGCCATCTTTCATCATCTCTTTGACACTGTCATCTATGATAAAAAGTTCCCCTATTACCTGTCTACCTTTATAGCCTGTAAAGTCACATTTTTTACATCCAACTGCTTTAAAGTAAGTTTTCTCTTTGGGAACTACAATCTCATCCGCTATCGCAGGGGCAAGTCTTGTCTCTTCTTTACAATGTATGCACAGTTTCCTTGTAAGCCTTTGTGCCAACACACCCAAGAGCGTAGAAGAAATAAGAAAGTTTTCTATACCCATGTCCATCAAACGACTCAAGGAAGAAGTTGCATCATTTGTGTGTAATGTAGAAAGTAAAAGGTGTCCCGTAAGTGCTGAACGCAAGGCGATATCTGCTGTTTCCGAGTCACGAATTTCCCCTACCATGATGATATCTGGATCTTGTCTTAAAATCGATCGAAGGCCTACCGCAAAGGTAAGTCCTACTTTTGTATTGACCTGTATTTGAGAAATATTGTTTGCATTATACTCCACAGGGTCTTCTACGGTAATGATATTTTTATCAGGTGTAGCAATATGCTGCAGACAGGCATGAAGGGTGGTTGATTTACCCGAACCAGTAGGTCCGGTTACAAGTATCATACCATGGGCATGATTGAGTAATTTGTATAAGTCATTGGTGATGTCTTCTGCAAAACCCAATGACTCAAGGGTAGGAATGTCTTCACTTTGAGAAAGTATCCTCATCACCACTCTTTCTCCATGGTATGTAGGCAATACAGAAACCCGTATRTCTATCGTTTTCCCCGAGATGCTTATCTGTGTTCGTCCATCTTGCGGCACTCTTTTTTCGGAGATATCAAGATTCGAAATAACTTTAATACGGTTGATGACTAAAGTAATGATGTTTTTTTCAAGATCTAGATGTTTTTTAAGTGCTCCATCCATACGCAAACGCACTTCGCCTTTTCGTTCACCACTCTCTATGTGTATATCACTGGCACCTTTTTGTAATGCTTGAAAAAATAAAGAGTTTACAAGCTTTATAATGGGTGCGGATTCTTCACTTGAAAGAAGATCTTGTGAGTTTCGTATAAATTCCAGTAAATCAGACTCTACTTCGATAAGCTCATCAGAAGTGGTTGCCATCTCTTCAAAATCTGAACCCGTTTGAATCTCTAAAAATTTATTTTTAAGTCTCTCAAAACTTTCACTATCGACTATGCTTACAGGATATTCCAAGTCAAGTTTTGAAAAATAGTTAAGCGAATCACCCAGCGTCTCTTCTTCTACGATACATGTTTTAACCTCATCTAGCTGGGAAAAAAGTAAAGAGTGCTTGATTGCCAGCTTATGGTTAAGCTCTTCTTCCCACAATGGTTCAAGGTTTACATCTTGAAGACGAGGGAAATACATTATTTATTCTCTTCTAATATACTTAGATTACTTGTAGATGTTCTTCTTATCCTTCTACTTGCGGCAGGAGCATGGCCATTTTCATTTGTACTCATACCCGATTTTTTATCCAATGCATCTATTACCTTGTCACTATATTGTTTTTGTACCTCATCTAGCTCAGATAACATGCTTTTAAGTTTTTGCAAGTCTCCACTTTTTCTAACAATGTAGGGCGTCAGATATATCACAACATTTTGTTCTCGTTCCACATCTGAATTATGTGTAAAAAGCAACTCTCCCAAAATTGGTATATCTCCCAAAATTGGTACTTTTGCCGTACTCTCCCCTTTTACTCTTCTAATAAGTCCTCCCAARATAATCGTCTCACCATTGTTCACAATCACATCYGTYTTKACKGTTCTTTTTGTCGTAGTTGGTCTGTCTACTATTTGTTCTGAAGARGGATCTATCGCTTCTATGATTGTTTCTACTTCAAGGCTTACTTGGTTGTTRCTTGAGAGTCTTGGTTTGACGGTAAGTGTCAATCCGATGTCTTCTCTWGAATARTTATTAACTATGTTGGAAGWACCTTGTGTAGACTGCTGCCCTTGTGTCAAGATAGACATAGTTTGTCCCACGTAAATAGAAGCTTCTTTGTTATTCGTACACAACACTGATGGTTCACTTAAAAGTCTTGCTGCACCATTACGCGTCAAGAGATCAAGTTTTGCTCCCAAAGCAAAAACCGAATCTGTTGCMTCAAWTYTAAATGCTGGWTCATTTRYRRYAAWRGYRYYCCCATTWYYRTCARGMWCAGCTGTCTGCTGATTCGTATTCAAAAACCCTAAAAGTGCCGGAGAGATTTGTAATGCAGATGCTCCTAAATTACCWGCAAGYGTAAAAAGMCCGCTAGATGTTATTGCTCCSCCATTAATACCATACTGTAATCCAATCTGTTCWGCCATATTAGTATTTATTTCAACAATCTTCGTTTTAACATACACCTGTACTTTCGGGATATCAATTTTCCTTACCGTTTCACGTATGTTTTTTATCTGATCCCCTGTAGCCAAGAGTACAAGAGCATTTCGCTCTATGTCAGAAACAACCATCGCTTTACTAGGTGGTTTTCCTCCCTTTTTAGGATTCTTAATAGCCACAGCATTCATTTGAGAGATGAGTTTACTCATTATTTTTTCCATCTCTTCTACGTTAGAATTTTTGAGTCGTATCACATACATTTTTTGCTCTTGGTCTTCACCTTTAATATCTAGCTGCTTAATGTAGCGAATCATCTTACTATTATTCCCTGCTTTACCCACCAAGATGATGGAGTTTGTTGCTTCATCTTTAAAAACATCTACTTTTTCACTCTCTATGGTCTGAGGAAAAAGTTTTTTTGCCATACCTTGCACATTGGTAAACACATCTTTTACGCTAGAGTTCTTCAGACGTACAACCGTGGAACGTTTTTCGCCTCTTTTTTCAACAGCATTGATGACTTTTGAGATAGAACGAAGGGTTCTTGGGTTTGCAGTAATTGCCAAGACGTTATTCTCTTTAAAAGAGATGACTTTGGCACTCTTATGTAAAAGTGGTTTTATTTTTGCACGAATGACTGCGGCATTGGAGTTTTTAAGTGGAAACATAACGGTTTTCATAGTATCCCCGTCTATCGTACTGCTGACATCTAGTCCTTCTCCTGCTGCATTGGCACTCTTTACTACCTTGTAATAGTCTCCCTGATCCACAAGCGTCAAGCCTTTACTMGCAAGGATTGAATTTGCCAATGGCATCAAAGAACTTTTTTTGATAGGTGTTGTTGAGACAAAATTTATTTTACCTTTGAGTTCACTCTCTATTAAAATATTTTTCTGCGTGATTTTGGAAACCATTTCTATAAAATCTTTTACAGAAAGGTTTCTAAAGTTTACATCTATTTTTTCTTCTTCTGCATGCAGTCCTACAGACAACACAAGCAATATGCTCAAAGCTATTTTAGTTAATTTCATATTCTAACTCCATTTCTTCTTTACCTCTTTGGATAACCAATGTAAGGTTATCAATATTTTGTATGTTTTTGTACATACTAAAAGCTGCATTATAACTGTTTATCTCTTGTCCATTGATAGACTTAATAACATCATCTCTTCTCACACCAAGTTTTGCAAAAGGAGAACCCCTACGCACGAAAGTAATTTTAAATCCCTTCAGATCACTCCCYTCTTTGATCTCACCAATACCAATATTTTTATAGATATCATCCATGTTTTTTGCATAATGATCAAGAAGTGAACGGTCTATCACCTTATGGTCTCCAGCATCTGTTACCTCTCCRAGTATTTCTTTGGGTTTTGTTAGCGAAGGARCTTTGCTTGGTGCTGCCTTCACWGCATTTGTACTTTGGCTACCTGATTTACTTTTGAGTAACATCACCTTATAGCTTTTAGCATTTTTAGTAAATGTTGCGAAGTTTCTACTTGCGCCTTCTAGTACAAAACCATTGATATCCTCACCACGAGAAAGGACTTTTGTTTTTGACTTATGTTTCACTGTCACCACAGTAGCATCTGTTGCGTTGTAAATAGCTAACAAAGTAATGTCATTAATACTACCAACCTTTTTTATAGGTCTCTTAGTTGTTGTTGGTGCTGCTATTTCATTTGGGGTAAGTTTTACCCTGTAATAAAGTGCTTTCCCACCCTTTTGCTCAACATAATCCACTCCATTTGAAGGTAACCACAGCAAAGAAATAACAAACCAAACACTTTTAACTATTAAAAGCAAAATCAGTACTGCCAAAAGGGTTTTATACGCTTGTGACTTAAAAAGATGTTTCATAATACCATCCTTTCTCATCTTCTTTTAAATTTGCCTTGAGCATCTTAATATTTTTTGTTTCATTAAAATCCAAACGTAGTGTTCTCTTAGCTATGGCAACATTTCCATCCATTTGTCCAAAAGTGCCTTCTGCATCAACACTTAAATATACAGGATTCCATATTGCGTGAGATAACGATACTCTGTCTATCTTTGTAGGGGCAACATTTTTAAGGGATTCATCAAGGAGCAACTCTGTGACTTCCACCTTCGTATAAAAAAGCAATGTGCAAAAATCTATTTTTTCTACCGTTGCTAACTTGATACCTTTAACGTAGATGGAAGCATCATGTAAAGTCAAAGAAAAAAGTCCTTCCTCTGTACTTTTTTCATTTATTTTTATGTCGTTTTTTGCAAGTTCTTCCTCAAGCTTATAATAAAATTCTTGTTTAGGCATAAAGAAGAGCACCACAAACCATAAAACTGCCAATGTTATAAGAATCTTTTTTACCATTTGCATTTGAGCTCCACATTATAACTTGACCCTGTTTTTTGTATATTTAATGATGTTATCACTATAGGCAAATTTAAAATTTTTGCAATAAGTTGATTAAGTTCATTGGAGCTAAGAGCCGTATAACTTGCTGTAATTTTTTTACTTCGTTTGCTCCATTTTACTTTACTTTGAGCGATAAGTGTCTGAAGCTTATCTATCTTCTTATCTGTCTTTTTGTTTGCCCATACTTTTTTCAGGGCAATAACTTCTTTTAATTCTCCTATGGAATGTTGGACTGTTTTGCTGTGTTCTACTTGGGAACTCACCTGATTATGTTTGTAGATATAAGCAAAAAACATGATGAGTAGCGCGGTCAAAGCTATAAGTTCATTTTGATACTGTTTCCAACTCATAAAGTTCCCTCTATACTCAAATCATGACTTCCTTTTACCTTGGAGGTATTATATTTTGCTTTTTTTGCTAACGCCTTGACACGTTTTGCTACCTGTGCATCTGCACATGAGAACTGGGCTTTAAACTTCTTTTCATCCAGATGTAACGTAGTTAAGGTCACACCTTTAAAAATCATGCTGCCCAAAATTTTCACCACATCTCTTTTGCTTCTTTCTTTTTGGTCTATCTTTCTATATTTGCTAACGATACCTTCTCTAGTATATGAACTTTCCAGTGAGGGGTATGCTTCATACAATGATTGAAGCTCCTCTTCTCCTGCTTCACTCTCTCCACTATAACGTACGCCTTCTGCTATAAATAAAATGGTAAAGAGCATAAAAATGCTAGCCAATGTATATGCCTGCTTTTTATTTAAGATAGAACCTATTTCACCTTGAAGAGAGACACCTTTTTGAGGGGTAAAACTGTTGTTAAAAACCAAAGAAGGCTTCTCGTCCTCYCCTAGTGCAATGCGTGGCACAACCACAACAACATCATCTAGTACCACAAGGGCATCTTTCTCACTCAGCATCAAGGGTAAAGTAAAAAATTCTACCGCCTGTTGTGTAAAAAAGAGTTTAGCTATCATGGATGCTTCAATGCCTTTTGATGCAAGAAAATCTGTAATCTTGTTAATATCATACGCAATAAAAACCCAGGTATCGACTTCTTTAAAAACCATATAGTCGTAGTTTCCACCCACTTCTAGTAAACCCTCAAAAAGTGATGGTGCTATCTTTTTTGCCTGATAGGCATACTTAACAGGAAGCGCTTCTTTTTTAAGTGTATAAAACTGTGGTGTCAACATCACATTCACACTCTCTTGTAGTACAACGCTCTGCATAGTCGGATAGGCAAGAAGGAGCTCTTTAGTTTTTCCCATAAAATTCAAAATGTTTTGCCTCTCCTTGAATATATTTAAATCTAAATGTATATTGTTTGTCAGTACTTGCATAACTTACTGTACATTCACTCTCTTCTAAAAAAGTTTTACCTGCTATTATTTTTTTTCTTTGTGCATAATTTCCACCATTATTTTGCACAAAAGAYTCTAAACTTCCTTTTTCAGGATCACGCTTCCACTCTCGTACCGATTGCACATCTATATCAAAAAGTAGCGAGAGTAACTCAGCAGTACTATACTCTGCATCTATTACCTTCGCATTACTCGAAAAAGTGAAATATTTTTCCCACGGTATACGACTTGCCTGCAGATCATCCACTTCAAGCTGATACCGGCTTACAATCTGTGCAAACTGCTGGTATGATATAATACCGTTTTTTTGCCTAAGTCTACTGTATTCTTTCTTAATAAACTTCTCTTTCCCACCTATTTCTTCAAGCAACATCTCTTGCAGTCTTGTAGCATCTTCCAGGTTATAATCCTGGGCTATGATGTCAAAGACCGTTTGGGTAAATACATAGGCTTCATTCATGTCACTTGTGTTTTCAAGCGCAAGCCAGTTGACGTTCGCCCCATTTGACAAGGGTTGACAGCGTAAAAGCATCGAAAACCTTCCATCTGGTGATCGCAATGGTACAGGGTACAGATAGAGTCTGGTAAAAAGGTCTTTTTTCTTTTTAAAACGATCAAAAATGCCTGTTATATCTGCATAATATAAATCTGCTTGTATCATCGCAGTGGTGTCCGCTGCATCATCTTGTACCTCTTCAAAATAGCTTAACAGTACCATCGTAAGGGCAATCAGTACTGATAGTACTGATAAGGTTATCATCAAGGCAAACCCTTCTTTGTGCTTAACATTAGTGAAGGGTGGTTGTGTTTTATCCATCTAAAAGCTCTATTAAAGTAAAATTTGTAAAATTTAAACTAAATATTATACCAAAGCAAACTAAAGGATGCATATGACACACAAAATCTCATTAAGAGCTGGTTTTTCCCTGATAGAACTACTTATCGTTATTGTTATACTTGGAGGACTTGTCGCAGTGGTTGCACCGGGACTCATGGATGCCGCAGATGGAGCAAAAAGAGATACCGTATGTCTTAAGATGAATGACCTCAAAAAACGATTTGATATGTTTAAACTTGACAATGGTAACTACCCTGAGACAGAAGAAGGATTTGAAGCACTTCTCGCAAACCCCGATGCTGATAAATACCCTAATTACCGTGTAAAACCTTATTTGAAAAAAATGCCTAAAGACTCATGGAAAACACCTTTTATCTATGTGAGTAATGGTTCAGATATTGAGCTTATTTCTTTTGCATCAGACAGAAAAGAAGGTGGTGAAGAGAATAATAAAGACATTTTATTTTCTGAGTGTAACAAGTAATCTTCAGTATGTCTAAACCAAAAGAGTGTACCTTACGAAAAGGGTTTTCACTTGTAGAACTTCTTATCGTCATTATGATTATCTCTTTGGTTTATTATTTGGGCTTTTCTGGCGTTGAGCTTGGAAAACAAAAACCCAAAGCACTTACCCCCATGAACCTCAAAGAAAATATTGTTAATTCAGAGTTTTTTGCAGACCATGCTACCCTTATGTGTATTGACAAATGCCAACAGTGTTACCTCAGAAAAGGTGTCACTTCTGCTTTTGAAGTCTACTCACATAAAATCGACCTTAGCAACATCAAGGCATATACCATAGATGGAAGCAACGCACTCAGACGCATAGAATATGAACGATACAATGACAAAAAGATATGTCTTGTCATGGACTTTTACACCAATGGAAGCTCCACACAAATGATACTAGAAAATGAAGATGGTGCTTACTTCTTGCCTGCATTTTTTGGAGAACCTAAAAAGTTCGACTCGCCCGAAGATGCTAAATCGTACTGGTTAGAACAAAGTAGAATGCTTTCAAATGCTGGAGATTTTTACTGATGAAGTCTTTACGCCCTGCATTTACCATCATAGAGATTCTTATTTCTGTAATTATCATCTCTTTTGGTATTATCTTTGTGCTACAAATCCACAGTGACAACCATGAACAAATCGTCTACATTTCAGAACGGAATAAACACTCTTTACAGGATTCTCTGTATTTAAGTACAAATATTTTACGACATCACAAAGACAACAAAACTGCCTACAGCATCATAGAGCGTCATATGAAAGTAAAAGAGTTAAAGAGTCGCGAAATTTTAAAGAAAAATGCCAGAGATATTTACATCCCTGAAGAAATCAGAATCATTCCACCCCCAGAGACTCCTGGTCCTACCGCCATCGTCAATGAAGTGAAGTTAAAAGACAAACATTCATCTATTTATTGGCATTTTAAGATTCAGAGTTTTTAACCCTTTTAGCTGAGGTTTTGATAAAAACAATAAAAAGCACCAACCCTGTTACCATCAAAATAAAGTTTCCAACAATGTCATGTGACCAGTAAAACTCTCCCTGTCCCTCTCCATGTTCCGTCACATACACCACAAGTAAAATACGTATAACATTTACCACAGAAAAAACAACATATCCTATAAACATCCATARTATCTTGTGTGTATTTTCCGAAGGATATGCCAAAATGGAAGCAAACAAAAAAAGTATGGGTATGACCCCATTACAAGCTTTATTGATGATAATTTTATAGTGTGGGTTTATCCAAATATCTATGCCCTGAAGTTGACCCGGTTGCAAAAATAGATCTAAAAAATAAAGTGTTAATTTTGTTTGTCCATCATTGAACAAAGTAGAAAGCATAGAAGTTGGTGCGTAAAAAAATACAAATAAAAGTGCTAAAAAAAGAAAATAAAGTGCAACAAACCGTTTCATGCGACACTATAGCAAGATACAGCTAAAAAAGTTATACTACCGCCCTACTTTATATACCTTACCGCATCGCTTGCACTTTTGGCAATCACAGGAAGTCTCTGTTTTATCACCTCTTCAACAACATGAAAATCTATCCCCTCATAATCATGTGCTATAAAATTACGCAATTCATAACTTCCTTTTATGTCTTGCTTTTCAAAGTGTTTCAGTATCTCTAGCTCTCCACTGTGTAGAAGTTTATCAAACTGTTCAGCTATAGCAGTCAAATGCATAAGTATCGCGGCTCTTGCGCTCTGCTCATCCTCTAAGGCTTCTATCACAGAACCTTTTTCTTGCACTATGTTTTCAATAAAGTGTATCTTCTTGGTTATAGTCTCTACTCGACTTAAGGCTTTGGCACTATACATAAATAAGCTCTTTTTCTATCTGCTTTTTAAAGCTAGACTTACTATCCAAGTCAAACACATCGCTAGGTAAATGTAACCTACACATTATCTTTGATTTTATCTTAGTAAGGAGGTTTAAATACTCATATGCGGTATATTCATCAAGAAAGTTTTTTTTCTTTTGTATGGCGATATCTATGTCACTATAGACATTCTGACTATGTGTAGCAAAACTTCCAAAAAGAGCCACCTTTTCGATGCCCTCTGCTTCTAGTTCTGATTTTAATTCTTTAAGGTATGCCAATACCTTCTCTTGTGTCATTTTCATAGAATTATTATAACATAAAAGTTTTTTCGTCATCTCGTATCATTATTTTTATTCCCATGCTGGGTGTGGGGTGAACGTAATCGTACTTCATCTTTCAACCCTTTTGATAATCGCACTAATCGTAGACTGTGCCATACCCAATACCTTAGCAATCCTATGCTGAGAATAGCCTTTCGTGTAAGCTTCCGCAATCATTTGGTTTCTTTTCCCAATCTCTACTACATTTTCAAAAAGCTTCTTCAAGTCCTCTTCTTTTGGCTTCTTATCAACATTAGGTGCTTCTAGCAATGAAGATGCCTTTCTCAGCTCTTGCAGTTGGCTACTATCTACAGGATTGGTTAAAAATGCTTCTATGGCTTCTKWATCATCTTTATAGTTYTCYACTATCCATGASKCTTTTAAACAYTCWGGTATCTCTTTGTAWTTGAGAAAATAGTGRTATGAGCTGTAAGGATACTCTTTCATGTTTTTTACCATATTTGCTTTGAGTGGGTTTTGTTCTATGTAGCACATAAGCGTATAAAAGTAAGCTTCATCTGTGACATACCATGACTTAAACCGTCCTTGCCATAGGTGACCTACACGTTTGTTCTTTTTATTGAAGTAGATGGAGTAGTTCATGTTTAGCTGTCGCATAAATTTAGAGAGGTTTTCACTCTTTATTTCTAGTAGTAAATGGTAGTGGTTAGACATGAGGCAGTAGTTATGGATAGTAATACCAAGGCTTTTAGCATAAAAGCACATTAGCTCTTCAAAGTACTCATAGTCAGCAGGCTCTCTAAATATACCCATCTGAGCCACACCTCTGTTGATGATGTGGTATTTTCCTGCTAGTTCTATTCTTGGTTTACGTGGCATATACACTCCTTGTAGGAGTAGTATAGCGTAGGAAAACTTACGATTACGTTCACCTGACCCTTATTCTTGAATTTTTTCATCCACGATATATCCCGAATTTAAATCCAAAGTGCAATTTCTAAACTTTTGCGTTTATTTTTTTGGATTCTCCACAGTAAATATGTTTTATTTTTATTTTCTTATTTAGCTTATAATTTGAATTATATCATTATTGTTAATTGTCCCTGTTCTTACTACATCAGCATAGACCCCAATATTTCCATTATTGTTTTTGATGGCTGTTTTTAAGATATTGGTATCTTTTACTATATTTTTCTGTTCGAGTGTTGTCATTACACATCTGGGACAGGGTTGTTTGACCTTCAATATAACTTCGTTGCCTATGGCAATTTCTTTTCCTACCCAATCATTTTCTATAAATTCGATAGTAGTTACATCTAAATCGATAAAAATATTTGGTCGAAATCTATTAATGTTAAAATCACCTTCAGGATAAAGCTCTTTTAGTTTAGCAATCGTTGAACTTGTCAATAGATGAATGGTTCCCAAATCAAAAAAAGTACCATTTACCATAGTTGCATCTTCTACAGCATTTGGTTGCTCCATTTCTTGAATATCTGCATAGTACTCTTCAAGTTGTACCTCACGTGGAACAGTTGATGTTAATTTGACATTACGATTAAAAGAAGAAGATAAAAGCGCATCAATATTTTTTTCTGAACTACTGATTATGCTGTTATTTGGAAATATTATTTGAACATCTGTCATGTTTTTTTGGCTTGGTTCTGTTATGAACTTTGAATTATATTTAAAAATATTAGACCATTTTTTTGGATTTTTAGCACTAACTATTTTATTGGTTTTGGTATCTATTAAGGCATAAGCACGGTCGCCAAGTAAACCTTTTTTTGTAATTATGCTTGTGTTAATCTCTTCACCTTGCATTGATTTGATTGGGTATCGTATTAACTTTGTGACTGAACCTATTTTTTTCATATATTGCTCCTGTACTTGGTATAGAGATATTATATATTTTATTTTAGAGGTATTCAATGGCAAAAAAGTACAATTTATTGTACGATTTGTACATTTCTGAATTCTAGGGGAGTAGATGAAGTATGTTTTTTAAAAAACTTAGAAAAATGTGAAGTATCATTGAATTCTAAATACTCTGAAATCTCTTTTAGCGATAAATTACTATGGCTCAGTTTTCTCTTTATTTCCACTATATTTCTATCTATTATTAAAGATGAGAGGGTTTTGTTTAAATACTTTTTCGTTAGTTCATTTAATCGTTTGGTTGTAAGTTCAAAATGATTAGCATAGAAGAGTGCTGATTTTTCTTTTTTAAAGTTTTGTTCTATTAGGTCAATGAGTAAGTATATTCTTAAGTCTTTATAATACAAATTTGTTGTTGATTTCTTGAACTTTAAAATATATTCTAAAATAGAACCAAATAGATAGGCATTTAGTTCACTTATCTTAATATCTTCTTTTTGAATCATGTTTATGAGTCTATGAATGTTTTCAATGGTTGAGGAAGGCAGTTCAATGATGGGTAAAGAATTGTTTTTAAAAAGTTTGTTGACCATCTCATAAGAGGGAAGAAACTCTTTTGAAAAATGAAAAATATACCCAATACAGTTGTTCGGAAAATCATTTTTCGACCATTGATGTATTTGCCCAGGTTTTATTAAATAAACCGTATTTTTCTTTAATTGATACGTTTGAAAGTCAATCGTTAGGGTTAATGTTCCTTCACTTATACATACCACTTCATATAAGTCATGTTGATGAGCCTCAAAGAAACCTAATTTATGCTGTTGATTAATTTGAAGTACAGTAAATATATCAGTTATTTGAAGCTCCATGATTTAATTTTTTTAGTCAACAAGATTATAGCCAAAACAATATTTTTATGAAATTTAAGACTTACTGATGTGCTACCCATATTTCAGACAAGTTCCCCTAAAGATTACGCAGCCGTTTGATATTCTAACATCTTAATCTCATAATTGACTGGAGACATATAACCATTGGTCGAATGTAGCCTCTGCCTGTTATAAAATACCTCTATGTATTCAAAGATAGATTGATTGGCTTCAGCTCTTGTTTTAAAGCGTTCATGGTGTACAAGTTCCGTCTTTAGTGAATGAAAGAAACTCTCACTTACCGCATTATCCCAACAGTGACCTTTTCTGCTCATGCTTTGAAGTATATGATGTTCTGCTAGTAGTTCTCTGTGTGCATCAGAAGCATATTGACTTCCTCTGTCTGTATGCCATATAAGGTTTGGTGGAGGTGTACGCTTATGTAGTGCCATCAAAAGTGCATTGTTCACTAAAGGAGTTTCCATATTATCATCCATTGACCATCCTACAATTTTACGTGAGAATAAATCGATAACGACAGCTAAATACAACCATCCTTGTTGTGTACGTATATAGGTAATATCTCCCACATACACTTCATCAGGTACATTGGTTCTAAAATCTCTTTGCAATCTATTGGGGGAGATGTTGTAGTTATGGTTTGAGTCTGTAGTTCTAACTTTAAACTTACGCTTCATCTTTACAACAAGTCCCAATTCTCTCATACTTTTAGCTATTATTCTGCTGGATACTATCACTCCATACTCTTGCACTAAGACCTTTTTGGAAATAGGGGTCAGGTGAACGTGACAGTAGTAATTCTTTCATAAATACCGTCTCTCCTGAATATGATAAACAATCATAGCATAGAAAACTTATCTACGATTACACTCACCTGATACCTATGCTCTACGACCTAATAATCCCGAATTTAAATCCAAAGTGCAATTTCTAAACTTTTAGTATATTTTGAGATACGAAAAGCTAAAAAATCTGTAACTTTAAGATTTGAAGAGGTTAGAT
>NVVN01000019.1 GCA_002733355.1 Sulfurovum sp.
GATGGGAGATAGTGGGAGTCAGACCCGTGGATTTAGTCCGCGCAAGAAACACCCGCATTTTGAGGTAGACAATCGCATAATAAGAAACTGATACTGTCATTCGATTTACTTMAYARRARMKMMWWAWWMWMRAATTNYAWTWYMWGTSAAWWRWYRGMAWSWAYMRWRWSKKWAWWWRRTKGAGAATAAAAATATAGTTAAAAATTCTGCAATTCTTGATTTTTCTCTTTTTACACTACCTGTTTCTGAACAAAATGCTTTTAGACATATGTTATTGGTTCCTTTTGGAGCATTAATGGTTGTTTTTTTAAGAGTATTTATAGGTATACGTACTTCTGGAACTTTTATGCCAATCTTGATTGCCTTGGCTTTCATGGAAACGACACTCATCACTGGATTAATAATGTTCGTGTTGATTGTAAGTATTGGTTTGGTGATTAGAAGTTATTTGAGTACACTCAACWTGCTTCTGGTAGCGAGAATATCAGCTGTAGTTATTGTGGTCATAACCATTATGTCCTTTATGAGTATTTTAAGCTTTAAATTAGGAATTGAAGAAGCTATGACTATTACCTTTTTCCCTATGATTATTTTGGCATGGACGATAGAAAGAATGTCTATTTTATGGGAAGAAGAGGGCGTTAAAGAAGTATTTGTGCAGGGTGGAGGCTCGTTATTTGTGGCGGTATGTGCTTATTTTGTTATGAGTAATCCTTTGATAGGACATATTACTTTTAATTTTCCTGAAGTACTTTTAGTTCTTTTGGGCATGATTATATTGATGGGACGGTATAGTGGATATAGACTTACAGAACTCATGCGTTTCAAGTCATTTACGGATTAAGTATGTTTTTTGCAAATCCCTTTAAACTTAAAAAAYTAGGTGTACTTGGTATGAATAAACGTAATGTTTATTGTATTGGTGAGCATAACAATCGTAAACAGTATCCTATTGTAGATGATAAACTGAAAACTAAAGTGGTCGCCCAGAAAGTGAATATTGCTGTGCCTMAATTATTAGGTACAGTGCGTATGCAGTCAGATATCAGAAATATAGAAAAAATATTAGATGGACTTAACGGATTTGTTATAAAACCTGCTCAAGGTAGTGGAGGAAAAGGGATTTTAGTGATTGTTGATAGAAAAGATAATTTCTTTTTTAAACCTAGTGGAGAGCATGTCACTTTTAGGGATATACGGCAGCATATTTCYAATATCCTTAGTGGACTTTATTCTTTAGGTGGTAAACTTGATGTTGCCATGATAGAACAATTGGTTCAATTTGACCCTATTTTTGAAAAGTATAGTTTTGAAGGGGTACCAGATATACGTATTATTTTGTATAAGGGATTTCCAGCCATGGCAATGCTACGTTGTTCAAMYWNGCASNAGTKWTGSTWWWGYAAACTTACATCAAGGTGCCGTGGGAGTAGGTATARATATGGCTACAGGTAAAGCTCTCTATGCGGTACAGCATAATCACCCTATAGATAAACATCCAGACACAGGATATGACTTTTCAGCTTTGCAGATACCTCATTGGAAAGATATGTTAAAGCTCTCCGCATCATGTTATGATATGACTCATTTAGGTTATCTGGGGGTTGATATAGTGATTGACAAGCACCTAGGTCCACTGATTCTTGAACTCAATGCTAGACCAGGGTTGGCTATTCAAATAGCAAATCAAACAGGTATATTAACACGTTTTGATATGATAGATAAAACAACATTAAATCAGTCTGTAGAAGAACGAGTAGATTTTAGTATTAAATATTTTGCGAACACAGATAATGATAAGGCTAGATAAATAATACAACCTCAAAACTATTAATCTATTTTAGATATGATTCTTTAATTGAATTTTAGGATATTTTATGGATTTTGCTTCTTTAGAAACTTGGGGTTACTTGGCTGTAGCTTTTTTTGCTTTTGGTGGTTCGTTATTTATTGTGGCAGCTGCAGGAGTCTTTTCTTTTATGGGTAAAATGGATTTAACCACGGCCTTGTTCATAGCAACGGTATCAAATTATATGGGAGACATGTTTCTTTTTTACCTTGGAAAATATCAGAAGAAAGAGATACAGCCGTATTTTTCCAAGCACAAACGTAAGATAGCTCTTGCAACACTGATTATGCGTAAGTATGGGATATGGGCCATTTTTATACAAAAATTCCTTTATGGTATTAAAACTTTAGTCCCACTCTCTATGGCTTTGTCTAAATATGATTTTCAAAAATTTGGGTTTTATAATATTTTTGCTTCTATAGTGTTTGTATTGACAATTGGGCTTTCAGCGTATTACTCCAGTGAAGTCATTATCTCCATGTTTGCATATATTCAAGTAAATCCGTGGATAGCACCTATTATACTTTTTTCTATTATAGGTATCGTTTGGTTCACTATGGAGAATATGACGAAGAAAAGGAAGTAAGTATTTTTACTTCCTATTAAAAATCACCTATTTAACCAGTAGATAAGACTGGGAATATTTTCGATTCCAAAGTAAAGATAGTTACGGTCTACATTATCTCCATATCTGTAGACATAGGTTAGTCTAAAGATATCTATGATGTCTACATAGGTATTGAGTCCATAGGCACTATTTTGTTTATAGAAAGTACCTTCCATGTCTCCAAAAAGACTTAGACCTCCACCAAATTTGATAGAGTCATCATATTCTTTAAAGGCAGATACATCTGCACGTACAAAATCACTTGTTTTTTTATCTACTACATAAGATGCTTTCATTTCTACTCCATCAATCAAAGGCATTGTATTGTTATAATAAAGTGCAGAATATCCAAAACTTACACCCCCATTACTGAGGTCTACTGCAACTTCATTTGGTAAAAGTCTTAATGCAATTCGTAAGTTTTCTTTTCCTTCATCTTGGGGTACATCTAAGGGCAAGAAATGAAAACCATTTTTATCTTTTAGTGAACTACTGGCAGTCCAAGCACCTATACTGGTCATGGTGGCGATAATTGTATGGTCTGGATATATTTTTGCCCTATCATTTTCAAGTGTCGTAATACGATTGACTATAAAACGCAAAGGTCTTTTATACCAGTTATCAATGTCTTGTTTAGCATAGTAAAGGAAAGATTTTTTAGATGATTCCAAGTAGTTCATATCTAGCTTAACAAGGAATGTTTTAAATTCATCATTATCATAACGTTTTTCATTTGGTTTTTTGATGTTAAATGCATTATAGATAGCTGAAAAACGATCTGTTGTTTTTGGTTTTAATTGCTTAAATTCAGTATTTAAAAAGAGTTTATACGCTGCCAATGCTTCTGGGTTAGTATCTAGTCCCAGTCTACTTTTTAGCTTATTCATAAGCCCTATTTTGGAATAAACAGCATATTTTTCATATCTTTTTTGTAATGCAGTAGCAAGATGATAAATCGCATCATATACACCTACATAATAATCATAAGCACGAAAGTTTTTATCTAAAAATGCTCCAAAATGTCCTAGAAATTTTCCTGTAATAGGATGGTATCTGGAAGAAAGGATGAGTTTTTTATTTGAATCATCTCTAAAATTTTTATTGATTGCATCATAGAGTTTCATAGATTGCATAATACCAAAGCTACTAAAGACCGGAATAAGGTTAGTTGTAATAAACCCAACAGGTAATTCTTCAGGTACATCTGTTTCATCAGCAACTATTTCTTTTCTTATATTGTTTGGATCCATAAATAAAAAGTGTGAAGCATCTTCATCAAGTGCTATGGCTAGGTCTAAGGGTACATTGTCATATAAACCACCATCTATGAAATAGTGAGAGTATTTTTTACCTTTATAGGCATAGTCTAACTTTACTTGTTGAAATGCACCAGGGAATGCTCCTGAGGCAAAAAGAACATTGATAAGCTTTTGTCGGTCTTTTTCTATACCGGGGATAGAGATATAAAAGGCTGTACTTTTTGAAAGTTCTTTATTCTCAACAATACCTTGTCCATTTTTTTCTTTAAAGACAAGAGGTACAGAAAAGTTTTGATTTTTCACTTTTATGCCAGAGATATTTTCAACTATGGGTCTTACTTTTGTGACAGAGACGCCAAGAGGTACTTCACACCCTTTTCTAAAAATAGGTTTTTTAAGATGTGCGATGATTATTTCACCCTTTGCTTCTAAACTTCTTCTTGTAAACAAACTGTTTTTATTTGTAGGATCTTCCCCTTTTATGACAAGGTCTTCTATGCCTAGATTTACCCATGTTTCATAAAACAGGTTATCATCTACACTGTTATGTAAAGGGACTGAGTCTTTTTGACACCAATACATAGCAGAGAGTAGTGCATTTATAGAACCTGCGGATGCGCCTGCTACAGAACGTAGATTAGGTTCTATGAGCTTTCCACTATCTCTGATCTTGCTCAACATCTTTATCATCGCCCAGTTATATCCGGCTTCATAGGCACCAAGGCTGACACCCCCTGAGATGATCATAGACATGTTTAGCTTTTCACGTTCATCTTCTATAAGTTGTGCGGGTTGTGCATGTACTGATAGTGTTAAAAAAGAGAAAAAAAAAGAGAGTTTTAATAGTCTATACATAGTGCACACCTTTATGGTTTTGGAAGAATGAGATGGAAACTGTGACTTCCATTTATAAAATTATGCTTGTTTTTGTCTTATAAATTTCTCTATGCGTCTAATACCTTCACGTATATTGGTCATATCTGTAGCGAAGGAAAATCTAAAATACCCTTCACTTCCAAAACCTATACCAGGGACTACTGCAACACCAGTAGTCTGTAGTAATTCTTTACAGAATTCTATAGAATCATTGGAAACATCTTTAATATTTACAAAAAGATAAAAAGCACCTTGTGGTCTTAAGACTGAAAGACCATCAATGTCATTAAAAAGGTTCACTGCTTCTTCACACCTGTTGTTAAATGCTCGTCTCATCTGTTCAATCTCTTCGTCAACTTCGCCTAAAAGTGCAGGTATTGCAGCCTTTTGGGTAATAGAGTTGATGTTGGATGTACTTTGTGACTGAAGTTTATTCATAGCAGCTATCATTTCCTTGTTAGGCGTAGCTAAATACCCAAAACGCCAACCAGTCATCGCTACTGATTTGCTGAGACCATTAATGGTGACAGTTCTTTGATACATATCATCTGAAATACTGGCTGCAGCTATAAAATCAATGCCATATACAAGTTTTTCGTACATTTCATCAGATGCTACGATGATGTCCGTACCTTTGAGAACTTCAGCCAATGCTTCTAATTCAGATTTTGAGTATACGGAACCTGTTGGATTGGAAGGAGTGGTTAAGATAATCATTTTTGTTTTGGCAGAGATAGCATTTTTAAGTTGATCAGCAGTAATTTTAAAGTTACCTATCTCATCAGTCTCTATGACAACAGGTACAGCGCCTGCATATTTTACAAGTTCAGGGTAGGTTACCCAGTATGGTGCAGGGATGATTACTTCATCACCGGGGTTGAGCACAGTTTGGAAGAGATTGAAAAGTGATTGTTTTGCACCATTACTGACTATGATATCTGACGGCTTATAATCAAGATTATTATCACGTTTTAGTTTTGTAGCTACTGCTTCAAGAAGTTCTGGGATTCCAGGAACAGCAGTATATTGGGTAAAGCCATCATTAATTGCTTTAATCGCCTCATCTTTAATGGCTTTTGGTGTTTCAAAGTCTGGTTCACCAGCGGAAAAGGAGAGAATATCTTTACCTTGTGCTTTTAAGTCACGCGCAAGTGAAGAAATAGCGATGGTTAGTGATGGAGATAGTGTTTGGATGCGATCAGATAGCATAAAGTAACCCTTACAAGAAAATTGTCACATTATAACTAAAAGTGGTTTATAAATGTTTAGAACATAGACTTATAATAGCTATAAGTCGTTATTTAGTCCATACTGTGAATAAAGTTATCATACATTTCTTCAAGATCATGATCTTTTTGCTTAATAACTTCTTGTTTTCCTTTTGGAAGAGCATCTTCTAAGACTTCTATACGTTTAATGAGATATTTAAAAATCTCTTTATTGATATCAGGCATGATGTCATGGCTAAGGCGTGAAGCGCCTTCTTTACAAAGTAATACACGTGCAGGTATGCCCACAGCTGTTGCACATTCGGGCACATCTTTAATCACAACAGAATTTGCACCAATTTTTGCACCATTACCTATATTTATGTTACCTAAAACCTTTGCTCCTGCACCTATAACAACATTATCACCAACAGTAGGGTGACGTTTATCTTTTGAGCTTCTGACTCCTCCAAGTGTGACTTGTTGATAGATGATGACATCATTACCAACGATAGCAGTCTCACCGATAACTACACCTACTCCATGATCGATGAATACTCTACGTCCTATGACTGCTCCTGGATGTATGTCAATCATAGTCAAAAACATGCCAAGAGCAGATATAAGACGAGGTATGAAACGTAAACCTTTGGTGTAGACCCAGTGAGCTATACGGTGAAATAAGAGTGCCCATAAGCCTGGGTAGTTAAAAAAGAGTTCAAAAGTTGAGTGCAGGGCAGGGTCATTTTTCTTAACATTTTTAAAATCTTCTTTTATGAGACTTAGTACGTTCACGTTAGTTGTCCTTGTTTTCGTTATTGGCTTGTATGGTCTTAAGATAGCTGTTTTCACTTAAAAAAAGGTAAAGTTTTCCTAACAGTTCTCTTTTCTCATCTGCAGTAACCTGTGTAGATTCTTCAATGCGATATTTGAGTGTTTTGTCCATAACATTGGTATCGTAGTCCAAATCATCCAAGACATCCATAAGGTTTTGTGCCTCGATAAGATGGTCTATACTGTAAGTGCCATCTTCAGTAAAGTTAATAACTGCTTCAGTGGGGTGTGTAAAAAGGTTATGCTTCATGCCCAGTACTTCTTGATATGCTCCAGTGAGGAAAAAAGCCAGGAAGTATTCTTCTTTACTYACATCAATRTCATGTARATGMAGTGGYAGRTTWCGGTTAAAACCTATTTCTCCATCRCTGTCACAGGTAATATCCCAAATACTTGCGGGATTGGTAGGTTTYAAATCTAACTTATCCAAAGGCATGATAGGAAAACTTTGTGMCAATCCCCAAAAATCAGGAAGTGATTGAAATGCTGAAAAATTGACAAGATATTTTTCCTGTATTCGGTCTTGAAGTTTTTTGAGTTCATCTGTGTCTTCTTTTCGTAAAAGAGCAATAGATTTTTTAATGATAAGGTTTACAAGTATTTCTGTGTTTGAGCGGTCTTCTAAATCTATGTATCCTAAGTCAAAGAGTGTTAAAAGACTTTCCATGTGATCTAGTGCATCATGTAAATATTCTCTGGCATGTTCACGTGAAAGAGAGGTATAAAGGTCATACAGTTCTTCTATAAGAGGAGGATTTTTTTCTTTGAGTCTTAAACCTTTTTCGTGGTATTCTTGTGAAAAAAGTTCGAGTACTGGAGCAACCAACACTGAGTGGGAAGCCGCGATGTAGCGTCCTGACTCTGTAAAGATGTCAGGTTCTTTTACGCCTTTACTTTTAGCTATATCTTGCATCAGGTAGACCACATCATTTGCAAATTCACTGAGTGAATAATTTCGTTCTTGTTTGCCCTCATGCTGGCTGTATTCTACTGCCAAACCCCCACCGATATTTATGGCACCCAAAGCATCTGCTCCACGTTTTTTAAGTTCGGCATAAATGTTCCCTGCTTCTCTGAGTGCTTTTTTAAGTGGGGCAATGTCAGACATTTGTGATCCGATGTGAAAATGGATCATCCAGAGTTTGTCTAAGAGGTTTTGTTTTTTAAGCATTTCATAGGCTTCAAGCAGTTCAGTAGAAGTAAGACCAAATTTTGAACTGTATCCACCACTTTTTGCCCATATACCCACACCAGAACTGTGCAGACGTATGCGTACACCTATTTTAGGAGAAACAGGGTTTTTTATATTTGTGTTGAATTCTTTGTTAACTTGTATGATAGTTTGTAGTTCACCAAGTCCTTCTATGGTAATGGTAATATTGTGTCCCATTTTTGCAGCGATAAAACATAAAGATATCATCTCTTTGTCTTTAAAACCGTTTACTGTGACAGGTGCGCCTAGGGGTGTTTGAGTCATAGCAATAATCAGTTCTGCTTTACTTCCTGCTTCAAGCCCGTAATTAAACTTTTGTGATACATCTATGAGTGCATGTATAAAGTTTGGGAACTGGTTTACTTTTAGAGGAAAAACAGCATTAAAACTACCAGTGTAGTTAAATTCTTTTTTTGCTTTTTCAAAAGTATTGAAAAGTGTAGAAATTTGTTTTTCTATCAAATGAGGAAAGCGTAGAAGAAGAGGTCCTTTGTATCCTTTTTCACGAATTTCTTGTGTGATTTCTAATAAAGAGGGTTTGGAAGCAAAATTGACATTAATGGTGTCATTGTGTATGATAAAATTATCATCACCCCAAATGCTCAACCCAAAATCTTTCATACTTGTATACCCTTATAGTGTAATTATGAGGATTATATCAAAACTTAATCTAATCTTACCTATAATTGTTCTATGAATATAGAGTTCTTGTCTTATGCGAAACAGCAACATCATCTTGATCTTAGTGCTAAAGGAGAGTGGACGCTGAACACTGTACTGGAGATAGAGAAAGCATTGAGGCAAGTGCCATGCGATAAAAAGATAATTTGGGATTTTTCAGGCGTGAGTGATTTTGATTCTGCTGGTATTTTACTTTTTGTAGAATATTATAAGCGATTTAAAGAAGAAGTTGATGTAGAAGTGCTAGGTTATACAAAGAAGCAAAAAGAGATGTATACTCTTTTAAATAAGAATAGACAAGAGTCGATTATACCTGCTAAAATAGGTATGCTTGAAAATTTGGGTAGAAATACTCTGGAAATCTATGAAGACATCAAAGATTTCATCACTTTTCTTGGACACTTGTTTACTGCGATGTTTCAAGTATTTTTAAAACCCAAAAATATACGCTTTAAAGAAATTGTATACCATATAAAACAATCAGGTTTTAATGCCTTGATCATCATAGGGCTTACAGCTTTTTTGGTGGGGATGGTAATCGCATACCAAGGTTCAGTACAGCTTGCTAAATTTGGTGCAGATATTTTCATAGTAGATACCGTAGCTATATCTATCACAAGAGAGTTGGGACCTATGATTACGGCTATTGTGATTGCTGGACGTAGTGGTTCTGCATACACAGCTGAGATAGGGGCGATGAAAATTACTGAAGAAATCGCTGCTATGCGTACCATGGGGTTTGACCCTTATTACTTCTTGGTGCTGCCTCGAGTTTTTGCGTTGATGATAGCACTTCCTTTGCTGATATTTTTTGCTGATATTATAGGTATCTTGGGTGGTATGGTCGCAGCTAAAATGCAACTAGGTATTTCTATGACACAGTTTACGGATAGGCTTTATGAAGTGTTAGAAGTTAAACATTATATACTTGGCATGATTAAAGGGCCAATGTTTGCATTTCTCATCGCTGCTATTGGTTGTTATAGAGGTTTCCAAGTGTCGAACAACACAGAGAGTATTGGGTTACATACCACTGCATCTGTGGTAAACTCTATATTTTTAGTCATCGCTTTTGATGCACTTTTTTCAGTTATTTTCACGGAGTTAGACTTATGAACCCCGTTATAGAAATACATGATGTGGTTACACGTTTTGGAACAAGAACCATACATAATGGAGTCAACTTACATATAAATGAAAATGAAATATACGGTATATTGGGTGAAAGTGGTTCTGGTAAATCAGTGTTGATGAAAGAGATGATTATGCTTTTAGAACCCAGTGCGGGAGAAGTGAGTGTATTGGGTAAATCACTGACTTCCATCTCTTTTAAAGATGCACAGGCATTGCGAAGTGATTGGGGAGTTCTTTTTCAGTTTGGTGCACTGTTTTCTTCTTTGACAGTGGCAGAAAATATAGAAGTACAACTAAAAGAGTACACTGATATCTCTACTATGATGCGAGCAAACCTTGTACGTTCCAAGTTGGCACTTGTTGGGCTTGATCCTCATGTAGGTGCACTGTATCCTTCTGAGTTAAGTGGTGGTATGATAAAGCGTGCCGCGCTTGCACGTGCTTTGGCAATGGAGCCAAAGTTACTTTTTTTAGATGAACCAACTTCAGGCCTAGACCCCATAGGTGCACGTAATTTTGATGCGCTTATCGTTGAATTACGTGATCTTTTGGGAATTACGGTGGTGATGATTACACATGATTTGGACAGCATTTTCTCCATCGTTGATAGGATGGCAGTCTTGGCAGATAAACGTGTGGTTGCTGAAGGGAGTATAGAAAATGTGCTACAATCTCAGCATCCATTTGTGGAAGCGTTTTTTAAGAATGAATATACAAAAGAAAGATTTTCGCAGAAAATGAATAAAGGTCATCATGTATAGTAAAGTAAATTATACAATAGTAGGTGTTTTTGTATTGCTTTTCAGTATAGGGGTGATTTGGTTTGCTTTTTGGCTTGCAAAATATGGTTTACAGGAAGACTATTATACCTATAAGATAGAAATGAAAGACTCGATAGCAGGTTTATCTAAAGATTCAAATGTTAAACTTCATGGAGTTGATATTGGACGTGTATCCCAGATACGTATAAATCAAAATGACATAGAAAAAATAAATATTTTTCTGAAGATAAACAAAGACGTACCCATTAAAGAAGACATGATTGCTTCTACACAAATGCTTGGTGTAACAGGACTCTTATTTATAGAGATACATGGTGGTACAAATGATGCGAAAACCCTCTTGCCTACAAATGAGTATATACCTACTATTAAATCTAAACCATCACTTATATCTAAACTAACGGGTAGTTTGGTAGGTATAAGTAAAAAAATAGAGACCTTATTACAACAAAGTGAAAAGTTGTTTTCAAATCATAATATAGAAACTTTGGGTCATATTTTTGATAACGGAGAAATAATATCATCAAAAGCTATTTTAACATTGGATGAGTTTAATATATCCATATCACATATGAACGAAATGTTCACACAGGCAACAATAGACTTTAAACAGATGCAAAAAGACTTTGCAAATATTAAGAAAGTAAGTATACCAACCATTAATAAATTGATGCAGACAAGTAGAAATTTTAACCGTGTCATACTTAAAGTGGAAAAAAGTTTAGATAGGGGAGATTATAATCTTAAGAAAATACTTGAACCGATGTTAATAGACATACAAATATTTTCCAATCAACTCAACAGTATGACCAAGAAACTTGAACAAAGTCCTAGTGATGTATTTTTTAAATCAAGAGAATTTAGAAAAGGACCAGGTGAATGAGAATAAAAATATATATACTAATCTTAGGACTATTGTCTGTTTTTTTAGGTTGTACTAAAGCACCAGCATTAAAAGTATTTACACTTGAAGTCCCACATGTCCAAGCAAGTCCAAACAGTATTTTTTCGGGGAAAACGATTAAGGTTACTTATCCTCAAAGTCTAAGAGAAAATATGTCCCAAAAAATGAATTTTTCGTACAGTACCTATGAAAGAGGGACGTATCAGAATTCAGAGTGGTCAAATCATTTGAGTAAACTCTTACAGGTAACTATTATTGAAGTATTAGATGATTCACAACTTTTTAAAGCAGTTTTTTCAGATACCAGTTCACTTAAAGTAAACTATCGATTAGAAAGCAATATCTTTGCCTTTGAACATAGAGTAAGAGCCAAACAGTCTCAAGCGATTATCTCAATGCAATTTACGTTAATTGATGGAGATACGGGAAAATTGCTTAAAAGTAAAAAATTTAGCTATAAAGAGCCTACACCTAGTTTGGATGCGGAAGGTTATGTCATTGCTACCAATAGAGCATTAAATCGATTGAGTCAGGATCTTCTCCTGTGGATTAAGTAAAATTGATGTGATTGATTGATTTAATTTACATCTAAAGAGAAAAAAGTTTCTATATAAGGAAGAAACTAGATTAAATATATTTTTAAATCTCAGAAAGCTAGCTCTTTAAGTGAATTTAGTTTACTATTTATAATCTAGACATTCTTTTAAATACTTGTAATAAGGAAAAAAATGAAAAAAACAATCTTTGTGAGCATGATAATCATGACACAATTAATGACATATCTTTATGCTGGTGGAGATAGAGACATTGAATTACATCAACCAGAACATATAGAATTAGAACATGAAGAATCCAAATTTTACCTAGTGGTGGCTGCTTTAATGGATTTGGGTGATAGTGTTAATCATGAATTAGCTGTATTGACGGGTGATAGGGATTATGGATTTGGTATAGACATTGGATATAGAATCGGAAATGGTTTTGCTGTTGAGTACGATTTTACATATGCGCGTAATACAGTGACCAAAATAGAAGGTTCGGTGGTAGAAGAGGCATTAGGAATATATTATACTTCTGCTTTAGATTTAGTCTATGTTTATGAGGTAGGATATGGAGTTGGTTTTTTTGGTAAAATTGGTTATGAGTATGAGTGGGAAACAATTTCAGACTATCACATTGATACCGAAAAAGGAGGTGTTATATTTGGTGGAGGTATCGAAATAGAAATGACAGAACACTACAAGTTCCTCGTAGAATATGAAGATTCTAGAGTTGAAAGTACACGTGGAGCTTCTGTTTTAGTAGGCTTAATGTATAATTTTTAAATTATAGTCAAGATTTAAGGATTAAAATACCTCACTCTTCACTGTTTTCTCTTCCTTACTTGCTAAATCTTTTACCCAAACTGTACCATTAGCTAATTCATCTTCACCTATAAGCACAACATAACGGGCATTGACTTTATCTGCACCTTTCATGTGGCTTTTGAAACCTTTAGAGTTGTATTCTAAAGTGACTTTGGTCTCTTTACGTTTTGCTGTTGCTATAGAAAAGAGTTTTTCAATCGCATCTTCAGTCATAGCTCCGAGGTAGATACCACCACGTACTACGTCAGGCATCTTGACCAGTTCCATAATACGTTCTATACCTATGGCAAAACCTACAGCAGGAGTAGGCTTACCTTCTAAGAACTCTACAAGCTTGTCATAACGTCCACCACCGGCGATAGCTGACTGCGAGCCAATGTCATTACTAACGAATTCAAATGCCGTTTTGTTGTAGTAGTCTAGTCCACGTACGAGATTGGTGTCTACTTCGTATTTGATGCCGGACTTGTCAAGTAATACTATGAGCTTGTTAAAGTCAGTATCGCATTCATTGCAAAGATTGTTTATAAGTTTTGGTGAGTTTACTAAAAGACTCTGACATGTTTGGTTTTTACAGTCAAGCACTCTTATGGGATTTGTGCCTATACGTCTGTTACAATCTTCACATAACTCAGACTTTATCTTCGTAAGGAAATTTACTAGGTTTTGTTTGTATGGAGGCATGCACGTAGTACACCCTAGAGAATTTATTTGAAGGTCAAAACCAATGCCTAGGGCTTCAAATATTTGGCTTATCATCGTGATGATGGTAAAGTCTTCATAGACAGAACCCTCACCAAAACTCTCACAACCAAACTGGTGGAACTCTCTAAGTCTTCCTTTTTGTGGTCTTTCGTAGCGAAACATTGGTCCATAGTAGTAAAATTTTTGTTTTACAGGTTGTCGGTCAAGTTTTGCATGCACAAAGGCACGTACTACACCAGCTGTACCTTCTGGACGCATACAAACGTCGTTGCCCCCTTTGTCTTCAAATTGGTACATTTCCTTACCTACGATGTCTGAACTTTCACCCACAGAGCGCTTAAAAAGAGCAGTCTCTTCAAGTATTGGTGTTTCGATGTAGCTATAGCCATAACGCTTTGCTATGGTTGTAGCAGTATCAACAATGTAGATAAAACGCTCAGACTCTTCAAAAGTAAGGTCTTTCATTCCGCGTAATGGGTTTATCATGGATGTCCTTATATATAAAGGTGCATTAGCAAACGCACCCTACGATTTTACATGTGTAATAATAAATTATGGAATTATAGCTCTAAATAGCTCAATATCTTTTGATGGATATTTTCTATGCTATTAGTGGCATCAATTTCCAAATAGTCAATGTCTAGTTTTTTTAGACTCTCTTGCATTTTGTTTTGTACGGTGATGAGGTATTCTAAGCCACGTAGCTCTATGCCATCTAGTTTTTTTTCTGAAGTTCTTTGTTTCAAAGTTTCCATATTTGTAAGAAATAACACTATTTTGTCTGGAAAATGTCCACTTAGTGCAAATTTATTTAGACGTATAAGCTCTTCAAAGTCAAAGTCACCATTGGCTAAAGCATAGCCTATGCCAGAGAGAAAACCTCTGTCTGAGATGACTACCTTGTCTTTGTTTTGTCCTATTACTTCTTGATAGTGTTCTGCACGGTCTGCTAGAAAGAGGAGAAATTCTGCACGTTTGGAAGCTAGAGAGTCAGAAAGAAGTATCTCTCTGGCTTTCATGCCAAATGTTGTGCCACCAGGTTCTCTTGTCGTGATGATGTGAGGATGCTTTTGTGCAAGTAATTCTATCTGAGTACTTTTACCACAAGTGTCTATGCCTTCGAAGAGTATGTACATTATTTTCTATACTCTTTTATCATCTTTAGCACATTTGGGTGTAGTAAGTGGTCTACTTTTCCATCAAAGGGTAAGATAGAACGAACCACAGAAGAACTCACATAAGAGTACTCAAGACTAGGCATAAGAAAGATGGTTTCTAGCTCTTTTTTGAGTGAAGAGTTGGCATAGCCCATTTGTATTTCATATTCGAAGTCACTCACAGCTCTTAATCCACGTATGATGACATTTGCATCTAATTTGTCTGAAAGGTCTACGAGTAGATTATCAAACCCTATGATTTTTATATTAGGTAAGTCTTTTGTGGCAGCTTCAAGCATCTCTATGCGCTGTTCGGGTGTAAACATAGGGTTTTTAGAAGCACTTATCGCTACAGCAACCACTACTTTATCAAACATTTTACAGGCACGCTTCATAATGTCTAAATGTCCAACCGTCACAGGGTCAAAAGTACCAGGATATATGGCACGTCTAATATTACTCATGAATGTTCTCCCCATCTCTCATATAAAGTATTCTCAATGCCCAAAACATCGTACCACTTCCCGATGATAAACTTCTCCATATCTTCTAAACTAGAAGACTCAGAATAGTAGCCCATTACTGGTGGTGCTATGATTACGCCAAGTGTAGCAAGTTTTTGCATATTTTCTAGTGCTATGGCCGAAAATGGTAATTCACGAGGGGCTAAAAGTAACTTTTTTTGTTCTTTTATAGCCACCGCTGCTACACGGGTAGGGAGGTTGTCAGATATACCACAAGCTACCTTGGCAAGAGTGTTCATGCTACAAGGTATGATAGCAGTCGCATCCACACGAAATGAACCACTTGAGATACTTGCTGCGATGTTACTGCTAGAATGTAGGGTTACACTTTTGTTCTCGAAACTCTCAACTGTTAATGCGTTGTCAGAGACTACAACGTGTACTTCTATCTCAGAAGGTAAGTAGTCCACAAACTTCTTGCCCAACTGAACACCGCTTGCACCCGTAATGGCTACTACTAATCTACGAATCAGCATTTAGTGCTTCTCTTGTACCGTGTTGTAACACTTGTCATGTATGACCTTATTTTATTTGTTAAAAGATTATATCAAAAACTAATTAGAAAGCTGAAGAATGACCTTATAAGTTTGATTATGTTAAAAACTTAGACTAGAATGAATGTACATAAAGGGATATAACTATGACAAAAAAAGAACTTTCAATCAATACTAAGTGGGATGAGTTTGAGATGGGGACTTGTCGATTATTTGTACCCGTACTGAACCAATACATCCCTACAGTATTTTTTCAAGACCATAAGCCTAAACCAACCATTTCTAATAAAATGCTTCAAGGTATCAACGATATTTTAGATATGGATGAAAATGAGTTTACTAAACTACGTGAGATACTAAATGTTGAGGATTATAAAATAAAAGAGATTCACATAGACCAAGGTAATGATGTTTTTGAAGGAGTGTATTCGGAAGTCATGGTCGCTGCTGGTTTAAATGAGCAAGTGAGTATCATCGTTAAAGATGGTAAGTTCTTACGCACTAACGATGGTACATACTTCGATACACTTATAGTACCTGAAAAAGTGAATGAGGGTTCTAGCCCTACAAAAGAAAAAATGGATAAGGAAGCTAGAGAGAAGATACTGGCTATGATGCGTTCTTCTTAACAATATTTATGATTAGTGGTACCGCAGGTCGGATTCGAACCGACACGCCCTAAAGCAGAAGATTTTGAGTCTACCAAGTCTACCAGTTCCATCACTGCGGCATATGTACAAGTTTCATAAGAAAATGTAGATGGGATTTTACAAAGTATGTGCTTAAACATCGTTTAGAATAAGACTAAAAGACTATTTTATATTAATTTGTTATAATGTCTTCATTAATTAATATCAAGGTAGAGTTTTTGAAAATCACTATTATCATTACAGCTATAGTATTTATTTATGTTGCATTTTCTACGTTTTACCATGACACTACGCTCATTGGGAATATTGGTAAGATTATTGGAGAGACCAATATCTCACTTTTTGGACACTTGGCATATGTCAATGTGTTTATTATCTTTTATCCACTATATAAACTTTATACTGATGTCAGAGCGCGAAAAAACATAGACTTTTATTTGGGATGGATACTTCTGTTTATTTCACTCATACTCTTCTCCTCCCTAGTACTAGAAGCACAGGAAATAGGGTTTATAGGTACACAAATCATTGAATTTTTAGAACCTTACATCGGTAAAGCAGGATTGTGGCTCTTTTGGCTGATGGTGAGTGCTTTAGCGGCGGTATTCATAGTAGATGATGATTTTCAATTTTCTGGATTAAATATCAAAATGCCTTCATTTTCTTTTGGATGGATTCCTACTCTATTTTCAGGCTTGAAAGTCATCGTTAAAAAGATATTTACAAATCCTTTTTCTTCTCCTGCACTTGAAGATGAGATGATGCCTGTTTTGGAAGTAGTCGAAGAAAAGCCTAAACGAACACGTACAGTTCGTAAACCAACAGTCAAAAAAATAGCACCTAAAAAGATTTTGTCTGCTTCTGAAGTGGCAGTTGCTGCAGAACTAAATGCTCGTAACTATGCGAGTAGTAATGAAGAAGACTCTGTAATCAACGAGATACTAGAGTTAGAAAAAGAGATAAAAACGGTACAGACAAACAACCCACATGTTGAAATAGTAGAAGAGTTGGAAGAAAACTCTAAACTGATGGACGAGATAGAAAAAGGAAAAGTAGCAAAACCGAAAAACTTTAAACTTCCAAAACTTGACTTTTTACAAAAAGCACCAAAAATCACTAAAAAAATAAATGAAGCAGAGATAGACAGAAAAATAGAAGATTTACTTTCAAAACTGCAACAGTTTAGAGTAGATGGAGATGTGGTTCGTACCTACTCTGGACCATTGGTTACAACATTTGAATTTAAACCAGCAGCAAATGTAAAAGTCTCTAAAATTTTAAATCTACAAGATGATTTAGCTATGGCACTAAGTGCAGAGACCATACGTATACAAGCTCCCATACCCGGGCGTGATGTTGTGGGTATAGAGATACCAAATGAGACTATAGATACGATTTACCTACGTGAAATACTTGAAAGTGATGTCTTTAAAGAGTCTTCATCCCCTTTGACTGTTGCACTTGGTAAGGATATTGTGGGCAAACCATTTGTCACTGATCTTAAAAAGTTGCCACATTTACTTATAGCTGGGACTACAGGTTCTGGGAAATCAGTGGGTATCAATGCGATGATACTTTCACTGCTTTACCGTAATGATCCTGATCAGCTAAAGTTGATGCTTATAGACCCTAAGATGTTAGAGTTTTCTATGTATAATGATATCCCACATCTTATCACGCCAGTCATCACAGAACCAGTTAAAGCTATTGCTGCACTGGCAAACATGGTGGGTGAGATGGAACGTCGCTACAAACTTATGGCTGAATCACGTACAAAAAACATAGAAAACTATAATGAAAAAGTAAAAAKTGAAGGTTCTGCAGATCCTTTTCCATTTATTGTTGTTGTCATTGATGAACTTGCYGACCTTATGATGTCTGGTGGTAAAGAAGTGGAGCTAAGCATAGCTAGACTTGCACAAAARTCYCGTGCTTGTGGYATACACCTTGTRGTWGCYACCCAAAGACCAAGTGTAGATGTTGTGACTGGGCTTATAAAAGCAAACTTACCATCACGACTTAGTTACAGAGTAGGGTCACGCATAGACTCCAAAGTGATTTTGGATTCTTTGGGTGCTGACTCCTTACTTGGGCGTGGTGATGGACTCTTTACCCCTCCTGGATCAACCGTGCTTGTGCGTATACATGCACCATGGAACACGGAAGATGAAATAGACAAGATTGTAGAATTTCTTAAAGCACAGAGACTTCCAGAGTATGATGAAAGTTATTTGGTSACAGGTGGCGCTGCTGCAGTTGCCAATGGTGGAAATRCTGAAATCATCTTAGATTCTTTGTATGAAGAGGCAAAACAAGTGCTTCTCTCAGACAATAAAACTTCTATCTCTTACTTGCAACGTAAACTTCAAATAGGGTATAACCGTTCTGCAAATATCATCGAACAACTTGAAGCTAAAGGGGTTCTTTCTGCTCCAAATGCAAAAGGTAACAGGGAAATCCTCTAAAATATTCAAATCAGCTTAATGAGTACTTTATAAGTACTTTTTTTGTCACCATCCGACACATACAAATCTTCTCTTTTACATACAGAACCAATCGAGGCTTATTCAAATTATATTTTGTTAATATTAGGGACAAAATATTACACAGGAGACCACCATGGCCTTATTAGAAGATTATAGAGCACATACCGCAGAGCGTGCAGAGTTAAATGTACCACCACTCTCACTTACAGCAGACCAAACAGCACAACTTGTAGAACTATTGAAAGCAAACCCAGTAGCTGATGCAGAGTATGCAATGGAGTTATTTAAAAACAAAATCCCAGCAGGTGTGGATGATGCAGCCTACATAAAAGCAGCATTTTTGAACGATATCCTTCAGGGTAAGGCATCCTGTACAGAGATCGATAAAGTATTTGCAACAGTTATTTTAGGAACAATGTTAGGTGGGTTTAACGTTGCACCTCTTGTTGATGCACTGTCYGCATCAGATTTGACTGTAGCTGAATCAGCAGCAGGACAACTCAAAAATACAATTCTAGTTTATGATTCATTTAATGATGTGAAAGCATTGATGGATGGTGGTAATGCATTGGCAAAAGAAATTATAGAATCATGGGCAAATGCTGARTGGTTCTACAACAARCCAGARATGAAAAAAGAGATTGTACTTACTGTATATAAAATMCCTGGTGAAACAAATACAGATGATTTATCTCCAGCATCWGAAGCATTTACAAGAGCAGATATYCCTGTTCAYGCAAAYTCATTYTTAATYAATAGAATGGAYAATCCATTAGATAAGATGGTAGAACTTAAAGCTAAAGGAAACCCTTTAGTTTATGTTGGTGATGTTGTAGGAACNGGGTYYWYYNAGAAAATCTGSMWKYAACTCTSTKCWWTGGCATATNGGNGAAGAGATATTGTTGGAGTTCCTAATAAAAGAACAGGTGGAGTTGTTATTGGTTCTATTATTGCTCCTATTTTCTTTAATACGGCAGAAGATTCAGGATGTTTACCTATTCAAGCCCCAGTTGATGATTTAGAAACAGGTGATGTTATTACGGTTAAACCAAGTGAAGGTGTAATTACTAAAGATGGAAAAGTGGTTTCTACTTTTAAAATTGAACCAAATACTTTACCTGATGAAATGAGAGCAGGGGGACGAATTCCTTTAATTATTGGAAAAGGTTTAACTGCAAAAGCAAGAGAAGCATTAAAACTTCCTGCTAGTGATTTATTTATTATTCCTACTCAACCAGAAGATGATGGAAAAGGTTTTACTCAAGGTCAAAAAATGGTTGGTAAAGCTTGTGGTATGGAAGGTGTTAAACCAGGTATGTATGTAGAACCTATCTGTACAACAGTAGGATCTCAAGATACAACTGGACCAATGACAAGAGATGAGATTAAAGAACTTGCAGCACTTTCTTTTGGTGCTGATATGGTTATGCAATCATTTTGTCATACTGCTGCTTATCCAAAACC
>NVVN01000002.1 GCA_002733355.1 Sulfurovum sp.
ATGGGTTTAGTAAATCACTAAAGCTAAAAATGGTGGATGATTATTTAGTAAATTATAAGAAAAAATAATAATTTAAGCACCCGAATTTTTCATTAAGTCCAATTTGCTGAAAAGTAAAAAATGAAATTGCTAACGGTAATGATAAATGTAGAAGAGGTACAGAAGTATTAAGAGCTAAATTAACATTCTCAATGAGGAAATCTGTATACTTAAAATACCCCAGTAGTGCAACATTGGCTGCAATACCAAAAATTAATAATGATTTTTTGTGAATGTGAACCTTTTTAAAGTTCTCATTAAGAGAATTACCTATGACATAGTTAAAAAGCAAAGAAGATAATATTATTGGCAGATAAGATATATTCCACCATGAATAAAAGAAAAGGGAAGCAAAAACCAAGAAACCTTTTGCTCCTACCATTAATCTTTTTTGTAATAAGAAAAAATAGATGAAGAAACTTAAAGGCAAAAACATAAAGATAAACTCATAACTATTGAATAACAAAAATATCTCCTACATTACGTTAGCAAAACCTCTATCTAGTAGTTCAATATAGGGGGAGGGAGGTAGTTCTAAAAAGTTCTGAATTATATCCTTTTTTACTTCATACAAAACTATATAATATCTCCCATTTTTCAGATTAGTACATCAATTTTTCTTATTTCAATATCACTATGACGCTTTTAGTGACTGGTTTTCCAATTTTTTAAGCTTAAGAAGGTATATCAATTTCTGAACATAATCGTACTAAGTACATCTCTTCACAATCCTAATAATAATTGACTGTACCATACCCAACACTTTAATAATCATGTGTCGAGAATATACTTTTACTATAGTAATGTTTCTCTATTTGAATAAAACTATTTTCTCCTTACAGCCGTAATATCTCCAAAGAAAATCACATCTTTCAACACTGCTTTATTCGTAATACCATCTTCTGCTATACCTAACATCAATCTACCTTCCTTACTTGAAAAAATCTTTTGATGGATAATGGCAGTGGCATACCATGCAGAACCTGTTCCTAAGTTTTCTTTGTACTGTTTTAATACTTTTGTATCGGGAATGATAACTGTAACTTTTCCTTTTTGTCGTTCTGCACCTACTGCTTTAAATACATATGTTTTTTCTTTTCTTTTATCTTTAATACTTCTATCTAGATTGAAATATAAAGTCAATAAATCGTTTTTTGTATARTAGTCTAATATTGTATTTTTTTCAGAAACTAGTTTTCCTTTTTTATATTTTTTATACGTTTTTAAAACCCTCTTTCGCCTATGATCCACTTTATACTTTTTAGAAACAATAGTAGAGCCTTGTGTCTTAGTCACTTGATACACATCACTCACCATCAAACCATATTCCATATGCCCTTTAGAGATATGATGTTCTTTCCGCCCACCACTGAGTACTTTAGCTAGACCTGTCGCTGCTAACTCCATATTTATGGTGTATATTTTCTTACTTTTTTTTAGTACTGCATTTGCCGTACCTATTTTTCCAAAAATGCCATAACTGACATCAAATTTTGCAATAATATCTTCTGAAAGTAGCACATTGCTAAGAAAAACTATAGCTCCGACAAGACTTAAAAACTTTTTTACCATTATTCAATCCTTTATTGAATCAAATTTTACTATAATACTGTGAATAAAATGTGAAGGATTTACCAATATGTCAAGCCCCTCTCCTATAGATGAACTCAATGCTAGTGAAGCATTAAATGTTTTAGCAGAAATGGATATAGGTATGGCTACAGTCGTACAGGGTTTACTTAGACCTGTCTACGAAACATTTCCTATGTTGGCTAAAACATTTTTAGGTGTGCCCTTGGCAAATATTATTGCAGCTATTCTTGTTTTTATCCTTTTTTTAGCTTTGAGACATTTCTTTACCAAAGTTGTCACTGTTTTTTTACAAAAAACTGCCAAATATACAGATACCTATTATGATGACCGTATCATATCTGCCCTCAAGAGTCCTATTAGTTTTTCTTTTATTCTTATGGGAACCCATCTTTTCTTTTTACTTACTTTCAGTGATACACAATTCATCAAGAATGTACTAAACACCTTGGTAGTTTACACTGTGTTTTGGGCTATTATCGCTATTGTAGGTGCCCTTCGTGGTGTTTTTCACCACACCACTGCAAAATTTAATCCTGACTTGGCAAAAGAAATGGGAAATTTTATTTTACAAATTGTCAAAATTCTCATAGGTGGCATAGGTCTTGGTGCCATTTTACAGGTATGGGGCATCAATGTCACTGCTCTCATCGCCTCATTAGGTCTTGGGGGTCTTGCTTTTGCCCTTGCTGCAAAAGATACTGCTTCCAACCTCTTTGCATCCTTCGCTCTGCTTGCTGACAAATCCATACGCATCGGAGAATGGATCAAAGTCAATGGTGTAGAAGGTACAGTTGAAGATATAGGTATGAGAACCACCAAAATACGTTCATTCCAAAAATCGCTGATAACAGTACCCAACCAAATCATAGCAAATAATCCCATAGAGAACTTTTCGCGTAGAGGCATACGTCGTATCAAGATGCGTATTGGACTAACATATTCTACTACTACTGAACAGGTTCAAAAAATCGTCGAAGAGATAAAATATATGTTACATAGCCACGAAGGAATCTCAAACCAAGATACGCTTTTGGTAAATTTTGAATCTTTTGGTGATTCTGCATTAAATATATTTATCTATACCTTTACATCAACTGCAAATTGGGACAAGTACTTAGATATTCGCGAAGATGTACATTTCAAAATTATGGAAATCGTTGAGAAAAACCAAGCAAGTTTCGCCTTTCCTTCACAGTCTATTTATGTGGAACAACTGCCTGCTTAAAATGTGCTATAATTCCAGCAATAAATAAACACCCTCGTTCCATCTCTTCTGAGATAGAACGCATACAGAAAGATTATCAAGCATGCAAGAACAAGTTCTAAAAAAAGTAGCCATTGTTGGACGACCTAATGTAGGGAAATCATCACTCTTTAACCGTTTGGCTAGACAAAGAGATGCCATCACTTCAGATATGGCGGGAACAACTAGAGATATCAAAAAGCGTGTTGTCACCATTTCGCAAAACCGTGAGTTTGAAGTACTTGATACAGGAGGCATAGACTACTCTTCTGAACTCTTTACCAAAGTAGCAGAGTTTTCACTACGTGCGGCAAAAGAAGCAGACATTATCATCTACATGGTAGATGGCAAAACCATACCAGCGGAAGAAGACAAAGAACTTTTTTACAAACTCCAAGAGATGAACAAGCCCTTGGCTCTTGTAGTAAATAAGATAGATAATGACAAAGAAGAAGAKCGTTACTGGGAGTTTCTAGAGTTTGGAGCAGATGCCACTTTTCCTATGTCCGTGAGTCATAACCGTTACTTTAACGACTTTTACGCATGGATGGAAGAGCAYATCCCTGCTCCAGAAGTAGAAGAAGAACTTGTTTTAGAAGAGGATCAAGAAATAGACCCTTTTGCCCAGATAGTCGAACAAGTACATGCAAGCTATGAAGAAAAAGAAGTGGATAACAAAATCCGTGTGGCCATTATAGGGCGGGTAAACACAGGGAAATCTTCACTGCTCAATGCTTTACTTGGTGTTGAGCGTTCAGTGGTTTCTGATGTTGCAGGAACCACCATTGACCCCATAGATGAAATGCTAGAACATGATGAGCATGAGATAACCTTTATAGATACAGCGGGTATCCGTAAACGTTCCAAAATAGTAGGTATTGAAAAGTATGCACTTACGCGTACTACCGAGCTTCTTAAAAAAGCAGACCTTATCATACTCATGCTTGACTCTACACAACAGATATCTGAACTTGATGAGAGAGTAGCAGGACTCATAGAAGAGTATAAACTAGCTTGTCTCATAGTACTAAACAAGTGGGACATTAAAGATGACAGAACTTACGAAGAGGTAGTAGACGACGTACGTGATGAACTGAAATTCTTGCATTACGCACCGTTCTTAACCATCTCTGCAAAGACTGGACTACGCGTAGAGAAAATACTTGACCAGATAGTAGCTATATACADACGTTACCAAACACGTATCTCTACCTCTGACCTTAACGACACACTACGTGCAGCTATCCGTCGTCACCATATACCTTCTCACAATGGGGCAATCGTTAACATCAAGTTTGCTACCCAGTATGAAACAAAACCGCCTAAAATAGCGCTTATCACCAACAGACCTGAGTTCTTACAYTTTTCWTATATTMGATATTTGGCAAACTTTTTTAGAAATAAGTTTGACTTTGAAGGGGTGCCRCTAGACATCGTAGCACGTAAACGCGGACAACGTTTTGATGAAGAGGATGGATTTTAATAGCTCATCTCAACACTAACGTGATATAATCTCAAAAATATTTTAGGAATTTAACTATGCGTGTACTCACAGGAATCCAAGCTTCAGGAAAACTTCACATCGGTAACTACTTTGGTGCCATGAAGCCTATGATAGAACTGCAAGAGAAAGATGAACTTTTTACCTTTATCGCCAACTATCATTCACTGACAACTTCYCAAGATGCTGCTACCCTCAAACAATAYACTATAGATGCWGCTGTTGATTACCTTTCATTAGGTATTGATCCTGAAAAGACAACATTTTGGATACAAAGTCAYGTMCCTGAAGTACTTGAACTTTACTGGATACTTTCCAAGTTTACCCCTATGGGCCTACTTGAACGTGCACACTCTTACAAAGACAAAGTGGCCAAAGGAATAGCGGCAAATCATGCGCTCTTTTCTTATCCTGTGCTTATGGCTGCAGATATACTGATGCTTGACACCCAAAAAGTGCCTGTTGGGAAAGATCAGATTCAGCATGTCGAAATGACACGTGATATCGCTATAAAATTTAACAATGAGTATGGAGAAATTTTTACTCTCCCTGAGCATATGGTTCAAGAAAGTGTCGCAACCATCCCTGGTATCGATGGACAGAAAATGTCTAAAAGCTATGGTAATGCTATAGACCTGTTTATGGAAGAAAAATCCTTGCAAAAAAGATGTAACAAAATCATCTCTTCTTCTACCCCACTGGGAGAACCTCTAAAGTGGGAAGATGACAATATCTTCGCACTTGCTTCACTCTTTTTAGACAATAGAGCAAAACTGGAACTTCAGGTACGTTATCAAAGTGGTAAAGAAGGGTATGGTCACTTTAAAAAATATCTTAAAGAGCTCATTTGGGAAGAACTTGCTGAAGCTAGAGAAAAACGTGAGTATTACCTCAATCACATGGATGAAGTAAATGATATTTTAGCCATGGGTGCCAAAAAAACACAAAGTATCGTGCAAATAAAGATGGCACAAGTAAGAGAAGTGATAGGTTTATAGGAAAGTCTGGTAAATTCCTTTGTATAATTTACAGGGTGATGACCTTAATACTTTCAATACCTTCAAGGATGTTTTTTACACTCTCAAGGTCTATTTTATCAGTTGTATGCAGTGTGATTTCCAAACCACCTTCATTTATATGTCCTTCTTTTTCACCCAATGACAATAAATGTTTTGCAATGGCCTCACCTGTATGAATGAGATTTACCTCTTCTTCCATCAATTCTTTGATAATCTTTGAAGCCAAAGGGTAATGTGTACATCCTAAAACTATGGTATCTACAGCATTTTCTTTCATAGGCTGTAACCAAGCTTGTAACATTTCTTTGGTTTTGAGTGTTTCAGTCTCACCTTTTTCTATCTGCTCAACCAATCCGGGACATGCCTGCTCAAAAAGTGTAATGTCTTTTTGCATAAACAGTGTATTGACTAGCTGTTGATATTTATCACCTTGAAGTGTAGCAGGTGTAGCAAGTACCCCGATGTTACCACTCTTTGTTTGTTCTATCGCAGGCTTAATCCCTGGTTCGGTACCGATGATAATAAGCTTGGGGTAAGATTCACGTAATGTTTTAATAGCAGCAGATGTAGCTGTATTACATGCAACAATCAAAACATCAATTTGATGTATTTCTATAAAATGTTGCGTGATATCTAAAGAAAATTGCAAGATTTGTTCAGAAGTTTTTTCACCATAAGGTGCATTTTTTGTATCGGCTATGTAAAAAAGTTCAGCGCCTTTAATCACTTCTTGAAGTGCCTTAACAACCGTCAAACCACCTAATCCAGAATCAAATACACCGATTTTTAGCATTATCTCCTATGCACCTTCATTCATAATAGAAAGGAATTCTTCATTGGTTTTGGTTTTCATCATTTTAGAGAAAAGGAACTTGAGTCCTTCAACTTCTTCCATATTTTGCATGGCATTACGCAATGCCCATACTTTCTGAAGTGTCTCAGGACTAACCATAAGCTCTTCTTTTCTTGTTCCTGATTTAGTTACATCTATTGCAGGRTATATACGACGTTCAGATACATGACGAGAAAGTATCACTTCAGAGTTACCGGTACCTTTAAACTCTTCGAAAATTACCTCATCCATACGAGAACCCGTCTCTATAAGTGCTGTGGCAATGATGGTCAAAGAACCACCATGTTCGATGTTTCTAGCTGCTCCAAAAAAACGTTTCGGTTTATGTAAGGCATTGGCATCTACTCCACCTGAAAGTACTTTACCAGAGCTTGGCGTCACGGTGTTGTATGCGCGAGCAAGCCTAGTAATGGAATCAAGCAAAATGATGACATCTAAGCCCATCTCTACACGTCTTTTGGCTTTTTCTATAACCATCTCAGCCGTTCGTACATGATTTTGTGCGGGTAAATCGAACGTAGATGCATACACTTCACCTTTTACTGAACGTTGCATATCTGTCACTTCTTCTGGTCTCTCATCTACAAGTAGTACCATAAGTGAGGCTTCTGGATTATTGTAAGTAATACCATGTGCGAGTTCTTTAAGAAGTTCTGTTTTACCTGTTCTTGGCGGTGCCACAATAAGAGCTCTTTGCCCTTTTCCTATGGGACAAAAAAGGTCAAGTACACGTCCTGTCATTTTCATCGGATTATACTCAAGCTTGAGTTGTTCAGAAGCATACAGTGGTGTAAGGTTCTCAAAAAGAGGTCTTTGTTTAGACTTCTCAGGTGGTAAATAGTTGATAGCTTCTATCTTTAGTAGCGCATAATACTTTTCCTGATCTTTAGGTGAACGTACCTGACCTGTAACGATGTCTCCATTACGAAGAGCAAAACGTTTTACCTGAGTACCACTTACGTAGGTATCGTTACTAGAGTTTGCAAAATTTCCATCTATAGAACGTAAAAAACCATAACCATCATTCATAATCTCTAAAATACCCGTATAAAGAATGAAACCACCTTGAGATACTTGAGATTTTAAAATTTCAAAAATAAGATCTTTTCTTTGAAATTCATTTGGGTTTTCAACTTTTACTTCTTTGGCAATGGTAACAAGTTCTGTAAGTGGGAGTTGCTGAAGGTCTTCTATTTTATGTCCATTAACAGGTACGTGGGTTCTATTTTTTTTGTTGGCGTGGTTGCCAGAAGGTTTTTTTGTGTCGCTCATATGTCCTCTTGTTTTTAGGGTTTAAGATTATGGAGATTTTATACCAGCACAGGTTCATGCCTAGGTATGTAGTGACGTAATTATAATCCTTTTTACTTGAAAAGTCAAATTTTCCTCAGATTAATGCATAAAACAACAAAGGAGGGTACATTCCTACACCTATGAGAAAAAACCATGGAGGTATTTTCCATGATAACATTTGGGCTATCTCATCGGAGACACTTTGCTCTATAAACACTTTTTTTATCAATTCTATTTTGTAAAATATGTCAAATATTTTTATGGCCAACAAAAAAATCATACTTATATTTAACACGCCAGTTAATAACACAATAAGAATAATCACATAAAATCCAGGCTGAATAAGAAAAAACCAGAATATACTCTTTGTATAATAAACATACAGTTTTTCTAAAACACCAGTAAGTGTCTCTGCTCGCTGTATATACGCCTCAAAAAGTTCAGCTAAAACCAGTGTAAATATTAAAATAAAAATAGCTTCCATAGGGAAAATCTTACCCGTATTTGGATAAAATTCATGTTATATTGAATGAAGGATGATACGTGGCCGAACTGACATGTACCCATTGCAACCTTACTTTTTCTGAAGAAATCATGATAAAAGAAGAGGCGAATGGCACATCACTCTATTTTTGTTGTAAAGGATGTCAGGGAGTCTATCATCTGCTTAATTCTGAGGGATTGGGTACATTTTATGATAAGCTAGGAAATACCAAACTACAGCCTGTATCACAAACGAAAAACACTGCGGATGATCTGGGAAAATTTGACCTTGAAGGATTTAAAAACAAGTACATAAAACCCCATGAAGATGATCTGAATGAAATTAATCTCATCATAGAAGGTATTCATTGTTCAGCCTGTGTATGGCTGAATGAAAAAGTTTTACATAAACTAGACGGAGTTCTTGAAGCAACTATCAACTATACAAACAACAAAGCAAAAATCGTCTGGGATCCAAACACTGTCAAACTTTCACATATCATTCACACTATCCGCTCTATTGGATACAATGCCTATCCTTACGACCCTGCACTACAAGAAGAACGTGCAAGTAAAACACGCAAAATCTACTATACTCGTATACTAGTAGCCGTCTTTGGCTCGATGAATATCATGTGGTTGGCAGTGGCACACTATGCAGGATATTTTTCCGGTATAGAACAGTCTTTTAAAAATATTCTTAATGTTGCAGAGTTCATACTGTCCACACCTGTACTGTTTTATTCGGGATGGATATTTTTCAGAGGTGCCTACTACGGATATAAAAATAATATTGTGAACATGGACACCTTGGTCGCTTCAGGTGCTCTTTCTGCTTATATCTATTCTATTTATGCCATGATAACACAAAGAGGAGAAGTCTACTTTGATTCTGTAGTCATGATCATAACCTTTGTACTTGTGGGAAAGTACCTCGAAGTTCTGAGCAAAAAACAGGCTGTAGATACGCTTGACAGCATCATGGGTAGTACACCCACAGAGGTAACTACGCTCAAGGGCGGTATAAAATCTCTGGTAAGCATAGAGAATATTGTCGTAGGCGACATTATAGAGCTTAAACCTGGTGAGAAAGTTGTCATTGACGGCATAGTGACTTCTGGTACTGCATTATTTGATGAGTCTTCACTCACGGGAGAGAATGAACCGGTTTACAAACAAAAAGATGGACATATTCTGTCTGCTTCCATCTGTTTAGACTCGGTCGTTCATTACAAGGCAAACAAAGATGTCTCCTCTTCGCTTCTAACCTCCATCGTAAACTTGCTTGAAACTTCCATGACTAAAAAACCGTATATTGAACAACTAGCAAATAAAATTTCAGGATACTTTTCCACTACCATCTTGCTCATCTCACTACTCTCTTTTTTAGGCTGGTATTTTTTTGAAGGCAGTTTTGAACAAGCACTCATTATCGCTATCTCTGTCATCGTCATAGCCTGCCCTTGCGCATTGGGTTTGGCTACACCTATGGCAACATTGGTAGGCATTAGTATGGCTGCCAAACGTGGCATACTGTTTAAAGAAGCCACCTTTCTTGAAACTATGGCAAAAAGTGATGTGCTCTTCCTTGACAAAACTGGCACTATTACAGAAGGTAAGCCCTCTGTTGTACGTGCAGAAATAAAAGAAGGCTTTGATGCTTCTTTACTACTTGCGCTGGTCTCGACATCCAATCATCCTATTTCAAAAGGTATTGCCAACTACCTGACTGAAACCTATGAAGAAATGAAAACAGTACTTTTGCAAGACATCCGCTCTTTAGAAGCAAAAGGAATTGAAGCATCTTTCAGCGGCCTCACACTTATAGGAGGCAATGCTACATTACTAAAAGACAAAGATATGGAAGTTAATTTTACCTCAGACAACACACTCTTTTTCTTTACTATAGACAAGAAAATAGTAGCACACTTTGAACTTACAGACACCGTGCGAGATGGAGCAGTTGAGGCTATTACAGCCATACAAAATATGGGTATAGAAGTTGTCATGCTTACGGGTGACCATGACCAAAGTGCACAAAAAGTGGCTACACAAGTGGGCATTAGTCATATCTACAGTAAACTTTTCCCACAAGATAAAGCTAAGATTATTAGTAATTACCAAAAAGAAGGGCATATTACAGTCATGGTGGGAGACGGTATTAACGATGCTGTAGCCTTAGCATCGTCAGATATTGCTATCTCTATGGGAAATGGTGCAGATATGGCTATAGATATCTCTGATGTTGTACTTTTAGATGAAAAGCCTGAAAGTCTATATGAAGCATACATACTCTCTAAACGTACTTATGGCGCAGTCAAAGAGAATCTTGGATTTTCCTTGCTCTATAATATCGTTGCGGTACCTTTAGCTATCATGGGTTTTGTAAACCCCCTCGTTGCAGCACTCTCTATGAGTTTGAGTTCCTTAGTCGTTGTAGCTAACTCGATGCGCATTAAAAATTTAAAGTTTAAGGACAAAAATGAGTGAAAATATTGTCATATTAATGATAGGTACCTCAACCTTTTTAGGCATGATTGGCCTACTGGGTCTTATTTGGGCAGTAAAAACAGGGCAGYTTGATGATCAGTCAAAATTTATAGATGCTGTACAACATGATAATGAAGAAGATTTACGTGATGCCGTAATGATGGCAGAAAAAAAAGCAGCCCATAAAAAAAAGAAAAAAACACAAGATACAAAAAACTATATGCCACCTGATTAATGTGATTTTATAATAAAAAATATGTTATTATATGAATAAATATTAAAAAGGTTATTTCTATGGTTTTCAAAAAATTATTATTATCTACTTTTCTGTTTACTGGGTTTCTTTCAGCAGAAAACAGCATTGGAATTGATATTAACAGTAAAGATGTAGAAATACTTGCCTCTATTAACCTCAATGCTTTAACTGATTATGCCAATGGCACAACATATATTTTAGACTTAAATTATTTGCATTCTGATGGTGACAATATGACAAGAGTAGGTTTTTTAGGACAAAATACACTACAGGGAGTAGAAGGACTTACACTTTCGATTGGACTTAAAACTGTACTTGCAGATGATTTTTTAGCATTCCCTATTATGGCCAGAGGTAACTATGTTTTACCTTTAAATGGCAGTATACCTACAACATCTCTTGCCTTAAGTCTTGCCTATGCACCTTCTATACTGACATTTCTTGATGGTGAAGACTATACAGACATAAGCCTTGAACTTGATATGGAAGTCATTTCAAATATCCATATTTTTACAGGATATCGTAACATCAAAACGAACTATACCATTATAGACAAGACATTTAATAACAGCTTCTATGGCGGAATAAAACTTAGTTTTTAAAATAAATTATTCAGCTTATGTATTTGACATTTATTTAAAAAATATTGACTTTTTTTGATATACTTAAAAAATTAAACAATAAGGTAGATTAATACATATGACTATAATTCCATTTATAAGTAATCATCTATGCTAAGTCCTAAAATTTTAATTACTGGTGGGGCTGGTTACATCGGTTCACATACAGCTATTTTACTGATTGAAGGAGGCTATGAGATAGTCGTATTTGATAACTTTTCCAATGCATCAGAAGAAAGTATCAAAAGAGTTGAAGCAATAGTAGGTCAAAAGATTACARTCGTAAAAGGTGATATACGTAACAAAGAAGCATTACGTAAAGTCTTTATTAACCACAACATAAATGCTGTTATACACTTTGCAGGTCTCAAAGCAGTTGGAGAATCGGTAGAACAACCCCTCAAATATTATGACAATAATATCAATGGAACTATAATCCTTTGTGAAGTAATGGCTGAACATCAATGCAAATCTATCGTTTTTAGCTCTTCGGCTACAGTATATGGTGATCCCCATACGACACCCATTAGCGAAGACTTTCCCCTTTCTGCTACAAATCCTTACGGAAGATCCAAGCTGTTTATAGAAGAGATGCTAAGGGATCTATATATCTCAGACAATACCTGGAAAATCGTCTTGCTCCGCTACTTTAACCCTGTAGGAGCGCATGAATCAGGCACTATAGGAGAAGACCCTAACGGTATTCCTAATAACCTTATGCCTTTCATCGCACAAACTGCAGTAGGTAAACGAAACTGCTTAAACGTGTTTGGTGACGACTATGATACTCACGATGGTACTGGTGTCCGAGACTATATTCATGTAATGGATCTGGCAGGTGGTCATGTCAAGGCACTAAACATCATTCATACTCTTGAAGATGTTATGACCATAAACTTAGGTACAGGTATAGGCTACTCCGTATTAGATATGGTGAAAGCATTTGAAAAAGCCTCAGGGAAAAAAATACCTTATTCCATTGCTCCAAGGCGAGCTGGTGACATAGCCAAATGTTATGCAGACCCCCAGTATGCAAAAGAAATCTTAGGATGGAAAGCACAAAAAGGCATTGATGCCATGTGTGAAGATAGCTGGAGATGGCAATCAACCAATCCAAATGGATATAAAGGGGAGAATAAATGAAGAACCATATAGAAAAAAGTATATTTAGAGAATATGATATTAGAGGTATTTTTGAAAAAGAACTCCATGAACAATCTGTAAAACTCATAGGTTACTTTTTAGGTCAAAAGATAGGGGGAGACAAAATAGTTTCCATTGGCTATGATGCACGTTCACATTCTCCGATTTTAAGAGATTATCTTACTTCTGGGCTCAATGCTGCAGGATGTAAAGTGTTAGAYATGGGTATGGTAGCTACTCCTGTCAATTACTATAGTAACTACATTGACTTTGATGGTATCACCACTAATGCTTCCATCATGATAACAGGTTCTCATAACCCAAGTGAATACAATGGTTTTAAAATGACTGTGGATAAAAGTCCTTTTTTTGGTGCAGACATTTATGCTTTGGGTGATGAAATTATGCAAAATCAAGATTTCGCTATAAAAGACAATACAGTAAAAACTGAAATAGATGTAAAAACACCTTATATCCAATATATGATCAACCAATTTTCTCATCTTGAAAACTTTCCTAAAAAAATCATCATTGATGGAGGAAATGGCGTTGCAGATACAGTTATCACAGATATTTTTGATGCACTAAACTTTGACTATGAAGGTTTGTACCTCGAACCAGACGGCACTTTCCCTAACCATCATCCAGATCCTTCTGAAGAAAAAAACCTTGTAGATGTAAAAGCGCTACTGTCTAAAAACGGTGACATTGCTTTTGCTTATGATGGGGATGCAGACCGTATTGCAGTTCTCACCCATAAACACAATATCAAAGGTGACCAAATGGCACTACTATACAGTATGAAGATGGACAAGCCTACTGTCATAGGTGAAGTAAAATGTTCGCAGGTCATGTATGATGAACTTGAACGTAGGGGCGCTACAGCTATCATGTACAAAACCGGTCACTCTAACCTCAAAGTCAAGATGAAAGAGACAAATGCAGATTTGGCTTGTGAAGTATCTGGACACATTTTCTTTAAACATCGTTACTTTGGTTATGATGATGCTATATATGCTACACTTAGAATGATTGAACTCATTGCTGATGGCATAGATATCGATGCTGAAATTGATGCCTTACCTCAGGTATTTTCAACTGAAGAGATAAAAGTAGAAACTAGCGAGGAAGAAAAATTTGCCATTATCGATAAAGTGAAGGAACTTCTTAAAAGCCCTCCGAGTGATTTTCCAAAGATTCTCAATATTATTGATGTAGATGGAGTTCGTATCAACTTTGAAAAAGGTTGGGGACTTGTCAGGGCAAGCAATACCACCCCTGTACTTGTCACTAGATTTGAATCTACAGATGAGAAATTAGCAAAAGTTTATGAAGAGAAAGTCAATACATTAATTAAAGTAGCAAAAGGTTTGTTATGAAAAATACGCTTTATTTCAAATTAAAGAACAAAAAAGTTCAAGAAGAAGCTTTCAATGCCATTGTAGAAGAACAAAACCATATAGGTTACTATACGCTCCCAGAACAAGATATTTCACCTGTTTTAGACTATGTGAAAAGCATTCCTAAAGATATTACACAAATTGCTATCATAGGTATAGGGGGTAGTTCCCTAGGTGCAAAAGCTATTTATGAATTTATCAAACCMACYAAAAARYTACAAAGAGAATTATATTTTTTTGAAAGTACKGAYCCTATTAATATTACTAATTTATTCGATCAACTTGATTTAAAAAAAACACATTTTCTTGTGATATCAAAATCCGGTACTACTGTAGAAACATTTTCGATCTATAAATATATTTATTCTATTAACCCTGAGGCTTCAGCCTACACTTTCATTACAGACCCAGAGTCTCCACTTGAAAATTATGCTCATGAAATCAAAGCATCTGTTTTACATTTACCAGATAACGTAGGAGGACGTTTTTCTGTTCTTTCTACCGTTGGTCTCATACCTCTTGCACTTAGTGGTATAGATATTGCATCTCTATTAAATGGGGCACAAACACTTAAAAAAAGTTTTTTTGAAGCTGGGTATATGAAAGATACCCTTCTCAAAAAAGCCGTATATTACGCCAGACATCATGGTGAGTTCAGGATAAATTGTATTTTTGCTTATTCTGAGACGCTCAAGTATTTTTGTGAGTGGTACGTACAACTTTGGGGTGAAAGTTTAGGTAAAAAACAACGAAACTCTGCATTTAATGTAGGTCTCACGCCTATAGGGCTCATTGGACCCAAAGACCAACACTCCTTTTTACAGCTTATTATGGAAGGAACTAGAAACAAATCTGTAACTTTTATCAAAATAGAAAACTTTCAAGATGATATTATCATTCCAGATATAAGTCTCAAGCATCTTGAATCCCTAGACTCTTTAAATAATCTGCCATTTTCAAAACTGATTAATATGCAGTGCGACTCAGTGATAGAAGCACTCTTAGCCGAAGATATACCTATTGACTGTATCTCTATTTCAGAAGTAAATGAACAAAATATCGGCGCACTTATATATTATTATGAACTTCTCACTTCCTTAGTAGGCCATTTAATTGATGTCAATACCTACGATCAACCTGGGGTAGAGGCAGGAAAAATTATATTGAAAAGCAAACTCAATCACTAAGTAAGTAAGTAAGTAAGTAAGTAAGTAAGTAATCCTTGTGTAACGTACCTTTAGATATAATTTTCTCATTAAAATAGCAAAAAAGAGACCCTATGATAAAAAAATGTTTATTCCCCGCAGCAGGTTATGGAACACGCTTTCTGCCTGCTACAAAAGCTATGCCTAAAGAAATGCTTCCTATTCTCACGAAACCACTCATTCAATATGGGGTTGAAGAAGCGGTTGAAGCAGGTCTTAAGACTATGGCTATTGTTACAGGACGTGGCAAGCGTGCCATTGAAGACCATTTTGATATCTCTTACGAACTTGAACATCAAATTAGGGGGGGGTCTAAAGAAAACCTCTTAACTGAAATTCGTTCTCTCATTACACAGTGTACTTTTTCTTATACGCGACAAGTTGAGATGAAAGGTTTAGGCCATGCTATACTGACAGGAGAAACACTCATTGGAGATGAGGCATTTGCTGTATTACTTGCTGATGACCTTTGTACATCCCAAAATGATTCGGTCTTAAAACAGATGATAGAAGTATATGAAAAGTATCAATGTTCAGTTGTTGCCATCGAGGAAGTCCCCATGGATCAAACAAACAAATATGGTGTCATCTCAGGGAATTTGGTCGACAGTACCACTGATACATACAGAGTAACTGACATGGTGGAGAAACCCGACCCTAAAGATGCACCCAGCAATATGGCTATCATCGGACGCTACATTTTAACGCCTGATATTTTTAATATCCTTCGAAAAACAAAACCAGGGAAAGGTGGAGAAATACAAATCACTGATGCACTCCTTACGCAAGCAAAAGAAGGAAAAGTCATTGCCTATAAATTTAAAGGTAAACGTTTTGACTGCGGTTCAGTAGACGGATTTGTAGAAGCTACCAATTATTTTTACAATCAAGGGTCATAATGACTAATCTCATTTTGTGTGGGGGAAGTGGTACACGTTTATGGCCTCTTAGCCGTACACTAATGCCTAAACAGTTTATAAAACTTTTTGACAATCAATCTCTTTTCCAATTAACAGTTAAGAGAAACCATCTTTTATGTGAAAAACAATACATTGTCTCCAACTCAGAGCAATACTTTCTTGCCCTTGATCAACTTGAAGAAATGCAATTTACGAAGAATTCTTTTCTTCTTGAACCTGTAGGACGTAATACTGCACCAGCGATAGCCTTGGCATGTTTTGATATACCTTCAGAAGAAATTGTATTGGTGTCCCCTTCTGATCACCTTATAAAAGATCAAAAAGCYTACARTAAAGTTGTACAGCATGCGAARMTKTTGGCTTCATCTGACTATCTTGTCACCTTTGGTATCAGTCCCGAATATGCTGAGACTGGATATGGATATATAGAAGCAGACAATGAAAATGTAAAAGCTTTTCATGAAAAACCAGATGTATCTACAGCACAAAGTTATGTTGATGCTGGGAACTACTATTGGAACTCTGGTATGTTCTGTTTCAAAGCAGGTCTTTTTTTAGATGAACTTAAAACATATTCTCCCGATATTTATGAAGCATCAAAAATTGCTTATACTCAATCTAGAGAGATGAGGAAACAACAAATATTGAACGATGCGCATATGATCCGTATCACACACGAAGATATGGCCAATATTCCTGCAAACAGTATAGATTATGCTGTCATGGAAAAGAGTAAAAAAGTAAAAGTGCTTGCAAGTGATATTAACTGGAGTGATATGGGAAGTTTTGATGCACTCTATGATGAATTAGAAGGAGACTCAAATGGTAACAAGTCCTTATCTACTTCCGATATTATGGCAGAAAATATCAGTAATAATTCATACAACAACCTTATTATTTCAGAAAAACTTGTCACTACTATAGATGTAGATGATTTAATCATCGTCGATACTGCAGATGCCCTGCTTATTTCCAAAAAAGGAAGCGGTCAGAAAATAAAAGACGCGGTCAGAATACTCAAAGAAAGAGATTCTAAACTTCCAAATACCCATTTAACTACACATCGTCCATGGGGAACGTACACCATATTAGAGCAGACACCATACTATAAAATAAAACGTATAGAAGTAAAACCCGGTAAACGTCTCTCTTTACAAAAACATTTTCATAGAAATGAACACTGGATTGTTGTCTCTGGTACTGCCACAGTCACTGTGGGAAATGTAGTCAAACTTGTTAGACCCAACGAAAGTACCTATATTAAAATGGGCGAAGTACATAGACTAGAGAATGAAGGTAAGATTCTTGTTGTACTTATAGAGGCACAAGTGGGTGAATACACAGGCGAAGATGACATCGTTCGTATCGAAGATGACTTTCAACGTATAAATGAACAAAAAAGAGATATAAAATGAGTAAAAAAATAGCGTTAATTACAGGAATCACAGGTCAAGATGGTTCATATCTAGCAGAATTTTTATTGAAAAAAGGATACGTCGTCCATGGGATTAAGAGAAGAACTTCACTTTTTAATACAGACAGAATTGATCACCTTTACCAAGACCCACATGTAGAAGATAGAAACCTAATTTTGCACTATGGTGACATGACTGATTCTATGAACCTCACACGTATTATCCAAGAGACTCAACCCGATGAGATTTATAACCTTGCTGCTATGTCACATGTTGCAGTTAGTTTTGAAACACCCGAGTATGTCGCCAATGCTGATGGCACAGGAACATTACGTATCTTAGAAGCAGTAAAACTCTTGGGTCTTACAAATAAGACTAAGATTTACCAAGCATCCACTTCAGAGCTTTACGGTAAAGTACAAGAAACTCCCCAAAGTGAAACTACACCTTTTTATCCGCGTTCCCCTTATGCTGTAGCAAAAATGTATGCCTACTGGATTACCGTCAATTATAGAGAAGCATATGGTATGTTTGCATGTAATGGTATTTTATTTAACCATGAGTCACCTGTACGTGGAGAAACCTTTGTTACCCGTAAGATAACCAGAGCAGCTTCTAAAATAGCTTTAGGCTTACAAGACAAACTTTACCTTGGTAATCTCGATGCCAAACGTGACTGGGGTCATGCGAAAGATTATATTAAAATGATGTGGCTTATTTTGCAAGCTGATAAACCTGAAGACTGGGTTATTGCAACAGGGCAAACAACTACAGTAAGAGACTTTGTAAAAATGTCATTTGCCTATGCCGGCATTGAACTAGAGTTTAAAGGTAAAGGTGTAGATGAAAAAGGATATGTCATTTCATGTTCTAACCCAAAATATCAACTTAAAATCGGTTCTGAAGTAGTTGCAGTAGATGCTAAATACTTTAGACCAACAGAAGTAGATTTACTTCTGGGAGACCCCACAAAAGCAGAAAAAGAACTCGGGTGGACAAGAGAATATAAACTTGAAGAGCTAATCAACGATATGATGGCATCTGACCTTAAACTTGTAACAAAAGACCAGTACCTAAAAGATGGTGGGTATACTATACTAAGTTATTTTGAGTAGGTATATTTATGGATAAATCAAGCAAAGTCTATATCGCAGGGCACAGAGGACTAGTAGGATCTGCTATTGTAAGAAATCTACAAGCCAAAGGGTATACAAATCTTATGTATAGAACCCATAAGGAGTTAGACCTTTGTGAACAAAATGCTGTAGCCAATTTTTTCGAGACAGAAAAACCAGAATATGTCATACTTGCAGCAGCAAAAGTTGGTGGCATTATGGCTAACAACACCTACCGAGCGGACTTCATTTATGAAAATTTACAGATTCAAAACAACATTATCCACCAAAGTTATAGGCATGGTGTTAAAAAACTTCTCTTTTTAGGAAGTACGTGTATCTACCCTAAAAAAGCACCTCAACCTATGCCAGAAAACTGTCTACTTACAGATACACTTGAATATACCAACGAACCTTATGCCATAGCCAAAATAGCTGGCATAAAAATGTGTGAAAGTTATAACCTACAATACGGCACAAACTTTATCTCGGTAATGCCTACCAACCTTTATGGACCCAATGATAACTTTAATTTAGAAAAGTCTCATGTACTCCCTGCACTCATTCGTAAAATTCATTGTGCAAAACTCCTGAATGAAAGAAAATACGATGAACTGATAAAAGATTTAAATGTCAACACACTTGAAGAAGCCAAAAACTACTTAGTAAATTTTGGCGTAAATGAAAATCAAGTAGAAATCTGGGGTACAGGGAAACCCATGCGTGAATTCTTATGGTCAGAAGATATGGCAGATGCCTGTATTTTTATCATGAAAAACAGAGACTTCAAAGATACCTATAGATCTGTAGATGGCCCTAACATCACATGTACTCCACATGAAATAAAAAACCAAGAAATACGCAATACCCATATAAACATAGGTACAGGTAAAGATATCTCTATCAAAGATTTAGCTACAGTGATAAAAAAAATTATCGGGTTCAAAGGTGAACTACTTTTTAATGCAGATAAACCAGATGGTACCCTGAAAAAACTTACAGATGTTTCTAAATTACATAGTCTTGGGTGGAGGCACAAGGTTGAGCTCAGAGATGGTATAGAAATACTTTATAAGTGGTATAAAACAGGAAGTATCTAAACTTACTCTCTTTAAAATGTAAATAAAAACTCCTTTAAACTATATTTTCAAATTTCAGATAATGTAATTAAACTTTTGAGGTCTCAAAAAGTAAGCCCTTCAAAAGAGAAATCATTACAATACCAATTCTTGAGTTTTATAACAAAATTTAGTTATAATTATATACTTAAAAATAATCATGTATGAAAGTAAAAAATGAATCTAACTTTAACTCTAATAGGGCGAACAAAAAAACTTTTAAAGACAGATATTACAACCCATAATGAAAAACTAAAACAAGTTGTTTCTTCATCATCTTTTCTTGTCATAGGTGGTGCCGGTTCTATCGGTCAAGCAGTAACCAAAGAGATATTTAAACGAAATCCTCAAAAACTTCATGTAGTTGATATTAGTGAAAACAACATGGTTGAACTTGTACGTGATATTCGTAGTTCTTTTGGATATATAGATGGAGATTTTCAGACCTTTGCATTAGATATTGGTTCCATAGAATATGATGCTTTTATTAAGGCAGATGGGCAATATGACTATGTACTTAATCTCTCAGCATTGAAACATGTACGAAGTGAAAAGGACCCCTTTACGCTTATGCGTATGATAGAGACCAATATCTTTAACACAGATAAAACATTGCAACAATCTATGGACAATGGTACAAAGAAGTATTTTTGTGTCTCCACAGACAAAGCAGCAAACCCTGTTAATATGATGGGGGCTAGTAAACGTATTATGGAGATGTTTGTTAATCGTAAATCATTAGATATAAAAGTATCTATGGCACGTTTTGCCAATGTTGCTTTTTCTGATGGTTCACTGCTTCATGGATTTAATCAACGTATAGAAAAAAAACAACCCATTGTTGCTCCCAATGACATCAAACGTTATTTTGTTACACCTCAAGAAAGCGGAGAGCTCTGCTTGATGTCATGTATCTTTGGTGAAAATAGAGACATCTTTTTTCCTAAACTAAGTGAAGACTTGCATCTTATTTCTTTTGCTGATATTGCCATCAAGTACCTCGAAGAAAAAGGCTATAAGCCCTACCTTTGTAAAGATGAAAATGAAGCAAGAGAGCTTGCAAAAACACTTCCACAACAAGGAAAATGGCCATGTCTGTTTACWAAGAGTGATACAACGGGAGAAAAAGATTTTGAAGAGTTTTTTACAGACAATGAAATACTGGATATGGAACGATTCCAAAATCTTGGAGTTATTAAAAATGAGGCTAATTTCGATAATTCACTTTTAAATCATTTTGAAAATACCATCAAAGGTTTAAAGGAAAAAAGAACATGGTCAAAAGAGCARATCGTTAATCTTTTCTTTAAAATGATTCCAGACTTTGGTCACAAAGAAACAGGTAAATACTTAGATGGGAAAATGTAAGATGTTTGAAAAAACAGTAAAGTTTATACAGGAAGCATATAAGACTACAGAGTTCCTACCCCTTCACGAACCCGTTTTCTTTGGTAATGAAAAAAAATATTTAAATGAATGTATAGACTCTACTTTTGTCTCTTCGGTAGGAAAGTTTGTTGATCAGTTTGAACATATGATAGCTGACTACACAGGTGCCAAGTATGCTATAGCTACAGTTAACGGTACAGCAGCACTACACATTGCACTAAAACTTGTAGGAACCGATAAAGATTCTGAAGTTATTACGCAGCCCTTAACGTTCATCGCAACTTGTAATGCCATATCCTACTGTAATGCTACACCCGTATTTGTAGATGTGGACAAAGATACTATGGGGCTGAGTCCTAAAAGTCTTAAATCTTTTCTTGAATCAGAAACTGTTCAAAAAAATAATGTTTGCTACAACAAAACAACAGATAAAAAAATAACTGCAGTAGTTCCTATGCATACTTTTGGTCATCCATGCAAAATAGATGAAATCGCTGTACTTTGTGATGCATATAACATTGCCCTAGTAGAAGATGCAGCAGAAAGTCTTGGTTCTTATTATAAAGGCAGACATACTGGTACTTTTGGTAAATTAGCAGCATTTAGTTTCAATGGAAACAAAACCATAACAACCGGTGGTGGCGGTATGATAATCACCGATGATGAGGCTTTAGCAAAACATGCCAAACACATAACCACTACTGCCAAAGTACCTCACCCATATGAGTATACTCATGATGAGATCGGGTACAATTACCGTTTGCCTAACCTAAATGCTGCTTTAGGATGTGCCCAAATGGAAGTACTTGATACAATTTTATTAAACAAAAGAGAGTTAGCAAATCAATATATAGACTTCTTTGCAGAAAACAATATAATGTTTGCAAGTGAGTTAAAAGATACAAAAGCAAATTACTGGCTTAATGCTATAATATTGRAAGATAAAAAAGAAAGAGATTTGTTTTTAAAAGAGACTAATGATAGTGCTGTCATGACACGCCCTATATGGGCGTTAATGAATAAACTAGTAATGTTCAAAGAATGTCAAAGTATAGATCTTTCAAATGCTTTATGGCTAGAAGAGAGAGTGGTAAATATACCTAGTGGAGTACGTGTATGAATAAAAACATAGTATATATAGCAGGTACTAGTGGTTTTTCTGCAGAAGTTACAGAATACATCAACAGTAATAATTTAATTACAAAAGATATACTTGAAATTGCAGGTTACTTTGACACTACTAACAGTGATTACAATAAGTATGGCTTTAATGCATCATTTTTAGGTAATGAAAATGATTATGATTTTATAGAAGACAGTCAAATCATAATTCCAAYATCAGATTCAATAATACGAGCTAAACTCTTTGAGTTTTTTAAAATAAAAAAATGTAAATTAACTTCAGTTATTCATCATAGTTGTTTTATATCTAAGACATCTACAATATCAGAAGGTGCCATTCTATGTCCATATGTTACTATTACCTCAAATGCAATAATAGGAAAAGGGTTCCAAGCAAACATTTATAGTTATGTGGCACATGACTGTATAATAGGTGATTTTGTGACATTTGCCCCAGGGGTTAAATGTAATGGTAATGTAGAAATTGGTGATCATGCATATATTGGTACTGGTGTCATAATCAAACAAGGGAAAAATACCAAACCTTTGAAAATTGGAAAAAATGTAATAATAGGAGCTGGTGCCGTAGTAACAAAAAATGTACCAGAGGGAATGACTGTATTTGGAAACCCAGCAATAGAACTGACAAAAGAAAATTTTAAGAGGCGAAGTTAACCATGAATACTCCATTAGTTTTTAATACAATTCCATTAGAAGAAATAGCTGTGGGAATGAGTGTTAGTTATTCCCAAACTATAACAGATACCGACATAAAAGCATTTGCAGGAATCTCAGGAGATAGAAACCCTGTTCATTTGGATGAGATATATGCTGAACATTCTCGATACAAAAAGAGAATAGCCCACGGGTTGATGACTGCATCATTTTTTTCTGCTTTATTTGGAACAAAACTTCCGGGAGAAGGTTGTGTTTATGTCTCACAATCTCTCAACTTTAAAAGACCTGTTTATATTGGAGACACAGTAAGTGCTACAGTGGAAGTCACTAAGGTTGACATCAGTAAAAAAAGAGTTTTTTTTAAAACTATATGTAAAGTAAAAAATAAAATTGTCACCGATGGTGTAGCAGAATTATTTGTACCATAAAAGGATCTATAAAAGATGAAAAACAATATTTTCATTATCGCTGAAGCAGGTGTAAATCATAATGGCGACATAAAAAAGGCAAAGAAGTTAATTGATATCGCATCTAAATCTGGTGTCGATGCAGTAAAGTTTCAAACATTCAAAACAGAATTATGTATCTCTAAAAATGCTGAAAAAGCCAATTATCAAAAAGAAACAACAGGTAGTAATGAAACTCAATTTGATATGGTAAAAAAACTAGAGTTGTCATATCATGATTTTAGAGCATTAAGTGAATATTGTAAAACAAAAAATATAGTTTTTTTATCAACTCCTTTTGATTTTCCTAGTATAGAGTTTTTAAATAGCTTAGGTATGGAAATATTTAAAGTCCCTAGTGGAGAGATTACAAACCTTCCTTACTTAAGACATATTGGAAAACTCGGTAAAAAAGTGATCCTCTCTACTGGTATGGCAGATATTGGTGAGATAGAAGATGCCCTTGATATTTTGATCGATGCGGGAACGAGAAAAGACAACATTACTATTTTACACGCAAATACCATGTACCCTACTCCCATGGAAGATGTAAATCTAAAAGCCATGGTCACCATAGGTAATACTTTTGACATTCCATTTGGCTATAGTGACCATACATTAGGCATAGAAGTTGATATTGCTGCAGTTGCTATGGGTGCAGTGTGCATAGAAAAACATTTTACTCTCGACAAAACAATGGAAGGTCCAGATCATAAAGCCTCACTTGAACCTGATGAGCTAAAAGCGATGGTTAAAGCCATAAGAAACATTGAACTAGCACTTGGGTCAAGTGTTAAAAAACCAAGTAATAGCGAAAGACCAAATATGGCTATAGCGAGGAAATCTATTGTGGCAGCAAAATCCATCAAAAAAGGTGATATTTTAACGGAAGAGAATCTATCTATTAAAAGACCGGGTAATGGTATAAGTCCTATGCGATGGGATAAAATTTTGGGAACAGTAGCTCAAAAAGATTATGATGAAGATGCGTTAATATGAAACGTAAAATCTGTGTAGTAACTGGCACACGGGCAGAGTATGGGCTACTTTACTGGCTTATGAAAGAGATAGAGTCTGATAGTGATTTAGACCTTCAACTCATAGTTACAGGTATGCATTTGTCTCCTGAATTTGGATTAACCTATCAAGAGATAGAAAAAGACTTTAACATAAATAGAAAAATAGAGATGTTACTTTCTTCAGATACACCCATAGGCATCTCCAAATCAATGGGACTAGCTCAAATCTCTTTTTCAGAAGCTTATGAGGACTTACAACCAGATATAGTTGTAGTATTGGGAGATAGATATGAGATCTTTTCTGCTGTCAGTGCTGCGATGATAGCTCGTATCCCTATTGCCCATCTTCATGGGGGCGAGACTACAGAAGGTGCTTTTGATGAAGCAATAAGACACAGCATAAGTAAAATGAGTCACTTACATTTTACTGCGGCACAAGCGTATAGAAAAAGAGTAATCCAGCTTGGCGAAGATCCAGCCAGAGTTTTTGATGTAGGTGGTCTGGGTATTGAAAATATAAAAAGGTTAAAACTTTTAAATAAAGAGGAATTTGAAAAATCTATTGAATTCAAGCTAAATAAAAAAAATATATTAGTCACCTTTCATCCTGTTACGTTGGAAAGTTCTACTGCAAAAGATCAGTTTCAAGACCTGTTAGATGCCATTGATTCTCTTGAAAATACAAACATTGTTTTTACAAAAGCAAACAGTGACACAGATGGAAGAATCATAAACAGCATGATAGACGAATATGTCTCTAACCATACTCATAAGGCCGTAGGTTTCACATCGTTAGGACAATTACGCTACCTGAGTGCTCTGCAATATGTAGATGCTGTGGTTGGCAATAGTTCAAGTGGATTGGCTGAAGCTCCATCATTTAAAATAGGCACTATCAATATAGGTGATAGGCAAAAAGGCAGGATCATGGCAGAGAGTGTTATAAATTGTGATGACAATAAAAAGTCTATACTGGATGCTTTTAAATACTTATACAGTAATGAGTTTAAAGAGTTATTACAAAATACAAAAAACCCTTATGGCGATGGTGTAGCAAGTCAAAAAATTTTAGATATTATTAAGAGTGTTGACTTAAATAATATTTTAAAAAAATCTTTTTATGATTTAAAGGTCTAAGATGAAAAATATAGAAAAATTGAAGCTTACAGAAACATCAACTATTAAAAAAGCTTTACAAATTATCGATATGGGTGCTGTAAAATTTGCAATTGTGGTTGACAAGGATGATACCTTACTTGGTACATTAACTGATGGTGACATAAGAAGGGCTTTTTTAGCTGGTATGACGTTAGAAGACACCATAGAAACTATTTACTTTAAAGAACCAACTGTTGTGACAGCCAATCATACAAAAGAAGAAATTATCAGTATTTGTACTTCTAAAAAAATCTATCAAATCCCTGTTGTAGATGATAAAGGTCGAGTCATAGGGGTAGATATTTTAGACGAACTACTAAAACCCGCTATACACCCCAATAAGGTTATTTTGATGGTAGGTGGTCTTGGGACAAGACTCCGTCCTCTTACAGATACTACCCCTAAACCTATGTTACATGTAGGAGGAAAACCCATTCTACAAACGATTGTAGAAAAATTTGTCTCTTATGGATTTGTAAATATAATAATGTGTGTGGGCTATAAGTCGAACATCATACAAGATTACTTTGAAGACGGTAGTAAATTTGGTGCAAATATAGAATATATTTTAGAAGAAAAACGTATGGGGACAGCAGGTGCCTTAAGTTTGTTAAACGAAAATCTTGAAGAATCATTTTTTGTCATGAATGGAGACTTGTTAACAAATGTAAACTTTGAGCACATGTTAGAGTTTCATCTCGATAGTAACGCCACTGCAACTATGTGTGTAAGAGAGTATGACTTTCAGGTACCTTATGGTGTTGTTCATATAGACAATGGGAAAATAGCCTCTATAGAAGAGAAACCTGTACATAAGTTTTTTGTAAGTGCAGGTATCTATATGCTTAACCCTTCATGTATAGAAGATATACCAAAAGATGAGTTTTACGATATGCCAACCTTATTTGAAAAACTTATCGAAATGAATGCAAATACAGTCTCATTCCCATTGAGGGAGTACTGGCTTGATATTGGTAGACTCGAAGAATATGAAAAAGCAAATCAAGAATATCATGAGGTCTTTTAAGTGAAAGTATTACTTATTGGTTATGGCTCTATTGGGAAAAGACACTTTGAAGTCCTTCATACCCTTTCTACTATTACTTCAGTAGATGTCATAAGTAAACAAAAATTACAAAAAAATTCTTGTTATCCAAGCTTAGGGGAAATTAAAGACTTAAATATTTATGACTATTTTATCATTGCAAGTGAAACAGTCAAACATTTTGAACAGTTAAAATATATCTGTTCAAAAGTAGAAAATAAAAAAATACTCGTAGAAAAACCTCTTTATGATAAAGTATATGAACATATAGAGACTACAAATAAGATATTTACAGCCTATAATTTACGTTTTCATCCTGTAATGGCAGAATTAACAGAGTTATTGAAAGATGAAGACATCTACTATGCAAATATTATTTGTGGTCAATACTTGCCTACATGGAGACCAGAACAGGATTATAGAAATTCATATAGTGCGGACATTAAAAAAGGCGGGGGAGTACTAAGAGATCTTAGTCATGAATTAGATTATATAACCTGGCTTTTTGGCAATATTAAAAAATTTGATGCCATCAATACGAAAATTAGTGACCTTGATATAAATTCTGATGATATCTTTACTGCCGTTGGTGTTAGCAATCGTAATATTATTATCAATGTCAGTATGGATTATATTAGTAAAACTCCCATGAGAAGACTCATCATCCACACTAAGACACATACCATAGAAGCAGATATGATCAAAAATACTATAACTATAGGTGCTGCAAATGCAAATAGTCAGACTATCGAATGTCAAAGCATAGATAGGAACTATACCTATACTAAAATGCACGAGGCAATACTTAATGGCTCAGATGACAATGTCTGCAGTTATACTGAGGGCTTTAACATTGTAAATATCATTGAAAATATAGACTATAAGGAATTATAAATGAAAGACTATAAAGTATTATGTACCATCTGTGCAAGAGGTGGTTCTAAAGGTGTTAAAAATAAAAACATTAAATCTATCAAGGGTAAACCTCTTATTGCCTACACTATAGAACAAGCAAAAGAAAGTGGCTTGTTTGAGCATATTGTCATCAGTACAGATTCTGATGATATTGCTACCATTGCACAAGAATATGGAGCAGAAGTCTTTTTTAAGAGATCTGCTGAGATGGCAAGTGATACAGCTGGTAAACTTGATGTGATTAGAGATGCGTTTGAAAGAAGTGAAAAATATTATAATGAAAAGTATGATTATCTTGTCGATTTAGATGCTACCGCTCCATTAAGATCTGTTGAAGATATAACACAATCATTTGAACAATTTTTGAAAAATGATAATGATAACCTTATTACTGCTATGCCAAGTAGAAGAAGTCCTTACTTTAATTTGGTTGAAGTTGATAAAAAAGGGAAGGTTTATTTATCAAAAACTCTAGATAGCTCGATTGTTAGAAGACAGGATGCCCCTAAAAGTTATGATATGAATGCTTCTATTTATATATGGAAAAGAGATATAATACTCAATCAAAGTGCTATCTTTTTACCAAACACTGGTCTACATGTAATGCCCGAAGAGAGGTCAATTGATATTGACAGCGAATTAGACTATAAATTTGTAGAATTTTTGATGAAGGAAAATGATGTTAAGTAATCAAGTAGTTGTCATAACCGGTGGTGCAGGTCTTATAGGTCAAGAGTTTGTTAAAGCAGTAGTCGAACAGAATGGCATAGCCATTATTGCAGATATTAATGAAGAAGATGGGCAACAAGCCAAAGAGTTTTTATCAAAAGAGTTACATACGGAAAATATTGATTTTATACAATTAGATATTACCTCAAAAAAATCTTTAATAACCTGTATAAATGAACTAGAAGATAAATATCAAAAAATCGATGCTCTCGTAAACAACGCCTACCCAAGAACAAAAAATTATGGACGACATTTTTTTGATGTAGAATATGAAGATTTTTGTCAAATAGTTGATTTAAACTTGGGTGGATACTTTATTACATCTCAACAGTTTGCCAAATTTTTTCAAAAACAAGGATATGGAAATATCATCAATATTTCTTCCATATATGGAGTTGTTGCACCTCGTTTTGACATATATAAAGATACTAAAATGACAACACCCATTGAATATGCTGCTATTAAATCTGCACTGATTCACATGACCAAATATATGGCAAAATATTTTAAAGGTATGAATATAAAAGTAAACACCTTAAGCCCTGGTGGAATTTTTGATTCTCAACCAGAATCTTTTTTAAATGCTTATAAGGAAAAATGTACAAATAAGGGGATGCTTGACAAGGCTGACTTAAAAGGTACTTTAGTCTATCTACTTAGTGATATGAGTCAATATGTAAATGGACAGAATATTATAGTTGATGATGGCTTTAGCCTATAAAGCAAAGATAAAGACTAATAAATGAAAATAAAATATTATTTATCAAAATTGATAAAATATATCCATATACCTGCCATAAAAAACTCACCAATTCACTGTACATCAAGAATTGCACCAAACTCTAACATTATAGATACAGTGATACGTAAATATAGTTATGTTGGTAATAATTGTACAGTAATTGATACGGAAATAGGCAATTTTTGTTCTATTGCAGATAATGTAATCATTGGAGGAGCAGCACATCCAATTGAATGGGTTTCTACATCTCCTGTTTTCCATAAGGGGAAGAATATCTTAAAAAAGAATTTTTCTGAACATCCCTTTAAACTAACAGATACTACCATCATTCAAAATGATGTTTGGATTGGAACTAACTGCTTAATCAAAAGTGGAGTAAGCATAGCAAATGGTGCTGTCATTGGCATGGGTTCCGTACTCACAAAAAATGTAGGTTCTTATGAAATATGGGCAGGGAATCCTGCAAAAATGATTAGAAAAAGATTTGATGACAAGACAATCAAAATACTTTTAAAGAGTAAATGGTGGAACAGTTCAGAGGATAAATTAACAAGGTTGGCATCAGAAATGTATAATATGGAAAAATTTATTGATTCTTTAAATAAAAGTGAGGCGTAATATGGATTTTATAATAGTATACGAACGAAAACAAAGAGAGCTCGAAAATGATACTTTGTTAAAAATCGAACTGGAAAAAAGAGGGTATACCTGTAAAATAGTACAATATTACGAGGGAAATCACTTCAATATTTTTAATATTAATCCTCCAAAAGTCATCTTGGTACCACACTTATATGGAGATGCCAATATTTACAGAACTTTTTCCAGATTTGGTAGAGCAAACCATATCGTAAATCTACAGTATGAACAAGTCTTATCAAAAAAGTGGGAAAAACTTGGACACCATGATCCAAAAGAACAAGCAATGCAAGCTATACATATCTGTTGGGGAGAAAAAACGAAAGAACGATTGATGAATGCCGGTGTCTCATCTGAAAAATTAAAAGTTTTAGGTGCTCCCCATTTGGATCTTTTAAGGAAAGAATACCGAAATCTCCCTAGTGAACGAAAAAAACATTTTTCTGAGAAATATAATCTTACTTTTTCAAAAAAATGGGTACTTTTTTTATCAAGTTTCACCTATGCAAACATTTCAGATAGCAGGCTATCTATGAATGAAGCATCTGCTGGAATAAAACTTTCAGACTTTAGAGAAATACATACAAATTCCAGAAATGAAATATTAAACTGGTTTAGCTATATTTTAGAAAAAGATACAGAAAATATATTTATTTACCGTCCCCATCCTGATGAGTTGATGCTTGACCCTGTTGTAAAGTTAGAAAAAAAGTTTCTAAACTTTAAAATTATACGAGATGAACCCGTAAAGCAATGGATTAATGCTTCTGATGTAATCTACTCTTGGTATTCAACCTCTGTCGTTGAAGCTCACTTTCTAGATAAACCTTATGCTATTTTAAGACCTAAAGTTTTACCTGATACCTTTGACAGTGTTTTATTAAAACATGCAAATTTTATTACAGATTATTCCAAATTTGAGGAAGACTACTTTAAAGATAATAAAAATAGAAAAACAGCTATTGATGATCACCATGTCAATCAATACTATCTAATAGATACACATTGCTCTTCTTTTATAAAATATGTAGATTTACTTGAAACACTCCATAAGACCAAAAAGCAAATGTTTTCATTACCTATACACCAAAGAATCCTGGCAACAATAAAAACAATCTCTGCAAAACTTGTATATATATTATATAAATATCAAAATATAAATTTGAATAAATATCGTGATAACAGTAGTCTAAAAAGAAATTTCTTTATAGAATGGTTTATAGAAATGGATAATCAAATTGTAAGTGGTAATGAAAAAAAAGAAATAGAAAGTCGATTGAAAGTCATATTAAAGAAGAACAATACACACAATGGATAAAATCAAAAGTAGTGGCTTCTTTAATCATTCCAAAAATTATCTTCTAGCAGAATTTTTTAATAAAGGTATTGTATTTCTAACTATACCTATCTTCACGTACCTTCTATCACCTGAAGACTATGGTGTCATCTCAATATATGCTGTTACTATCAACATATTTATTGTGTTGATAGGCTTAAATTTTCATACCTCTGTCGCAAGAAGATATCATGAAGATACAAATGATTTTTCTGAGTTCATGGGTTCAAATATCATATTTTTGAGTATCTTTAATTTATGTATGATACTTTTTTTGTATTTTCTAAAAGATTCTTTAGCATCTTTTTTTGCTATAGACAATAATGTTTTTTTCATTGCCATTATTGTCAGTAGCTTAAGTGTTTTTCTTCAGGTTGAACTTTCCTATCTTCAAACAAGTCAACAAAGTAAAAAATATGTCACAATTTTAGTCATAAGAAATATACTTCTAACACTTGGTGCAATTGTGTGGATATATTTGCTAGAAGACAACAAATATCTGGGAAAAATATATTCTGAATTACTCATCATGAGTATCATCTTTATTTTTGTAATTCGTGATTTAATCAAAATATCTAAATTTAATTTTGATACAAAATTCATTAAATACGCATTAGCCTATGGTATCCCATTAATTCCACATACATTATCAGGGCTCATTTTATTGCAAGCTGACAGGATAATTATAAATCAGATATCAGGTAGTCATGAAACAGGACTCTATTCATTTGCATTCAATGTAGGTATGATTATGAGTATATTTGTCACCTCTTTTAATAATGCTTGGATACCAATTTTTTATAAAAACTTAAAAGAAAAAGCCTATAGCCAAATACAAAGTTCAGCTAACAAATATGTAAAAATAATATTTATTGTCACATTAGTTTTGATTTTATTTAGTAAAGAAATAGTGATGATAATGGCTGATGAGAAATATTATGATGCTCTAAAAATTGTTCCCATAATAATTTTAGGTTTTACCTTTGTATATTTATACACACTCTATGCAAATTATGCTTTTTATAGAAAAAAGACTGGATTAATCTCACTATTTACATTCATTGCTGCTAGTGTAAACATAGGGTTAAATTATTTCTTCATACCAAAATATGGGTATGTTTCAGCTGCATGGACAACTCTCTTTTCTTATTTCATATTATTCATACTACATTATATAAATGTAAAATTTATTTTGAAAGAAAACCTGATTAAATTATCAAGTATTTTAATCCAATTAATTATCTTGCTCTTATTTATTTTTACATATTTTAATATAAATAGTGAATCATACATAGTAGAATTTGGATTTAAAATGTTGTTAATATCTTTAATGTCAATCTTATTTTTTAGAATTGAAATGAAAAATATTTTCAACAATGGACAGAAATCATGATATATTTATTTCTATTTTCATATATTTATGTAAAAGCAATTTTATTTGAGCTATTACTCGTCAAAAAAACTGATCTTTTTTTGTATTTGATAATCATTTTAATACTATGTTTTTCCTATCAAAATGGGGCAGACTGGAGGTATTATCAAGATTTTTATGAAAACATAGCACCAAATCTAACGTATACTAACTTTTTTAACGATGATACATATTTTGAAAGAGGTTATGCATTATTAAATTTTATATTTTACAATTTTTTAAATTATGAGATATTTATGGGTCTTGTCTCAGGTATATGTGCATATGTTATAATTAAAAACCTGATAAGCCATTCACATAATAGTTATATTGCGATATCTTTATATTTATCAGCATTTTTTCTTACTGCATTGTTAGAGCCAACCATACGCCAAGTGATTGCTATGACTATCATAATTCATGGTTTAAAATATATTGAAAAAAACAAATTTGTATCTTTTTTACTTATCATAATATTCGCAGCACAATTTCACCAATCAGCTTATATATTTATCATCTTGTATTTTGTAAATAAAATAAATTTAAACTTTACAAAAACCATCATTTTATTTGTCTTTATGACCGTGTTCATTTCAAATATCGAAATTATTTTATTCTATATGAGTGATTTCTTACCTATTTTAAAAAAGTACCTTGTTTACTTCCAATCAGAAAGAATCATGAACTATGAAAGAAGCTTCATTGTTTCTATTTATTTTGTAGTCCAATCAATCATTTATCTAATAATCATATTTTACGCTTATGATAAATATGAATATAAAAAATTATATGTAAAAAACCTAGCCATTATTTCAGTAATATTACAATATTTATCTGATATATTTCCTATATTAGTCAGAATAAATTCTTATCTTAGCTTCTTTTTATTTGTCGCATTATCGTATATCGGATATTTGAGTTTCACTATGAAAAATAAGCATATTATCCCTTCTCAAGGGCTAAGAATATTTTTAATATCATTTTTGATAATAACAAATGTATTGGTTTGGAAAATAAGCCTAAATAGTTCTGACCTAAATACATACAAATTTTTTCAGTATAAAAACTATTTTATAGAAATGCTAAAAGGAGATTTACATGAAAATGGATATGAAAAAATTAATAACTTTAATGATAATGCCCCAGTTGACATGAATGAAATTGATCATATTGTAAAATAGACAAACATACCTACAAAGATTTTCCTTAATATTTAATGATATGCTGAAAGAAATCATGCTAAGATAACAACTAAAAAAGGTGTCTTATGTTCAAACACAAAACCTTACTCATCACTGGAGGAACAGGCTCATTTGGTAATGCTGTTCTAAGACGTTTTTTAGATACTGACATCAAAGAGATACGCATCTTTTCTCGCGATGAAAAGAAACAAGATGATATGCGTAAAGCATATAACAACCCCAAGCTCAAATTCTACCTTGGTGATGTGCGCGACAGTAACTCCATAAAAGATGCTATGCGTGGCGTAGACTTTGTTTTTCATGCTGCAGCACTTAAACAGGTACCCTCCTGTGAATTTTACCCTATGCAGGCAGTGAAGACAAATGTCATAGGTACGGAAAATGTACTTTATGAAGCCATAGATGCAGGCGTAAAAAAAGTCATTGTACTCAGTACAGATAAGGCTGTCTACCCCATAAATGCTATGGGCGTAAGTAAAGCGATGATGGAACGTGTGGCAGTCGCAAAATCACGGAACCTTAACGATGAAGATATCATGATAGCAGTCACACGTTATGGGAATGTCATGGCTTCACGTGGTTCAGTAATCCCTTTATTTATAGACCAGGTACGTAATGGAAAAGAGATTACCATCACTGACCCTGCTATGACCCGCTTTATGATGAGCCTAGACCAAGCAGTAGAACTTGTACTCTTTGCCTTTGAAAACGGTCGCAATGGAGACATCTTCGTGCAAAAAGCTCCGGCAGCGACAGTCGGTTTGCTTGCTAAAACATTGACAAACCTTCTGCATAAACCAGAGCATCCTATTAGCATTATAGGAACACGTCATGGTGAAAAACTTTATGAAGCACTTTTAACAAGAGAAGAGATGGTGCATGCTGAAGATATGGATGAGTATTACCGTATACCTGCAGATACCCGTGACCTCAATTATAGTAAGTTTTTTGATGAGGGTGAAGAAGTGGTAACACAAGCACATGAGTACCATTCTCACAACACACATCAACTGAGTGAAGAAGAACTCAAGACCCTACTGTTAGACTTACTTGAAATACAAGATGACTTAAAAGAATTTGGTGTCATTTAGTGAAAGTACTTGTAACGGGTAGTCAAGGATTTATAGGGTTAAACCTTTTAGAGCGTTTGAGTCGCTTAGAGGGTTTAACTGTTACTACTTTTAGTAGAGATGATAAAATAGAGGCATTAGAAGAAAAAGTAAAAAATGCCGATTTCATCTTTCACCTTGCTGGTATCAACCGTCCTGAACATGTAGAAGATTTTTATACAGGTAACCGTGACTTTACCAAGAAGATAGTGCAGTTTGTCAAAGAGTCTGGAAAAAAAATACCTTTACTCATCACTTCATCAACACAAGCAGTATCAGACAATGACTATGGAAAAAGTAAACAAGCAAGTGAAGAAGTACTTGAAGAGTATGCAAAAGAAAATGAGACAGCTGTTTATATCTACAGGCTCCCCAATGTTTTTGGAAAATGGTCTAAACCTAACTACAATACGGTTATCGCTACATGGTGTTATAACATCACACGTGACACTCCTTTACAAGTAAATGATGGAAGTGTAGCACTGAGTCTTGTCTACATCGATGATGTAGTAGAACATTTTGTAAGACATCTTGAAGAAAATGGCAGAACAGGTGCGATACGTCCTGATGTATTTCCTGTTTATACCAAAACACTTGATACTATCAAAGAACTTTTAGAGGCATTTAAAGAGAGCCGAACAACCCTTACTGTACCTCGTGTAGGACAGGGCTTCGAAAGAGCACTTTATGCGACTTATCTTAGTTTTTTACCTACAGATAAATTTGCTTATGAACTTCAAGGATATACAGATGATAGGGGGACTTTCTATGAATTTGTTAAGACTTTGGATAGTGGACAGTTTTCTATCTCTACTACTGTGCCTGGCATAACAAGAGGGAACCACTACCATAATACTAAAAATGAAAAGTTTCTCGTGATCAAAGGGGAAGCAAGTATCAAGCATAGACAGATACATGGCAATGACATCATAGAGTACAAAGTCAGTGACAAGAAAATGGAAGTGGTAGAAATGATTCCTGGATACACCCATGATATTACCAACACAGGTAATGATGAAATGGTATTATTACTTTGGGCAAATGAGACTTTTGACAAAGAAAACCCTGATACATATTTTTTAAAGGTATAACATTGAAAAAATTAAAGGTAATGACAGTAGTGGGAACACGACCAGAAATCATAAGACTTGCAGCAGTCATGAAAAAACTTGATGCTTCTGATGCTATAGAACAGATCATCGTACACACAGGACAGAACTACGACTATGAACTCAATGAAGTCTTTTTTAAAGACTTTGGACTCCGTAAACCTGACTACTTTCTCAATGCCGCACTAGGAACAGCATCGGAGACCATAGGGAATATTATCATTAAAGTTGACCCTATTTTAGAAGAGGTTCAACCTGATGCTTTTTTGGTTTTAGGTGACACAAACTCTTGTCTCTGTGCAATACCTGCTAAAAAACGACAGATCCCCATCTTCCACATGGAAGCAGGTAACCGTTGTTTTGACCAAAGAGTGCCTGAAGAGACTAACAGAAAGATAGTTGACCACATCGCAGACATCAACATGACATACTCTGACATAGCCAGAGAATACTTACTACGCGAAGGTTTACCCGCGGACCGTATCATCAAGACTGGTAGTCCCATCTATGAAGTAGTACACTCTAAACTAAATGACATTAAAGCTTCAAATATTCTCAATGAACTCTCACTCGAAAAAGAAAAGTACTTTGTTGTCTCTGCACATAGAGAAGAGAACATTGGAAGTGACCGAACSTTCTTTGCTTTAGTCGAAACACTTAATGCCATTGCAGAGCAATATCAACTCCCTATCATAGTCTCTACTCACCCTAGAACACGTAACAAAATAGAAGAAAAAGGTATTACTTTCCATTCACATATCAAACTTATGAAACCGATGGGTTTTAATGACTATGTCAAACTTCAGATGGATGCGAAAGCAGTACTAAGTGACAGTGGTACCATAAGCGAGGAGTCCTCTATACTCCAATTTCCTGCACTCAACATCCGTGAAGCACATGAACGCCCAGAAGCTATGGAAGAAGCGTCAGTGATGATGGTAGGACTTGATAAAGAACGTATCTTACAAGGTTTACGTATTCTTGAGTCTCAAACACCAGAGACATTAAGACCTGTAGCTGACTATAGTATGCCAAATGTTTCAGATAAAGTACTAAGAATTATCCTTTCTTATACCGATTATATCAATCGTACAGTTTGGAAGAAGTAGTATAAATGTCAAAAAAAATTTTGATTGTCACAGAATATTTTTATCCTGAAGAATTTAAGATAAATGAAATAGCTTTGGCATGGAAAAACAAAGGCTATGAGGTTGATGTACTCACACAATTTCCAACCTACCCTTATGGAGATATCTTTGACGGATATGAAAATAAATGGTATGCAAAAGAAGTCTATCAAGGAATCAATATCTATAGGGTAAAAGCAGTCACAGGGTACAAAAACAGTCTTTTTAAAAAATTACTGAAATATTTTAGTTTTATGACACTTGGTAGCCTTGTCAGCTTAAAAATTGGCAAAAAGTATGACTATATYTKWRRTTWKKMWAKWSSAGYKKWWWMRGSRATKRTTYMAGSAKWASTRTKRAMRWWATYCWRNAATAWRSMMGTRAYYYTWYKSATASMRKAWGWRYKGCSCRAYASWGTMYWYGCSTAKRRWKWMAWAAARRCSAWAWMMWWAAGTTTTTTTCTAGATAGATTTGTAAAGTTTGTGTACAACAATAGTTCACGCTTTGCAGTTTCAGGAAAAGGTTTTATTGAAAAAGTCAAACGATACACCAAACATAATCAAGAAATAACTTACTTACCAAACTGGGCAGATAACCTTAATACAGAGCTAGAACCTTTTCAATTTAGTAAAGAAAAAAAAGTACATTTTACTTTTGCAGGGAATGTCGGGAAAGTTCAAAACCTAGATAATATTATAAAAGCTTTTGGTAGTTTGAAATCCAAATATCTAGACAACGCCCAATTAAATATTATAGGTGATGGGTCACATTTGGAATCATTGAAAAAATTGGTTACTAACTCCAACTATAAAAATATAATTTTTTGGGGCAGGCAACCAAGGGAAGATATGTATAAATATTTTAATGCCAGCCATTTTTTGATAGTTTCYTTGGTTGACAAACCAATATTTTCATTAACTGTTCCAGCAAAGACACAAACATATATTGCCGCAAGTAAACCCATTTTGGCAATCATAAATGGGGATGCAGCCGATATTGTAAAAGATAATAACTTGGGATATACAGCTCATCCAGATGATATTGTTGAAATAAAAAATCTATTGATACAATCTATTGAGACAAGCCAAAAAGAACTAAATGAATTTACTAAAAATTGTCAAGTATTAACTGAAAACACCTTCAATAAAGAAAAAATAATCGATGCATTACTTCAATTATTGACAAGGCAAGACAAATGAAAATAGTATTAACAGGAAGCTCCGGGTTTGTTGGCAATTATTTTATAGCTCATTATGCAGATAAGTATGATATTTCAACCTTCTCGTTTATGAAGGATGAGCTAAGTGACCTTGACCTGTCAAATACTGATGCAATCATACATCTTTCTGCACTAGTACACCAAATGGGTGGTGCCCAAACAGAAGAATACCATAGAGTAAATGTAGAAAATACCCTGAATCTAGCACAAAAAGCAAAAGAAAATAGTATACGCCATTTTATATTTATGAGTAGCGTTAAAGTGTATGGAGAAGAGACGAATGTCCCCTATACTGAAAAGAGTGAATGTAAACCACAAGATGAATATGGAAAAAGTAAACTAGTAGCTGAACAAAAACTTATGCAACTAGAAGATGAAAACTTTACAGTAAGTATTATCAGAACACCCATAGTATATGGATATGGTGTAAAAGCAAATATAAAAAACCTTATCTCTTTAGTCAAAAAAGTCCCTGTCCTGCCATTTGGGAAAATCAACAACAACAGAAGTATGGTTTACATAGGTAATTTATGTCATCTAATAGCTATCATTTTGGATAAACAACGTAATGGTGTCTTTTTAGCGAGTGATGATAAGCCACTGAGTACAACAGGACTGATTGAACTTATAGCTTATGAACTTGACAAAAATACAACTTTACTAAAAATTCCATTCTTTGAGACCTTTTTAAAACAAGTAAAACCCTCCTTTCATAAAAGACTTTATGAAAGTTTGGAAGTTGACAATAGTCAAACAAAAGAAACATTGAATTTTAAGAATCCTTTTAGTACAAAAGAAGGAGTAAATCTTATGATTAATGGTGAAAACACATGATTTATATCTTTTTTTTTCTACTCTCCTTCGGACTAACCTATATCATAAAACAACATGCTATTAAGAATTCACTTGTTGCAGAAATAACAGAGCGAAGTAGCCATACCGTGCCAACACCTCATGGAGGGGGAATAGCCATAGTCATCACATGGTTTGCAGGTCTGACTTACCTATTTTATAATGATACAATAGAGCATTCACTATATTATGCTTTAATGACAGGAGTCATTATCTCCGTTGTTAGTTATTTAGATGATTTGTTTGAATTGAGTGCAAAAATAAGACTTATCACGCAATCAATAGTTGCTATTACAGGATTGTATTTTTTAGGTGGTTTTGAAACACTAGATCTGTTTTTTCTACAAATTGATAATCAAATTATTACCAATGTATTTGCATTTTTGATGATAATCTGGTTTATCAACCTTTATAATTTTTTGGATGGGATAGACGGATATGCAGGAAGTGAAGCTATTTTTCTAGCAATAGCCGGTTTTTTACTCTTTGGAGATAACCATTTTATAGTATTAAGTGTATCTGTTTTAGGTTTTTTAATCTGGAACTGGCATAAAGCCAAAATCTTTATGGGAGACGTAGGAAGTACTCTGCTAGGATATAATATAGCCATTTTTACACTATACTACGCAAATCAGGAGGCAATGAATTTTTGGACTTGGATTATATTGTTTGGACTCTTCTGGTTTGATGCAACTTTAACACTTTTAAGACGGTACAGAAACAAAGAGAAACTAAGTCAGGCTCATAAGAAACATGCTTATCAAAGACTCAATCAAAGTGGATGGGCACACGATAAAGTGGTAAAAACTTCTATATTAGTGAATGGTATTTTACTAGGTATTGTATACATATCAATTAATAATTTACCTTTAGGGTTACTCACTGCTTTCGGCCTACTATACACTATAGTAAAAACCATAGATAGGATAACTTTAAAAAATGAATAACAACAAATTAGATATAAATAATTTATCAACAAAACAGATACTTGTATTAATGCTTTTAGCCTATGCTTTTAGCTTTACAATTCGTATGATATGGGTGAGTTGGGCCAGTCAAAATCCAAGCTTTTTTTGGAATGGTGAACTTATGATTAATACTAATGATGGGTATTATTTTGCCTCAACTACAGAATATCTATTAAGTGGTCTACATGCAAATAATCCTAAAGTACAACTTGCAAGTAATAGTTATCTAGGATTACAATATATAACATACCTTTTTACAAAGTATACACCTTTCTCCTTGAATACGGTGATTTTATATCTACCATCAATCATTTCCAGCTTAATTGTAATACCTATTATACTAACAGGAAAACTTCTAAAATTACCATGGGTTGGGTTTTTTTCTGCACTCTTAGGCTCTATCGCTTGGAGTTATTACAATAGAACAATGGTAGGCTACTATGATTCAGATATGTTTGCCATCTTCTTGCAGTTTACCATTTTTTATCTCTTCCTCTCTACAATTTATTCAAAAAAAGATACGAATATTTTATGGCTCTCAATCATCCTTTTACTTTATCCTATCTTCTATCCACAAGGAATGACTATTACGTATGCTCTTTTCTTTTTTTGGGTACTCTACCAATTGCTTTTTCAAAGAGAAGAACGTAATAGTTATTTTTTTATTATTATAGCTTCTATAGCACTTTGGGTAGTAGCTATATGGATAAAAATATTGTTGATTCTTGGGCTTTTTATTTTATTTAAACAAGTCAAACATACATTAGACAATAAAAAGTTTTTATATCTCACTTTAGGAACATTACTACTCTTTTTATTTTTAAGTAATAGTTTTGGGCTTATATGGAAAATGATAAATCTCTATCTAGCCAGAGGAGTGGAAAATGATGGATTAAATTTTTATCAAGTAATTCAAACAGTAAGAGAAGCAGGGAAAATATCTTGGGAAACTATATCTAATAGAATTATAGGTCACCCAATACTTCTTTTGTTCAGTCTTATAGGCTATATTATGTTAGTGATAAAAAATAAACCATTTATCCTTGCATTACCACTAATAGGTGTTGGTATATTTGCACATTGGGCAGGACTTAGGTTTACWGTTTATGCAGTAGCAATTTCAGCATTTTCATTTACGTATCTTCTTTATATTATCTCACAATATATAAAAAATAAAAAACTATCTTATGCTTTTTTTGTCACTTTATTTTTATTTGCCTTATATCCAAATATCTCACATATTRTAGGCTATAAGGTACCAACAGTTCTTAACGCTACTGAAGTACAAGACCTTGTCAAACTTAATAAAATTGCAAATGAAAAAGACTATACCCTTGCTTGGTGGGATTATGGATATCCTATCTGGTATTATTCAGATACTTCAACACTTATTGATGGAGGCAAACACCAAAATGACAATTTTATTATCTCCCAAATCATGCAAACATCTTCAGCTGAATTTGCCACAAATTTAGCTCGTTTGGCCGTTGAAACCTATGTCCAAAGTGTTGATTCGTATACTCATTTTTTTGAAGAAGGGGAAAATGAAGAAGACATCCCTGAAAAATTTAAAATGCTTGATAAAAAAGGTGATTTATATCATGCAGGTAAAGGTTCAGTCATTGATGTTCTACTGAAAAATAACCAGAGAGACCAAGTTAACCCTGAAGTGTTTTTATCTGATTTAAAAAGTAACAACTACACTCCCCCAAAAAAAACAAGAAATATCTACCTTTATCTTCCCTATAGAATGATGAATATCTTTCCAACAGTTGCTGTTTTTGGTAATCTCGATTTAACTACAGGGAAACCTAAAAGAAAATTTATATTTTACCCTACAAGTGTAGAAGACAACAAAAATGGTATTATAGTCTTAAAAAATGGCATTACTTTTGATGCAAAAAAAGGTCTCATTCATGCAGGTACAGATAAAAAGTATGTTAAAAATTTCATAGTCACTCAAAATACTCAAGGAGAAAAAACAAATCTCCAATCAAAGCTTTATCATATAGACGGTACACATGCAGTAATTTACATGAAAAGTTATGGTCGATTTGTCGTTATGGACATAGAAACATTTCATTCTGTTTATGTACAAATGTTTATACTTGGTAAATATGATAAAAATTTCTTTGAATTGGTGGTTTCATCACCATATAGTAAAATTTACAAGTTTAGGAAATAAATGATGATTTTGCAATACTTTGATAAAAGAATTTTAAATTTTTTAATTATAATCTCTTTAACTCTTACAACATTTCTATGGACTTTTTGGATTTTTCATGCACAATTCCCACTATATGTTGTTACTATAGTTATTATTATCCGACTTATTGCATCTATCTTGATATTTAAAGATTATTCTTTGTCATGGAGGAAAGCAACCCAAAAAACATTTTTAATGAAAAGTACAGTGTATCTCATAGCATTTGCCATTTATATGCCAATTTTTTATGGTAAAATCCCTGTCTCTCTTTTTATCTCTGAACTCTTTTTTTATCTTTTTATCATGAATCTTTTAATGTACAGTTATCATTACTATTGGAATACATATAAAATAGCAAAATCCAAGGAAGTCATCATCTATGGTGCAGGTAGAGCAGGACTTAAACTGGAGGAAGAGTTCAGTGTTAGTGAATACAAAGTAAAATATTTTGTAGATGATGATTCATTACTTCATAAGCGAAGTATTGATGCCATCAGAATCATCTCAAAGAGTGATCTCAAAGAGAAGCTTAACGGTAAGAAACTAGATCTTTTGGTCATTGCTATGCCATCTGCCCCAAATGTACGTGTAAAAGAAGTCTATGAAGAGCTTAATGATTATTTTCATGAAATCAAAATACTACCAAAGCTGGACAATATGTTAAGTGATAAACCATTTTCTGCCCAACTAAAAGATATTTCTGTCACAGACTTACTTGCCAGACATCCTCAAGATTTGGATAAAAATAAAATTTCTTCTTTTCTCCAAAATAAGACCATTCTTATCACTGGAGCTGGAGGAAGCATAGGGAGTGAACTAGTACGACAGTGTATTAAGTTTAATGCTAAACAGTTAATACTTCTTGACCATAGTGAATATAATCTATATCAGATTGAACAGGAGATTGCACATAAACAAAATGCCGTTTGTGTGATGCAATCTGTTGTTGATAAARAACGGCTTCAAAAAACATTTGAAAAATATAAACCACAAATCGTTATACATGCTGCAGCATACAAACATGTCCCTATGGTGGAAGCAAACATAGAGGAGGCTATTCTCAACAATGTCATGGGGACAAAAAACTGTATAGATATCTCAGTCGAAAATAATGTTGAAAAATTCATTCTTATCAGTACAGATAAAGCTGTTCGTCCTACAAACGTCATGGGTACAACAAAAAGAATATGCGAACTGTATGCCCAAAATTCCAATGGAAAGGGCACAGACATCGTTGCCGTACGTTTTGGAAATGTATTAGGAAGTAGTGGATCAGTGATACCAAAGTTTAAAAGCCAAATAGAAAATGGTCAAAATATTACTGTCACACACCCTGACATTACCCGGTACTTCATGCTTATCCCTGAAGCCTGTGAACTTGTACTGCAAGCAGGTGCCATAGGAAAAGGTGGGGAAATATTTATATTAGATATGGGTGATCCCATCAAGATTGTAGATTTGGCACAAAAAATGATAGACTTGAGTGGAAGAGATGACATACACATAGAGTTTACTGGCTTACGCCCAGGAGAAAAACTCTATGAAGAACTCCTTATAGATGATAGTGATATGCACACAGAATACACTTCTATTACTGTCGCCTCACGCACGTATTATGATATAAAAAAACTTAACGAAGATATCAAAAACTTAATACAATCTAACGATAAACTCAAACAGCTTAAAAGCATTGTCCCCGAATTTAATCATAACGCAGGATAATGGTGNTAAGTGCTAAGTGCTAAGTGCTATTATGTCATAATCCGTTACCAAAATGAAACCAAATGTAAGGCAAAAAATGAACCAAAATGCTGAAACTATGCAAAATGATGTGATAGATTTAAGAGAACTGTTTTTAATACTCAAAAAAAGAAAAAACCTTATAAGCATCATTACCATGGTTATTACGCTTTTTGCGGTCATTTATACCTTTTTCATTGCTAAACCTATTTATGAAGTAAGCGCCACCATAGAAATAGCACAGATTGATCACAAACCTGTCCAAGACCTGGTTAACCTTAAGCAAAAAGTTGAAGTGCTATTTGATGTGAATAGCAAAACGAAGACTGTAGAATTCCCCCTAGTAAGTGATATAAAAATTCCCAAAGACTCCACAACAATAACCATCATTAAAACCCAAGGATATGACAACAATAGTACCAAAAAGAAACTACAAGAAGTTATTTCTTATATCACTTTAGAGCAGAACAAAGAATTAACGAGCTATAAAGATATACAGCAGGGACAACTTGCACTCATAGATAAAGATATTACTCGAAATCAAAATTTCATAGTAAAAATCAAAAAAAATATGAATCATTATCAAAACAAACTGCTTAATATCTCTACACAAGATGCTGCCTTAGCAGGTATATACTCTATAGAAATAGGGAAAAAACAAACAGAACTTAATGATGCTGCAAGTAAAATATATAGTTTAGAAAATAAAAAAAATAACCTTGAGCGCTCTATCTCACCAATCAAAATACAAGAAACGACTGTCGTCGGTAATATAGAACTAAGAGATTATCCTATCAAGCCTAAAAAGTCACTCATTACTATCGTTGCATTTATTACTGGCTTAATGATAGCTATCTTTTTAGCTTTCTTTTTCGAGTTTCTTCAAGGGATGAAAAAAGAAGAAAGCTAAAAAAGAATATTTTTTTATAGTGTTTATTGAGTTTCAGACTCATTATATAATATTGATGTAAAGTATATAAATAGAAACATTGTATTAAACGTATATAAATACCAATTCACACTCATAATTGCCATAAAGAATAGAGGGAATGCTATGCGTATAGGGCGAAATTCATCTTCAATTTTAGTAGCATAATACATTTGATATAGAAATAATGTTAGGAATATCATTCCTCCTATCATTCCAAGTTGTACAAAGATAAGCATATACATATTATGAGGATGGGTAATCATAGTTTTGTATTCACTYTTAKCATTMACAMGTTTATAGGCATCCATATAATCTCCAGTGCCTACTCCTAGTAAAAAATTTTCTTTGAATACYKCATAATARTTTTTATTTAATGCTAACCGTATWCCAACAGATGTTTTTTGTAATCCTGGAGAAAAGTGTGTAGCTTCCGTTATCCCCATATCAATTCGAAGTTTAAAAAGTTCTATATTATTATACGCTAGTGAAAATAGAATCGTTGATGCTATACTAAAAAAAAGTAATCCCTTAAATACTTTTCCTTTAAAATATCCTAATATTAATACCAAAAATAATACAAAGAAACCTATCTGTCCTGCCCGTCCGCCTGTAATAAAAAGATTTATTAACATTGTCACTAGAAAAAATAAAGAAATGCCTTGCTGCCATCTACTAGCACTTTTAAAATAAAGTAATAAATAAAGTAATAAAAAGGATGCCATTGCCACATAGGGTGCATAATTGGTAGATAACATTAGGGGAGAAGGAGAGTTAGCTGTTACGTGCATAAAGTGTGGAATAATATCAAACCACACAAGATATGTTAAAACTTCGGAGATTATCATACCTAAGATAAATGCTTGAAAATAATAGATTATATGTTCCTTTTTGACATACATCATCAAAAAAGGAATCCACATTAATTTTTTCACTCGACCGAATGTTTCTCCTGCTATTTGAAGATTTTCACTCCATAAAAACCCTATCACGTGCATCAGTACTAAAGCAAAAATGATATATATTAAAGGATTATTTTTGACAAGATTAAACCTCTCCTGATAGCGTCTTTCAAATAAAAATAGCAATAACAATAACACTAATATAATATTAGTAACTGCTACAGAAGTGGCTATAAAAAACCCTAATCCAACTATCAAATATGAAGCAATGGTATTCAAGTCATTTTCTGTTATATTTTTAATTTTATCTAACATGTGACTTCTCTTTTTTGTATTTTTCAAAACTTCTRTCCATTGCAMTTGTCTTAGAGCCTAACCAAGGRAAATGTCCATAGAGTATAGAAATTTCTCTTTCTGCATTGTTATCATGCTTAATAGCATACAAATACAGTGCAGAGGCTAAAGAAGTCCTATCTGCACCTGCTTTACAGTGTATGAGCAATGGTTTAGGTGCATTTCGTATGATTTCTACAATCTTGTCCATCTTTTCTATACTTGCTTCTTCTCTATCTCCTATAGGATAATCATAACGTATGACTCCCATTTCTTTAGCAATTTTCACTTCATTAACATACCAACTTTTAGGGTTTTCTTTTTTGATGCTTCTTAAATTTAAAATTGATTTAATATGATATTTTTCCACATAATATGGTAAGTTATATGAAAACAGCTGTGCTGACCTATATACATCCTTATCTACTTTATGAAAATTACCATAAATTAAAAAATAACTTGCCCATAATAATGCTATAAAAAATAGTGTTAAAAATAGATATTTAAAAAACTTTATAGCTCCYCGTATACTGCTGAACATCCTKATYTCCTTTAARAYTTCAATATATTTTTTAAAAAATTATTAATTTTCCAAGCTACAAATCGTGCTAAATCTAAAGGGTATCTTACTCTCATGATTCTTCTATTATAAATCTTATAATTAGACGCTTCATTCTTATGTTCCCCTGCGATTTCTACAATATTGTTAATCATTGCAAGTAAATTATACTCTTCTATCACTCTACGTCTTGCTTCCTTGACTGCTTCAAATCTTCTCTCATATTCACCTTCAGTGCGAATAATCTCTTTTATTTTTGAAATGGAGCCTTCCACATCATTTATATCGATTAGAATTAAACTGTCCTCTGGAAAATAATCATACACATTAGGACAACCACAATAGATAGGTACAGTATAACCCAAAAAAGCATCTGCCAATTTTTCTGTCCATACATGTGGAGCAAAATGGTTTTCAACTGCAACATGAAATTCATAATCATCCAAGGCTTCTGCTTTTGTTTCAATCCATTTAAAACCTCTACCAAATCTTTCAAGTTCAGGAATTTCTTCYTCCATAATCTTTGTAAATGCATACCTTTGTCTATGTATCGTATGCCCTTGTTGTTTATCAGAACAAATCGTTGAGATTTTTTTAGTTTTTTTAAAAGATGATTCGCTAACAATAGCATCATAATCTTTACCATAAAACCAAACATTTCCAGTTTGTGATCGTATTGCATTTGGATGAGGCAGCACTTTTTCATCTTGATTTGTAATCAAATAATGAAATTGTTTTGCGAATGCTCTCCCATATCTTGTAATAGAACTGGGTTCAGTAGTTACCAGTATTGTATTCTCTTTATGGCATGAGAGTTGTTCTGTTTTATTTGGTATAATTCTAGATATATCATCAATAATAACAAGCCAATCGTACTCCTTTTCTAAGGGATTAAAAGTAAAGGTACAAGAACCCCACTTTGCATTGTTTCCTTTTGACTGTACCCTAAAGACAGACTCCTCATTTGCTAAACTATTACGGTGTAATAATTTTACTTTTATATTTTTTTGCATATTTTTAATCTTTTCTATTTATAAGTCGCTAATACCAATACTTCTCAATCCACTCTGTAGGTTTACATACCTTATAAATTCTTTTCCATTTATGTTTTCTACTTAAGTTCCAAATACCTTGTATAGCTTCTTTTGGATTGGGAATACCATGAAAAACGATGACTTTTAATGTTGGTCTATGCTTTGGTATACTTGGCGTAATAAAATGTCTCAATGGACCTATTTTACACATACAGTGATATCTAAATGAACAGAACCAGTCAGCTGGCCAAAAATTTAACACACCATACTTTTCAACAATTTTACTTGACAAATATTCTTGGGATGCTGTAAAGAAGGTATCAATAACTTCTTTAGGATTTTGTTCAAAATACTCTTTTATATATCCTAATGTTCCAACTTTCCATGAATAAGCACTGGCTTGCCCTATATCCTTACCTTTAGTGTTCCAATCATCTATAATGTATAGTGCATCATTCTTTGGATAYTCAAAAAGTTCATCAAGGTTAGAAACAACGACCACGTCCAAGTCAAAGAAAAAGACCCTCTGATTATTTAGTCCTCCWAGGTCATCATCACAYAATGCAGCTTCTTTTCTATATGAATATATTGTTTGATATTCCTGTAACGTATTTAAAACGGGGAGAGGTCTTACGATGATATTTATATCAAAACCTTCGGAGTCCTCAGTAAAGCAATAAAAATCAATATTGTAAGATGTATTTCTCATAACCATGTTGTACAGCTTATTGACATATTCTGCATCATATGCTTGTCCCCATTTGATACATATTACATTTATATTTTCTTTCATGCTTGTCCTCATATAATTTAGACTTTTATTTTATCTAAATTATTATATTGTTTAAATCACAAAACTATAATCTTTTGTGGTCCTAATTAATTATTTTCCAAAGTTCCAATATTTTGTATCCTCTGATAATATAAAATATGTTCCTTGACAACATTATCTAATAAAAATTTTGTTTTTTCATTCTCTTTTAATTTTTGGAAGTCATGATTAAAATCATTTTGATGATAATAAATATCATTTATTATATTTGCTATATTAAACCCTTCGATTAAAAATTGATCACTTAAGACTTCCGTCGCACCGCTCACCTTTGTTGAAACAAATATATTTGCATAAAATAGTGCTTCAACCATCACTAAACTAAATCCCTCACTATGAGAGCTCATCACAACAAGATCTGCATCTTTCATCAACTGAGGGATATCCTCCCTAAATCCTAGAAGGCTTATCTTATCTTTAAGATTTAATTTAACAATCAGATTTTCTAAAGGATGCTGCTCATCCCCTTCTCCTACAATTTGTAAGCAAAACGAGAAATCTAATTTTGCGCACTCTTCAATAAGGATATCAAATCCTTTAATCCTGTCTAGTCTTCCCACGGCTAAAATGGTAAATACCATATCTTTATTTTTTGGATTAACTTTAATAGGCGTTATTCCATTGTAAATAACGGAAACATTTGTATGATGGATACTCTCTTTTACTGCATTCGAAACAGCAATTACATGAGAGATTTTATTAAAAATCTTTCCTTTACGTGCATTATGTTTGCTAGCAACATGTGTTAGATTTAGAATTTTATTTAAAATATAAAATATTTCGGTGGCTTTTGCACCATGCGTATGCACCAATTCTGGATTTATACCTCTTAGTATTTTATAAAACTCTATGTATAGAAATGGATTATGTCTACTTGTKTGAGATGTCAATGCATATACTTTTATCTGTTCATTAAACTTATCTTGAGCTACACTATTTTCTAATACGACAACAGATACTTCCATAGTCTCAGAAAGGTCATTACACAAATCTACAAAAAGGCTCTCCAATCCACCCCATTTTTTTGATGCTAAAAATTGGACAATTTTCAAAAGCTATTACCTTTCAAAAGTGACTGATAAACAGTAATATTTTTAGAAACCATCTGTTCCAAAGAAAAATTTTGTATCACATAATCTTTCATCTTACTCTTATCAAAGGTTGTTGTTTTTACTTGTTGAACCAATGTTGCCAAAATTTCACAATCATTAGGTTCAAATAAATAACCATTCTCCCCTTCCTTAACATAGTCTACTGTTGCACCTATATTTGTTGCGATGAGTGGTATACCCATAAAAATACTCTCTACATTAGCTCTACCAAATGTTTCTGGTTTATTTGAAGCAGAGATACTCACATTAGACAAGGCAAAAATCTCTTTTATTTTTTGTTGATTACCTGTAAAAATAATATCATCACTGTACCCTGTTTGAATAACCATCTTCTGTAATTCCTCATAGTACTTCATCCTACTTTCATCCACACTTCCAACAAAAAGTAATTTTGCATTTTTAATATTTTTTTTGATTTCAACAAATGCATTAATCATTGTTTTTTGATCTTTCCAATGTGTAATTCTTGCCACTTGTGTGATGATAAAACTGTTATTTAAGTGATATTTCTTTCTAAACTCATTAATAAATATTACATCTAATGGAGCATCAAATTCCTTCATGTCCACTCCTCTAGGTATAAGTACAATTTTTTCTTCATCCGTATGGTAATGTGTCATAATATGGTCTACCATAAACTGACTACCACAAATCACTTTATCACCATAAGTCATGATTTTACTATATCCATTGACACTATTAAAACCATGTACTGTAGTGACAAATGGAATTTTCAGTGACATATTTGCCAAATACGTAAGCCATGCAGGTACACGACTTCGTGCATGAAGTACGTCGGGTTGTAACTCTTTTAAAGATTTTCTTAACTTAAGCATACGAAATGGAGCAGTAAAAATATTTTTGGAACAAAYATCTAATACTATATGTTTCCCACCTTCCTCCTCTATTTGTTTTACCAGTTTTCCCCCTGCACTAATTACAATACTCTCATGCCCTAACTTCACAAGTTCACGGCTAAGTTCCATTGTTCCTCGTTCTACACCACCTTCATTAAGTTCTGGTAAAAGTTGTACTATTTTCATGTTATTGCCTGTTGTGCGTAATAGGTAAAATCTATTTTATTATTTTTATTATCTATTGTACCATCAAAGATATGTATATAGTCCTTTTGGGCTAATGTATGTATAAACCTTGTAAATTTATTATCATTTTTGCTTTCCAAAGGTAAAACAACTACATTTGCTTTTCCATATGAAATAGCTTCAGATATCATCGATGTACTGTCTCCTGTAATCAATATAGTTTCACATTGTTCTAAAAAATCAGGGATAGGATTCACAGGGGTTTTTGAAAAAATAACTTCATAATCAAAGTAATATGATTGTACAAGTTCTTCTACCTGCTTCGAAGTACGAGGTGACGTACTAATGGCAAGTTCATAACCTGTATAATATGTTTTGATAAAATCTAGTTGTTCTTTCAGTCTAACTACTGACATTCTAAAAACTTTATTATCCCCTCCGATAACCATACTTATTGATCTCTTTTTTGTTTTATGATAAATGCCTTGAGGCTCCACATATGCAAAATTTGCTGGTAGTTCTATCATGTTTTTTTGTTTTGCTACTGCATCATGATTTTGCATATAGATAATATCAAAATCAAAACGATATCCTTTAGGAAGCATCATTGTGATAGATTTTGCGTGCATCTCCTTTGCTAACACCTTTGTAGCATAATACGTCCCCGAACCTGCACCTACTACGATATCATATCTAGCATGAACCTCGGCATTAAATAAACCTTTTACCTTGATACCAATATTATCACATACATACGATAATACTTTAAAAAATTTTGTTTTAAATTTTACCTCCACGATATCATAAGCACAATCTAAATACTTTGCAAAAGCAATGGATTGATTAACATGCCCTATCCGTCCATCACTTAATATTAAAATTTTTTTCATATACGCCACCGATTATGCATCCAAAACCATTGCTCTGGGTATTGTCGAATTATATCTTCTACCACTGCTGTATATTCTTGTGTCATGGATGCTAATTTATCCTCTTTATCATCGCCTTCATACTCTATGGGCTCATTGATAATCATTTTATACTTTCCACTYTCTTGTCTGGCTATAAAAATAGGRACAATCARRGGATCAAACTTTGATTTTAATAAAGCYACCGAYAATGTCGTCTCTGCAKGWRYTCCAAAAAAATCTACYTTTGCACTRTTYAAATCACCCGATTTTTGATCTATCAATAATCCTACAGCCTGTGCATTTTTAAGTCTCTTTGCCATAGCAAGCATGGCTTTATGTTTAGTCGTAGGTTGATTCCCATATTTTCTTCTAAACGGTAGTGTAATTTCCTCGTCAATGTAAGTGTTGTTTCCTTTTCTGCCTACAGCCAACATCGGCAACCCATGTTTAGCCAAAAAATGTGCAGCCAACTCCCAGTTAGAGAAATGTGCTGTCACTACGACTATCCCTTTAGGACTACATTTTACAAGGTTKTTTAATTTTTCTTTAGCCTCTTCAAAATTCAYTATTGATTCATCTATATCAAAACGATCTACCAACATTAACAATATCTCAGTAATGGTTTTTGATAATTCCACATACACCTTTTTAGAAAGTATCGTTACTTCTTCTATAGATTTTTCAGGATACGCCATTGTAAGATTTTTGATAGTTAAGGTACGTCTTTTGTTATCTATTCGATAGACCAATAATGCCAAGCYTTTTATGCAACTATACATAAAAAATTTTGGTGTCACTTTTGCTAAGTATAAAAACAATTTCACTAAAGCATATTCTATCTTTTCTCTCATCTCTTCCCCAATATAACTAGACTTTATTTTACCCAAATAGCCTAAAGGCTTGACAAAAGGGGAAGGCTTTTTAATATAATTTGCTATAATCATAATAATTTAAATACGCAGTGAGTAATAAATAATGCATAACCACAAAAATGCCTACCCTCTTTTTAGGGCAACACAATGATTGGAATCGTCGATTAYAATATGGGTAACTTGGCTTCTGTCATCAATGCTTTTACMAAAATAGGTGCAGAGGCTACACTCGAAAGTGACCCCAAAAAACTTGGTCAATACGACAAACTCATTCTTCCTGGTGTGGGGGCATTTGCTGATGCAATGGCACACTTAAAAGAAAATAGCATGGATGAGGCAGTTATTGCTTATGCCCATACAGGAAAACCTCTGCTTGGTATCTGTCTTGGTATGCAACTTCTTTTTGAYAGTTCTGAAGAATTTGGTACCACRMAAGGRCTTGGGCTTATYCCTGGTAAAGTAGTGSCATTTGATGAAAAGAAATTTGACCACCCTCTCAAAGTACCACATATGGGATGGAACGAGCTATTTGTACAAAATGATACAATCTTATTTGATAATTTAGATAAAGATTTTTACCTCTATTTCGTGCACTCTTTCCACGCAGTATGTGATGACAAATATGCCATAGGTAAAACACACTACGGCTATGAATTTGTCTCTGCGGTACAAAATAATAACATCTACGGCATACAGCCTCACCCAGAAAAAAGCCATGAACATGGACTTAAAATTATAGAAAATTTCGCAAAATTCAGGACTAAACACATATGACAATACTCCCAGCAATCGATCTCAAAGACGGAAAAGCTGTAAGACTCTCGAAAGGGCTTATGGATTCAGCAAAAATATACTCAGATGAACCTTGGCAAGTCGCTAAAAAATTTGAAGAATTAGGCTCTGAGTGGGCACACCTTGTAGACCTCAATGGCGCATTTGCAGGAAAACCCGAAAATTTGGAACAGATTAAAAAAATACGCGAAAACTGTAACCTCAAGCTAGAACTTGGTGGGGGTATTCGAGATGAAGAAACTATCAAAATGTACTTAGAGCTAGGGATTGATAGACTGATACTAGGTTCTATAGCTGTAAAAGATGCACAATTTGTAAAAAATATGGCTGCCAAATACCCTATAGTTGTGGGGATTGATGCTATTGATGGCATGGTAGCCGTTGAGGGATGGGCTGAGACTTCCAACATGAAGGCTACAGACCTTGCCCGTGAATTTGCTGCTTGTGGCGTACAAGCCATTATTTGTACAGATGTCGGACGTGATGGCATGATGACAGGTGTAAACATCGACTTTACTAAAGAAATCCAAAAAGCCTCAGGACTTGAGACCATCGCCTCTGGGGGACTTAAAGACATGAACGATATTCATGCTCTTATYTCTGCAGGGATAGATGGTACTATCGTTGGTAAAGCCTATTATGAAGGTACATTAAACTTACAAGAGGCATTTAATACTACAAATGCATAAAATATATTATGAACTAACCATTACACTCAAAGATGAATTTGTAGAGTTTATCGCTGATTTTGTGGCCAATATCGCAGGGGATGGATTGGAATTAAGTAATGGCAAGATTATCGTACGTAGCGAGTCTGATTTAACTTACGTTAAAGATGCCCTTGTATCCTTAGAAGGTACATTGAATGGTAGCATCTATATGGACTATGTTTTAGAAGAGAAAAAAAATGAAGACTGGATAAAAAATTACCAAAATTCCATAAAGCCTATAGAAGCTGGTCAATTTTACATTTTCCCAAGCTGGTATACGCCTAAAGAGGGCTTGATAAATATTAAAATTGACCCTGCTCTAGCTTTTGGTTCTGGTCATCATGCCTCAACTTTTTCATGTTTAGAGACTATCTCGAAATTCGTAAAAGATGGAGATACCATCATTGATGTAGGATGTGGTTCTGGGATACTCGGACTTGCATGTAGAAAGATAGGTGCCGTGGTAGACCTCTGTGATACAGACCCAGTCTCTATTGAAAGCTGTAAAGAAAACTTTATTTTAAATCAAGAGACCTATCATGACCTCTGGGAAGGTTCTATAGATAAAACTAAAAATACCTATGATGTCGTCATTGCAAATATTATTGCTGATGTACTCAAATTTATCGCCAAAGATTTGATATCTGCTTGCAAAACAAATGGGTTTTTGATACTCTCAGGCATTTTAGATAAAAAAGAAGGGCTGGTAAAAGATTCCTTTAAAGACTTAAAATTAGAACAAAGAATACTGAAAAACGAGTGGGTGACACTTGTTTATAAGAAACAATAGATAAAATCGCACACATAGTACTGTATTAAAAGTAAAAAAGGATATTCATTAATGGCTAACCAAAATAACGACAATCAAGATAATAACAATAATTTTTTCAATAAAAACCCATTGTTAGCATTTGCAATCTTTTCCATAGTCATCATTATGATTTTTAAATCATTTGTAGGTGATGGTGAAAGTCTTGGCAATATGATGACGGGCGGAAGCAATGTAACACAAACTAAGTCCGTCAAATACTCTGAGATCAAAAAAGAGATAGAAAAAGGGACTGTCATATCTGTCAAGCTCACACCAACGACGGTAGAAGCTATAGCAGATGACAATGGACGAAAAACACGATTTGTTGCACAAAATGTACCTACATATGATAAAGACCTTATCCCTCTTTTAGAAAAAAAAGGTATCACATATGAAGGTGTTATGGGTGGAGGCTTTTTAACAGACATTCTAGGTTCACTTCTTCCTATACTCATCTTTTTTGGTATTTGGATTTTCCTTGCTAAAAAAATGTCTAAAGGTATGGGTGGAGGCATTTTAGGTGCAGGAAAAGCAGACAAACTCATCAACTCAGACAAACCAGATACAAAATTTTCAGATGTGCAAGGCGTAGAAGAAGCTAAAGATGAAGTCAAAGAGATAGTGGACTTTCTCAAGTTCCCAGAACGCTACATGGAATTAGGTGCCAAAATACCAAAAGGTTTACTCCTTGTAGGCCCTCCAGGTACAGGTAAAACACTTCTTGCTAAAGCCGTGGCAGGTGAAGCTTCTGTTCCATTTTTTTCTGTTTCTGGTTCAGGATTTATAGAGATGTTTGTGGGTGTTGGAGCAAGCCGTGTGCGTGACCTTTTTGCACAAGCTAAAAAAGAAGCGCCTTCTATCATCTTTATTGACGAAATAGATGCTATCGGTAAATCTCGTGCATCTGGTGGACAAATGGGTGGGAATGACGAGAGAGAGCAAACCCTAAACCAACTCTTAGCAGAAATGGATGGTTTTGGTACTAATACTCCTGTTATTGTATTGGCTGCTACCAACAGACCTGAAATACTTGATGCTGCTCTGCTTCGTGCTGGACGTTTTGACAGACAAGTACTTGTAGACAAACCTGACTTTGATGGGCGATTGGCTATCTTAAAGTTGCATGCAAAGGGGGTTAAACTTTCCTCTAAGGTTGACCTGATTATCATTGCTAAACAAACTGCAGGGCTTGCAGGTGCAGACCTAGCTAACATCATTAACGAAGCAGCTCTTCTTGCTGGACGTTTTAACAAAAAAGAGATAGACCAATCAGATTTATTGGAAGCCATCGAACGTTCGTTTGTAGGACTTGAAAAGAAAAACCGTAAAATCTCTGAAGTAGAAAAAAGAATTGTAGCTTACCATGAAAGTGGTCATGCACTTATGTCAGAACTTACCAAAGGTGCAACACGTGTAACAAAAGTTTCCATTATCCCTAGAGGTTTAGGTGCACTTGGTTACACCCTCCACCTTCCAGATGATGAAGACAGATTCTTAAAACAAAAACATGAACTCATGGCAGAAGTAGATGTACTTCTTGGTGGACGTGCCGCTGAAGAAATCTTTATCAAAGAGATCTCAACAGGTGCTGGTAATGACCTTGACCGAGCAACAGCTATACTTAAAGATATGATAGCTGTTTATGGTATGACAGATGTAGCWGGTCTCATGGTACTTTCACGCAGTCAAAACTCATTTTTGGGGGCTGGTGCAGTAAGCACTGACTATAGCGAAAAAATGGCTGAAGATATGGACAATTACATTCGAAGTACCCTTAATGAACGATATGAATACGTCAAAAAAACACTTAATGAATATGCCGGAGCTATAGAAAATATGGCGGCTGTATTACTTGATGTAGAAGTCATAGAAGGTAAAAAAGTACGTTCTGTTATAGAAGAATTTGAAAAAGAAAATAATATGACAAGCCGCTTAGCGCATGGAGCCAAAATAGCAGCAGCAGAAGCATTTGCTAAAGAGCAAAAAGAGAAACAAGAAGCAGAAGATAAAGATACGTAAGGTATGAATAAACATAATCTTATCTTCATTCTGCCAAATTTGTTTACCGCAAGTAGCATTTTTGTAGGTGTGATAAGCATTGTTGAGGCAAGTCAAAATCATTTTGTTTCAGCTGCATGGCTTATCCTTCTTGCCCTTGTGTTTGATGGGCTTGATGGACGAATCGCGAGAATGACAAACACCACCAGTCAGTTTGGTGTAGAGTTTGACTCCCTCGCGGACATCATCTCTTTTGGTATCGCTCCAGCAATGCTTTTATACTTTTTTATAGGTCATGAATTTGCTAAATTCGGTATTTTAGTCTCTGCACTTTATGTCATTTTTGGCGCCATACGTCTAGCAAGATTTAATATCTCAACAGCCAAAATAGATCCCAATGTATTTATAGGTCTTCCCATTCCAACTGCCGCAGTATTTGTCTCTATGTGGATACTTCTATTTAATAAATATGCACTCCATGACTACAGTGTCATATTGCTTTTTCTTACTCTTGCTGTGGCAGTACTGATGGTTAGTAATTTTAGATACCCATCATTTAAGAAAGTACAACTTGTTAAGCCTTTGGTATTTAAAACCATGATATTCCTTGTTCTTATTGCTTCTTTACTCTACCTTTTTTCCGCAGAAGGACTTGCTATTTTGATATTGATTTATATCCTTTATGGTCCTATACGTGCTTTAAGTCTACGAAAGATAAATATTAGAAGATAATAATTATCCCTTGTAATTTATTTACATTTATTGTATACTTAACAAAACTTATAGGAGAACAATATGAAAAACATCATAACTATTAATACTATTTTCACTAAAGATAGTACTCTCCTGCTACTGCTAAATCTCTAATAGTCTAACTATCCACTTTTTTATAAAACACAAAACATTAGTTTCTAATAACCACAATTTAGGTAAAATTAGTCCATTATTMAGCGTATATCGCTTTTACACATATAAGGTAATAAAAAATGAGCAAAGATATCATTAAAATATTTGACACAACATTAAGAGACGGTGAGCAGAGCCCAGGGGCTTCCATGAACACTGAGGAGAAGATCCAAATTGCTATACAGCTAGAGCGTTTGGGGGTAGATATCATCGAAGCAGGGTTTGCTGCAGCTAGCCCAGGAGATTTCGATGCCATAGATAAGATTTCTCAGCGTGTGACAAACTCTACAATATGTTCATTGGCACGTGCCATAGACTCAGATGTCAAGGCAGCAGGTAAAGCCATAGCAGGAGCAAAAACGAAACGCATCCATACTTTTATCGCAACTTCTAAAATACACATGGAATATAAATTAAAAATGACACCAGAGGAAGTCATTAAACGTGCAGTGCGTGCAGTAGAATATGCCCGTACATTCGTTGAAGATGTAGAATTTAGCTGTGAAGATGCAGGACGTTCAGATATAGGTTTTATGAAAGAAATCTCTGATGCAGTCATCGAGGCAGGTGCAACAACCATCAACTTGCCAGACACCGTAGGGTTTAGACTTCCTTTTGAAATAGGTGCAATGGTAAAAGAGATGAGCCAGTATGTCAAAGACCGTGCCATCATCTCAGTGCACAACCACAACGACTTAGGTTTAGGTGTTGCCAACTCATTAGAGGCGGTTATCAATGGAGCTAGACAGGTAGAGTGCACCATCAATGGTTTAGGTGAACGTGCTGGTAATGCTGCCTTAGAAGAGATAGTTATGGCATTAAAAACACGTTCAGATGTCTTTTCAAATTATGACACTAATATTAATACCAAAGAGATATACCCCTCATCGCGTCTGATAGCCAACATCACAGGCATAGAACCACAGCCAAATAAAGCCATCGTAGGCAAAAATGCTTTTGCGCATGAAAGTGGGATACACCAAGACGGTATGTTGAAAAATAAAGAGACCTATGAAATCATATCACCAGCAGATATTGGTTTAGATTTGAATGATACATTGGTGTTGGGTAAGCACTCAGGACGTGCAGCATTTAAAGACAAATTGAGCAAGTTAGGTTTTAGTTTAGATATTGATGCCTTAAATTCCTCCTTTGCACGTTTTAAGATCTTAGCAGATAGAAAAAAAGATATTTATGATGATGACCTAAGAGCATTAGTCACAAATGAGATGACGAAAGCAACACAAGTCTATGAATTGATTTCATTACAATTAATGGACTGTTCAAATGGTGTGCCATCTGCTGCGGTGAAGATAAAAAAAGACGATAATGAAATTATCGAAGCGGGTATTGGTGAGGGTACCATAGATGCTATATTCAAAACCATTGATCGTATCTCTGGATATGAAGGAAGATTGGATGACTATAAAGTAAAATCTGTTTCTGAGGGTAAAGATGCCTTAGCCTCTGTCACAGTAAAAGTCTCATTTAATGGTGAACCGGCCATCATAGGACACGGTTTAAACATTGACACGATGTTAGCCTCGGCTAGGGCATATATTGGTGCCTTAAACAGCTACTTGAGTATGGAAGGGAAGTTGAAGTCTAGGTATACAGATAGTTCTAAAACAGTCTAATTCGTATCCATAGCTGCAAACGACAAACACTTGTCGTTTGCTTACGCTTCTCACATATACTTCTTAAGTACCTCAGGAATTTCAATAGACCCATCTTCATTTTGATAGTTTTCCATAATCGCTACAATCGTTCTACCTACAGCAAGAGCAGAGCCATTTAATGTATGTACAAATCTATTTTTTTTACCATCTTTAAAACGGATCTTTGCACGTCTTGCCTGAAAGTCTCTAGTATTTGAAATGGAAGAGATTTCTCGATACTGATTTTGTCCCGGTAGCCATACTTCAAGGTCTATGGTCTTTGCCGCAGAAAAACCAAGGTCTCCTCCGCAAAGCTCTACAACTCTATGAGGAAGCCCCAGTGCAGTTAATATATCTGAAGCATTCTCTACCATAAGTTCAAAAACTTCATCACTTTTATCTGGATGGGCGATGGCTACCATTTCAACTTTATTAAACTGGTGCTGCCTTATGATACCTCTAGTATCACGTCCAGCTGACCCTGCTTCTTTTCTAAAGCATGGTGTGTAGCCTGTCATGAGTAGTGGCAGTTCCTGTTCTGTAAGTATCTCATCATGATACATATTGGTCAATGGTACTTCTGCTGTAGGAATCAAATATAAATCTTCATCCTCGATCTTAAAAAGATCATCTCCAAACTTAGGTAATTGTCCAGTACCCTGAAGCATTGCAGCATTATTAATAAATGGTACAGAATACTCTACAAATCCTTTTTGGGTATTTGTATCAAGAAAGAAATTAATAAGTGCTCTCTCTAATCTTGAAGCTTCTCCCCTAAGTATAGAAAAACGTGACTTTGCAAGCTTAACCCCACGTTCAAAGTCTATCCATCCGTTCATCTCTGCAAGTTTCCAATGTTCTTTAGGTTCAAATCCAAAGTTTTTAAGTTCTAACACTTTACGAAGCTCAATATTGTCTTCTTCATCTGCACCCTCAGGTACAGCATCATCAGGGAAGTTAGGTATCGCAAGGGCAACTTCATAGAGTGCCACTTCTGCTTCTCTGGCTTTTTCTTGTAGAGGTAGCATCGCTTCTTTGTTAGCATCTACTTTTACTTTAAGTTCAGATATATCTTTACCTTCCCTTTTATACTGTCCAAAAAGTTTTGACATACTGTTCTGCTCAGCTTTCATAGCTTCTAAAGTTACATTGTGTTTTTTAAGTATTTTAAAAAGTATTTGAAGTTGCTCAAGTGTTGAAATTTCAACACCTTTTTTCTGAAGTTTAGTACTTGCATCATCGAAGTTGTTTTGGAGATATTTTAAGTCTATCATGAGGTATGCCTAAATGTAAAAATATTTGAAAGAATTATAGTCAAATTTGATATAGGACTTGGTTAGTTACTCCAATAGACTGTGAGTAACCAACTATGATAAAAAATGTTTAATAAAAATAGTTTAAACCAAGGAAAAAACTACCTATATTATTTAGATTATCTATATTTGTTTTTGAATATTTATATCCAAGATCAATTTCCACAACGTCTATCACTTCTAAAGAAACACCAACCTGTCCACCGAAAAATAAATCAGACTCATCTATTGCTAGTCCATTTTCTAACCATTCATAGTTCATATAACCAACATGCATACCTACAAAAGGCTTAATATGCAAACTATTTGTTTCAGTAGTCCACATAAAATAGTCAAGATTAAATGAACCCTGATTTATAGTCTCTTCTATCCCTGAGGCACTGCTATTATAGTGATTATACAGTAACGTAGTTCTCCACTCATCATTTTGAGCCCCCACACGAATACCGTATGAAATATTCGTACCAGCAGATGCATTACTATCTAAATCTGTACCAGCTATTTCAAACCCAATAAATGTTTGACTTTTTAGTGCATCACTTGCTGAAACAGTACCCATCATCAACAACATCACCAATGCTGTAAATATTGTTTTAATCATAATAAACTCCTTGTCTTCGTTTAAGATTAATAAAGTATAACACAGTTTAATATTTTTTAATCTTAATATTGTTTACAAATATATACCTTTTTATCCCTCTTTACTAAATGTTATATTGAATTAGCCTATACACAAAATTATTTTTATATCTTAGACAGAGGGGTACACCCGTCACGAATCTCTTCTCGTGTAGCTTTTATAATAGATTGCATTTCCTTATCATCTGTTACAGCCTTGCCAAGCAGTCTCAATGCTTCCTTTGAACGATTCGTTCGGCACAAAAGATTAGCTAGATTATTAAGTGCCATGGAATGCTCCGAATCAAAAGACAAGAGCTTACGATAGATCTGTTCCGCATCATTTAGCTGATGCGTATGATAATAGGCATTAGCTAATGCAAAAAAGACATCAATTTCTTCCGGCCAATGCAGTAGCGCACTTTGGTAAGCGACGATTGCTTCATTTATCATCCCAGTTTTTTCAAGATCGTATGCCGCGCGTAGAAACATATTCAGTGAAGTTCCAACAGGTAAGTGTCCTGGTGGTAAAAGTACAACTCCCCAATGGGCGCTTCGTTCCCACAATGACATAAATGTAGCTACGGGCATTGTTTCATTTGGTCGATCGGAAAAATGCATCAAAATACTTTGATTCTCTTCATCATATCCTGTCACAGGTGCATAGTGCCAGAGTGGGTACCAGGAGTAACCACGGTTCAGTAGTACGATGACAGGATGTTGTTTTGCGAGTTCAGAAAAAAGTGCATCAAATGTTGGGTCTAGAGGGTAAACAAGCAGACCGTTAGCCCGTGCAGTGGCTACCAGTTCTACCTGCAGCGTACCTCCTTTTGCAGGAATCAATGTCCGTCCGTCCAGTTCATCTCGTGACAAATGGGGGACATAGGATGTTCTTGATTGCCAATACGAAGCAACCATCTCAATGGATGTAGAACCACACAAATCAGAGCGAGCAGGGACAAAAGGAACTTTAATGTGTAGCGAAAAATTATATTGTTTTGAAGGCAAAGGTTCTTTTGATGTACAACTGCTCAGCATAATCAAAACGAAAGATGCCCACAGGAAAGAGAGGTAGTAGTTTACGGCCACATTATCGGACAGAGCGAGTAAAGTCAAACACTTTAGTAAATCCAAGAATATCAGTGATGAGTAAGACTATAAAAATAAAAACTGCAGCACCAACTATCGAACCGATTGCACTACCACCAGCTGGTAATGTCTCGATTTGGTAAGCGATTTTTGATATCTCTTCATCCGTCATTGAAGCTATCCTCTTTTCAATCATTTTCGGATCAACATCCATCTGTTCCAATATTTTTACTACATCTTCACGGGCAGTAAATTGAACGATTTTCTCTTTTGACGATACCGTTACTGACTGTTTAAAAATTACTTCCGTAGAAGCCATCTGTGCCCATGAAACCTGAACAAATAGGGTCATGCTTAAAGTGAGTGATAAAATAAGTTTTGTAATATTCATGATAATCTTCTTTTTATTAATTTTTGATCTCTTTTCTACTTAGTTGTCAAGTATCTTTCTACCTATAAATTCTAATTGTCTTAAGATTAAATACTCCTTAATATTTTACACTATAATCTAACATATTTCATAAGATATTTATTTAAAATAAAAAAGTTAGTATACAAAATTATTTTGACTCATTTTCAGAAAGTTCATATATAAAGGGATTATTCATAAATTAGGTGGTAGTAAGAGAGGGACTCGAACCCTCGACCTCCGGCTTATGAGACCAGCGCTCTAACCGGCTGAGCTACCTTACCACTAATTTTGAAGAGACGGAATTTTATCTAAAGATAGCTTTATTGTCAATAGTATTTACAAAAAAATGTTTAAAAAAATGTTTTTACACTCGTTTAAGCTTGAGTTTAGTCTAATTGACTCATGTTATTTAAATAATTATAAGAAAGTTATTGACATTTTTACAAAAAATGACTACAATTCTTACATAAAAAATAAACATAMATACTAAAGGAGTTTCATATGGCATTTRTACCATTAGCAGACCGAGTTCTTATAGAAAGAGAAGAGCAAATCAACACAACAGCATCTGGCATAATTATTCCAGATAGTGCAAAAGAAAAACCTTTGCAAGGAAAAGTAGTCGCAGTAGGTCCTGAAGCCAAAGAAGATGGTATATCTGAAGGAGATACAGTGGTATTTGCTAATTTTTCAGGCATGGAAATTACCTTTGAAGGAACAGAGTATCTTATTTTACTAAGCAAAGAAGTGCTTGGTCTTATTAAATAATCAACACTAAATAGATAAAGGATTTTAACATGGCAAAAGAAATATTTTTTTCAGACAAAGCAAGAAACGGACTTTTTGAAGGTGTATCTAAACTCACAGATGCAGTGAAGGTAACAATGGGRCCAAGAGGACGTAATGTTCTGATACAGAAAAGCTATGGTGCTCCACATATCACCAAAGATGGTGTTTCTGTAGCAAGAGAGATAGAACTGAGTGACAGTCTTGAAAATATGGGTGCGCAACTTGTAAAAGAAGTGGCAAATAACACAGCTGATGAAGCAGGAGACGGTACAACTACAGCTACCGTACTTGCTCATTCTATCTTCAAAGAAGGTCTTAGAAACATCACTGCCGGCGCAAACCCGATAGAAGTAAAACGTGGGATGGACAAAGCAAGCGCAGCGATTATAGAAGAACTTAGAAAAATGTCAAAAGCAGTAAAAGATAAAAAAGAGATTGCACAGGTAGCTACTATCTCTGCAAACTCTGATGAGACAATCGGTAACCTAATCGCTGAAGCGATGGATAAAGTAGGTAAAGATGGTGTCATTACCGTAGAAGAAGCAAAAGGTATCAACGATGCCCTTGAAGTGGTAGAAGGGATGCAGTTTGACAGAGGTTACCTTTCTCCTTATTTTGTCACTAATTCAGAAAAGATGACATGTGAAATGGAGAATCCTATTATTCTTTTGACAGATACAAAAATCACTTCATTAAAAGATCTTGTGCCAGTACTAGAGCAAGTACAGCAAAGTGGAAGACCACTACTTATCATCGCCGATGACTTAGAGGGTGAAGCACTTGCAACACTTGTCCTGAACCGACTTAAAGGTGTATTAAATATAGTTGCGGTCAAAGCACCTGGATTTGGAGACAGAAAAAAAGAGATGCTAAAAGATATTGCTATCTTAACAGGAGCTACACTCATTGCAGAAGAGCTTGGCCTAACACTTGAAAAAGTTACACTTTCTGATTTGGGAGAAGCATCAAGAATTGTCATAGACAAAGACAATACAGTAATTGTTGATGGTAAGGGTGACAAAGATGCAGTTGTAGCACGTATCAATGAGATAAAAACACAAGTTTCAACTACAACAAGCGAATATGATAAAGAAAAACTACAAGAAAGACTTGCTAAGCTTGCAGGGGGAGTAGCAGTGATTAAAGTAGGTGCTGCCACTGAGACTGAAATGAAAGAGAAAAAAGACAGAGTTGATGATGCACTCTCAGCAACGAAAGCTGCTGTTGATGAAGGTATTGTTATTGGTGGTGGAGCAGCGTTTATCAAGGCCAGTCAAGCAGTAAAAATAGATTTAACTGGAGACGAAAAAGTTGGATCAGACATTATCTTAAGAGCTGTACTTGCCCCGATGAAACAAATTGCAGAAAATGCCGGATTTGACGCGGGTGTAGTGGTAGACAAAGTGGCACGCTCAACAGAGGCTAATCTAGGCTTTAACGCTGCGACAGGTGAATATGTAGACATGCTCAAAGCAGGTATCATCGATCCTTTTAAGGTGGCACGTATAGCTTTACAAAATGCAACATCTGTAGCTTCTTTACTTTTAACAACTGAAGCAACCGTTTCAACGATACCGGAAAACCCAACAGCGCAAGCAGCAATGCCAGATATGGGCGGTATGCCAGGGATGATGTAATCCAAAATGATACTTACTGACAGTCACCGTACTGTCCTAAGTATCACAGTWCAATATTTCTATTATGCCAACAACTCTTGGAACTCATCTGCTGAAAGTGGTTTGGCATATAAATACCCCTGTGCATAGTCACAACCAAAAGCATGCAGTAATGAAAGTTCTTTTGAAGTCTCCACACCTGTAGCCACCACTTCTATATCTAATGAATGTGCCAAAATAATAATAGCTTTAACAATTTTTTGATGCTCAAAATTAGATACTACATCAAAAATAAGTGTCCTATCTATTTTAACTGTATTAATTGGTAAACTTTGTAAGTGTTTTAATGAAGTATATTCAGATGCAAAATGATCTAARGAGAKAGAAAGCCCTAATTCTGTAAAAAGTTTAAAATCCATAGCAGTCTTTTCTGCATTGATCAAAGTAGCATTTTCTCTAATATCTAAGTTGAAATCTTTTGGATTTACATTATTTTGTTCAAATAACGTTTTTAATTTTTTAATAAGTGTCTCCACCTGTATCTCTTCCAAAGAAAGATTTAATGTAATTTTAAACGTCTGTAAACCAAAAGTATTCCACTGCTTGCGTTGTAATATAGCTTTTTTAAATACATATTCTCCTACATCAACCATTAAACCCGTCTGTTTTGCGATATCTAAAAATTTATCGGCTGTAATGACTCCCAATTCTGGATGTTTCCAACGAATTAATGCTTCAGCTCCAACCATATTTTCATTTTTCAAAGAAAAAATAGGCTGATAATACAGTATAAATTCATTGTTCTTTAGAGCATTCCGAATCTCTTCAGCCATCTTAGCCGTGTCTTTATTATAACTCTGATACTCAGTTGTGAAAAATTCTATGTTAGATGTACTTTCTTTTTCTGCCTGAGATAAAGCAGTATATACGTGATTTATCAATTTTAAAGCATTTTCACCATCTTGAGGGTATTTTACAATACCCACGGATGAACTTATATTTACTGGACTCTCTTTTGTATTAAGGTTTTTTATGTCGAGTATCATATTTTTTGCTTTTTCTCGTATATCCTCATCMCCTGATATCTTCTCTACAACAATCAGAAATTTATCGCAATCCATCCGATAAACATGTATACCAGTACCATTTTTTGTTTTAAAATAGTTTGCTATTTCTCGTATAATTTGATTTGAAAAACCCAAACCAAATGTAGTTTGTAACTCTTTAAAATAATCTATCCCAAATAAAAATAAAGCAAATGATTCTGAACTATCTTGGCTCTTCATTATACTAGAATTAATATCTGTAAGTGCAGAAAACTGACTKGGMAAGCCTGTAAAAAAATCAATGCCTCCATCTTTTTGTGTACTAGCAGTACTTGTTGAAGTTAGTGTCTGGAAATCAATAATACATGTGATTGTTTTCTCACGATTCCATACACTTTTGTCTACATAAATATTCACTTGTTTCATTTTATCCGAAATGAGAAGCCACACATTTTTTAAATGAAAACTGTCAACTTTTTTTTCAGATTCATACTTTAAAGCTTCAAAAAAGTCTTTAGTATCGTTTGTATCTATACGTAATTGAATATTTCGATGATGAGTCTTTGTTTGATACTTATCATCTAAAGAAAACAATGATTTTGCAGATTGGTTTGCAAATATAACAGTATAGTCAGAAGATAAGACCATCATCCCTTCACTATGATATTCTTTTTCTTTTTTAAAGAATGATAAATCTTCTGAAAGACTTTGGATTCTCTTTCTATACCAATAAATCACTCCTATTAATATACAGATAAAGATAAACCCGACTGACACTATTTTATCCATTCATTTTCCTCTTTAACGCAGAAATTTTTGAAACTCAAATACGGGTACTGGTTTCGAAAAATAGTATCCCTGTATCATATCACAATCATAACTTGTAAGTAAGTCATACATTCTCTTATTTTCAATTCCTTCTGCCACAATTTTCATCCCTAATGAATGTCCCATTTCAATCATTGCCTTTACTATGTTTTGATCCTCTTTATTTGTTAAAATATAATCAATCATCGTTTTATCTATTTTTAAAAYWTCTGCMGGAAAYTTYTTCATATACACAAATGAAGTATAACCTGTACCAAAATCATCAAGTGAAATMCCAATGCCCATTTTTTTGATTKCCATAAATTGTTTTAGTGTTGATTCTTCGCTTATCATGGCTGAACCCTCAGTAATTTCAAACTTAATCAGTGATGGATCAACCTGATGATATTGTAATTGTTTTTCAACATTTTCTACAAAACCTTCACTTTCTATCTCAAARAGTGTAATATTTATAGATACATCTATTTGTCTGAATTTAAACAATTCCCAGCGTTTTTGCTGCTTTAATACTTCTTCAAGTACATATTTTCCTATTTCAGCAATAAATCCTGTTTTTTCCATAATAGGAATAAATATATAAGGTGCGATGAGTCCATATTCTGGGTGATTCCAACGTATGAGTGCTTCTGCTGCTACCACCTCTTGACTCTTTGCATCTATGATAGGCTGATAATAAATTTCAAACTGATTTTTTTCAATGGCTTGATGCATCTCATTGTGCAAGATTAATGCATCATAATCATTTTTAGCCATTTCCTGTACATATTCCTGAACTCTTCCATTTCCATAATTTTGTGCCTGAGACAATGCTTTGTACGTTCCATCCAACAAGGTTCTTGCAGATCCGCTTCCCGAATAAATACTTAGCCCAACTGAAGCAGTTAAATACAATTTTACATCTTCCATTTTATAAAAAGATGCTAACTCCTCTTGTATATTTTTTATGAGAGTATATACTTCTTTTTCATCATCAATGTTAGTTATAGTAAGTAAAAAATTATTATAGTATGTATGATAAACAGTTATCTCTAAATCTGTTGCTAACTTTTGTAAATATGTTGCAAACTTAACAAGAATACTATTGATCTGTTCATGTCCAATGATGGAACGTAGCATTGAAAAGTCATCTATGTCAATTATAACTAGTGCCAATTTCTTTTTATTTAAATGTAACTTGGCATATATACCATTTAAATCCTGTAAAAGCTGTACTTGATTTGGTAAATGAGTCAGTTGGTGCCTATGACTAACCATTTGATGTTCTTCTTTTTGTCGTAAATCATGTATGAAAATAATTTTACACCACATATCATGTTTACTACCAAGTTCACTTCTTTCAATATAAAGATTAATGGGTACACTTTTTTCTTTCTGAGTATTTAAAGATAATTTTACTTGCAAATAGGAAATCATTTTATCGTCAGTGGTTTGAACATCTCTCTCCAGTAGATTATCCAAAGTTAACCATTTACCTTTTATTTTAACTTTAGGTATTTTTACAAGAGGTTTAAGTAAAAATTTCTTTTCCAAATCTAATAATTTTTTTATAACCCTATTGGCATATACAACTTCGTTTTTATCAGAAAGTATTAACACACCATCTTCAGAAATATCAAATGCTTTTTGAAAAACTTTTACTTTATTATCAACAACGGCAAATAGTTCTTTTTTTCCTTTAGCAAGTCTATAAAAATGAATAGCAATTAATAATAGCAATAACAGAACCATCAACAACATGTTTCCCATTGATGACTGCATCAAAAGATCCTGTACTGTATCTAAATTAGGTTCCATAAACTACCTTTATATAAGTTGTTTCAATTATATCATACAAGACTTGAAACAGCTATTTTTTACTTAAACACAATGCTTCTACTTGCACTTTTCCATCATTGAGTATAAACTTTTGGTCTATATCTATTTCTTCTAATGTGACCGTCTTGCCAGCTAATGATATTTTAGCCCAACCTTTACGATATTTTGATTTTGGATCACTCATTTGAAATTTTTTATCTAAGAACATGATATGTTGTTCTTTTTGCTGTAGCAATGAAGTTAAGCTTTGTATATATCTATTATGTTCACTTGGCAAAAGTGCAGAGTAACGTTCTAAACTATATGATATGTATCGCTTAAATTCATTTAACACACGTTTAAATTCATCATCCAGTTCTAATAGTAACCTAGAAGGAGAATATCTTAATAGTACTTCCTCATTGTGTTTTAGCTCCCGAGAATAACGTTTCATTTTTTCATCAAGTAAATAAGAAAAACGTTCAAATCTTTCCGTTAAAGTAACTAAGACTTCTCTACAATCAGGTAGTATCATTTCCATAGCAGCGCTGGGAGTTGGTGCCCGTAAATCTGCTACAAAATCACTTATCATCACGTCTACTTCATGCCCTACTGCACTGACAACCGGTGTCTCCATAGCAAATATAGCATCTGCTACTTTTTCCTCATTAAAAGACCATAAGTCTTCTGTTGATCCTCCACCACGCCCAAATACCACAACATCCACACCCAAACTATCTGCATATATTAGAGATGTTGCTATCTGTTTGCCTGCTTGTTCTCCTTGTACCAATGTATCTACAACAATAACCTCTACCAATGCCCAACGTTGTTCAATAATTTTGAGCATATCATGGAGTGCAGCACTCTCCTTTGCTGTTACCAGTGCAATTTTTTGTATGAATTTCGGAAGAGATTTTTTTCTCTGAGCATCAAAGTAACCTTTTGATTTTAGTTTCTTTTTTAGTTGTTCATATGCCAACGCCAAAGCACCTTGCCCATATGGCTCTACATGTACAGCATAGAACTGATATTCTCCCCGTGGCGTATATACTCCTACAGATCCTTCTATAACAACATGTATGCCTTTTTCTATTTGAAACTTTAATTTCGCGACACTTGAACGCCACATGACACATTTGATACTACTTTCCTTATCTTTTACAGAAAAGTATACATGTCCAGAAGTATGGTAAGTAACAGATGCTACTTCACCTTCTACAAGAATATGCATAAAAGTAGCTTCTAAAAGTGATTTTATTTTTGTATTGAGTGAAGAGACACTCATCATAGTTTCTGACATGTGTCCCACTCCTTTATGATTAAAAAATTATTTTTTTTGTGCGACTAAAAGCGTAGATATCCCCATAGAAAAAGATTTAATGTATTTCATTTCAAACCCTGTTTCTTCCAACTCTTTGGCCAACATCTCTGTTGTTAAAAACTCTTCAATAGACTCGGGAAGATATTGGTATGCTTCATAATTCTTAGAGATAAATCCTCCAATTCTAGGTAAAACTTTTTTCATGCCAAAATCGATTACTTTATCTATCAATCCATTTCTGTCTTGTTTTGTGAATTCTAAAATAACAACAATACCTTCTGGTTTTAAAGCACGATAAAATTCTTGTAAAGCTTCCACCCTATCAACAACATTACGAATACCATAAGAAATAGAAATAACATCTGTACTTTCATCGGCTATAGGGAGTACTTGGGCTTTCCCTTCTATAAATTCAGCAAAGTCTACTTTTGTGCGCGCAACTTCCAACATACCTTTAGATGGGTCTATCCCTATATATTTATCTATTTTTACACCATTTTTTTTGGCTTGCTCTTTCCAATAAATAAGTAAATCACCCGTGCCTGTTGCAACATCTGTTATTTGTCCCAACTCTTTTTTGTCAAGAATCTCAAATGCTTTGTTACATCCCTTTTTTCTCCATTGGATATCTATACCCATGGTAAGTACTCTGTTTGCCTTATCATATGTCGATGCAATATCATCAAACATTGTCACAATTTTTTCTTGTTTTTCCTGTTTATCTGTCAGTTTTTCAATTCCCAATCKGTCTACTCCATATCATCAAGTCAACATCCATTTTTCTTTGATGTAAAAACTCTAAATTCATTGTAGTATTATAGGTTAAATTATTCGTAGATAGCTTAGGTGTTTGATAAATAAGTATCCAGTCTATTTTATCTTTAAGGGCATTCAACATACCATCCCCACCTTCCACAAGTATAAAAGAAGGTGTGTCTAAAAATGTCAAATCATCACTAATATCTACTTTTCTATTTTTGACTGAGAATAACGGTATCTCTTGGTCAAAATTATCTTCTTTTGAATAGATGACTACATTGGGAGACTTCCCTTGTGCAAACCTGCAATTAAGTGTAGGCTTATCGGTTCTTACCGTATTACCRCCTATAAGTAAAGCTGTACATACTTCTCTAAGTTGATGTACATGTGCCAACGATGCTTTAGCAGACAAATAGCCACCCCCGATTCTAGCATTTGTTGTTTGCGCTAATTTAAACAATACAAAGGCTCTTTTTTGCCATATTATAAAAGGTTCAAGTAAAGCTTTACACTTTTCTTCCAATACCCCTATGGTAACATGCTCCAATATTTTCGAACCGTCATCATGTCCTTCTATAGGGTCTTTTGTACCAATGATAACTTTTTCTAATTTCAAGTGCTGCAACAGTGATGCACATGAAGGTGTTTTCCCTCTATGTGCACATGGCTCCAAAGTTACATAAATATTACATTTTGAAAAAAAGTTTTGTGGTAAATTTAGCAAAAAATCATGTGCCCTAGAGGCGTCATTCTCATCAAAGTCCAATGTTTTTTGTGAAAGTACTTCATAAGCAGAAAGTAAAACCAAAACTTCAGCATGAGAAGTGCCGGCTTGTCTGTGTGCTTCAATGGATAATATCTTATCGTCTAACGTTACCACAGCCCCAACTGCAGGATTAGGATACGTTAACCCCTGATATTCCCAGGCTTTATCTAAAGCAAGTTGCATATAAAACTCATCTCTCATAGCAACTCCTTTATATTTAAAATTTAATTCCAGTCAAAATATGTTTTTGAAGTATTTAGTTCACTATATTTGAATGATTTTTCACCCTCTTTGGTTTCAATTACTATGGCAGTATCATCAGCACTTTTAAGGACACCTTTGAGCTTCTCACCCTCACCRAGTTTTAGCTTTACTTTTTCACCTATGGCATTTTTAAAATGTACTGGCTTGTCAAGTTTTCTCTCAATACCGGGAGAAGAAACTTCTAAACGATAGTGTTGACTCATAGGAGGATGAACATCTAAAAAAGGAGAAAGTTCATAAGAAATGGTGGCACACAAATCAAGGTTGACGCCACCTACTTTAGTTACCAGTACCCTAAAAATAGTTTCATCAAATTCTGTGACTATTTCTGTGTCATATAAAGCTGCACCGTTTGCTTCAATAATCTTAGATATTTGTGTCTCAAGATTCATCATTTGACTCCTCGATATTCCCTGTATTACGACTTTCTATCTGCTTAAAAAGGTCTTCTATTCTAGATACTTTTTCTAACTGGTGATCAAATTCAAAAGTAAAACGAGGTGCTTTAAACCATCCTTCACTCTGCTTACAGTGATTTTGAATGTACCCTGCTACAATACGAAGTTGCCTTAAGGCTTCACCTTGTTCTTTTTCATTCAAAAATGAAGTATCAAGATAAATTTTAGCATCAGATCTACCTTTTGAACAAATAACATCTGTTACCGAGAGTCCATTGATACGCTCATCATCAAGTGTGCCTAATGCCTCAGGTATTATCTCCTTAAGAACAGACTCAACACGATGACGTTTTATCTCTTCATGCGTCATACTATAGTGTCACCTGTTCCTCAACATCTTTATAGGTTTCTATCACATCACCCTCTTTAATGTCATTAAAGTTAGCAAGCATGATACCACACTCATATCCGTTCTTCACTTCTTTTGCATCTTCATTAAAGCGCTTGAGTGAAGAGATAGTACTTTCGTAGACAACCACTCCATCACGAATAAGTCTTGCTTTAGAGTTTCTAGTAATTGAACCGTCAGACACTTTACATCCTGCAATGGTTCCAACTTTCCCAACCACAAATGTTTCCCGTACATCTGCTTGACCTGTCACTTCTTCAGAAATAACAGGACTCATCATACCACCAAGAAGTGCTTTAACTTCATCAAGTAAATCATAGATAATAGAGTAAGTACGAATTTCAATGCCCAATTCTTTAGATTTTTTCTTCACTGCCCCTGTTGGACGTACGTTGAAGCCAAGGACGACAGCGTGTTCAGAMGCATCTGCAAGTGTTAAGTCACTCTCTGTAACMCCRCCCACACCTTCATGAATGATATTTACTTTTACTTCTTCATTCCTAAGTTTTTCTAATGAACTTTTAATCGCTTCAAGAGAACCTTGAACATCGGCTTTAATAATAATAGGGAGTGACTTGAGTTGCCCTTCTGCAATAAGTGCTGAGAGGTCATCAAGTGTTGCTTTTGTACTCTTAGAGAGTACTTTTGCTCTTTCAAATTCTGCTCTTTTGTCTGCTAATTCTCGTACCTCTTTATCTGTACTCATTACAGTAAGTTCTTCACCTGCACCTGGTACTTCGTTAAGTCCAACAATAGCTGCAGGAGTACTTGGTCCTATTGCTTGGGTTGTGGTACCGTCATCTARCCTAATCGCCTTAATACGCCCATAGGTTTTACCAATAATTACATTGTCACCCACTTTAAGTGTACCATTTTTGATAATTACATTCGCAACGGGTCCAAAACCTTTTTCTAAAGAGGCTTCTACCACAACTGCTTTAGCTGGTTTATCTACGTTTGCTTTAAGTTCCATAAGTTCTGCTTGAAGTAAAATAGTTTCAAGTAAGTTATCAATACCCATACCTGTATGTGCAGATACAGGAATAAATTCATACTCTCCACCCCAATCAACTGCCATGACACCTATTTCTGATAACTGTGCCTTAACATTGTCTGGGTTTGCTGCTTCTTTATCCATTTTGTTTACAGCAATAATCATAGGAACCCCTGCTGCTTTTGTATGGGCTATGGCCTCTTTTGTCTGTGGCATTACGCCATCGTCCGCTGCAACAACAATAATAACAATATCCGTTGCTTGTGCACCACGTGCTCTCATTGCAGTAAATGCTTCGTGACCAGGAGTATCAACAAAAGTAATTTTTTTGCCATTTTTTTCTACTTGGTAGGCACCTACATGCTGCGTAATTCCTCCAGCTTCTCTGTCTGCTACTTTTGCTGACCTGATTTTATCAAGTAATGAAGTTTTACCATGGTCAACATGCCCCATAATAGTGATAACCGGTGGTCTCTCTACTGCATTTTCATCTTCTTCTGCATTATAGTCATCAACAATTTCTAACTCATCCAATGGATTGACTGTTGTCACTTCTACTTCAAACTCTTCTGCAAGAATTTCTATTTCATCTTTAGAAAGGAAATCATTTTTTGTCACCATCATTCCAAGCGCAAAAAGACAACCTATCACTTCGCTCATTGAATGGTTTATCTTTTCAGCAAATTCATAAACCCTTACATTTTCAGGAATTTCTACTGATGTTACAATTTCCGTATTCTCTTCTTTAATATATTTTTTACGTTTCCCACCACGTTTAAGTGAACGCTTTTTATGAGGACGGAATGGTTGTCTTCCTTTTGTAGGACCGCCATTTTGCGCTTCACGTTTTTTCATCTCTTCTTTACGTTTTTGCTCTTGGCGCATCATTTCTTCATAAATATTTTTATCTGAAAAATCTAAAAGTACAACTTCCTCTTCTCCAAACCCACTATCAATGTCTCCAGACATGCTGTCATGATTGAAAATATCTATTCTAGTCCCTGTTTCTTTTACTTGCGCTACTTTTTTAGGTTTTTTCTTAGAGATATACGGCTCAGCATTTGAGCTGCCAAAAGAGATTTTAGTTCCTGCTCTAACCGGTGCAGGCTTAGCCTTTCTAACAATTTTAATCCCTGTTCGTGATAAGACTCTTCTCTTAGGTTTTTCTTCACCTGTTTCATCTGTAGCTTTTGGTGCTTCTACTCCCTTTTTACTGGCAATAGAGATACCTTTACGTTTTTTCACTTCTTTAACCAGAGGTTTCTCTACTGTTTTTTCTTCAACTTCTACAGTTTTTTCTTCAACTTCAGATTCTGTCTTAGCTGTCGTTTCTTTGACTTCAGGACTATCTGATTCTACTACAACTTCTGCTTCTCGTTTATCTTCTATAACCTCTTTTGACACAGGTGTGTCTGATACAAGTTCATTCACAGTCTCTGTCTTTTTCTTGACTACCGTTATTTTTGATTTACTACCTGGTGTTTTAAAACCTTTTGGCAAYGTACCAGAAATTGCATAATCTACAAGTATGCCAGCATTATCAAAACTGATAGTACTGTTAGCTGCTTTAACATCAAAGCCTAACTCTTTAGCTTTTTCTAACAAGTCTCCATTGGAGAGTCCTGCCTCATCTGCTATTTCTTGGATTTTAACTTTATCCATTGTTCATTAACTCCTTTAAAAGCTTAATAAAACATTCCGTGTTTTGCTTGAAACGTTTCGTTAAGCCTTTTATTTTTTTTTCATTTTTTGTACACATATCACAAAGATAAAAACTTCGTCCCTTGCCATCATGTGCTACAACTTCTTTACCCGATAGTTTTAACCGAATCAAAGTATTTTGAGGATGCCTAGTTCTGCAAGTGATGCACATACGTATTGGCTGTGATTTTTTCATGGGTATTATACCTAAAAAAAGATTAAGCTTGTAGCCTAATTTTTGGTAATGACTCCTGTATTGTCTAAGTCCAAGGTAAATACCCGAAATTGAGGGAAGCGTGACTGTAGTGCATTTGCCATTTTATCTGCATCCTTATCATATACTAAGTTAAAGAATGTAGAACCAGAGCCTGAAAGTGTACTCATGAGTGCGCCATTTTTAAGCGCAAGTTTTTGCACATCAAAAAGCTCAGGTATCATTTTCATACGTCTTGCCTGATGTAACTTGTCCTTTGAAGCAATACGTAACAAATCCCAAGATTCAGACATAAACAATGCTGTCATATACGATGATCGTGAAAGAGAATACACTGTCTCTTCTTTTCTATACATTTTAGGTAACACAGTACGTGATCTTGCTGTAGAAATCGTACGGTTTGGTACAACAACTACCGCTTTTAGATACTCTGGCATACGTCTTTTTTTACTATATATCCTATCACCTTCAACGCAAGCAACATTAAATCCTCCCATTACCGCGGGAGTGATGTTATCTGGGTGATGTTCATACCGTAATGCTTGGTTTAGAATCTCTCTCTTATTATATTTTTTATCTGCCATCGTATAAGCAGCACTTAAAGCTGCAACAATAACAGCCGATGAGCTTCCTAAACCTCTAGAAATAGGTATACGATTATGAAATTCAAATCTAAAATTATCTTCTCTCTTTGTTAATCGCCTGTAGTTATCATTAAAAATACTTAAAAAAAGAGAGTTTTTCTTTATTTTAGGGTTATCTGCACCTTCCCCATGTGTAGAGACACTTAAAAACTTAGATGAGTTAATGATAATTTCATTTCTCAAATCTACCGCAAGTCCCAAAGTATCAAATCCAGGACCAAGGTTTGCAGATGTGGCAGGTACGCTTACAAGCATTATATCTTCTTCCGTTAAACAGCAGGCAGCATATACTCAGGGGTTGATTCTTCATCAATAACCAGATCATGAATACTTTGAGGTAATGCAAACTTTGCATGTACTGTGTGTTCAAATTTTTTTGTCATTATAGTCTCTTTTTCCTTGATAAAATAGAGATTCCCTATTGCCTTAATAGGTTTAGCATTATTTAAAGTAAAGCCACTGCAACCAAAACACCTGATACCTCGTGTAATTTCTATGGTTTTAAGCATAATATACGTGAGTTTGATAGCCATATAAGAACCTGGCCCTCTGGTATAAATCACTTTAGTAATATCATATATTTTGATACATTCCATAATAATAGGTAAGAGTATTTCAGAAGTTTTTTTATCACTCTTAATRSTTTTAATRAGCTKCTYATYTTCATACACCCCKATAAGAAGAGGTGAAGAGATAGAAATAATTAAAAGCGTATATCTATGCGAATGACTTTGCAAATGCTCTGCTTTGTAATGCTTGCACCGCTACAAGTTCATAATTTTTACTATCTGAGAGAAGTTTACTTGTAAGTTGATAATTAAGATTATGACTGCCGGCAAAAGACTCATATTTTCCCAAAATATTATATCCGCTTACCATCATATCGCCCATCGCATCCAATATTTTATGTCTGGCAAACTCATTATCAAAACGTAATCCTTCCGGATTGAGAACTTTATGACTATCCAACCCTATCGCATTTTGTAAAGAAGCACCCAATGCTAAATTTTGACTTTGTAAATATTGAATATCTTTTGCAAAACCAAAGGTTCTTGCACGTGCAATCTCTTCTATGAAGTTGTGTGTAGAAAATTCAAAGTGTTCACTTTGTTCACCTATCACAGGATGATCGAATTTAATTCTAAAATCAAAACTTGCTTTATCTGTAGGAGATAGACGTACAAACTTGTCACCGTCTTTTACTTCAATGACTTTTGTCACACGTAAAATCTTTTTGGGTGCATCCAACTCCTCCACTCCTGCTTCATCAAGCAAAAGGCAAAAAGAAATTGATGAACCATCCATGATAGGCATTTCATTGCCATCAACAATGACACGCATGTTATCTATACCATACGCATATACTGCAGAAAGGAAATGTTCTATCGTTGAGATAAATCCTTTTTCCTTATCTCCGATGACAGTAGCCATACGTGTATCAATCACAGAAGAAGGAGAGAGAGGGATACTCATAGCCAAATCTTCACGATAAAACACGATACCGGCATCTGCATCAAGTGGTTCAAGACGAAGTCTAATCGGCTCACCTTTATGCAGTCCGATACCTACGACTTCAACAGGTCTTTTAATCGTTCTTTGTTGCAATTTCTCTCCTTTTCTATTCATTTTCAGTTTAAAAGTATTTATATTTCTAAATATTATAACTAATTTTTCTGATTATATCAATATATTACTTTATAGTGAATTATTTGTGTACTCTACTATATATACTATTTGGCCAAAATAATTTTATCTGCTTCTTTAAAAATATTGTCAATATTTTTTTTAATCCATCCTGCATCAAACCACTCAACAGGTCTTACTTCTATGCCTTGTACCAAAACGCCAAAATGTAAATGATCTCCCAATGCAAGGCCAGATATCCCTGTCTTTGCAATAGTCTGACCTGCACTTACCTCATCACCTTCTTTAACCAACAGTTGTGAACAGTGTCCATAAAGAGAATAGAACCCAAGTCCATGATCAATCATCGGCATGCTCCCATAAATACCATTTTCATTAGCATACACAACTGTTCCTGCATTCGATGTCTTAATCGCTGCCATTTTAGTACTGGCTAAATCATATCCCACATGGTAGGATTGAGAAACTTCATTGTCTCTTTTCCCATAATAGTAATGTCTTTTATCTCCAAAACTTGCTACTCTGGCACCATTTTTAAGAGGATAAAACTTTTTTATTTTCCATCCCATCAGCATTTCATTCGAGACCTTTTTACTTAAATTGTATATTTTTTCTTCATTTTGTAAACGCATTGTTTCATTAATTGCACGGAGCTTTTCAAGTTTATCATCTATAGACGCATATTCAGGTTCGCCAGAGGCTAAATCTGTAATCTTCCCATCTAAAAACTTATCTTTTACTTTGATCCATGATACTTTATATGTATGATTTTTAAGATAAAAAGGTATCTCTGCTGCACGTTTGTTTCCTGCTTTATCTGTAGCAATGATTTTCGCAGAAAAGTCCACTTCATTAAATGGCCATGCAATGAGTGCTGCATAATAACCTTCTTTTTTATACGGTTGTGCCTTAAAATTTTTACTTTTAGTTTCAATAAAAAGTTCATCTAAATTTTTATCATTTGCCTGAAAAACAACCAATGCACTTCCACCCTGAGTAATACTATAGGAATTCGCCAAAACATTTACGTTTGGTCGCTTGTGATCCACAGTRATACTAATAGTTTTAAAGGTCTGATTACCTTGTAACCAGTTCCATAAACTCTTATCCTTCACTGAAACTTGTAACTTCAATTGAGTTGCTTTACTGTTTAATGTATCACTTTGAGGGTATTTGACAAGGAGTGTCTGTTCTTTTGTATCATTTTCAAATCTCCCTTGACCGATAATAAGACTATTTGTACCATCACTCAGAACAAGTTCAAACTGTCTCAGCCCTCTATTGTCACTTAAATGTATTTTCAATGGATCTGTTCTGTTCCAAAATATACTTGTTTCACTTTGCACAACAGGTACTTCCCGTTCAAATTCCGGAGAGGAATATATATAGCCTGCCCCTATCATAAGTCCTAAAAATATTATAATACCAACAACTTTACTTCCACTTTTTTTATTTCTTTTATTTCTCATCTAACAATCCTAATTCTGTTATCTTTGCCAACACTTTATTGACACATTCCTGTAAACCACATTGAAAGTCTTTATGCGCTAAGGTAAAACCTGAAGCTGTTTTATGTCCACCTCCTCCAAATGCCAAAGCAACTGTAGAAACATCAACATTTTTACTACGTAAAGAGATGCGTACGCCCTCTTTTAATTCCATCGCAAAAAGTGCTATCTCTACTGTAGCAAGTGATTTTGCATAATCAGCAATACCTTCCATATCTGGTACCGTGGCCCCMGAAGCCATAATATCTTCTTTTGAAACTGCWAGGGTTGCCACCTGTGCTTCTTGAGTTAAAGACAAGGAAGTCAAAGCTTTTTCTAAAATACGTAATGAGCTTAAGGGCCTTCTTTGTGTAAAGTTACGAGAGATACTGTCTGGTTCAGCACCCATCCGTACCAGTTCCTTGGCGACTGAAAATACATTTTCATTGACAGAACTTGTTGTGAAATATCTTGTATCTGACAATAAAGCTGTGTAAAAACATGTTGCTGCATCTGCATCAATCGTATAATGTTTTTTAAAAAGTTCAAATGCCACTTGAGACGATGATGCATATTCAGGTAGTATAGCATTGATACTTCCATACTTTGTGTTACTCTGATGATGGTCAATATTTAATATGTCTCTTCCGGACAGATTAAATCCCAACCTGTCTATAGAACCACAATCACAAGAGATAATTAAACTCTTTGAATAATCCATATGATGTTTTATTTTCCTAAAATACGGCAAAAAATCAAGATGCGTAGGTAGAACGGTTGAGGCATTCACCACCTCTACTTTTTTACTTTTGTCTTTAATTAACAAAGCGTAAATACCCAATGCTGTTCCAAGTGCGTCTGCATCAGGATTAAGATGGGAAAGTATAGTAATGGATTGCGCACGATCTAACTGATCTTTAACTTCCTCATAAGGGAGGTTTTCATTTATCATTTCAACCTTTCATTTTAAGGATATAAGTATACTCTCATTTTGTTAACACTCTATTAGCTATAGTAACAGAGCAAACTACTGTTTCTCTACCTTCATAGATAAATCCATCCAATTTGCCTGATGTATAATCGAACCAGAACTTATCGCATCTACACCTGTTGYAGCTATTTGYTCTATAGTGTCTAAAGTAACATTGCCACTGGCTTCAAGTAATATATGTGGATGATATTCATTCCTATACAGTACTACTTCATTAATCTGCTCAATCGTCATATTGTCGCACATAATAATATCTGCCCCAGCCTTCATCCCCTTTTTTACCATCTCTAAATTTTCACACTCTATCTCCACTTTAGAGGTAAATGGTATCTTTTGGCGTACTTCACGCATAAAAGTATCCAAATCATCGATGGTTTGTAAATGGGTATCCTTTAACATGAGACAATCATCAAGTCCCATGCGATGGTTAATRCCACCACCACAACGTACAGCATATTTTTCAAATTCACGYAAMARTGGTCTRGTCTTTCTTGTGTCAAGCAATTTTACRCCTGTATCTTTGATGGCATTTACATAGGTGGATGTCAGGGTTGCTATGGATGATGCATGTAATACAATATCTAAAATAGATCGTTCCAAAGAAAGAATMGTTTTTGAATCCCCGCTGACATACAACAGTTTCTCTCCTGCAGAAAACACATCRCCATCATTCACTTTCCATTCTAGTGACAAAGTATACATTTTTGCAAAAGTCTCTATATACTCTTGTCCTGCAAATACCCCGTCACTCTTTGCAATAATATATGCCCTAATAGGTTTAGAAGTACTAATCCGAGAGAAGAGATCTCCTCTGCCTACATCTTCAGCAACCAAAGCTTTTAAAAATGACTCTTTTAACATTATTTGATGGCCAACATTCGTTCAAGTGCGAGATTTGCATATTTCACTATATCTGGCTGAACAACGATTTCATTAATCGGTTTTTCATCTTCAATTGATTTTAACGTATTATACAAATCTTCTAATGTTGTTTCATTCATTGTAGGACATTCAGGTTTTGTGGACGAAAGTACATAGGTGTTCCCTTTTCGCATACGGTTTACTAAGTTATATTCTGTACCTATGGCAACCTTTTGTTCTGGATCCAAATCGTTCACATATTTTATAAGTTGAGAAGTAGAACCTGAAAAGTCTGCTGCTTCCACCACTGCAGGGTCACACTCTGGATGCACTGCTATTTTAATATCTGGAAATTTGTTGCGGTAAAACTCTATATCATCGACAGTAAAGAGTTGATGCACGGAGCAGAAACCATTAAAACAGATAATATCTGCCTCTTTTGGATCACACTCTTTACCATCAACTTCAACACCAATAACACAAGACTTAAGCCCCATTTGAATAGCAAAATTTTGTCCCAAACATCTGTCTGGTACAAACAATATTTTTTTACCGCTCTCCAAACCTTTTTCGATAATTTTAAAAGCATTGGAAGAGGTACATACCAATCCTCCCATTTCACCAACCTTGGCTTTCACTGATGCATCTGAATTAATATAAGTAATAGGCAGTATGTCTTCTTTTGCAATACCCCTATCGACCATATACTGCACAGATTCTTCAAAATAAGAYCCATCCATCATACGTGCCATGGCACAACAAGCAATTTTTGGCATTAGTACTCGTTTTTCAGGTGCAATAATTTTTACACTCTGTCCCATAAACCCGACACCACAAAACACAACCCAAGGGTTTGTATCTGCATCACATCGGCGTGCCAACTCGAGGCTATCACCAGTGATATCTGCCATTTCAAATACTTCATCCCTTTGATAATAATGTGCTACCACTGTAACATCCAGTTCTTTTTTTAGTCTATTTATTTCAGCTTTAAAATCAATACTCATATATATCCTTCTATCATTCTAGCTATTTTAGCAAAATTCGGCTAAAATAGCACTATTAGATGTACTGACAGATATTCGTTGCGTACCTTAAAAGATACCCTGCCTCATTGACATCAACGACAATGTGTGCGTGTGCAACGTAATTCTAAGGTTTCTGCCGTCAATCAGCTACAGTATAAATTTTAATTGTGGATTAATTATGGACTTATTGACAAATCAAAATATTTTACTCTATTTGGCTACATACTTGATAGCAAGTATTCCCTTTGGATATCTTCTTGCTAAACAGTTTGCTGGTGTGGATATCAAAAAAGAAGGTTCTGGCAATATCGGTGCAACCAATGTACTACGTGTTCTTAAGGAGCATAGCCCAAAACTTGCTAAAAAACTGGGTGCGGCTACACTCTTCTTAGATGCTACTAAAGGAATATTGGTCATTCTTATCGCAAAACTACTAGGTGCACCTGAAGGTGTACTCTGGACTATTGCTGTTCTCGCTGTCATTGGACATTGTTTTTCTGCCTTTTTATTTTTTGAAGGGGGTAAAGGTGTAGCAACGGGATTTGGTGTACTTTTGATTATGATGCCTTTAGCATCTATTATCGCTATTCTCACTTGGGTAGGTGCGGCTAAAGGTTTAAAAATATCCTCACTTTCATCCCTCATCGGACTTGCTGCATTTATCATTGCTTCTTATGTTATCTATCCTGAAGTTCCAGGAATTGGGACACATGCACCAATATGGATTATTGCTATCATTATTTTTTACAAACATATACCGAATCTTGTAAGAATCTTTAACAAAGAGGAAAGGAAAGTGTAAACTATGACTGTACATATAGAAGCACTTACATTTGATGTGATTATCGGTTTACTTGATTTTGAACGAGAAAAACCACAACAAGTAATCATAGACTTAGAGGCTTCGTATACGTATAGTAATGAACAGTTTATCGACTATGCTGATATGTCATATTTAATTCAAGATGAGCTTAAAGYAAAACGYTATAAACTCCTTGAAGATGCACTGCTTGGCGTAAAATCTGTACTTTGTATCACCTACCCCCAAATCAGAACCCTGACACTTAAAATTTCAAAACCACATATCTTGCCAGAATGTAATGTAGCACTTAGTCACACATGGGATTTTAGAAAAATAGATTAACTGTTTTATCTTTAAAAAAACTTTCAGAAACCTTCTTTTTATGCTATAATTAAGAAATTCTTAACTTTAGATTAAGTTTACAGTTTATGAAGTACTTATCTAAAAAATAAAAAGGTTCCTTATGAGAGTATTAGTCATTGAATATGATGTAGAACTTGGTAAAGCTATTGTTGATAAACTACATACATCCGAATATCAGTGTGATCTTGCAGAAAATCTTGGAGATGCCAAGTATTATCTTGACATCAGAAACTATGATCTTGTTTTGTTAGGGTGGGAACATACTAATAACATAGATATTTCCTTAGTTACAGAGATAAAAAAAGATGTAAATGGTGCATCTGTCATTGTCCTTTCCTCCCGTACGGACAAAGAAAGTGAGATAGAAGCACTCAAGGGTGGGGCTGATGACTTTATCAGGAAACCTCTTGATTATGATATTTTGCTTGTTCGTATTGAAGCTAAACTTCGTTTTGGTGCTTCCAATATCATCGAAATTGAAGACCTTATCATCAATCCTGAAGAAGAAAAAATTATTTATCAAGGTGAAGAGATAGAGCTAAAAGGTAAGCCGTTTGAGGTACTTACACATTTAGCTATGCACAAAGATCAGATTGTCTCCAAAGAACAACTTCTTGATGCAATATGGGAAGAACCTGAACTTGTTACACCAAATGTTATAGAAGTTGCCATTAATCAAATCCGCCAAAAGATGGATAAACCTTTGGATATTTCTACCATTGAAACCGTTAGAAGAAGAGGATACAGATTCTGCTTCCCAAAGAAAATAAGCTAAATATAGTATACAAAGGGTGGAACTTGATACAGATAGCCTCCCAAGTTCCACATAAAACTTGTAAAATCTTCTATTTCCAACACTTTTAATTGAGGCATAAGCTATCTTGGGTTATAACTCCTAACAAATAAACAAGAAGTTAAATGATATAACTTCTACAGAGGTAAGAATGGCATTAATAATAACTGATGAGTGTATAGCATGTGACGCATGTAGAGAAGAATGCCCTAATGAGGCAATCGAAGAAAATGATCCAATTTATATTATTGATCCAGATGTCTGCACAGAATGTGTAGGTCACTTTGATGAACCACAATGTATCGCAGTATGTCCCGTAGACTGCATCATATCTGACCCAGACAATGTTGAAAATGTTGAAGAACTTATGTTTAAATATAACAAACGCCAAGAAGAACTGGAATAATTCACTGTGGCAAAACGAACCGCTGTCATCGATATCGGTTCAAACTCTGCAAGACTTGTAATATATGAAAAAACAAGTCGCTACGGCTTTCATCTACTATGTGAGCAAAAATCTAAAGTGCGTATCGGTGAAGGAGCCTATGAAAAAGGTGGCTATCTTCAGCCTATTGGTATCCAACGTGCATATCTAACACTTAAATCTTTTCTTCATACCATAGACAAGTATCAAGCCAACAAAACCCTTTGTGTTGCAACCTCTGCACTTAGGGATGCTCCCAACGCAAAAATATTTACCCAATGGATTAAACAAGAACTTGGTCTCTCCATTAAAATTATAGATGGGCATAAAGAAGCCACTTTTGGTGCTATAGCTGCTGCAAATCTACTTCCTGTCACAGATGGTATTACTATTGACATTGGAGGAGGATCTTCTGACATAGCACTTCTTAAAAATGGACGAATTATCGATACTTATTCATTAAACTTAGGTACCGTAAGACTCAAAGAACTGTTTTTTGATAAATCATCAGAAACTGATACTAAAAACCATGAAGCTATTAGCTATATAGAAAAAGAGTTAATGCGGCTTCCTGCACATTTTCATAGTACCTTAGCCATAGGTATAGGTGGAACAGCAAGAACACTTTCTAAAGGTATTATGAAGCGGTCTAATTATCCCTTAGATAAGCTCCATGCCTTTACCTATAGTATTAAAAAACATCGTGACTATTTTGACGCTATTGCTCTTTCAAGTGCTAAACACCTTAAAACCTTTGGCTTAAAAAAAAGCCGCTTCGATACGATTAGAGAAGGTACACTTATTTTTACTCAACTACTTACGCACATAGGTGCTAAAACTGTCATATCTTCTTCTGTTGGTGTAAGAGAAGGTGTTTTCTTAGAACAACTCTTAAGAGAGGATAAACAAAAGTTCCCTCAAAATATGAACCCAAGTCTAGTCTCTATACTGGACCGTTTTAAACCTTTGGTTAAAATAGAAAAAAAACGTAAAGCAAAATTTAAATTAGCTTCCACTCTATATGACATTTTTCAAACACAGATAAAAGATAACATCTCCTATAAAAAAGAACTCTTATGGGCATTACAACTCTCAACTATTGGCAAAACACTTAACATTTATAAAGCACATCAACATGCATTTTATATCGCTATGCAAGAGTTAAATTATGGATTTACCCATAAACAAATTCTTCTAATCTCTCTTCTGCTTCGTATGCATGGGAAAGAGCTCATTGAAGAACCTCTTTTTCATAAATATGAAACCCTAATTCCTCCAAAAGAAACCTTGCGCTGGTTAAGTTTCATCTATACACTTACTGTGTTTTTACATGAAGCCTCAAACTCTGCAACTATCACCTTCTCTTTTAAGAATAAGGTACTCCTTGTCTCTTCAAATAAACCCTTGTATCTAGCAAAAGAAAAGATACAAGCCTTAGAAAAACCCATACCTTTTGCTATCATCATTGAAGATGAAAGTTTATTACCAAAAAATGAAGACTTAGGTATCTAATTTATGATTAGTAGTTTAGTCTCATGCTCTAAAATCTTGTGCCCATAGAAAATTCAAATACAGCTGTTTGGTCACCCGGTTCTTCATCTATAGGATAAGAGAAAACAAGGTTTATAGGACCAAAAGCTGATTGCCATTCTAAAACAACCCCCGTTGAAGATCTACTAATATCATCTACGACAGCATTTGAACTTGTATCTCTACGATCCGTACTAATAACACCATAGTCATAAAAAAAAGCCAGTCTCATTTTTGCTGCTTCTGAAAGTGGTACACTTGCTTCAAGAGATACTGATGCACGTTGTGTACCTCCTATAAGGTTACGTGAATTAGGGTCATTTGGATTTGTTAAGAAATATGGTGAAAGAGAAAAGGAATTATATCCTCTGATACTTCCTATACCTCCAGAAAAAAGTCTCTCTGCAATTGGTAGTTTTTCATTATTATTACTATTAAGTTGTGTAAATCGACCTTTTAATCGTAAAATCAAATCATAGTCAATCAAGTCTTCTAAACCATAATAAAATCCTACTCTCGCATTGGTCCTAAGAACATCTCCGTAACCTTGTGGGTAAAGTGTTGTATTAAAGTCTGTCCCATTCAACATKCCATACTCAAAATTAATCGCAGCYTTCATTCCTTCTCTTGGCTGAAAAAAGTCATCTGTATTGTCAAAACTCAAACTTGTAAGAAAAGAAATTTTTTCATATTGATCATCATAAAGAAGTCGTGTATTAACACCATTAATCACAGTAGCATTATTTACTGTTGATTGATTATCCACATACGCAAAACCCACTGAAGCTTGGAAATATCTATAGAACTCTCTACCAATAGAAATAGCTCCACCCGTTTGATCTTGAGTATAGTCAGGAAATTCGAAATCTCGCCTATACGCATTTACTGCCAAACTATACATACTGTCCCACACTTTTGGATTTACAAAAGAGAGATTGAAATTTTTTGAAACCCTAGAGATTTCAAAACCTAAAGTTGTGTTAATTCCTGATCCAAAAATATTTTGATCCGAAATAGAAGCATTTAGCATTAAACCTTCAAAACTTCCAWACCCSCCACCCGCAGATATAGTACCTGTGGCTGCTTCTTTTACTGTCACAAGTAAATTGACTTTATCTTCTGAAATTCTTTGTGTTTGTATATCTACCTTTTCAAAGAATCCTGTTCTACCTAATGCATTTTTCGAGTCTTTAAGGTCTTTGGCATTAAACTGATCGCCAGGTGCCAAGTAAATRTATCGACGGATTACTCTATCTTTGGTAGYATCATTACCAGAAATTAAAACATCATTGATAGTTACDGGTGCHCCWGGTTGYAYYAAATAATTTAGATTAATTGTTTTACTCTCAGGATCTTTTTGCATTTGCGGAGCAACTTTAACATATGCAAATCCAAAATTACCTACTTCTTCTTCTAACTTTTGTATATCTCTTCTCATACGCTTAATGTTAAATATTTTGCCTTCTTTAAGCGTAAGTATATCTTTTAAGTCTTCTGTATTAAGTCCATCTATTTTTTGTGTGATTTTTAYWGTTCCCACACGATACTGAACCCCTTCAACCACCTGATAATCTACTTCAGCATTATAAGATCCAAAATCAACACGCATAAGTGGTTTACTCACATAAGCATCCAAATATCCATGCTTCATATAGACGTCTTTAACCCTGTAAGCATCATATTCTAATTGATCTATTTTTGCTTCCCCGGAATTTAAAAATGGTATCCAGCCCAAAAAATCTGCTTCTTGATTGGCAAGTTCAAATTCTAAATCACTCTGTTCCAACTTTGATGCACCAATAAAGTTCATCTTTTTGATCTTTATCTTTTCCCCTTTATTCACATCAAACACAACAGATACACTACTCTCTCCCACAGGAGTAGTTGTTATATCGACAACTGTGTCATAATAACCTTGACTTTCAAGTCTTGCTATAAGCGTATCTTTTGCTTTATTCACACGTCTTTCATCATAAAGATCACCTTTTTTCAAACCTGTACTTTGTAAAAGTTTGTCAGCATCATCACCTGAACCATACCCTTTTATCTTTATGTTGGCAATAGCTACTTTTTCTTCAAAGTGATAAATAAGTTTACTACCTTCTTTGTCTACCCATACATCTTTAAAATAGCCTTGCGCAAAAAAGTTTTTAATAGATTCATTGATTTTATCGGCATCCATTTCATCACCAACACTAATATCGGCTATCTCTAAGGCAACCGAAGGGGAGAGATGTACAAGGCCTTCAAATTTAATTTGTGTAATTTTTTGTGCGAAAAGAAATGACCCAAGTAAGATCAAAGTCAGTACTATTTTYTTTATCATTATAKTCAACCTTATTTATTTTGCTAATAGTTTATCTATTTTCCTATAAGAAGCTCATAAAAAATCATGTTATAATCCTTCGACTATACTGGATATTAGGAGTTGTAGCATGCAAATACAAAACATTGGTTTTATTGGTCTTGGGCTTATGGGTGGCTCTCTTAGTCTTGCACTAAAACAAACTTCCAATGATTATTATTTTGTAGGTTTAGATCATAATGAAACACACTGCAAGGAAGCATTGGCACTTGATCTTGTAGATGAAATCGTCCATACGCTTGATGAAATAAAATCTTGTGATGTCATCTTTCTTTCCATCCCAGTTGATGGTATCATTGAAGTTGCACAAAAACTAAAGTCACTCAATTCCCAATGTACAGTCATTGACTTGGGAAGTACAAAAGAAAAAATTTCACTTRGTATCCCTMARGAAATTCGTCATAATTTYGTGACTGCMCACCCMATGACMGGTACCGAAAAGTTTGGTCCCACAGCTGCTCTTTCTRACCTGTACAACGATAAAATAGTTGTTCTTTGTGATATAGAAATGAGTGGAGAACATCAACAACATGTAGCAAAAACACTTTTTGAAACTATTGGTATGAGACTTGTTTATATGGGTGCWAAAGAACATGATAGACATGCTGCCTTCATTTCTCACATGCCACATGCCCTTTCGTATGCCCTTGCAAATGTTGTCATGCAACAAGAAGCTTCTGAGAGTATCATAGCCCTAGCAGCAGGTGGGTTTAAAGATATGAGTCGTATTGCAAAATCAAGTCCTGACATGTGGGAAGATATTTTTAGACAAAATAAAAAGAATGTACTCGAAGCTATATATACATTTGAAAGCGCGCTTAAAGAATGTAGGAAAATGGTCGAAAATGAAGAATGGAATACACTCAATGAATGGATGGACGAGGCAAATACCCTGCATGATATTTTAGATTAAATGCTGAAGCCCCACCTTGGAAAGTCTACCTAAAACGTTCCACCATCTCTTTGAGTTCTTTTTTATCTACCTGTACTAATTTATCGCCATTCTTTTTAGCATACAGTTTACGTACCATTGCTTCTACTTCACTGTCTTCACTCATGTGAGCATACAGTATTTTTAAGGCTTCCGCCTCACTATATGGACTTGCTTTTCTGACTTTAAGACGTGGAAATAGTTGTGTCAAATACATAAAAAGTGCTCCAGAGACAAAGGCTGCAAGAAGCATCCACCATGCTACTGTTTGCTCGCCTGATTTCCCATTGAGCTCTTTTTTTTCTAATACTTGTCTTTGAGATATCTTTGTTTGTACAACAGATTTTTCAGGAGTGTTCATTACAGTAGAGAGTGCATGTTTATCTTGTTTTATAGTTACAGCATATGAAGAGACTGTCAGTTGTTTTAGCATATTATCTGTAAGTGATAACATGGAAAAGTTTCGTTCTGGTATTACAAAATCCCTGTCTGAAATAAATGCAAAACTTTTTGTATAGATACTATACAACTCTCTATCTACTATTTTAGTGTCAACCTTCGCTTCATCGCTGTATACCGTCACACCGTCAATGTCATACTTTAAAAATTCAAATCCTTCCAGATTTCCTTTTCCTTCTATCTTTATAGTAAAGTTCACTGGTTTATTTGCTTTGACTTCTTGCGCATCTATGGTTGACTCAACTGTAAACTCACCCAATAAATCACTCTCCTGTACTTGAGGTAAAACCTCTATATCTAAACTATTTGAGAGTGTTTGTACCCATTTGGTACCAAAACCAAGCCCAAACATATCTCTTCGGTTTCTCTCTGGCAATCCTATTTTTGCTTGGGCAGGGGAGATAGTAAAATTACCCTCTTTTTGTGCAGTTACTATGTATCCTATCTCTTGTATTTTATAATCTCGTTTTTTGTAAGACTTTGATTCTTCTGTATTTGTAACCACAAAATCTGACAACCGTGGTGGCGTGTATTGTACTTCTTGTGATAATCTTACGCTATCATGCAAAGAAAAATATACCGTCACGAAAAAAGACTCACCTACTCTTACCTTGGTTTTATTTGCTTGCATCCGTAATGAAAAGAGATCAGTACTCTGATTACTTGCTACTTGTGAGGTCACTACCTTGATATCTATAGTCTCTGTTTGATACTCTGCACCATCGATACGTACAGTAAAAGAGGGTATGGTCATGTCATCTTCAGGCACAAACTGTAACACATGCGATACAGTTTTTTCACTATGCACACTGCCATTGGCTATACTGAGGTTTCGACTCGTACTTTTTGAAATACCAATGACCGGAGCGTCTGCAACTGTCGTAATCTGTGGGATAGCCACACTGTCTCCTGTTGCTTTAATATATAGTGTTACAGGATTACCTTTAAATACCTCAACCGTATTTACCGTAGCCTTTACACTGGCGGCACATGCCAATCCGAAACTTAACATATATACAAGGAATAATTTACCAAGGTTTTGCATCTTCACTCCTTTTACCTTTTTTACCTTCACCCATTTGATACATCAACGTAGGTGTTTTACCCTTTTGCATCTTTTTCATAAGACGTTTTAACTCTTGTTCTTTCAACTTTTCTTCTTTACTTTTTTTCTTATTTTGGGAAGGAGAACCTTCTTTTTTACCCTCTTTATTTGTAGGCTTTTTATCTTTTTGATCTTTTTGACTCTCTTTTTCTTTGTCACTCTTTTTCTTATCTTCTTTTTCTTTACCGTCTTGTTTTTTCTTATCGTCTTTCTTTTTTTTATCTTCATTTTGTTTTTGATTGTCTTGTCCCTTTTTATTGCCATCTTTATCTTTTTTTAATTTTTCTTTCTTCTTCTTTAAAGCTTCTTTTGCAGCTTTTAAATTATTTTTCGTATCTGGGTCATCTTTATATTTTAAAGACTCTTGAAAACTTTCAACTGATTTATTAAAATCTCCATTTTTAAAATAACTATTGCCTAAGTTATATTGCCTCAAGGCTTCATCAACACCTTCAGCAGTATTATATTCTTCAATCGCTTTTTCATAATAACCTTTTTTGTAATACGTATTTCCTAAATTATAATGTAGTTCACTTGTATCATTACTCTTTTTAATACCTTCCAAAAGTGTGGCACTCTTGCCATACTCTTTTGCTTCATATGCTTTATTCGCAGCCTCTATGGTTTTAAAATCGGTAATGCCTGCATGAAGGAGCATACTCAACCCAAAGACCATCAATAATAACTTTTTCATACTTCTCTCCTTTTAGGCATCGAAGAAAATGCTATCAACAAAAATAACAGAGAAAACCCTAAAGGATAGTAAAAATATTCTACACGTTCTTTCACTGTGACTTCATCTTGTTGTTGATTCTTATATTTACCTCGTAGTACTGATGTAAGTTGTTTTATGTCTTCTTTACCACTACTAGCCAGCACATATGCTCCGCCATTTTCCTTAGCCAATTCACCCAGTGCATCATTGCGCTGTGTTATAGCTATCGTGCCGTCTTTTTGTGTCAAAGCTTTACCATTCTCATCTATGACAGGTGCACCTTTATCTGTACCTACAAGCACTACGTACAAGTCCACACTATTTGTTTTAAGTATATCTGAAAACCCTACGATAGCTTCTTCATCTCCACCATCTGTAAAGAGTACCAGTATTTTAGGTTTTTTCTTTTCTAGTAACGATGCACTTAGTTCACCTAAAGCTGAGAAATCTGTAGAGCCCATATTGATATAGGTATCATCTACTCCTTCTATCATCATTTTTAATGTCTCTTTGTCTGAAGAAAACGGTGCTAAGACAAATGGACTGTAGGCAAAAGCCACTATACCTATCTCATCGCTTGGCATTTGGTCAAAGAAAGTTTCCATTTTTGTCTTGGCAAATTCCAGACGATTTGGATAGACATCTTCACTTCGCATTGATCCTGAAATATCTAATGCCGTCAGTATGGTTAAACCTTGAATATTGACTTTTTTATCTCCCTTTTCCATCACAGGACGGGCAAATGCAACTATCATTAGAGAAATAGCAATAAGCATCAAGATATTACGTACCACCATAGGCATACTCTCATTTGTTGCACTTAATCGCTTAAGTACCTTTTCATCAAAGATACGTGATAGCCTCTCTTTATTTATGGTAATGAGAAAAGTAAAAAGAATCAACGGTACTATCAGTATCCAGAAAAACTGTGGATTTACGAAACTCATTTATATGCCCCTAGAATTTCTAAAATAAACAAACAACAATAACGACAAAATCGCTACAAACAATGGATAAATGTACAAGTAAGTATGTTGTACTATCTTCTTGTCATCTATTTTTGTTGCTTCAAGTTTGTCTATCTCTGCGTAGATTTTTTCTAATGTACCAGCATTTCTTGCACCAAAAGCAAGACCTTTTCCTGCTTTTGCCAATGCTTTCAAATATTGCCCATTATAGTCTCGTTCATCTCCTATACCTATGGCATAAAGTTTGATATCACGCTTTTCTATAAGTCCTACAACATCTAAAAAAGGTATTTTAGACATATTATCCACACCATCAGTGAGTAAAATGGCTATTTTGGACTTTGCTTTGCTTTTACTCAAAAGATTATAGCTCTGAACAATCGCATCATTAATAGCTGTACGTTTTCCCGCTGTACCCATCTGCTGCATTTTGGTAATATCTGTTAAAAACTTCTTTTCAAAAGTTAAAGGAGACGCGATAAAAGCAATATCCGCAAAAGTCACCATACCAATGCGGTCATCTTCTCTTTTTTCAATAAAATCACCCACGACCTCTTTAACCACATCAAACTTATTTCTCCACAAGTCATTAGAGTCAAAACCACGTTGACGCATAGAATCACTCGAATCTAAAATAAGTACGATATCACGTCCTTCTTTTTTCGTATTAGAGTACGACTTGGTGATGACCGGTGATGCCAAAGCAATAACAGCAGCAGTGATACCTACCCATTTTAAGATACCCAGCCAAGAAGAGCTGCCTGCACTTTTAACCATAAGCGTTTCAACATGAGGAAAAAAGATAGCACGACTTCTTTCTTTACAAAACTTGGCACAAATTATAAAAAGTAAAAGTATTGCTAATGCAAGTGGATATTCAAAATTAAACCCGTTCATCTGCCACCTGCACATAGAGATTAAGTTTATTTTTTGTTTCTGTATCTACTTCACTTACCTCTTTTTTATACTTATACTGTTCAAGCATTGGCTCTAGCTGAGAAAACATCTTTTTACTTCTCTCATCTGTTGCCAAGAGTCGTGCATAATATGTTGCATTGTAGGCTGACTTCTTTGGATCTTTCCAATCTATCTTTTTAAGTGCCTCAAGATACCCTTTAGCAAGATTTAATTGACGGTTATCCCACAATTTTTTTGCAATAAAAAACAAAATACCCAATAGCAATAATGTAGCAAACAGAATAAGTCCCCAATAAATATAATACGAACTGTCCGGTATTTCTAATAAAGGTTTGATATCTCTTAGTTGCGTGCTAATATTATCTTCATTCATTATACGCTCCTCATTTTCTTCATCAGTTTTAATGTTGAGTCTTCGTGTGTAAACACTTTTGTAAAGCGTATACCCTGTTTTTTAAACTGTTTATAAAGCTTATCATCATTTTCATGCAAAGCTTTTTTATAGTTTTTCAAAGTACCTCTGTTAATGTCTCCTTCAAAACTTTGTTTTGTTTCCATATCTATAAGTCTCAAATAGCCTAGTTCACTTGGGTTCTCTTCAAACCTATCTCTTACAATAACAGCAAACACATCATGTTTCTTCGCAAGCAGTTTCATATCAATTTCACCAACAAAATCTGAGACTATAAAAAGTAAGGCTTTCTTTTTCAAACGATTGACAAGAGTGTCAACCAAAGCTGAAAAATCTGCTTCTTTCCCCAAAGGATCAAAGTCAGCTATATCTTCTACTGCCCTATGCACAGAAAAAAGTTTTTTACTAGCTTTGGAAAAACTGTACATTTTGTCTGCAAAAATCATATGTGAAAATAAATCAGAATTTTTAACCGCAGAAAACCCTAAAGTAGCTACTACTTCAGCAATGACATCAGATTTTTGTTTCACAGTACCAAAATAAGTAGACCCAGAAAGCAGTGATATTACTACCACATTAAGTTCACGTTCCTCTTTATATATTTTCACAAAAGGTTTACCAAGTTTTGCTGTCGTTTTCCAGTCTATTTTACGAACATCATCACCATATATATATTCACGAAGCTCTGAAAACTCGAACCCTTCACCCTGAAAAAGTGAAGCATTGTTACCAAGCATATCTCCRTARACYTGTTTTTTTGTTTTAAGGATWAYYTTCTTRASWGCTTTRTTCAYMATTWWYTTNCNTATGGAATCGSAACTGCCGCAAGAATCTTYTCTATWATCYYATCTGWACTTATCTCTTCYGCCTGYGCTTCATAAGARAGGATRATACGATGACGYAGTATCTCTTTGGCAATRTATGCTACYTCCATWGGKGARACATAGTCYTGTCCYTTAAGRTARGCWATMGCACGRCTKGCTTTATACATATCGATACTTGCACGAGGACTTGCACCAAATTCAATGTAYGCTTCCAACTCTTCAAGYCCATAGGCTTTAGGGTCACGTGTCGCAGCTACAAGCTCTATGATRTACRCTTCTATCTCTTCATCCATATGTACTTTGAGTGCTTCTTCTCTWATGGTGTCAAGRTCATCTTTKGTTGCYACCTGCTGTATCTCTTCAAAGGTATTRTTTGCYACACGTCTTGCWATTTCCAGTTCTTCTTCTTTRSTATTRTASCCYACRACKATTTTCATCATAAACCTGTCTAACTGCGCTTCAGGAAGTTCATATGCACCTTCTTGTTCTACTGGGTTTTGTGTTGCCATGACGAGAAAGGGAAGGTCTATTTTAAAAGTCTCATCACCAATGGTGACTTGGTGTTCTTGCATGACTTCCAATAATGCAGACTGTACTTTTGCCGGAGCACGGTTRATTTCATCTGCAAGAAGTAGGTTTGTAAAVACTGGTCCYTGTTTKATTTTAAAAGAGTTATTDGAAGGATCATAGATTTCAGTACCTATGATRTCTGAAGGAAGAAGGTCTGGTGTAAACTGTACACGCTTAAAATTTAGTCCCAGTGTCTTTGCCAAAGCATTTACTGCAGTTGTTTTTGCAAGTCCAGGAACGCCCTCAAGCAGTATATGCCCACGACAGATAAGACCTGCTAAAAGTCCTTCAACCATCTTGTCTTGCCCGACAAGTACTTTAGAAATTTCTGTTTTGATATTTTGTATGATTTGACTCAAGTGTTTCTCCTGAATATTAATTAGGAAAAGTATACTTGAGTGAGGTTAATGGGAGTTTAATAAATTAAGAACCATCAAGAGGAAAAATACATGACTACTTAAAAGTCGTAAGTAACTCCAACAGAGAAGATGTTAGTCTTTGTATTATATAGACCTTCATTATATAATAAATTTTGGTAATCTGCCCAAAGTCCCCAACCTCTTTCTTGATCACCTTGTCCATCAAATACTCTACTATATTCCCCTAGATTTTCATCATCTGAAAAATCATATTCTAGCCCTATACCATAAGAAAAACCATCTGCTCTGAGTGTTCCATTATTATATGCACATCCTTCTACTTCTGTTCTTCCATATCCTGCCAATCCGTATACATTCATTTGATCTGTCAAATGATATTGTGGTTTCAGAAAAAGCCCATAGTGTGTTGTGGTTGAGAAGTCTTTTTCTAGACTTGCTTTAGCATACCTTGCTTCTACACCCACATATTGGTTAATATCCCATCCTGCTCTAATCAGTACACCATATGTCATATCTTTTAGTCTCTCATCTGTTTCGCATGGACAGTCTCTACTGACACCTGCTGCTACCAATCCCAACCCTACATACAGTGGTATTGGATCAATCACATTGGGGATAGGTGCAACAACTGCTGCTACAGGTGCTACATATTTTCCTCCTGCATAAGACCATGTCCCTAAAGCTACTAGCGTTACGAGTGAAGTTACTATTTTGATCATTCTCATTTTATTTCCTTTACTAAATTTATACTTGCATTTCTTCTTCTTTTCTTACAAAGAAGAGTCCTACCATCAGTGTCATAAGCATCATTGCAAGCGTTCCTAATATTCCTAAGGTATCTGTACTGTCTGTTGATACATTTGCACATCCACAGTTGATACCGGCGTCAAAAGTAATGAGATTCTGACCTGCTGTGACGGCAATAGCCTGAGTCAATCCTTTTCCATCCACATCTGAATCCACGGTAGGATTATTCCCCGTGTATTCTGAAGTAAAGATATATCCATCATATCCAGTTGATGGGATCGTAAAGCGTACCTGATAATCCCCAGGGAGGACATCAAAACCATATCTTCCATCTGACCCCACGACAATTTGCTGTATACCATTTACATCTGCAATTGGGTTTCCATCGCTATCTAACAATGATACTATGCCACCTACTACTGGTTTTTCACCTGGGTCTTGCTCCCCATTGGAATTACTGTCAATCCAAAAGAAATCTCCTATGTGTGCCAAGCCTCCACCTATAATAATACCCATGTCCAAATCAACATAATTTTGTCCAGGAAGCAATGGTACACTACCTGTAATTCCTGTTGTTTCTTCTGCATCTGAATCTCTACTCTCAGATACACCCATATATCCTGTATCTGATTGAGTAGGTACAAATCCAGCAGGTAAGGTAGCAAGATCAAATTCTACGCCGTATGCTGCATTTGGTCTTAAACCTGTAAAGAGATATGCTCCCGTGACATTCGTGTCTGTAAATATATCTGTACCATTTGCATCTTTTATACGTACTCCTGCATTGTCAAGTAAATAAATTCTTACATTTTCTACACCACCTTCATACACATCCTGCAATCCATTTGCATTATAGTCGTACCATACAACATCTCCCAAACTTGCAGGAGGTAAAGGTGCAGGTATTTCTTCTGTACGATAATGACTCGGATCAGTGTCTGTCACATCAGGGTCTCCATTGGTTGGTTTACCTATAGCTGTAGCAATATTCACATAATTTACCACGCCAGATGCCCCTGCTAAACCAATTTTGTTGTTACATACCATCGACTCACCAATCGCAAGCGTTACTTTAGGACAGGTAACTCCSYMKWCYTKAYSAYSKRYKMSYRWMWSMTKKMMWWCAACATTTCCTATGTTTCTAACTACGTAACTCCATGTTACTACATCATCTTTTGTAAATACCACTGCATCATTTTCTGTATCTGCATCCACACCATTGGTTGCTTTTTCTATGTCAATTGCTGCACCTGCAACTGTCGGGGTCACTCTGTAGTTACTTGGGTCTGTATCATTGACATCAAAGCCACTTGGTGGTGTTCCTGTTACAGATGCAATGTTTGCGTAATTTCCTATAACTGCTACACCCATTTTAGGGGTACAGGTCATTGATGCACCTATTGCAAGTGTATTAGATGGACATATAACATCACCTTCCTTATTATCAACAACTTTAATGTCATTTAACACAATATTTCCTACATTACGTACTATATAGCTCCATATTACAGCATCACCTGCATTTAGTACCACGGCATCAACCGCAGCATCTGCATCTACACCATTGGTAGCCTTTTCTATATCTATGGCAGGGGTTCCAAGTATTGGTATTTCTACCCTATAATGACTTGGGTCTGTATCATCCACTTTCCGTCCGCTTGGTGCAGAACCAGTGACTGTAGCAATATTTTCATAATCTCCAACAACTGCTGTCGCATTTTTCGTACATGTCATGGATGCCCCCACTGCCAATGTTATACTTGGACAGCTAATCACACCTTCTTTATTATCTACTAAGGTAATGTTGGTCAATGGTACATTTCCTGTATTGTTCATCTCATAGGTCCAAACTACAGCATCTCCATCATTCAATATGACAGCATCTGCAACAGCATCTGCGTCTATGCCATTGGTAGATTTTTCAAGTACAATAATAGGTTCTTCTAACACAGGAGTAACTTCCGTGTCTTCTTTAGGAGCTGTTTCATTTGTATCAATCCTGATTCTATTCACAAGGTCAAGTCCTACATCCAAGTCTGCCTGTGTTGCGGTATAGGTTGCAGTATATGTCCATACTTCGCCTACTTGTATCATGCCATCTGTTACAGCACTTTCTGTAGCAGCACTTAATGTACCAGCTCCTGCACCTGGATAAAACTCTGTAGCATTGATATCTGTTAAGGTTTTACTTCCATTGTTTTCAACCGTGATAGTATAGACGATTACATCACCTACTAACGATACAGGGTTAGGGCCACCTGTTTGTGTTTTTGTCACGTTAATGTCAGGATACCCTACTACAGGTGTCGTTTCATTGTCTTCTTTTGATCCTACTTCATTGGTGGTTACACTTATCACATTTACAAGATCTAAACTCGCATCAATTTCTGCTGGAGTTGGCTCGTATGTTGCTGTATACGTCCATGTCTCACCAACATCCAAAATACTGTTTACAGTACCACTCTCTGTAGGAGCACTTAATGTCCCTACTCCAGTCCCTGGATAATTCTCTGTTGCATTCACATCTGTAAGACTTACTGTACCATTGTTTTCAACTGTAATCGTATAAATGATAACATCACCTATAGTAGTCATAGGAATAGGGCCACCTGTTTGTACTTTAGTCACGTTAAAATTTGGATTTCCTCCAACAGGGGTACTTGCATTTGCATCTTTGCTACCCGTTTCATTTGTATCTATGCTGATAATATTGACAAGATTTAACCCTGCATCTACATCTGCTTGTGTGGCTTCATACGTCGCAGTATATGTCCAAGTTTCTCCTACATCCAGTACTGCATTTGCTGAAATGCTCTCAGTTGGTACACTTAATGTTCCTGTACCTATTCCTGGATAATTCTCTGTTGCATTAATATCTGTGAGTATCACTGTTCCCGTGTTTGTCACTACAATGCTGTAAGTAATCAAATCTCCTACAGCTGTCACTGGATTGGCTCCTCCACTTTGTACTTTAGTTACACTAAAATCAATCAATCCAATACCCATATCCCAAGATACATCATTTTGACCTGAAATAAGCGTAGTCACAGCCGTTCTGAGCGTACTGTTGACATCAGAGTCAAGTGTATCATCTCCTCCTACATTCTCTGGAGAAAGAACATATCCTGCAGGTAAAGTGAACTCAACATAATAATCGCCTGGTACAACATTGGTAAAGAGATAACTTCCTGTAGTTGTGGTAAGTGTTTGAATTTGTGCACCACCTGCATCACGTAAGATAACATCTATAGCACCTGTATAATTCACATCTTCAGCTTCTTGAAGACCATTGAGATTTTGGTCAAGCCAAATCCTGTCTCCAATGCTTGCACCTTGGTAGAGTCCCATATCCCATGTGTATTGATTGACTCCAGAAACTAAGTCAAAATCACCAGTGCTTGTGCCAGTGACATCAGAATCAATATTGTCATCCCCACCTATATCACTTGGGCTTACTGAATAACCTGTTGGTACCACAAATGATATATGATAATTTCCTGGTCTCACTCCCGTGATATTATAATCACCATTAAGTGTTGTCACCATATAAGTATTTGTTGGATCATTGTTATCAATAAGCGTCACATTTATCTCGCCATTGTAATTTACTTCCCCACCGTCTTGTATACCATTAGCATTGCTATCTACCCAAATACGATCTCCTACTTCTACGGGAATGTATATACCTGCATCTGTACTGTTGTCATCTTGATTTGAGACAAGGGTGACATTGTCTGAACGTCCTGTGCTTGCATTTACATCAGAATCAACTGCATTGTCCCCCCCTACATTTTGCTGAGTGAAGACATATCCAACAGGCAATGTTGTACTGTCAAATATCACATAGTATGAAGCAGGAATGAGATTATCAAAATGATACAAACCATTGGCATCTGTGATATTGGTATCTTGTAGTGTATTTGTCGCAACATCATAAAGACGTACTGTCACATTTGGCACATTGCTTTCACCACCGTCTTGTAACCCGTTTCCATTGGCATCTACCCAAACCCTATTACCCATAGAAGCAGTACGGTAAAACCCTGCATCTAATGTTTCATTGATATCACTTGAGAACATTATCGGTGTTGCCTGTATCGGTGTATTTAGTGCAACGATATCAGMATCTAGTGCATCATCAGTTCCCGCATCAGTGATGGTAATGTTATATGGTTTTACCGAAGGAGGTAAAGAGGTAAAGGCCACAGAATAACTACGGTTTGGTAATAAATCTACAAAGCTATATAAACCACCACCTGCTGTAGTTGTCGTAATACCAGATGCCACACCATCGATATACAGTTCTACACCTACACCATCAATACCCGTTTCGCCACCATCTTGAATACCATTGGCATTTGCATCTTCCCATACTCTATCTCCTATGACTACAGGTAAATAAATCCCTGCATCAAAGGTAAGGTTTTCATCATTGGAAATAACAATAGAAGTTTGTCCTGAAGCTCTTCCTGTCGTTGCATTCACATCAGAATCAATAGTATCATCTCCACCTATATCTTGCTGTGTAAATTNATATCCCGCAGGTAAGTTAGAGAATTCTACACTATATTGATGCCCTGGTGCTAAGTCATCAAAAAGATATGTTCCATTTGCATCTGTGATACGTGTTTCTGCAACAGTGACACCATCTGTTACCAACGTTACGGTTACACCTGAGACATTTAATTCACCATTGTCCTGCAATCCATTGTAGTTTCTGTCTACCCAAACTCTATCCCCAAGACGTACAGGAATGTAGAAACCGGCATCAACACTCAAAACATCATCTCCAGAGTTTAGTGTATAAGTACCCGTATTTCCCGTTCCAATATTCGCATCAGAATCATTTGTATCATCTCCACCTTGATCTTGTAAGGTTAAAACATAACCACCTGCAGGTGCCGTGAACTGTACATAATAAGTATCAGGTTTTAAATTCTCAAACAAGTAACTGCCATTAGCATCGGTTGTTGTCTGTAGTGCTGTTCCATTTAAATCAGTAGTCACAGGCGTACCATCAGAGAGGAATAAAGCCACACCCACATTAGATAAATTTGCTTCTCCAACATCTTGAATACCATTACCATTCACATCATACCAAGTACGGTCACCGATACTTACAGGGATAAATATACCTGCATCCCATCGATTATCTGTTTCATTAGATGTTAAGTTGGTATATGCGGTGATACCTGTAACAGTATTCGCATCACTATCATTACTTGCATTTGTTCCTGATGCATTCTGTGTAGTAAAGACATATCCAGCAGGTAGCGTTGATTTATTAAATTCTACATGGTAGTTTCCTGGTCTGAGGTTTGTAAAATTATAATTTCCTGAAGCATTGGTTGTAATGACACCTGCAGTACCAAAAACATTACCGTCAATATCCGTAGTAATTTGTATATTATTGTTATCATATAAACGTACAGCTACACCAGCAACATTTGCTTCACCAGCATCTTCCTGCCCATTACCATTGTCATCTATCCAAACCCTGTCTCCAATGGCGGCTACTCTAAAATATCCTGCATCAAAGGTTAAATTATTATCTCCATAATTCAATGTTTCTAGCCCTGTATATCCCGTTGCATTAATGTCTGAATCTAAAGTATCATCGACACTGTTTTGCGTCGTAATACGATATCCCGCAGGAGTGATAAACTGTAGTCTATAATCACCTGAAGTATTAAGGTCAAATCCATAAGCACCATCATTACTGCCATCATTGGCAGTAACTGTTGTTTGAATTATAGTGCCTGATGCATCAAGAAGATTCACTGTTACCCCATTAATCCCTGGTCCATTTCCGTCTTGTACACCATCCGCATCTCTATCTTCCCAAACATAATTACCTATATGAAGAGGTGCTAGTACATTGACTGAAGCATTTGATTCATTGTTATTTGGATTATCATCTGGACCTGTGGTTGTCACATTTGCAGTATTGATAACTGCTCCTGCTCCAGGATACGCTATGAAACGTACCGGCACAGTAATATTCACTTCAGAGATACCACCTGGGTCACCAAATTGGCTATGTAATGTCCCGTCTGCTGAGTCGACATTACATGTAAAGCTTGTACTGCCTGCACTTCCCGTACATGTTCCCTGTGTTGCTGTTGGGGTACCTGTCAATACCATGTCAGCAGGGAGGTTGTCAGTGATATCTGTTTGAGGGCTATATCCCGGTCCATTGTTTGTTACGGTGAGAGTATACGTAAAGTTTTCCCCTACCTCTACTGTCGGTTTAGATACCGTTTTAACGATCTGAGGATCGGTAAGCACACGTACTGTGGTTTTTTCATCTTCTACATTATTACCCAGTAAAAGTTCTATTTCTCTTGAAGTCACATTGATTTCATCATTGTACACATCTCCAGATACCAAGTGTGGTGCATCATCTATATGAAATACTATATATCTCGAATACGAGTCTCCAGCTGGCAATTGAGCGATATTACAATCAATAGTTGGGGCTGCAGCATCCGGGGTAAAAGGATTACTTGCCGGTGCCGTACACACAGAGGTACCATCATCTGTACCATCTGCGTTAGATGTATCTCTTACAAATGTCAAATTTTGATTGACATCAGGAGAAACACTTAAAACTCTGTCTACAAAACGTATGTCCGTAGCCAGTGATGGACCATGATTTTGCACTTCTATATGATACACAATAAGGTTAGATGCAAGATTGTTCGGGTCATAGGAGACTGGTTCATGGTATATTGGTGATTCACTTTTTTCTATAGCTAAATCAACTTCACCCTCATGTACTTGTAAACTTGCGTTTTTTTCATTGTTGCTAAGGTTTGAATCTAACGTTGCCATAGTGACTGTAGCGGTATTGTTTATCTCCCAGTTTACAGGGGCAGGAACCAAATGATCTGGACGTACAATCATAGAAACAGAGTGTGTTGTTCCTGAGGGTATATCTCCCATACTACAATTGAGTGTAGTTGTGCCATTATCAAATACACAAGAACCTACAGGGGAAGAGACAGAGATAAAGGTAAAAGCCTCTCCAGAAAAAATATCTGTAAGGTTTACATCTACGGCTGTAGAGGGGCCGTTATTACGGATTTGTATCGTATAGGTTGCTTCTGTTCCTGCCAAAACAGGATTAGGTGTAATCAATTTACTTACTAACTCTATATCAGCCACAGGATTGACTGTGACTGCAACAGAGTCTTCATTGTTTGTTCTGTCTGTATCCCCTGTCAATAGAGAGTATGCAGAGGCAGTATTTGTAAGTGTACCATCTGCCATTGGTCTAGCTACGGTGATGGTAACATTTACTTCATCATTGACTGCCATATCACCCAAATCACATACAACCAACGCACTCGTAACCGTACAAGTAGCCCCCGCTTTATCTGTCACTGCAGTCAGTGTAGTCGCAGGTCTTCCGTTTAGCGCAGAAACATACTGAGGTATAGTGTCTCGAAACTCTACAGACTCACCTACATCTGTGCCTATGTTTTTCACATTTATTATATAAGAAAAACTATTTTCTGCAACAGTAATCAGTGTATCGTCTGTGGTTTTAATGACGCGTATATCTGTAACGCCTGCTGTAGTATTACCGTCTCCTGTACCTGTTGCATTTGCAACTTGACAGTTATTTGCAGCATTTGTATCATTTGCATCTGGAGGAAGTGTTCCGTTACTTCCTCCCGTACATGCCGTATTTTCTATGGTACCATTTACTTCAGCTTTTGTAATGATACTAAGCGTAGGGGCTGAAGCGCCTACTGCCAATACGTTGGCATAATCACAAATGACAAGTCCACCTGTAATTGCACCGTCGTGTGTACAGTTCCAGTCAGTCCCGGAAGAACTTACATAACTCTCACTACTTGAGAGTAAATCAGAGACCTGCACAGGGGTTGCTACTCTTGGACCATTATTATGCACTTGTATGGTAGAGGTCATATTTTGCCCTACCGCCACAGGATTAGGCCCTTTAGATTTGCTCAAGCTTAAATCTGCATTATCGGGGTTAACATCATACGTAACAGTATCTGTATTATTAGCAGGTATTGCATCTGCTGTTGTTGTCTCTACACTAGCAGAATTTTGATGTGACACTATCCCTAACACGAGAGGTGCCTGTGCGATAATCGTAATAGTCTCAGTGAGTCCTGATGCCATTGGTGTAGCATCTCTCGTACATGTGATAAATGGGTTTCCTGCTACATCACATGTCCAACCTATCCCACTTGCACTTATATTTGTATATCCAGCAGGTAAAATGTCTGTGATATTCACATCATCTGCAGGAAGAGGTCCGTTGTTGCTTACATCTAAAGTAAATGTGACATTTTGCCCTCCGATGACAGGTGAGGTGACTACTGCTTTGTTTATCATCATATCAGTTCCAGCAGAAACATTGAGTTCATCTGTATCAGTATTATTATTAGGGTCTACTTCTAATGTATCGGAAGTCACTGTAGCTGCATTAATAATGTCTCCCACAAAATCTGTAACCTGCACTCTAAAATAAAATGTACTTGTCACATTTACATCTATATTGGGACCCGCACATGTAACATCTTGACCTACTGCAGAACATGTCCATGCTGCATCATTATCTGCAGATGGATCTGCATTGTCTGCAACAAATGTTAATCCGGGAGGAAGCGTATCCGTTAACCTGACATTTGCTGCACTGTGAGGACCATGATTTTGCACATCAAATTGATACGTCACTATCCCGCCTGCAATAACAGGATTTGGACTACTTGTCTTCGTCAAATTTAAATCTGCACCTTCTATGACTGTCGTAATCACTGATTCACTGTCATTTGCTGTGTTTACCTCAACATCACTTGTTACAGTCGCTGTTGAAGAAAATACTGTTGGATTCGCAACGATAGGTGCACGCAGTGTAATATTAATATCATAAGAGGTACTTCCTGGAAATGTAGCTGCTGTACATCTTACTTGATCAGTACTTGCACCTGTACTAGGATTACTCCCTTCTTGTACACAATTTATACCTGGATTGTTAACCGAAACAAAAGAAAAGCCAACAGGAATACTTACATTAAGTTCTGGGTTAATCGCCTCTACAGGTACATTGTTTTTAAGCTCAACTATATAATCTATCAGTCCCCCTGATGGCACTGGATCGCGACTGTCTGTGAAACTCACTGGCTGCATATCTGCTGCAAAAACCTGTCCTGTTACTAATAATGTCAATAATATGGCACTCACTATAAATTTCTTAATATAGTTTGCTCCATGACAAAAAGTATTCTTTATCATTATATCTCCCCCGAAAAAATAAAATTACTCTAATGATACATAGTATTATATTAATAAATAGGAAGAGTGAATTAATCAAAAAACATATAGGTGATTATATTAAATTGTGTAATATTATGTAACATAATTTAATATTTATTGAATGGTTTTACTCTTTAATCTCTCTATTAAGAGAATACCCCACTTTACTATGAGAGGAAATAGGTAAATCAGGGAGCAATTTTCGTATAGAATAGACCAATGTACGTAGTGCAGAGTCTGCAATGTAGTCATTTTCCCATAGAGCCATGGTAAGACTGTCATAGTCTACAGAGTTGTTTAGATTGGTACTTAACATCTCTATGAGTATGGTTTGTTTTGCATTTAGCTTTACTGGGGCATCATCATAATAGAGTGTTTTTTCTGTTCTAGAATAGATGTAATGCTCGGTAATTTCTATCCTATCATTCATCTCTTCCGCGACTTCAATATTGACCTTTTCCTTATGCGCTAGAAATCTTTTATACCCTAACTGAAGTGCAACTTCTACATCCTTTGCAGAAAATGGTTTTGCGATGAAACCATAGGGAGAGAGTTCCAGTACTTCCTGAAACGTCTCATCGTCACTATGTGCTGTAATAAAGATGATAGGAACGGTCCGTGTTCGAAGTATCTCTCTAGCTAACTGTATACCATCCATAGAACCCTTAATATTAATATCCATAAGTATCATGTCGTATTTTTTTGTTTTCATGTGTGCTAAGGCATCTTTTGCATTATCGTAGCAATCAATATTTTCAAGGCTATATTGACCTAAAATATCTTTAAGATAACGTTGTGTGATTGCTTCATCCTCTATAATGAGAACACTTTGAGGTAAATCTGTCATGTCTGCTCCTTTGCATCAAAATAAACTTGAATATGTGTCCCGTTTTCCACATTAATCTCCAATTTTCCATAAGGGAGAGATGCCGCCAAGTCTTCTATAAGTGTCATACCAAGCGACTGATACTTTTTGTCCGTATTGAGCCCAATACCTTCATCTTTTATACCCAAAACACAGCGTCTCCCCAAATACTTTAAAGAGACATCTATACGTCCAGTGCCTGCACTGTATGCATGCTCCATAGCATTACTCACAGCTTCGTTAACAATAAGTCCTAAATTAATACTCTCATTTACCCCAAGTGTCATATAGTCTATATCTGTAAGAATAGTCTGTTGCGTAATCTTTTGTAAACTATCTAAAATTTCATTTAAGTAGGTATGCATATCTACCTCCTCATARGAACCTCCCCGATAAAGGTTTTCATGCACAAAACTCATGGCTTTAATTCTATCAACATGGGCTTGAAACATTTTTTTATATTTTGGATCTGCTACTCTAAAAGATTGGGTCTCTAAGAGTCCCATCATCACTTGCATATTGTTTTTTGTACGGTGGTGGACTTCTTTAAAAAGTAATTTATTTTTCTTCAAAGAATTATTTAACTCATTTTCATACATAGCACGTTCTTTCTCTATCATATATACAATATAAGAAAAAACTAAATAAGCAAAAATAATTTGAGCCAAAAGTGCATTTTCATATAATGGTACGACCCATCCAAACARAGACAATAATATTAAAATCAATAACATAARAGCRACAATGATAGTCCAAATAATTCCTTGGGACTTTCCTAAAAAGAAGAARGAAATMACAGGTAACATACTGAACCAAAACAAAGAAAACTCTGCATTTTTGTCTGGGACTACCAATGTAATCAAAAGAAAAACAGTCAAAATAGCTAAAATAATATGTGTAATTTTATCTAATCCAATATAACGTGGGAACAACAAGAAAGAACCGTAAAGCAAAAACAATGTGACAATCTCAATCACTTCCATGGTTTTATAGCCATACGTTACACTCTCATAAAAGTCATATACCATAGCTATAACGGGTAAATACACTAATAAAGAAAGCATCACCGCTTTTAATCTTTCCCTGCTGCCCTCAGGAAAATACTTACCTTTTAAAATGTCTGCTTCGAGTGTCATACCTGACCTTTAAATATATTCACAAGTTATTTTAACTAATTACTTCTTCAAATATCCCATCGCAGTTGCGATGATGTCATCGTCATCTTTGGAGTTTGATTTAAGGATCATACGTTCTTTTCCCTCTTCCCTAAATTCAATAAACACATTTTCACCATAAGATGAAACTTTAGAAATGCCTTTCTCTCTGGCTATCACTTTCATCACAATCACATCAATGAATTGTCTCGTAATCGTATCTAATTTACCAAACCGGTCTGCTATCTCGGATTCTACCTCATAGACTTCACCAGTTGTTTCACAAAGAGAGAGTCTTCTGTATAGCTCCAAACGTAACCGGTCTTCTTCTATGAGTTCTTCATTCAAATAGGCATCAATTGAGAGTTTCATATCAATCGTATGTGCCACCTCTTTATCTTGCCCAGAGAGTTCTTTAATGGCATCTTCAAGCATACGTAGATACAGTGAATAGCCTATCTGTTTAATGTGTCCAGACTGTGCTTCCCCTATAATGTTTCCTCCACCACGTATTTCGAGGTCATGAAAAGCAAGTACAGCACCACTCCCTAAGTCTGAGTGAGACTCCAATGCAAGTAAACGGCGTTTGGCATTGTCAGTCAAACGTTCTTTATCTGTAACCATAAAGTAACAGTAGCCCTCTTTTCCTCCACGTCCCACACGTCCACGAAGCTGATGTAAATCAGCAATTCCAAAGTTATCTGCCCCGTCAACTATCATGGTATTTGCCTGAGGCATATGTATACCAGACTCTACAATGGAAGTTGAGAGAAGCACATCATACTCTCCATCTTCAAAAAGCATCATCTCATCTTCTGTTTCTTTCGCTGAGATTTTAGAGTGAAGTACGGCTATACGAAGTTTAGGGAGGATCTCCAAAAGTACTTTTTTCTTCTCTTCTATACCTGCAATAGAGTTAAACACATAAAATATTTGCCCACCTCTACGCATCTCACGTAAAATTGCCTCTTTTATAACTTTATCATCATAAGATTTAACAAAAGTACGTACCCCTTGACGCTCTGTTGGAGGCGTGAGGATTTCAGAGAAACTCTTCACATCTGACAGAGCAAGATTGAGTGAACGTGGGATAGGCGTTGCAGACATTGAGAGCAGATGTACATCTATGGCTATCTCTTTAAGCGCCTCTTTTTGTTTCACTCCAAATTTGTGCTCTTCATCTATGATAACAAGGGCTAAGTTTTTGAACTTTGCTTTAAGTAATGCATGCGTACCAACCACAACATCTATAGTCCCTTCTTCTAAGCCTCTAAGTGTTAACATTTTTTCTTTGGCTGTTGAAAATCTATCTAGCTTTGCTACTTTAATACCATGTTCATAAAAGCGTTCTTTTAAACTTTTAAAATGCTGAGAAGAGAGCAGCGTTGTAGGAGCTATCATCATCGCTTGATAGCCATTTTTGACTGAAATAAACATCCCGTTCATGGCGACTTCTGTCTTACCAAAACCAACATCTGCAGAGAGTAATCTATCCATCATCTTTCCAGAACTCATATCATCCAACATATCGTTAATGGCTTTCTCTTGATCTTCCGTATGCACAAAACCCGCTTCAGACATAAATATGGCATGTTCTTCCATATTATGTTTAAGTTTAATACCCTTTTTAAGATGACGTTGTGCCGATAGGTTAATAATTTGTGAAGCAATAGCAAAGAGCTTATCTTTCACTTTGGCTTTAAGCTTTTTAAAGCTAGCCTTGCCCATACGGTCAAGTATAGGTAAGGAACCACCTTCAGCCAGATAACGGTCTATGACTTCAAGACTTGATACGGGTATGAGCAAGGCATCTTCATTTTGATAATGCATCACCACAAACTCTGACCATGAGCCAAGAATTTCTCTTTTTTCTATCCCTTTAAATATACCTACACCGTAATTCTCATGTACTACATAATCCCCCGGTTTCAGTTCATCAAGTATGATAGAAGCTTTTTTCACTTTTTTACGTTTAAGTGGTTTATTGAGTGAAAGTATTAACTTGTCTGCCCCTAAAAGATTGACTATGCCCTCTTGGTAGACAAACCTTATCTTTTCAAATGAACTTAACTCTGAACCCCTTACAATACTCTCATTTTTAGCGATAATGGTAATCTGCTTTTCTTTATGTGACTCTAAAAGTTTGTTATGGTTTACTGACTCTAAATCTCTATATTTTGAACTCTCAGGAATAGCAGGGAGTAAAAATGATTTACGTGAGACTAATGGTACTGTGAGTTCATACACTTCTTTTAATTCATCATCTAAATTGGATGCCCATATGCCTGAAAACTGTTCTAAGGCACTCTGCCCTAAGTCTTCCAAATGCCAAAGCCCTAATGCGTCCATGTCTTTGACAAAGGTATCATAACTACTTCGTTCACATCTATTTTTCAGGGCTTCATGCTGTGTATTGTCTAAAGCTAAAAAGGCAGGTGTAAAAGTGAGCGCTTCTAACTCTTCAGTCACACGCTTTTGTGTTCCCTCATCATAGTGCTGTATAGTCTCCACTTCTTCATCAAAAAGTGAAATCCGGTAAGGCTTTTCTGCATCTATGGGGTAAATATCTATAATGTCTCCACGAAAAGAGACTTCACCCCTTTGTGCAGCGATATCTGTAAAATGATAACCCCATTGATACAGTGTATCTTTTAACTCTTGTAAATGAAGTGTCTCACCAAACTCTATCGTTTTAGAGGCAAAATATTCTGGTTTTGGAAAAGGTATAAGTAAAGTTCTTAGTGGAGAAATAAGTACTTTTTTCTTAATGCTTTGATGAAATGATGCTAATTGTAAAAACAGTAATTGTACATCTTCTGCATATGCTCTTAAATCTTCACCCACTGAGACACGTAAGTCAGGTAAAACAAAAGTGTCATATCCTAACAACACAGCCACATCTCGTATGAGTATTGCTTCTTTGTCATTGTTACAGATAAGTAACTTTGTTTCTTTTAATTCTTCTAGGTATTGGTAAATATTACTTTGGTACATCATACTCTTTTCTTTGTTTTAAAAATTCTTCTACCACATAGAATGAGCCAAAAACCAAATAGTCTTCATCATCATCTAGCTTGTTTTCAAAATAGCTATATTCTAAACCTACACGCTGTAAAGCTTTTTCTATCTCTACTAATGTTGTAGCACGTTGTGAGTGTATAGCTATGATTTCCACTCGTTTTATTTTAGGCTTTAATATTCTTAGCACCTCTTCATACTCTTTGTCATCCAGACTATTATAAATGAGTACTATTTTTTTATCTAAGGCTTTTTCTATAGCAAGGGCGGCAAGTGGGTTATGCCCTACATCAATGTGTATATTTTTTCTTAAAGGGTAAAAACGTCCAAAGAGTTTTAGCGAGACTAAGTCTAGAATATCAAACTCTATTCCAAGAATTTCCAATGCTTGCATTGCCACAGTGGCATTATCAACAAGATACTCTCCCCAAGCATTTGTTTTAGCAATACAATGTATTTCTAACTGTTCTCTCGCATTTTCCATATTAATATACGTTGAAGAAAGATACAATTCACTGTTTTTATCTTTTACAATTTCTCTCGCCACTTCAAGCACCTCATCATAAACCTGTGGGGCTAACAACACTTTTTTCTGAATACTTCGTATCTTCGTCCCTGCTATCTCTTCTATGGTATCACCTAAAAAAGCTTGATGATCTATGCCAATAGGCGTAATGATACTTAATTCTTTATCACATACATTGGTCGCATCAAACTCACCACCAAGACCTGCTTCAAGTACCATCAAATCACAGGATTCAAATACAATAAAAGCTAAAAGAGTTGTATATTCAAAATAACTCAAACTGTCGCTCATCTCTTTACCTAAAATACTGAAAAGTCGTTGATGTGCACATTCAAGCACTTCATCTGAACTATCATCTCCATTTATCCAGATACGTTCATTAAATTTCAAGATATGCGGAGAAGAGAAATGTCCGACACTTTGTCCACTTTTATACGCGAGATGTGCAAGTATTCGTCCTGTAGACCCCTTGCCATTGGTACCTACTATATGCACTGTCACAGGACGTTTTATCTGTGGTTTCAGTAGCGTGTATGCTTCATGCACACGTTCATGGTCGATCTCATCATAATAAAGAGGCTTATTTTCAAGAAAAGTTTGAAAGTCATACATCACTTGGCTTCTTTTAACATTCCTTTAGCACTCACATATGCTAAAAACTCATCCAATGCTTTTGCAAGACCTAGACGAATCGCTTCAATACGTAGTGTAGATGAAGTAAGAGATGATGCCTCGATATCAGATTCAACAATGGCTGTAATTATTTTACTTGTTTTACCTTCTTTATTCACCATATCAAAACGCACACGAATGTTTGCTCTATAGCGTATTACGTACCCATCTTCATAAGCAAGTGGCGCATATGTACTACCTGCATACGCAATCCGAATTTGACTTTTTGCTTCTGCTTTGCTTGTTACTCTACCTTTAAAGCGTGTATAGACCAAACGGTTAATTTCATCTTTGATAAAAGGTGCATTTTCCGGTTCTACCCTGTCAACCACAATTTCAACGTATACCGTATCTGTAAAAACATTTTTTATCAGATGAGAAGAAGGTTTGTACCCACAGGCTGTTATTACAAACATAGTCATCAAGATTATAAATATTTTTTGCATCTTCTCACTCCTTTTTTAGGCAGGTTTTACTGCAAGATTCACAAGTTTATTTGGTACCACTATCTCTTTAACGATAGTCATACCCTCAAGCCATTTGGCACCTGCTTCTTTTGCTGCAGTCAATATCTCATCATTGTTGGCAGATGGGTTTACTTCTATTTCTGTACGTTTCTTGCCACCTATCATCACCATATATAAAATACTGTCTTGCACAAAAACTTCCTCTTTTACTTCCAAAACTACACCTAAGTTTTTTCTGGAAAAAAGTACTTCAGAAAGTTCAGACGTCACATGAGGGATAATAGGTTCAAGAAGGTTAAGCATAATATACATCCCCTCTGTCCACACCTCAGTATTGTCTTGTTTATCTAATGCATTGAGGGCTTCCATACATGCTGCGATAAGTGTATTAAAAGCAAATGTTTTTTCATATACATCTGTAGATTTTTGCAATGCTTCATAGACTTTCACACGTGCCAGTTTAGACTCTTTACTTAGTGTACTTTGTTCTATATGAGGTAAGGTTTTAGCACTTACTTTTATTTTTCTCTCATACAACTTTTTAATAAACCTAAATGCCCCTTCCACTGCCGAGTCATTCCACTCTAACTCTTTAGCCGGAGGTGCAGCAAAAAGTGTAAACAGTCTAGCCGTATCAGCACCATATTTTTCTACTAGTGCATCAGGGTCAACTGTATTACCTTTAGACTTAGACATCTTAGCCCCATCCATGAGTACCATACCTTGAGTCAGTAGGTTTTCAAAAGGCTCATCTATGTCATGGTAACCAAGGTCACGAAGCACTTTGGTAAAGAACCGTGCATAAAGCAAGTGCAGTATGGCATGTTCTATGCCACCAATGTACTGATCTACACCCAGCCAGTAGTTTGCCTCTTCCTTGTCTATACCCATTGTATTCCACTTCTTAGGATTTGTTGCATAACGAAACTGATACCAACTTGACTGTACAAAAGTATCGAGTGTATCTGTTTCCCGCTTAGCATCTTTACCACAGATTGGACAAGCACACTTAGACCAAGTAGGATGGTTCTCAAGTGGGTTACCCTCACCTGTAATCTCCACATCTTCAGGAAGTGCTATAGGTAGGTTTTCTACTTTTTCAGCCACAAGACCACAGTCATCACAATGCACAAAAGGTATAGGTGCACCCCAGTAACGCTGACGGGAGATACCCCAGTTTCTTAGCTTATAGTTTGTAGTACCTTTACCCAAAGACTTCTCTTCAAAATATGAGATGATTTGGACTTTTGCCTCTGTATTGTTTACACCTGTAAAAGTATCTGAATTCTCCAAGTTACCTTCTAACGTGTAAGGCAATTCCTCTCCACCGCTTATAACTCTTTGTATAGGCAAATCATATTTCGTTGCAAACTCAAAGTCTCTCTCATCATGTGCCGGTACAGCCATGACTGCTCCACCACCATAAGAAGCGAGAACAAAATTTGCCGTCCATACAGGTATTTCTTTACCCGTTAAAGGATGCATGACTGTAAGACCTAAGTCATACCCCTCTTTACCCTCTTTGGCGCGCTCTATCTCTGTCATATTTGTAATGGTAACTATTTTCTCAGCCACTGCACTATCCAACAAACTGTTTTCCAACAAATACTTTGTAATAGGATGCTCAGCCGCCAATGCAGAATAAGTTACACCATAAATAGTATCTGGACGTGTGGTAAACACCGTATACGTATCAAAGTTCCCACCAAGCTTGACCTTAGAATCTTCAGATAATTTAAAGTCAAACTCAAGCCCTTGAGATTTCCCTATCCAGTTACTTTGCATAGTCAGCACTTGATTTGGCCATTTTCTCTCAAGCTTTTTCAAGTCACCGAGTAAATCATCTGCATACTTAATGATGTCTAAGTAATACCCGGGCATTTCTTTTAGCTGTACTTCATTGTCACAACGCCAACAGCACCCTTCTTCTACCTGCTCATTTGCAAGTACAGTATGACATGATTCACACCAGTTTACCGTAGTACTTTCACGGTAAAGCAACCCTTCTTCAAACATTTTAATGATGAACTCTTGTTCCCACTTCGTATAAAGCTCATCACAAGTGGCAAACTCACGTGTTTTAGAAAATGAAAGCCCAAGTGTATTGAGCTCTTTTCTCATGTAATCTATGTTTGAATACGTCCAGTCTTTAGGGTGTCTCCCATGTTTAATAGCAGCATTTTCAGCAGGCATACCAAACGCATCCCAACCAATGGGATGCAGTACATTAAAACCTTGCTTTCTATAATAACGAGCAAAAGCATCACCGATGGCATAGTTACGCACATGCCCCATGTGTAAACGACCAGAAGGAAAAGGAAACATAGAAAGGATGTATTTTTTCTTTCTTATTAGCTCCTCATCAGGCTCAAAAGCCTTCTCATCATCCCATATTTTTTGCCATTTGGCTTCAATCTCACTTGGATTGTAACTCATAGTAAACTCGCTTATATTGTGATTATTTAATTAATGGATTATATCTAAGATGGGGTTAGATACGTCTGTATGGTGCGTTTGCTAACGCACTCGGAACATAAGTGCTAGTTTAGTTTGTGCTTTTATTTAAACGTATTACACTCTCTCATATCCCCAGAACTAAGCCCACGTTTGAGCCAGTCCATACGTTGTTGTGATGAACCATGCGTAAAACCATCTGGATTTACATATTTACCCGATTTTTTTTGTAGTGTATCATCTCCTATAGAAGCTGCTGCTCTAATGGCTTCTTCAAGGTCACCCTTTTCCAAGATAGCAAACTTTTTATGTGCATGGTGAGCCCACACACCTGCATAACAGTCTGCTTGGAGTTCTACTTTTACCTGTAAAGCATTGGACTTAGTACTGCTTCCACCCCAACTCTGTTTTGCTTTTTGTACTTTTTGCAACGTACCTTGTAGGTTTTGTATATGATGTCCTACTTCATGTGCCAATACATACGCCTGTGCAAAGTCACCAGGAGCTGAATGATTTTTAGCTAATTCTTCAAAGAAACTTTGATCAAGGTAGACTTTTTGATCAGCAGGACAGTAAAAAGGACCCATCGCAGAATCTGCAAAACCACAACCACTTTTGGTACCGCCACGGTAAAGTACCATAACAGGTTCTCTATATTTCATTCCATATTGTGGCAATACAGAATTCCATACCTCTTCTGTATACCCTAAAGTGGTTTTCATAAAGTCAGACATTTGATTGTCTTTAGCTTCATTGGCTACAGTTGCTTTACCTGTACTGCCACCCATACCTATAAGTGCCAGCGGATTATAACCCATAAAGTAAGCGGCAGCTCCCACTCCTACTATTAACATACCAAACTTAGAACGAAGCAATGGTTTTACTATAGGCCATAGCATCATCATCGTTCCCATAGAAGGCATGCTACCACCTCTACCTCCAGAACTTGTGCGTCTATCTTCTACATTAGAACTTTTTCTTCCACCTTTCCATTTCATGGCTATCCTTCTTATTATTTATAACCAATTATACCAACCAAAAGTAAAAATCTACTACAATAATATCAATAAAATAAAGGAGTCTATGTGTCCTTAGCCTTAGCAAGAAAATACAGACCTGCCACTTTTGACGACCTTATTGGTCAAGAGGCAGTCTCACAAACCTTGTCACTTGCACTCGATGGCAACAGACTCTCTCATGCTTATCTTTTTTCTGGTTTAAGAGGAAGTGGAAAAACATCTACTGCTCGTATTTTTGCAAGGGCCTTGCTCTGTGAAGAGGGTGCTACTTCTCATCCTTGTGGCACATGTTCACATTGTCAAATGGCTATAGAAAATCGTCACATGGACATCATCGAAATGGATGCCGCCTCCAATCGTGGTATCGATGATATTAAAGACCTTATAGAGCATACCAAATATAAGCCTAGTTCAGCACGTTATAAAATCTTTATCATAGATGAAGTCCATATGTTAACACCACAAGCATTTAACGCTTTACTGAAAACATTGGAAGAACCCCCAGATTTTGTAAAGTTCATTTTAGCCACAACAGACCCACTCAAGTTACCTGCAACTATCCTCTCACGTACACAACATTTCAGATTTAAAAAGATCCCTCAGAACCTTGTAGTCAAACACTTAGAACATATTTTAAATCTTGAAAACATAGGTTTTGAAAAAGATGCATTAGAAATACTCGCACGCTCAGGTGCAGGAAGTCTTAGAGACTCGCTGACACTTACTGACCAAGCCATCGTCTATTCTAAGAACTATGTCGATGTAGCGACTGTTACAGGTATGTTAGGCATTATTGAGCCTAGTCACCTAGAAGCTCTTTTAGGTAACATAATGGCTAAAGAGACAGTAGAAATTTTAGCTTTCATTAATATGGCACGAGACTATGAAGCCGAAATGATACTKGATGAACTCACCCTCTATCTTAAAGAACTTCTCTTAGGTAGAAATGGCAAAATTTCCCCTATGATTATAGAACGTTTCTTTAGAGTCATTGCAGAGAGTAAAGCACTGCTTTCATTAGGGTCTGATAGTGAATTTGTACTCTCTTTGGCTCTTTTTAAAATGATTGAATCCCTAGAAATCAAAGACATTGATACGATGATAAGAGGACTTGAAAAAGAGCTAGAAGGCGTTGAGGTTTCTGAAATTATGGTAAGTAGCCCAGTAGCAGATGTATCTGCTCCTCCTGAAGTTATTACCATCACTGAAGACGAAATAGTCGCTACGATACCTGAGACTACACCCAAACCTGTCTCTAAAAAAGACTCTGAACCTTCTCCAAATGAAGAGAAGAATGACACAGTTCCAGAAACTGTAAAAGAACATTCAGATGAGCCTATCGCTTCTAAAATAGAAGAAGTCAAAAAAGAGGAGATAGTCTCTTCATCTCCACAAGTAAATCCTCATAAAAAAATATTTGATAATCTTGTTAAAAAGATTTATGACAGAAATTATGACTTGGGTGCATGTTTTGAACGTAATATTGCATTTGAAAGCTTTCAAGAAAACAAACTTACTTGGGTCTCACAGGCTGAAGGTGGTGATAAAAAATCACTCATCACACACTGGGGTGTCATCAATATGTTTGTAAAAGAGTGTTTTAGCTTAGAGACTAAAATAATCAATATTCCTAAAAAAAAAGTAGTTAATACTTCACCTTCGACAAGCTCAGGTACCAAAAATAATACGGTGGCTGAGCTTGTCGAAGTCCCACACAATGATGCAGACGTAAGCTCTATGATAGAAGAGATAGAAATGAAAAGCTCATGCATCTCACCAGAAGCAGGAGATACTGAAGCCGCCAAAGAAAAAGATCCTTCAACCTTACTACAAGAGCCTATGGTCAAAGAAGCCATAGCCCTTTTTGACCCCAAGAAAGTGCGGATTAAACGTAATACTTAAGCCAAAGGACACACTATGAAACACTACATATCACTCTTGACCCTCACCACCCTACTACTTTTAAGCATGTAATTCTAATCTACAAARGATCAATTACACCAAGTACCCAACTGTGCAGCAGATGGGCCAGGATGTAAGCAGTTTAATCCTGTGTTATAGACCTTTACTCGTTCATCACTTCCATTAATTTATAGGCAACTGCCTCAACAGGCGTATTATCATTAATTGAAATAGCCATAATTACTTTTGAATGCGTATCATATAGTAGAATGGCTCTATAATTTTCAATTCCACCAGAATGTCCTATCCAAACCTTATTTGTTTGATTAATTTTATTAAAATCATAAAGCATCATACCTCTTCCGTAATATTGACCCTTATCAAACATTGGGTATAAGTTTTTCATCATGGCATGAACATCTTTTTTAGGAATGATTTCCCCTGTCAGTAAAGCACTCAAAAAAGTAGCCATATCTTTGGAGTTACTTACAAATCCCCCTACCCCTAAAAGAGTAGAATAGTCTTCACGTATCACTACTTCTTTGTTATGGGCTAATGCTAGGTGAGGTTCATTTTTACTGGCTATTCTTAATGATGTGAGATGCAAAGGCTTGGATATTCTCTCTTGAGCTACTTGAGGTAATGTTTTAGACTCTATCTCTTCTATGATGAGTGAAAGCAGTAAATATCCTGTATTGGTGTATGACCAATATTCACCTGGCTTAAACAAATTTTCATGTGATTTAGATATTTCTAAATATTCTTGGTTATTGGTAGGATCATAATTAAAACTATAAATGCCATTGGTATGTGTGAGTAATTGCTCTATGGTTATCTCTTCTGCATTCTGAATATCTGGAAACCAGTTAGAAAGTTTATCACCAAAAGAAAGTTTACCTTCTAAAATTAACTGATGCACTATAGTACTGGTGATTAACTTACCCACACTCGCCCAAAAGAATACAGTGGAGTTATCAACCACGATATCATCTGGTTTAGATATGAAACCCCTATGGGTCTCCCACATGCCTTTTTCAGCTACGAGTACTGTCGCTGAAATACCTGCTATGTTATGCGTAGAAAAGAGTTCATCTATTTTCTGATTTAATTTTCTTTGTGTTACATCATCTAATCGTTGATTCAGCTTGTAACTATTGGGAGCAGGAAGTACAGTTACACTAGGTTGTGCATGTTTAGGTGCACCTTTGTAGACACTATTTTCTTGTGAACTTGTTGCACAACCAGTCATCATAGTGACTACTGATACAAACAAACAAGTTATTGTTATTTTCATGCTATGTTTCATTCTCTATCCTTAATATATGTTCTTACTTGATGATAATCAAAAATAATGTGAAAAAAATGAGATGATGCTATCTTTCGCTATACAACCTTAGATTGCTATTTTTGATATGAAAGCTCTTCTTCAAATATAATATTTATAACCACATTCCCTTTTTTATGCCCTTTGTCCACATATCTATGTGCTTCAACCATCTCTTCTAAAGGGTAGACTCTATCTATCACTGACGTAAGGTACCCCTCTTCGATTATTTCTTTGAGGTATCGTAAATCTTCCGACTTTAACTTTAAGGCATCTGTAGCTCTTAGGACATTTAAGTAGACTCCCTCTTTTGTAAGTGATTTTTTGCACTGTGAAGGACTAAGTTTCCCTACAGCATCAAAGATCAGGTCATAACACTCACCGTTCTTTGTAAAATCCTCTTGCATGTAGTCTATAACACTATCTGCACCTAAAGACTTGACCATCTCTACATTTGTAGTACTACAAACACCTGTTACTTTTCCACCAAAATACTTGGCAAGTTGCACTGCATATGTACCTACACTTCCTGATGCACCGTAAATGAGAACTTTTTGACCTTTTTGAATCTTTGCTTTTCTTAGTATATAGAGTGCAGTTAGCCCTCCATTTGCTACAGGTGTAGCTTCTTTAAAAGTCATATTGTTTGGCATTATCGCCAAAATGTCATCTTCAGCTAAACAGATATACTCTGCATACGTACCAAACTTCATTTCAGACGAGCCAAACAGTGCATCTCCTATTTTAAAACGTGTAACATCCTTACCTACAGCTTCTATTTTCCCCGCTAAATCCATGCCGAGTATCTTTTTTCTGGGTCCTCTAAAACCAATCATGATTCTCATCATAGGCTTAACTATCAAATCTAACAATCCCATACCAGGTTTAAAACCTCGTATTTTAGTATCTCCTATGTGTACTGTTGTTGCATATATTTTGATGAGAATTTCATTCTCTTTAGGTATGGGTTTTTCAACCTCTTGGAGTTGCAGTACTTTAGGTGAACCGTATTTTGTACAGATGATTGCTTTCATATTTTTCCTTTCACTCTATTTTATATCACACGTCTAAGCCTAAAAGATGAGAAATAAAAGCATACCCTACAAATAGACACAGAGGTATATAAAAATATGTATCATATTTAGCAAACACTGTGCCTTTTATTTTTTTAAATATTCCTACTACATTAAATTCACCAATGGCTCTTAGTATAAATATTACGCCTATAGTCCATCCCATATACACCATTATATTGTGATGATTCCCTTGTCCAAGCATATATGCCACATAGGCAAACCCTAGCAAAAAAATGCCAACCAATGCGGTCAAAACTTTTGGAGGATTTAACGTCTTCTGACCTTTTATACCCGTGGGTATAGCCTTATCTAGACCCCTCTTGTACCCTAACGCCCAGTAAAAATGTAGCAGAGCAATCGCTATCAATATTATGAATGTAATAGTAAGCATTTAGAAACTCCTTTTATTTAGTGTAAGGAACTTGAAGAGTAAAAATTCCTTCAGGCTGTTTACGACTAAGCCATACTTTTCATACCAAAGTATACTTGCTTAAACTTGTTTTCAATACCAATAATAGTTAAACGTTACATGCAAAGTATCTGTATTGACCTCTGCCTTATTGTCATCAATGCGTGTTCCCATATAGCTAACTTCTAGGTTTAAATGTGGAGATACTTCATACCCTAACCCTAGCATAAAACCCTGTCCTATATTTTCTGTATCCACATCGTCATAATCTGTAAACCTTCCAAGCCCAATGCCACCCATAAGATACACCGAACCCTCTGGCTCTAAGTAATAGTTTGCCCCGATACCTAGCATGCAGTTTTCATAGACATTATTATTTGGGTCTTTGACATATTCTACTATGGTGGAGTTACGCATCACGTAGAGGCTAAATTGTTCTGAGAAACCATACCCTATTTTAAATGATGTTGCAAATCCTCCTTCTGAGTCTCTTCCTGTTCCACTCCACCCTCCATACTCTTGCTTAAAGTCTGAATGAATACTGGAAATACCAAAACCTGCACTGAGCATAAAGCCTTCTCTCTTGTTATCAAAAGCATTGATATGCGAGCTCAATAGCACACTTAAACAAAGTGTGGCTAACGTTGCATTTTTTTTCATTTAAAATCCTTCATTTTTCATACTTGTCTCTCTGGCTCTTCACACACAGCACCTGCACAGTACTTGGCTTGGTCTTTGTGTAGTTTGTTGTAAAGCACACACCCTATACATATACCAAACACTGCTTCAAAATAGAGCAAAATCAAACACGTGATACAGCTCAGTCCTATGAGTACATTGTGCAGATTATCTTCACCGATGGTTGGTGTAAACACTGTGGTCAGCACAAACAAGAACAAAGCCAACCCAAGTCCTATGCTCCATGCAAACTTTTTTTGTTTTGCTCCTACATATTCGGGTACTTGTCGACGTACCATAAAACGTCCTAGTACTAAACTTGGTGCATATCTAGGGTTGATGCACACCCGTATGGCAAACTCTGCTAAAAATGCCCATATAAACATACGACTTAGGGCTATGTCTTCTGTGACTATGCAGTTAACAAAAGAGAGTAACCCTAACAGAAACACTATCCCTGCACCTGCTCGTACTTCTCTTTCGTTAAGTACTTTTACCTCGTAGCCTTCAACCTCTTCTCCAAAATTTAATACTTTCATTACTTATCCTTTTGTGTTTGATATTTTATTTTAAAGTAAAGTAATGTGAGAAAAATGTGAAAGGAGGTATTTTGGGTATTTTGACTAGAATATCTTATGTTGTTGAGTTGTTTAAATATCAGACTAACTATAAAGTGGGTCTATCAAGAAACAGATGTTGGCTAAAGATAGTTTTTATTTTTAGGTCTTATGTTATATATAAAAATATGCCAATTAGTTTTGATAAACTGTAAATAGTATACAAATAAGGAATATAAAAAGAATTTGACATTGTGGAGTTATAAAGCTATACTTTTACCAAACAATCGTTTGGATAAATAAAATATGAATAATACGCGTTACAAACAAATCATTATAGAACATCAACTTTTGCGACCCACATCTCAAAAAAAGTATACTGCAGAAGATGTAATAAAAAAGTTGTCTTATATTCAAATTGATTCACTAAATATTGTCAATAGGGCACATCATCATACTTTATGGAATCGTGTTGATGCATATGAGGCAGATAGTTTAAACAAGCTTGTCTATGATAAAAAATATTTGAATATTGGTTTCATGCAGCTTCTTATTTACCTATGTCTGATTATAAATTTGCACTTGTTAATATGAATGCTATTAAAAATGGGAAGAGTAGATATTATCAAAATGTTGAACAAAAAGATATGGTGTATGTACTCGATAAGATAAAGGCAGAAGGTGCATTAAAAGCAAGAGACTTTAAATCTATTAACAAAGAAAAGGGAACTTGGTGGAATTTTAAGCCATATAAAAATGCTTTAGAAAAGCTCTTTATGCAAGGTGATTTAATGGCTTGTAGGCGAGATGGGATAGAGAAAGTATTTGATTTAAAATCTAGAGCTCTACCTAATGGATTGGATACAAAAGAACCTACTTTACATGCGTATGCTACGTACTTAATAGACGCTACCATAAAAGCTCATGGTGTTGCTAGTCTCAAGCAGATTTTACATCTGAAAACAAATGCTCCTTTAAAAAAAGAAATGCAAATAATTTTAAAACAAAAACTTCATGAAGGAACCATTGAAGAACATGCGTTGAATAATAATGTACTTTTTTGTTTTAAAGGTACGCTTGAAGTAGCAAGTGATAAAAGAGATGACTATTTGAAGATTTTATCTCCTTTTGAWAAWGNTGTGWTMCWYCKAKAAAAATTGAAAGATATTTTTTCTTTTGATTACAAAATAGAGTGCTATACACCCAAAGAAAAAAGACTTTTTGGATACTTTTCTCTGCCTATACTTTTTAATGATTATTTTGTCGCTAGAGTAGATTGTAAGGCTTTTAGAGATGAAAAAGTTTTAGAAATTATTCATTTGCATTTTGAAAAAAGCATGATAGATATAGATGCTTTTTCCGAATTATTCGCGAAAGAGATAAAGCAATATGCTATTTTTAATAGATGCAATGAGGTTAGACTAAAAGAAGTGAGTCCTAAGCAGTATTTTCAAACTATAGAAACTAAATTGAATGAGGTATAAATAGCAAATGGCAATCAAAAAAACCAACAAAGAAGAGATACTAAAACAATCCGTAAAACGCTTCAAACTCCAAGGCTACTACAATACTTCCATGGCAGATATAGCTTCTTCTTGTGGGATTTTAAAGGGGAGTTTGTACCATCATTTTAAGAGCAAAGATGATGTTGGACTTGCTTCACTCCGTTTTATTCACAGCTATTTTGTCGATGAAGTCTATGCCATTGCCTATAAAGATGAGTTACCTGCTTTTGAAAGAATAGAGCACTATATTCAAAAAATAGATGACTACTTTTTACAGAGCGAAGGTGGATGCATCTTTGGTAATTTTGCTCTTGAACTACCCAAAGAGAAAGAAGCGTTTCGAGAGATTATCCGTGAAGATTTTGATGCTTGGGTGGACTCATTGGCGTATATGCTCCAAAGTAGGTACGCTAAAGAAGAGGCATTGGGCATGGCAAAAGAGTATGTGGCTCTCACCCAAGGGGCTATCATGATGATGAATCTACGACAAGATACGACAGAGTATCTAGCAGTAGGCGAGAAAATTAAAAAACTATTAAAGGATTAAAAATGCAAGAGAAAAAACTCCCACTTCCACCATTTGACGAAATCACAGCCCTGCAAAAAGTACGCATGGCAGAAAATGCTTGGAACATRANMMRASSMSATNCWAAWTATCTATGGCATATACTGCTCATAGCAAGTGGCGAAACCGTGATATATTTATTAACGGACGTGATGAAATAGTGGAGTTTCTTACTAAGAAGTTTGCCAAAGAACAAGAGTACAGACTCTGTAAAGAGATTTGGGCTTTTAGAGACAATAGAATTGCCGTGCGTTTTGCCTATGAGTGGCACGACGAGAGTGCTCAATGGTGGCGAAGCTATGGCAATGAAAATTGGGAATTTGATGTAAATGGACTCATGAAAGTACGCTGGGCGAGTATCAATGATGTGGCAATTAAACCCAGTGAGAGGAAATTACTTTGGGAGGGTGATGTGCGTCCTGATGATTATGCAAGTTTGAGTGAGATGGGGTTGTAAAAATACATTAGTAATGCATAATGTCTGTGCATGTTTTATCTCTTTGTATTATAATAAAGCATTGTTGAGTTAAAAAGGAAAATCCATGCCAAAAAAAACCTACCAAGAACAGATGCAAAATGAATTTCTAAAACTCACCCTCCTCTATGTTGAAGATGACGATGTCATACGTCAGAATGCTGTGGGCTAGCTGGATGAAACCTATCTCAAAACACTCATTAGATATAATCCATAAATAAATACAATAAAGGTTCTCAATGGTCAATGATAATTTATCTGAGTATGCACGTAAATTAGCATTACTCAGAAAAGAGATTAGTGAGATACATACTGCTTTACGTAAAAAGAAAAAAGTCTTTAATGAAAATCAGCAACGCGTTTATGATTTTATCATTTCAAAAAAAGACATTATCCAATTTACCATCAACAATAAACAGTACTTTATTAAAAAAGGAAATGAAGATAAAGGCTTTATGCATATCCTGTTAAACATTATGGTAAAGAGTGCGAAGGTAGGCTTACTGCTCATAACATTTTAAATATGGCAACAACCATTAAGATGGGTTCGGCACATCAATCTGCAAAAAATGATTATCTAAGTATTAGCAATACATTTAATGATAAACGTTTTATCATAGTATTGAGCAAAGATAGAAACGGTCATTGGGGGGGGNNTTACGCATTATAGTGTTGAAGAAAAGTAAGTGGGACAGGGCGACTACTCTTAAACCTCTAACGGGTAATCTTACGAGAGTGGTTACGGTGACCCGTCCTCAACTACAATGTAAGTATACCTTACATTTATAGAGTTTGTCAAGTTTATGATAATTGATTATAGTTGATTGTAATTGCTATCTGAATTCAAATCGTCAGTACGAAACGCCCATCATCTACTGAACCTAAAACCAAACCCTCAACAAAAACACACTAAAATAACCCATGCAAAATGAATTTCTAAAACTCACCCTCCTCTATGTTGAAGATGATGATGTTATACGTCAGAATGCAGTAGAGTATCTAGGTGGCTACTTTAAAGAGGTATATGAAGCTAAAGATGGGCAAGAGGGGCTTGAGTGTTATGAAGACCATAAACCCGATATAATCATCACCGATATTGAGATGCCTCGTCTCAATGGCTTGGCGATGGCAAAGAAGATACGCAAGCGTGATAAAAACACACCCATCATCATCACTACTGCATACACAGATACTAACTACCTCATGCAAGCTGTGGAGCTACAGCTCATCAAGTACATCGTCAAACCCATCAACTCTAAGAAACTCAGCGTCGCTCTAAATCTTCTCATGGAACACCTTAACATCAACAGCATTATCACCATAAACAAACAAAAGCACTACGACAGCTTCAACAAAAACCTTATGATAGACAATGACCTCATAAAACTCACTCATAAAGAGCTAAAACTCTTAGACCTCTTAGCAAAGAACCGCCATAGAGTAGTTACCTATGAAGAGATAGAAAACACCATCTGGTACGATGATGTCATGACTAAAGACGCTCTTCGAGCCTTAGTACGCACACTACGTCAAAAACTCCAAGGTGACTACCTAGAGAATGTTTCAGGCTTTGGGTACAGACTTCATGTTATCCCATAACAAGCCTTAACATAAACAGTCTTAACATTTTTTTCACATTATTTTAAAGTATACTTCTAGTATGAAAAAGTTTCTCTTACTTCTTGTACTATTGTCATCGCTTCTTTATGCTAAAGGCACACCTGTACTACTACAGTCCTATAGTACCGATGACAATATATCTATCGACAATATATCTCAGTATGCTTCTAAATTTGTAACGCAAAAACAAGAAGACAAAGACCTAGAGTTTGAAATTATCCTTTTTAACAGTGAAGATGACAGCACCATCAAACAAAACAATACCCACAAGTACCGTTGGATTATGCTAACACTAGATGACAACCTCACAGCAGGGAACTACTGGGTAGAACATAGCAACTTTGACTTTAGCAACCACACATTTACTTCTGCACAAGTACTTGACAGATTTATGCTTTTGGGGCGAAAGTTTTTCTCTTTTCATTACGATCCAAGTAAGGACAGCAGACGCTACTTTTTAAAAACTATCAATGCCCCCTCGCATGTGGTAGCTTTGGCATCACTCCATACCCCACAGACATTTACTACATGGTCAAAGTCCTATACTATAAAGATGCTACTCACTTTTTTTCTCTTTGGTCTCATCTTTATGGCAGCCATCTATAATGGAGCCTTGTATCTCTATAACCATGAAAAATCTTTTCTCTACTATATGCTCATGCAATTCTCTATGCTCGGAGTTTTACTCTACCAAACAGACCTTATCCATATATACGTTATGGGAGACATAGAGAACGAAGAGATAGCTATATTTTTCTATTTTGTTCTTATCGAGGTAGCGACTGTCTTTATACTTCTCTTTATACGCTCTTTTTTAGAAACCTCCAAATATCTACCCAAGCATGATAAAATCTTAGAATATATGATGATTTTTGTCATTATAGATTTACTACTCTTTTTTGTACCTATTATGCTTATTTTTAAACTCTATTCATTTTTATTACTCTATACCGTATGGTTGGCTTGGTTACGTTATAGACAGGGATATACACCTGCACTCTTTTTTATGCTTGGTTGGTTTGCCTTAATGCTTAGCATATTTGTCTCTGATTTTTTTGATGGAAAGTACTTTATCTTTGAGCCTATTCTTATGGGGTCTACTATTGAGGCACTTTTTCTAGCCATCGCTATCTCATACAAAATGAAAACCCTAAAAGAAGAAAAAGAGGAACAACAAGAGCTACTCATCTACCAAAGTAAACTGGCTTCCATGGGAGAGATGTTAGGAAACATCGCCCATCAGTGGAGACAACCCCTTTCTCGCTTGGGGTACATACTCATGAACATCGAGTCAAAAGACAAAGAACAGCGTCACACACAAAAGCTACAAGAGGCATCAGATCAACTAGAATTCATGTCTCAAACCATAGATGATTTTAGAAACTTTTTTAAACCAAACAAAGAAAAAGAATCATTTAGTTTAGAGATGGAAACACACAAAGTCATAATGCTTCTTAGTCTAAAAGAAGTAGAAGTCACACTCAATGTCGTAGAAGACACAAACATTATAAACTACAAAAACGAATATAAACAGGTCATACTCAACCTCCTTAGCAACGCCAAAGAGGTATTATGGGAAAGAGTCATCTCCTTACCTAAGATAGTCATAACCATAGACAAAACCAAGGTAACAGTAAGTGACAATGCTGGAGGTATAAAAGTCAAAGAGATACAAAAAATATTTGAACCCTACTACAGTACCAAAGAACAAGGCTCAGGCATTGGGCTTTATATGTCAAAAGTGATTGTGGAGAAAAATATGGGAGGAAAATTAAGTGTTGTAAATAAAGAGGACGGGGCACTGTTTATACTTACTTTTTAATCCACCCAAGCCTGCGTTACAACCTTCGGCTTATCATCATGTATCTTTATCTTTTCAGCCCCAACACAACGTCCATCATCATCAAGTTCAAATACTACCATCTGGAAAATAGCTTTACAGGTATCGGGAACATCATAGTGTCCCCCCAGTGATGTTAAAAAACGTCTCACTGGGACTACGTCATCCATACCTATCACACCATCACGACATCCAGTAAGCCCTACATCTGTCACATAGCAACAACCATCAACGACTTCTAAGTCATCTGTTGCTACATGGGTATGTGTTCCAAGGATGGCAGAGACATCTTTTTTTAATATTTGACGTAAAGCATTTTTCTCGGAACTTGCTTCTGCATGTATGTCTATAATAATATGTTTTATATTTTGGGTTTTAAGTCTTTTTACAACTTCAACAATCATCGTAAAAGGGTTATCTACCATAGGCATAGTGTAGTGCCCCATTAGATTTATAATSGCTATTTCAGAACCTAGAAGTGTAATTCTATACAACCCCTTACCTGCAGTCTCCTTAGGATAATTGATAGGTCGAATAAGTGGATACTTTTCAAACATTGTMAGTATCTCTTTTTTATCAAAAGAGTGATTACCTCCTGTCATCATATCTACCCCATAGCCAAGGAGTTCAATACAGTTTTTCTCCGTAAGTCCAAAACCATGAGAAGCATTTTCGTAATTGGCAATAGTAAAGTCTATGAAGTGTTCTTGTCTCAATCTTTTGAGGTGCCGCTTAAGCATCAATCGCCCAGGTTTACCAACAATATCGCCAATAAAACCTATGCGCACGTTTTACTTACTCTTTCCTGCAAAAGGCAATAATGCAGAAGCCCATGTTAATCCACCACCAAAAGTATCAAGTAACATCAACTCACCTTTTTTCAGTCTTCCTGATTCCCATATATCATTGATTGCCATAGGGATAGAAGCAGCAGAAGTATTACCAAATTTTCCTACAGTAAGCACCACTTGCTCCTCTTTCATTTTTAAAGCCGCCCCAACTGCTTTAATAATACGGTAATTAGCCTGATGGGGTATGAAATGTGGAATATCCTCTGAATTTATTTTATTCTTTGCAAGGATTTCTTTCACATCTTTGGTTAATGTTTTTACTGCAAGTTTAAAGGTTTCATTCCCTTTCATCTGAACAAAATTCAGCCCTTCATCTATCACTTTTTGGCTTACTGGATTTACACATCCTGGAGCAGGTGTCACTAAAAAGTCTGCATAAGCACCATCTGCAGAGGCATGCAAATCTATAATACCTTCTTCTTTATTGGTAGTAGCAGATATAACTGCTGCCCCTGCTCCATCACCAAATAAAATACAGGTACTTCTATCTGTATAGTCTACAATGGAAGAAAATTTTTCAGCACCTACAATGAGTACATTTTTTTTCATACCGGACTCTATAAATGCTTTAGCTATAGAGAGTAAATATACAAATCCACTACATGCAGCCGATATATCAAATGCTTGAACATCTCTTATAYCTAATTTATCTGATATGATACATGCAGTTGAAGGCATATTAAAATAGTCTGGTGTAACCGTTGCACACAATACCAAATCAATTTCTTCTTTTGCTATACCTGAACGCGTCAGAGCAAGCTCACAAGCTTTTGTAGCCATGTCACTTGTCATTTCATCCTTAGCAGCAATATGCCGCTCCTTTATGCCTGTACGTTTTATAATCCATTCATCTGTAGTATCTACCATCTTCTCAAGATCAGCATTACTTAAAATTTTCTCTGGTACATAAGCACCTATAGCTCTAAATGAAGCATAAATTTGTGGCATAGTTATCCTTAACACATTATTAGAGTTATTTTACCATAATTTTAATGCGCAACTTCTAAAAAAAAGGAGGGAAGTCTAGAGAGCAAGTAGGAACTTGCATTCTARCTAGGTGTAGTATTAATTACTTTGTTCTAAAATCGTTTCAATAGTCGTATTGACATCTGATTCTACATAAGATATCGCTTGGAATACTGCATTCTTAATAGCTTTAGGACTGGATGCTCCATGAGAAATGATAGCACAACCTTTAAGTCCAAGTAGTGGTGCTCCACCATATTCATCTTTATCAACTTGTTTTTTCATATTTCCAAAAACTTTTTTCTTCATCATCAATGCACCTACTTTTGCAGGGAGTGATTTTCGAATATACTGCTTCATCAAATCAAATATAGTAGAGACTGCACCTTCTGCAGTTTTAAGCAAGATATTACCCGTAAACCCATCACACACAACCACGCTGACTTTACCATTAAAAATATCTTTACCTTCAACATTACCAATGAAACCATCTAATGCTTTAAGCAGTGGGAAAGTTGCTTTCGTAAGCTCATTCCCTTTAGAGTCTTCAGAACCATTTGCAAGTAGTCCTACTTTAGGATTTTTAATCTTCATGATTTTAGATGCATATGCTTCTCCCATAGCACCAAATTGAAAAAGGTTTTCAGGCTTACAATCTGTAACTGAACCTACATCAAGTACCAATGTTTTATCTGCTGTAATACTCGGCATAAGTGTAGCAAGCGCTGGTTTTTTAATACCAGGTATTCTTCCCATACGCAGTGTTGCAGCTGTCATCGTTGCACCTGAATGCCCTGCTGAAAGCACTGCATCAGCCTTACCATCACGTACAAGTTCTACTGCTTTAAAAATGGAAGAGTCTTTACGTTTTAGCGCATCAGTTGCTGCATCCGTCATAGCTATGACATCTGAAGCCTGTTCAAACTCTACTTGATCAACATAATATTGTGGAAGGAATTCTAAGATTTGGTCTTTATCACCTACAAGTATAGGTAAAAATTGTTTTTCATCCAGTGCTTGAATCACACCTTCTATGATTGGTTCAGGACCGAAGTCCCCACCCATTGCATCAATCGCGATTCGTATCATCGATTACGCTTTAGTTGTTTTGTACTCACCAGTAGTCATATTCATATGGTGAGGCATTCTCCATGTTCCATCTGCATCTTTTACTGGCATTGGTAATGTCAATTTGTAATGTGTTCTTCTTTTTGCTGCTCTTGTGTGACTCACACGTCTCTTAGGTACTGCCATTTTCTATCCTTTAATATTCAACTTCAAAATCTTCATCATTATTTTCACATTTGTAACAATAATGATAAGAACTTTCTATCGATGTAATTTCGCTCTCTAGTATGTACAAAAGATCGATTTTGCCATCTAAAAACTCAATTATATCTAAATCATCTTTATCTTCAGAAACAAGATCACTCAACTTCAATCTCAACTTAGTGTCGATGTCATAGTTATATGTGTCTCCACATCTATCACAATCTAAGTCGAGACATCCGTTCAGTGTAGCATCTAAAGTTACTTGATGATAACCACTTTTTTGTAATGTCCCATCAAGCGTCACACCCTTTGAAGAAAGTTCAATAGGTTTAGCTGTGGAATTTATCTTATCAAATACAATTTTCACACTATTTCCTAAAAATTGTTTTACGCTATCTAATTAATTTCTCTTTGTGCAAAGAAGAAATTTATTTCATTTGTTGCATTATCAACAGAATCAGAACCATGTACGGCATTTGCATCAATACTGTCTGCAAAATCTGCTCTGATTGTTCCAGCTTCTGCTTCTGCAGGGTTAGTTGCACCCATAAGGTCTCTGTTTTTCTGCATTGCATTTTCACCTTCAAGTACAGTCACAACAACTGGACCAGAAATCATAAATTCTACAAGGTCTTTAAAAAAAGGTCTTTCAGCATGTACAGCGTAAAACGCTTCAGCATCTACTCTGCTTAATCTTATTTTTTTAGTTGCTGCAATTCTAAGGTTAGCTGCTTCAAATCTAGCTAAGATTTGACCTACTACATTTTTAGCTACTGCGTCTGGTTTTATGATTGATAATGTTTGTTCCATTCTTAATATTCCTAAGCGATAATTTACTTCCAAATTAAATGATTAAGTTCAATAATATGACAAGTATTTGGGCGGAATTCTATCTAAAAAAGTATTAAAATAAGTTTAAGTTTTAAGGGGGTTAGTATATAGTAAGTGAAGACTACCAAGAGGTAGTCTTCTCAAAGTAGTAAATATTAATCTTCTACTACGTTTTTTCTAGCTGCTCTGTCTTCTAAAGAGATATCATCTCTCGTTGGCATGATTAAATCTGCATCTTCCATAACGTAATTTTCACCATCGATGTAATTTCCGCCAGCAAAGTATTCTTTGTGATCAGCCGTGAATGGCATATCCCAAGTAATACAACCTTCAGTTGGACAAGCTTCAGCACATGCTGGAGAGTCAAAATGATCTACACATTCAACACATTTGTCAGGGTATACATAGTAGTATTCCTCACCTGTTGGATTATCATCCTCATCTACAATTGCCTCTACTGGACATTCATCAATACAAGCCGCACAGTTGATACATGTATCACCAATAATTACTGCCATTTTTATTCCTTTGTGTTAATTTAKATTTAAACTATAGCAAAAAAATGTAAATAAATCTTTAATTTGAAAAGGATTCATAATAAAATTATAAAATGTGTTTCAATCCCGCCACAGCGAGACTTAAATGGTATTGATAATGACTATATTTATTATATATTTAGGTATTTTTTGATCTCTTCTACCCTATCCGTTTTCTCCCATGAAAAACCTTCTTCTTCTCGTCCGAAGTGCCCATAAGCAGCTGTATTCCGGTAAATTGGTTTTAATAAGTCCAATGCTTCAATAATACCTTTAGGTGTAAGATTAAAAAGTGATTCAACACATTCAGTAATTTTTTCTTCTTCTACATTTCCTGTGCCATGTGTATCTACATAGATAGAAACAGGTTTCGCAACACCAATCGCGTATGCCAATTGTAATGTTACTTTTTCACATGCACCCGCTGCTACCAAGTTTTTAGCTACATGTCTGGCAGCATATGCAGCTGAACGGTCTACTTTAGTCGGATCTTTACCGGAAAATGCACCCCCTCCATGAGGACACGCACCTCCATAAGTATCTACTATAATCTTTCGACCTGTAAGTCCCGCATCACCTTGAGGTCCACCTATAACAAAACGTCCTGTAGGRTTAATRTGRTAAACAATATCATCATGCATRAGMTCTGCAGGWATCGCTGCCTTAATCACCTCTTCAAGCACGGCTTTTTGCACTTGTTCCAATGAGACATTATCATGATGCTGTGTAGAAACAACTATTGTATCAATAGATACGGGTTTACCATCTATATACTTAACAGAAACCTGCGCCTTTCCATCTGGACGTAAAAATGGTACGGTTCCATTTTTACGTACCTCTGCCAGTTTGGCTGTAAGTTTATGTGCTAATGAAATGGGTAAAGGCATAAGTTCAGGTGTTTCTTTACATGCGTAACCAAACATCAAGCCCTGATCTCCCGCACCGATTTCGCCTGAAGCTTGATCTACCCCTTGATTTATATCTGGACTTTGCTCTCCTATACCGTTAAGTATCCCAGCTGAACGATAGTCAAATCCATAAAGCGCATCAGTGTAACCTATCTCCTTGATTACTTCTCTTGCAATTTCYTGCATAGGTGCATATGCTGTTGTCTTRAGTTCTCCCGCTATAACACAAAAACCATTACTCACTAACGTCTCACAAGCAACTCTTGCTTGTGGATCTTTTTCRATGATGTAGTCCAATATAGCATCAGAAATTTGGTCAGCCATTTTATCTGGGTGTCCTTCAGTTACTGATTCACTTGTAAAAATGTATTCGTTCATTCATATTCCTTCTTTTTGAAAACCGGTAAAGCCAGTCTTTCAAGTCATCTCACTAAAGTTTCGCGCTTGAGCTCAAGTTTAAAATAAGTATTTTTTAGTGATATTTGTCCACTGCCACTGAACTTAAAAAAATATCTCTTAAGATACTTATTTAAGTTCCGTAAGGTCGATATAATCGACCTCAAATCTTATATTACTCTTCGATTATATCGAACCTAGTACTTTTTTTGCCAATTGTTCCGGTAAAATACCCAGGCTTTCTTCGACCAATTTCGTATTGCCATGGGTAATAAATCTATCCGTATACTCAAACGTAGTTACTTCAACATGCTGTATTTTTTTCTCACTCAATAATTCTAAAATCGCTGAACCCACACCACCTTTTGCCGCTGAGTCAGAAAAAACAAACCATTTTTTATAGGTATCACTTAATTTACTTAACATATCTTCATCCAAAGGTTTCACAAAACGTAAATCCAAAATCGCAATTTTTTGATCTAAGAATGCAGCTGTTTGTTCTGCCCGTCCAACTCCATTTCCATAACCTATAAAYAAGACCTCTTCACCTTCTTGTATAAGCACAGATTTTCCAAGTTCAAATTCTGGACTTTCTCKATCTTTTGCCAAAAAAGCACCTCTTGGATACCTAAATGCACAGGGGTGATTRTACTCTTTTGCAAATTCCATACAAAGCTTCATRCTTGTTTCATTGTACGGTGCAAGCAATGTCATATTTGGTATACCTCTCAAATAAGAGATATCAAAYGCTCCTTGGTGYGTATCTCCATCTTCACCAACTATGCCAGCCCTATCCATCGCAAATACTACACCYAGATCCATCAGGGCAATRTCATGTATAAGCTGATCAAAYCCRCGTTGTAAAAAAGTTGARTAAATAGTACAAAAAGGTTTAAACCCTTCTTTTGCCAACGGTCCCATAGAAGTTACTGCATGCTGTTCTGCAATAGCCACATCCCAGAAACGTTCAGGATACTTTTCTATCGCAGCACTCATCCCKGTWCCWGTKGGCATGGCWGCWGTWACACCAACAACYWTWTYRTCWTTATCRGCYAACTCTACTAAAGTCTCMGAAAARATAGYTGTCGCTGCTTTTGCACCATTTTTTTTAGGTGCAATACCTGTTTTCAAGTCAAATGCACTTACTCCATGCCAATGTTCTTTTGTACCCTCAGCTATTTCATACCCTTTACCCTTAGTTGTCTGCGCATGAATGATGACGGGTTTCCCAAGTGCTTTTGCTACTTYCATAGTTTCTATCAGTGATTCTATATTATGTCCATCTACTGGTCCTATRTATTCRATACCCATCTCTTCRAATAAGATTCCAGGTGTAATAAGTTTAAAAGACTCTTCAAATCTTTTTGCCAKATACGARGCACTCTCGGGTAAATGCTCTAATACCACTTCAACTTTACTTTTRAATTTTTGATAAAAAGAACCTGCCATTGTTTGAGAAAGTAATTTGGARATGGCTCCAATTGGTTTTGCGATACTCATCTCATTGTCATTGAGTATGATGACTACCGGATACTTTCTGTCACCCAGTTCGTTCAATGCTTCATAGACCATACCTGCAGACATACTGCCATCACCAATGAAAGCTACCGGTACTCTATCTTCACCTTTAAGTGCTATAGCTTTGGCTGCACCTACAGCTAACGAAATGGATGTAGAGCTGTGACCAGCTACATAATAATCATATTTTGATTCTTTGGGTTTTGTATATCCACAAATACCCCCAAATTGACGTAAAGACTCAAAATCATCCCATCGTCCAGTGAGTAATTTATGTGCGTATGCCTGATGACTTACATCAAAAATAAAAGGGTCAGTTTCCACATCAAACACTCTATGCATTGCTACTATGAGATCTGTTGCTCCCATCGTTGAAGAAAGATGTCCACCATTTTTACTTACAGTGTCTAGTATTTTCTGTCTAATATCTTCTGCCAAGGTATTTAGTTCTTCTATGGAGCACGTATTAATATCCATCATTCCAACTCTTTTATTTTAAATATTCGTTCAATAGTTTTTTACTAAAAACAAGCTGCGCATCATCATAAGATAATCCTAACAAGTCTGCTAAATGCTTTAACTCTTTTTTGCTTACTTTTTTCATACTACCATGCATCTCTTTACCTTGAGTGAAATCTTTTAAAATAAAAGGTTTAATCTCCACTTCGGAACTTTTTACCACTTCTACCTTTTTCAAGCTATAACCTCTAAAAACTGTCTGAAAAATATATCATTCTGTCTTTCCGTACCAATGGTTATACGTATTGCATTCATACCATATGAAGCCAAATTACGGATGATAACCCCTCTTTGGAGTAAAGCGTCAGAAATTTTAGTAGAATCCATTCTTTCATCAAACAAATAAGTGATAAAGTTTGTATARCTATCTATATATGCAAAGCCATTCTCTTTTGCAAAGGCCTCATAACGTATGATTTGCTCTTGATGCAAAAGAATAGACTCTTTAACAAAATGCTCATCTTTACATGCTTCAATAGCTGCAGCCAAAGAAAGGGTAGAAATGTTAAATGGTGGGCGCATTTTATACAATGCTTCAATCATTTCAAGTTGTGCGATACCATATCCCACGCGCATACCACCCAATCCATATGCTTTTGAAAAAGTACCCAAATAAATAACATTCTCAAACCCTAACAGATCATTAGGTGTTATGGCATACTTTTTATCTTTGGCTGCTGCATATTCCATATAGGCAGCATCTACTACTACTAAAGTATCTTTATCTACAGCATTGATAATTTTCAACACTGCCTCTTTAGAAGTGGCATCTCCCGTTGGGTTATTAGGGGTGCAAAGATAGATGATTTTTGGCTTATACATTCTGTATGCTTCCATAAACTCATCATACTTATGCTCATAACTAGCTGTTCGGTAGATTTTTGCTCCCATCTGTTTAGCATAGATCTCATACATTGCAAAAGTCACAGCAGACATCAACACAGAAGATTTTTCATCCAACACTACACGAGAAATGAACTCCAATACTTGATCAGATCCTGCACCTATAATAATATTTTCTTCTTTTACCGCATATTTTGACGCCAAGGCACCTTTGAGTTCAAACATAGAATCATCAGGATATAAATGTGCTTTTGAGGCATTAGCAACAATAGCTTTTTCTACAGCAGGACTTGTACCTATAGGGTTTTCATTAGAAGCCAATTTTACTACATCTTCAGCTGCTATGCCAAATTCGCGTACTACAAGCTCTATAGGTTTTCCTGCCTCATAAATCTTTATGTCTCTTAATACTTTATTATATCTCACGATTCTGCGTTCCTTCTACTTGTCTACCTCTACTAAACATCATCTGTCTCTTTTACATAAGATCCTAATATCTTAATTTCAYCACTTAATACTTCTAATATAGGGCTAATCTTCTCATCATCTTGATGTCCATGAAACTCAATAAAGAAAATAGACTTACCSCCCACAATATGTGACTTAATTTTCGTCAAATTCACACTGGCTTCTTCAAAATAATTTAAAAACTTCACCAATGCTCCAGGTTGATTGGAAAGTCTTACTAGCATAGATGTTTTATCATCCCCAGAAATGGCATTATCAAAATTAGAGATAATAAAAAAACGTGTTCTGTTATTTGAATTGTCTTCTACATTTTCAAAACGTATAGGCAGATTATAAAGTTTTGCGGCAATAGATGGACAAAGTGCCGCTGCGTACTCATCTTCATACGCTAACCTTGCTGCTTTTGCCGTAGACTCTACAGGTACAAGTTCTGCATTGTCTAGACCTAAATCCTGTAAAAACTTACGACACTGTCCAAATGCAATATCTTTTGAATAGACTTTTGTGATTTTTTTATAATCTTCACAAAGTGTTGCAAATGCAAAATGCACATCGATCATCACTTCAGCAATAATTTTTAATTTGTATTCATCAAGACAGTTAATCGTATCACTGACAATACCATTAGATGAATTTTCTATAGGTATAACACCAAATTTTGCTGTACCTTTCTCTACTGCACGAAAAATACCTTCTATTGACCCTATAGGTAAATATTCTGACATTGCACCAAATTTACTCTCTGCCGCCTGATGTGTAAAACTGGCTTCTGGTCCTAAAAAAGCAACACCTTCTGGTAACTCTAAATTTCTAGCCACAGCAAACATCTCTAAAAACAATGCATCTATCGCTGCATCAGTAAGTTTACCTTTATTTTTGTCTTTAAGACGATTTAAAATAGCCTGTTCCCTCTCAGGACGATAAATAGGAGCACCCGTTGTATTTTTAAGTTCTCCTACCTGATGTACTAAATCCATACGTTCATTGTAAAGTTTTAAAAGTACATCATCTATGTTGTCTATTTTTTCTCTTAAATCATCTAAAGTCATCACAAACCTTTTACTGTAAATACTCTAATTCTAAACGTACTTGGTCATCATACGTTTCTCTTTGTCTTATGAGTCTATCTTTTCCACCTTCTAATGCCACTTCTGCTGGTTTTGACCTTGTATTATAGTTGGATGCCATTGTAAAGCCGTAAGCTCCCGCAGAATGTATAACGATAAGATCATTGTGTTTTAAGGGAGGTAGAGGTACATCCTTTCCAAAAAAATCACCACTTTCACATACTGGTCCAACCACATCAGCCGGYRTTTTYTCACCTTCTACTTSTACWGCTTCTATCTTATGGTATGCATTATAKAGACTTGGWCGTATRAGGTCATTCATACCACCATCAACGATTACAAATCGTTTACCGTCATTATTTTTCTCATACAACACTTTTGTAAAAAATGCTCCAGCATTGGCTACCATATAACGCCCCGGCTCACAAAGCAACGTAAGATCAAGTCCTTTTGTCGCTTCAAATATCACTTGTGTATAGTCTCTTGCATCTATGGTTACTTCATCATCATACACCACACCGATACCGCCACCTACATCAAAAAATTTAATATCTATTTTAATAGCTTTTAAAGAACGTACCAAGTCCGCTACAATAATGGCTGACTCACGTATAGGAGATAGTTGCGTCAACTGTGAACCTATATGAAAATGAATGCCCACTGGATTTAGATATTCAGATTTGTTTGCATAGATGTACATACGTTTTGCCATATCTATCTCTACGCCAAATTTAGTTTCATGGAGTCCTGTTGAGATATATGGATGTGTTTGTGGGTCAATATTTGGATTGACCCGTATAGAAATACGTGCTTCTTTCCCTAGCTCTTTAGCGACCATTTCAACACGCTTCATTTCTGCTTCAGATTCTAGATTGATTAACAAAATATCTTTTTCTAGAGCTTCGCGTATCTCATCATCACGTTTTCCCACACCTGAAAAAATAATCTTATATTTACTCACACCCGCGGTAAGAGCACGATTGACTTCCCCAATACTCACACAGTCAGCTCCAGCTCCAAGCTTTGCCAGATGTGCGATGACCGATAGATTTGAATTTGCTTTGACTGCATAATTCACAATCGATTTTTTACCTGCAAATGCATCTTTAAGTGTTTTATATCTATTTTCAATATAATCAAAATCATAAACATACAATGGCGTACCATACTTCTCTGCCAATGCTTTTGTATTAATTGTCATCTGTCTTATCCTAAATTATCCAAATACTATTTTTGGGTTCTATTTTAAGGTGATTTTATCTAAAAATGACTAAGAAAGAGCTAGTACCCTATTTGCCATCTTTAAGAAGTGTTTTAAACCCTTCTTAAAGAACATTTTTTACAAAACTTTTAAAGGATTCAAAATCTTCAAAAAGAGACTCTTCTTCAACTATAGAAGGTATAAGCTCAATTCTACGTAACATATCTTCGGGCTGCTTTTGCATGCCTATCAAATAAACTTCGATACCTCGTTTTTCTAAATCAAGTACCGCATCTTCAATTGCATACATTCCACTTTGATCGATATAGGGTACTTTCTCCATACGTAATGCCACAATTTTTACATCTGGTAATGCTGATATGATAGTTGAAAAATAAGCAGTAAATCCAAAAAAGATTGGTCCATCAAATGCCTGTACATATATTTTCTGATGCATTTTGCTACTTTCAAAAACTTCACTCTGTGAATGAACAGATTCAAACGGCATCGCATTAGCTCTATTTTCCCCCAAATCACCCATTTTTTTCATAAATAAAATAGATGCTAAAACCATACCTACCGCTACTGCTTGTAACAAATCAACAAAGACTGTCAAAATTAGTACAACTAGCATAATAACTGCATCTGAAAAAGGCACATCTTTGATGTGTTTTAATCCTTTGTAATCAATAATTTCAAACCCTACAATAATCAAAATACCCGCTAAGACAGATAATGGAATCAAAGCTGCATACTCACTTGCACCCAAAAGTACAATCAATAAACCTAAGCCATGTATCACTCCTGAAAGCCGTGTACGYCCACCRGCATTAATGTTGACGACTGTTCGCATTGTAGCACCTGCACCAGGAAGACCACCAATAATCCCTGCACACATATTGCCAATACCTTGGCCTATAAGTTCACGGTTGGAGTTGTGCTTTGTTTTTGTCTTATTATCTGCTACAACTGATGTAAGTAACGAATCAATCGCTCCCAATGCTGCTAGGGTCAAAGCAGGAATAACTATAACCATTGGATGATGCCAATCCATAAAAAGTAATGTATCTATATGTACATTAGGCAAGCCTTTTGGGATATCACCAATTACCAGTACATCTAGGTCCAAAAATGCTGTAAAAAGCGTTAACCCAATCAATGCTACCAAAGCAGAGGGCACTTTTTTAGTAACCTTTGGAAAGAGATAAATAATTGCTATCGTTGCCAAAGATAATCCTGCTGCCTGTACATTCATTCTGGAGCCTATCTCTCCCAATGAGCTAAAAACATCTATAATTGTGCTAGGGGAAGTAATTCCAAAAAAAGGAAAAACCTGTAAAAGAATAATAATTAAACCAATACCAGACATAAACCCTGAGACAACAGGATAAGGCATATACCTGACATATTGACCTACACCAGCGATTCCCATCAGTATTTGAAAAATACCTGCCAAAACAAAGGTTGCAATAATCGTTCCCAAAGCAGCTTCAAGAGAACCATAAATTGCAATCTCACCAGCAATAATTGCTGCTGCCATAACTGCCATAGGCCCTGTAGGACCAGATATTTGTGTTTTTGTCCCGCCAAAAATAGCCGCCAAAATACCCAATACAATAGCACCATAAAGTCCCGCAATAGCTCCCATACCAGACTGTACACCAAAAGCTAAAGCTAAAGGAAGGGCTACTACAGTAGCGGTGATACCACCAAAGAAATCACCTGCAATATATTTTGTTTCAATCATAAGTTTTTCCTTTAATAGATACCATGTTGTAAAACACTTAACACTTTAGCAATCAAATACTAATAATACCCTTGTTTGTAATTAAAAAAGTAAAATAATCTCATCTCTCACTTTTGTAGCTAAATTAAACAATCGATTTTTCATCTGTAAAGTACACATACAATGCGTAACTCCACAAAAGGACGATAGGTAATATCGCTGTCATTTCAGGTGTCAATACACCATTGGCACCTATCTGATTTAATCCAAATAATATACCCCAAATGACAAACGTGATACCCAAAGAAAGTGCCGTCACTATACCCAAATTCATCATCCTAGCGTGAAAAGGCATTTTAAAAAAGAGTATAAGTAGTAATGCCATTGCGAAAAAAGGGACAACGACCTTATCATACAAAGAAGCTCTAATTTTATCAGAGTTCAAGTTCTGTGTATCAAGTAATTTCCACGTGTGATAAGCATCAACAATATTGAGAGCTTTACCTTCATAGAGTGACTCTATTATTTTTGGTTTATACCCTTTAAGGGTCTTAATACTTTCTTTGTGTTCTAAAACATATTTAACAAGTTCACCATTGTCATAGATATGTGTTTTGACTGTTGCATTTTTTGCATTCCATTCTTCCCCGTCAAAAGAGGCAAATGGTGCTGTCATTGTATACCTTACCTGATATCCATCTACTTTAAAGATGGTAATGTCTTCTATCTTTTTTTCTATAGGGTCAAGTTTTTTTATGTACACAAAAGTATCATTATATTTAAAAAAAAGATCATTGACATCATATGCATGAAGTTCATTTTTAAGCAAAAAACCTGCTTTGTCTTTCGCATAGGAAAACTCTGTTGTATGTAAATATGTAAAAAGTATATAGGTGAGTATTGCAACAGTCATCAAAGGGAACAAAAGTCTTTTTTTATCATATCCGAATGCATGCAGTGCACCCATCGTGTTATGTTTTACTAAGGCTAATTTTGTCATGATTAATGCAAATACGATAGCCAGAGGATAAAGTAATCCCAATGCCTCTTGCCACATATAATAGATATAAAGAATTTTATAGTTACCAGAGACATCTAATTCTTGAATATGCTGAAAATAATCAATCGCAGCAAAAGCAAAAGAAAGTCCAAAAAGTATAGTCAAAAGATTTTTAATRTACAGTTTTGCCAAATAGTAAAAATGCAGTGAGGGATTTAACACACTCATGCTTGTAGCCCTWCTATGGACTTGAGACTACACTTTGACTTAACAACAGTCAACTCTTCTGTTGTAAGTAATTTGCATGCGTTTGTAACATGTGCGATTAGTTTTTCGAGCATTTGAGCTTCATCTTCTGCAAAGTCATTTAAAACATAATCAGCCACTTGTGACTTGTGTTCTGGTTTCCCCACACCGACTCTTACACGCAAATATTCTTTTGTGATATGTGCATCTAACGATTTTAAACCGTTATGTCCACCATGTCCACCACCTCTTTTAAAACGTACTGCACCAAAAGGTAAATCAATRTCATCATGAATCACAATAATATTTTCAAGTTCTACTTTAAAAAACTGTTTAACAGGCTGTACAGASTTACCTGAAAGGTTCATAAAGGTAGTAGGTTTTAAAAAAAATGAATTTGTTGTACGGTAAAGCTTACCGTGAAAAGAAGTTTTACTTATATCTCTAGCCCCAAAATCATCAACAAGTTTGTCAATGATTTTAAAGCCAATATTATGACGTGTCTCTTCATATTGTGATCCTGGATTCCCTAGACCAACAAAGAGTGTCATAAAGTTTTATTTCGCCTTGATAACACCACAGATAGCAACATCTGGTCTGTCCATCAATTTACAGTTTTCCGGTACATCAATGCTTCTTACAAGAATAGATTCATCTCTTTCAAGTGGTTCAACATTAATATCAAAGTTAGCAGGCATATTTTCAATAGCACCTCTTACTTTCAATCTTTTTTTAGATATAACCAAAACACCCTTATTTTTAAGACCCACCGGTGTTCCATGTGTAGTAACTGGTACTAGGAAGTTTGTAACTTGACCTGGCACTGTTATTCTAAGATCAACGTGTTTTACATCACCATTTATTGGGTGTAGTTGATATTCTTGAATTACAACATTTAATTCTTTGTCTCCAGCTTTCACTGCGAATGCTAGGGTCTCCTTATTTCTAACTGCTCTTACAAATTCACCACGTTTAAACGCAGCTTGAATGTTTTCAACACCATTTGCATATAAATTTGCAGTTAGATAACCATCTCTTCTAAGCTGTTTTGCTGTGCGCTTACCGATACTCTCTCTAACGATACCTTCTAACATTTCTATTCCTTAAATAAATAATTCTCTTTAGAGTAAAAGTAAAACTTCTACCCAACTTCCCTCACTCTTACATAAATACCTATATGAAAAATGAAGAATTGAGACGCGAATTATACCGAGATTCTATTAAATTACTCTTGTATTTTAAAATGTCTCTTTACCTTCTGTATCATCCTCTTCTTTAAAGTCAAAAACATCTTCTTTTAAATCTTCCATATTCTCTTTAACTATGGCACCCTTACCAACACCTTCCATTTTAAGTTTCATATCTGCAGGGTTGGTTGCATATTCAAGTGTCACTTCTTCAGAGATACGTCCATCACGTAAAAGGTCCAAAAGCGCTTGGTCAAAGGTTTGTGTCCCATAGATTTCTTTACCCTCAAAAAGTGCATCAGGTATCTCATAATCACGGTCTTCCATAATAAGCTGTTCAATTCTTGACGTTTTCTTTAAGACTTCAATCGCAGCTGCTCTTCCACCTTTTTTAGTCGGTATGAGTCTTTGTGAAATTACACCTTCAAGAACAGAAGCCAAAGAACTTCTAATTCGGTTTTGTTCCTCTTTCCCAAACATACCAACGATTCTATCTACTGTTTCTTTTGCATCAGTTGTGTGTAAAGTAGAGAAAACCAAGTGACCTGTGTTTGCAGCATGAAGTGCTATATCTATGGTTTCCAAATCTCTCATTTCCCCAACAAGTATGATATCGGGGTCTTCTCTCAGTGCAGCTCTTAGTGCATCTGAAAAGGAATGTGTATCTTGACCGATGGCACGTTGGTTGATAAGACACCCTCTGTCTTTGTGTATAAACTCAATTGGGTCTTCTACAGTAATGATATGTTTTTTTTCTTCTCTATTTATCTTGTCAATAATGGCAGCAAGGGTGGTTGATTTACCAGAACCTGTAACACCTGTTACTAACACAAGTCCACGGTGTATATCTGTAAAACTTTTTATGACTTCTGGTAAATTAAGCTCATCCAATGTTGCAATTTTTACTGGAATAATACGGAAAACTGCAGAAAGACCATCCATCTGGTGGAAAATATTTACCCTAAAACGATGTTCTTCGCCCAAAACATAGGTAAAGTCTAAATTTTTATCTTCTTTGAGTTTTTCATATTGTTGAGAGGTTGTAATTGTTCTTGCGATCTCATCAACCATCTCTGCACTCAATGCATCTTTACCTAACATTTTTAAAACACCATCAACACGCACCCTAACGATAGCTCCTGACTTTATATGCAAATCCGAGCCTTTGTTACTAATCATTGTTCTTAGGTAAAGTTTGAGTTTTTCTTCCACAATATATCCCTTTTATAGACTGTCTAACATCTCTTGAAATGCTTTTTCAAAAGCTTCAAGTCCTTCTTTCAGAAGTTGCTTATACACTTCATCCATATCAAAACCATTATCAGAAATTTTTGTGAAGTATCCGTTAATTTCATGTTCCTCCAAAGGTAAATTGACTGCTGATGCTGGCTTAGAAATATATGCTTCAATAGTCCCTAAAGGAGCAGTATTAACAGAATGTGAAGCCAGTAATTCTCGCATATAATAATCCGCTGCCAAATCATCACCTTTGACACCTGTACTAGCAAACAAAGTACGTATATTTGGTTTATGGCATGCTTCTACAAGATTATAAATCTTTGCAGCATTGTAGACACCTGTTTTAGAAATATCTATACCTTCTGCTGCTAAATCATTGTCAAGTAATCTGTCAAATCGGCTTACAAACACTGATATCACTGCATTCACTTTTCCTTCATTAGACTCTTCAAATGCATTTATACCTTTTTGCATTGCTTTTATACATTTATGGGCTTGTTTGGGAGAAAATACAAGTGTGGCATTTACAGAGATACCTGAACTTAAGAGTTCTATCATCGCAGCATATCCCGCTTCTGTTGCTGGTACTTTCACCATAACATTGGGTTCACCGATGGAATTAAAAAGTCTTTTACCTTCTTCTATCGTACCCTTGGTATTATTGGAGAGAAAAGGATCAACTTCTATTGAGATATACCCATCATTTTCTTCGTCATACACCGTTCGAAGTGCTTTTGCAGCGGTACGAATATCTTCGATAGCCAATGCCTCATACTTCTCTTTGGGACCTTTTCCAACAAGGGTTTCCAACTGTTCTTTGTAGGCTTGAGATGTCGAAATTGCCGAAGCAAAGATAGAAGGATTGCTTGTGGCGCCGTTGATAATACCCTTTTTAACTAAAGTAGAAAATTCATTTTTTAGATAATCTCTCTCTACAAAATCTAACCATAATGAGAAATTTATCCCTTGATTTACCATTTTTTATCCCTTAATTTTAGATACCGAACAAACTTTTTTTAGTTTTCTGAAAACATTCCATAGGTCCATTTAAAATCTTTCCAAGATCCCATATCAGTAGCCTTCCTAACTGTAATTTCCAGTGCATCAAGATACTCATCTCTATCTACCGTTTCTGCGCCAAGTAGTATCATATGGTCTGTTTCCATTTGACAATCTATAAAATCATAACCTCTACTCCCTAAAACATCACTTAGTGCTTTAAATGCGACTTTCGAAGCATCAGATACCAATGAAAACTTTGATTCTCCAAAAAAAGCTTTTCCAAGAGCAACCCCGTAAAGTCCTCCAACCAATTTACCATCTTTATGTACCTCAACACTATGTGCAAAGCCTTCATGATGCAAACGGGTATATGCTTTGAGCATTTCGGGAACTATCCATGTCGTTCCTTCTCCTTTTCTTGATACAGAAGCACAGTGTGAAATAACTTCAGAAAAGTGTTCATCAAAGGTCACAGAAAATTTTTCAGAACGCAAAACTCTTCTAAAGGACTTACGTACCTTAAATTTATCGGGGTAAAGCAATAGCCTTGGATTTGGTGACCACCAAAGGATAGGATCATACTCATTATACCAAGGGAATATGCCTTTTTGATAGGCAAAAAGCAATCTACCAGGAGACAAGTCTCCCCCATATGCTAGCAGTCCCTCGTCTGATGCCTCTCTTGGATCAGGAAATTTAAAAGTAGCATGGCTCAAAAGAGGAATATAATAACTCTCATCATCAAACACTAAGGCCACTACTTAATCCTTTTTGTTTTATTTATATAATTATTTAACTTTTTTCGATTCAAACAAAAACACTAATTTGTCATTCTTGTAACTAACATTGACAGATCCACCTTTTTGAAGTTTACCAAAGAGTATCTCATCGGTCAATTCTTCTTTAATTCTTTTATCAAGCACACGTGCAATATGTCTTGCACCATAACGCTCATCATAACCCTCATTTGCCAAATACTCTTTCGCTTTTTTACCTAATTTCACTTTTACATTTTTAGACTTCAAAAGTACATTTAATTTATCTAACTCTCTATCTACAATAACAATCAAAGCATCTAAACCAAGTGCATTAAACTCTACAATACCACTTAGGCGGTTTCTAAACTCTGGGGAGAAGTATGCCGTTAAAGCTTTATCTGTTTTCATAGAGTTATCTTTATTAAATCCCATGACATTGGCTTCTTTCGTACCGATGTTTGATGTCATAATAAGTACAACATTTTTAAAATCACTCACTACACCGTTGTTGTCGGTGAGTTTTGCACCATCCATAACTTGAAGCAGAATATTCATAATGTCTGGATGTGCTTTTTCTATCTCATCTAGGAGTAACACAGTATGTGGATGCTTTTTAATCATTTCTGTCAATAATCCACCCTGTTCATAGCCCACATATCCGGGAGGTGCTCCTACCAAGCGACTGATGGCATGTGGTTCCATATATTCAGACATATCTATACGTTCAAAATGGACATGCATAGTCTTTGCAAGCTGTGTTGCTAAAGCTGTTTTACCTACACCTGTAGGTCCCACAAATAAAAATGAACCTATCGGCTTGTCATCGCTATTTAATCCTGCATAAGAACGTTTAATCGCAGTACTAAGTGCGTATATTGCTTCATTTTGACCAATAATGTGTTTAGATAAATCTTTTTCAATTGATTTAAGTTTTTTGGTATCATCCGTWCCTATTACCGTTGGAGGAAGCTTCATTATTTTTGCAACACTTTGCTCAATATCTTGAGTTTGGACTTTTATGTCCTCGATACCCCTAAGCATAAAGTGTGCACCCACCTCATCAATGATATCCATTGCTTTATCTGGAAGAAACCTCTCATGTAGATATTTTACAGACAAGTCAATCGCACACTGTAGCGCTTCATCTGTAAATGTGATATGATGATAATCTTCATACTTATGCTGAATACCTTTTAAAATAATGAATGTATCTTCGATGCTTGGTTCTTCTACATCAATCTTTGCAAATCTACGGCTGAGTGCTTTATCTTTATCAAAAAAGTTTCTATACTCGGCATAAGTTGTAGCACCAATACACTTTAATTCACCACGTGCAAGGGCAGGTTTAAGTAAATTGGAAGCATCCATGCTTCCACCACTTGTAGCCCCTGCACCTACCATAGTATGAATTTCATCTATAAATAAAATAGCATCATCCATTTTCGATAATTCGTTAATAATCCCTTTAAGACGCTTCTCAAAATCACCTCTGTATTTGGTACCTGCAACCAAGGCACCCATATCCAATGCAAAGACTTTTGAATCTTTAATGACATCAGGGACATCGCCTTCTGAAATTCTAAGGGCAAGTCCTTCTGCTATAGCCGTTTTACCCACTCCTGGTTCACCTACAAGCAATGGATTGTTTTTCTTGCGACGACAAAGCGTCTGCATCACACGTTCAATCTCACTGACACGTCCTACAACAGGATCTATTTTCCCCGTTTTGGCAAGACTTACAAGCTCCATAGTAAACTTATCTAAAAATGTTTCTTTTTCTTTTTCTTCTTTTTTATCGGGGCTTCTAGTRTCATTACGGTGAGAGATCACTTCCAATATATCTACMCGTGCAATACCCTCTTTTTTCATAAGATACACTGCATATGAATGCTCTTGCATAAAAATAGCAACTAACATGTCTCCGATGCTTGCTTCTGTTCTTCCTGATGAATGTATCTGTGTCATCATATCATTGATGACTCTAGAAAGTGCCACAGTTTCAAATGGCTCTACTGACTCTTTCAGTGAAGGGATGGTCTTTGTAATATGTTCGACAATTCCTGCTTCCAATGCTACCATATCAGCGTTCAGTGATGTGAGTACCTCTATGCCTGCTTCAGATCTTACTACACATAAAAATACATGTTCCACTGTCAGATACTCATGTCTATTTTCTTTTGCATATCCTACAGCTTGTTTAAATACATCATTGAGTGCAATACTAATCATACTAATCCTTTAATTCTACGATTCCTCTTCTATTGTTGCTAGAAGGGGAAATTCATTTTGTTTTGCTCTTTTTTTTACTTGTTGAGCCTTGGTTTGTGCTATCTCAAAACTGTATACACCGCAAATTGCTTTGCCATGTTCATGTATTTGGAACATAATCTGTTCTGCGTGCGCTTGCGTTTTATGGAATACGCCTGTAAGTATTTCGACAACAAAGTCCATACTTGTATAATCATCATTGTGCAATAGCACTTTAAACATTTGTGGTTCTTCTAGTTCTAAAGCTAGACCCAATTCTTCTTCAAACTTTGGCATATTGTGTTAAAATTTCCTCATTATTAATTTCTAATATATATTATACAAGAATTATGGAGAAAAACAAATGCAATCACTTTTCATTACTGCCACAGGTACAAATGTAGGGAAAACACACACCACTTTAAAGCTTATAGAAGCTTTTGCCACCAAAGGTCTAAGTGTAGGTGTGTTCAAACCTATTGAAACAGGTGTAACCAAGACACCACTTGATGCTAGTGTACTCTTAAAAGTTTGCCAGAAGGTAAACAAGGATTTTCAAGGCCTTCAGCCACTAGACATTACCGCATATACTTTTCCATTACCAGCTGCCCCTTTTTGTGCCGACATAGGGCAAATCATAGAAATAGACAAAATTATAGAAAAATACCATGAACTCTCTAAACTTTGTGATATTTTACTTATAGAAGGTGCAGGAGGCTTGCATGTTCCCATCACAAAAGATTTTCACATGATAGACCTCATCGAAAAACTCAACATCAAAACCCTAGTCGTCACCCCAAGCAGTCTAGGCTGTATTAACGACACTCTACTCTCCATAGAAGCTCTCAAAGCACGTAACATTGACTTTGATTGGTGTGTGAACTTGTATGAAGACAAAGAAGATTTCACAGAGGTAACACAGCCTTATTATGATGAAGTTTTTCCTGAGTGGTGGAGTGTTGAAGAGGGCTTGCAAAGGTTTATTAGTCCCTATTCGATATAATCACATCATAAATCAAGTCCGAAGCACCAAGGATAAGCACTATGCAACACCTCGTAGACACAAACAACTTTTCTGATGCGCAAATAGCTCAACTTTTAGCAGATGCTAAAAGTTTTAAAGCACATCGACCTCCACAGCTTCTTCATGATAAACTACTCATTACCCTATTTTTTGAAGCATCCACAAGAACACGTTCCTCTTTTGAAGTAGCAGCAAAACGTCTAGGTGCAGCAGTTGTGCATCTTGACCCTTCTAGATCGTCGACAAAAAAAGGTGAAAGCCTAGAAGACACTTTTGCAAACCTTTGTGCVATGGAGCCWGATGGCATCATMGTBCGTCACTCWGAAAATGCYACACCMCARCTACTHGCAGACATGCAGACAAGCCCTGTAATCAACGCAGGAGCAGGCAACTATGCTCACCCTACTCAGGCACTGCTTGATCTCTTTACTTTAGTAGAGCACTTTAATGGAGATATCAAAGGTAAGACCATCGCCATTGTTGGAGACATAGTATCTTCGCGTGTAGCAAGCTCTGGTATACGTCTACTTACGCGTATGGGTATGCATGTGATACTTGTGGCACCTCAACAATTCATGCCAGAATCTGATCTACCTCAATATAAAAACCTAAAAGATGTTATGGACAAAGTAGATGTTATCATGTCTCTACGTGCCCAACTAGAACGCCATGAAACAGAACTTTTTGAAGACTATGCCGACTAYGCCAAACAGTACTGTATTACAAAAGAGCGTATGGGTGATCGAAACATCTTACTTCTTCACCCTGCACCCGTTATGCGAAACATAGACATTTCAGACGAAATGCTAGCAGACCCTAGATGTAAAGTTTTGACGCAAGTGAAAAATGGGGTGTTTATGCGTATGGCTATTTTAAAATTGTTACTGCTAGACGCATAACAGATGTTAAACCTAGGCTATAAATGAAGTGGCTCAATAAACAAAATGGTTTTGAGCACATCACTACACTGGCAAAAAAACGAAGTGCATTTCTATTTATCATTTCATATGAGCAAAATAAAATCTTTGCTCAAGCACTTGAGGATTTAGATGATGACATCTACTATAAACTGGGAGATTGGCGTAATTATGCTGTTAAAACAAAAGAAAAAAAATGTCTATTTTCTAAAAACCCTATAGACTTTCAGACCTACAAAAAAGCCTTAGAAAAAGTATTGGAAGAGATACGTTCCGGAAACACCTATTTACTCAATCTCACATTTAAAACACCTATAGAAACAAACTATTCGCTCAAGGAGACATTTACCTATGCAAGAGCCAAGTATAAACTGTACTATAAAGATGAATTTATCTGTTTTTCTCCTGAACGTTTTGTAGAAATGGAARATGAGAGCATCTCTACTTACCCGATGAAGGGAACCATAGATGCTAACTTACCTKATGCTAAGAATACGATACTCTCAGATACAAAAGAGATGGCAGAACACGTCATGATCGTCGATCTCATGCGTAATGATTTGGGCATTATCGGCTCTGACATAAAAGTAGAAAAGTTTCGTTATGTAGAAAAAATCAAAGCTGGTAACAAGGAGCTTTTACAAGTCAGTTCCAAGATTACTGCTACATTACCTTCAAATTGGCGKGACAATCTAGGTCATCTTCTTTCGCAAATACTACCTGCTGGCTCCATCACAGGAACACCTAAAAAGAGTACTGTAAATATCATCAATGAAGTAGAAAATTTTGACAGAGGATTTTACACAGGTGTCTTTGGTATTTTTGATGGAAAATCTTTACGTTCAGGAGTGATGATACGTTTCATAGAACAAGAAAATGGAAAGCTATTTTATAAAAGTGGCGGTGGTATTACCATAGACTCAGATGCTAAAAGTGAACATCAAGAACTCATAGATAAAATTTATTTGCCATTTTAATACAATTAGTGTAAAATAATCCTAACTCATTTCAAAAGGTTATCTATGAAAAAGCTTTTTTTAACACTGTTTTCTATGTTTTTTATTACACAAACATCACTTATCTGCGAAGATGAAGTAGAACATTTAGAAGTCCCTCAAGCAGAAGAGAACATTTCTCAAAATACAGACTCTGAGGAAGAAGAATCCCAAGACGAAGAAACAGTTAAAGATGAAAAGAACCTAGAAGAAGAAAATAACTTGCAAGAGCAAACAGAAAGAACTGATAGTGATGACGTTTCAGAAGTAAATCCTGAAGAAGTGCAAGAAAATGACACAACAAAAGAATCTTCACCAAAACAAACACTCAGTGAAGAAGAATTAGAAGCGTTACAGGCAGAAGAAGCTGAACTTCGAGAAGCAGGTATAGGAGAAGAACCAGTAGCTGAATAAATTATTTCAACGTACATCCTCTATCTTTTCTATGTTGCCATCTATATTTTTTATCTTGATAGACTTTAGCAAAATAGAGCTTTCCTGAATCCCTCCAAGGGTCTATAATGATTCCATTTTCTATATTTTTCTTTCCCTTGTCCATAATCACCATTGCATTATGTTCTGAAAAATATTCTCCTATATTTGCTCCTACTAAATGAAATGAAAAATAGGCACTATTTTTTCCTTTAAAATACACATAAAATGCATCACTCCAGTGATAACAAAGTCCTTTCTCACGTATACCAACATTTACTAAAAAATTATGCCATAATGCTGGTTTTGTCAGTTCAAACTCTTTTGTAAGTTTTTTGGTTTGATTAAAGATATCTCCTGAGAGTCTTATACTCTCTTGTTTGGGAATACGCTTATCTAAATTCTGTAACAGAATTGAGAGTTTATCTATCTCTTGTTGCTGTACTTGGACAGGTTTTACAGCACAACCAAAAAACAAAAAAACAAAAAAAAGATATTTAAAAGAGTATTTGTACATAATGTTGGGGCAAATATGAAATGATAGCCATGATAAGAAGTACCATAGTAACAACATATGCCCATATCCATCTTGGGTTTTTGGAAATAACAAACCCTCCTACAGCTCCTATTACTAAACCTCCAATATGCGCAGACATATCCACTGAAGGTATAGACAACCCTATGACAAGGTTAAGCGCGATAATAATGGCAAAATCTTTCATAAAAGATTTTGTGTAATCCTGTATCTTCTCTCTATGCGCGATGAAGAATCCTGCCAAAGCACCAAAAATACCGAAGATGGCACCTGATGCTCCCATTCCTACACTTTGAGGATGTACATAAAGTGATGCTAAAGCACCTAAAATACCAGAAAAAAAATAAATACTTAGATAGGATTCCGTATTAAAATACTGCTCAACTCCTCGTCCTATGAGATAGAGCGAAAACATGTTCATAAGAAGATGTGTCATACCCCCATGCAAAAATATGGCTGTTCCTAGACGCCACCATTCACCTTCTATTATAGTATAAGGTCCAAATAATGCCCCCATATTTACGAGTGTTTCCATATCAATATCTATGATATTTTGGCTCAAAATTACAGAAAGTATATAGACTACAAGATTTAACCCGATTAGTGTGTAAGTAAGTTTATATCTTTGAAAATCACTTATCATCAGTTAATATATCGCAGCTGGAAAGATAACACCATCTATGCCGGAACGAGCAATTTTAGCTATCTCTTTTTCATCGTGTATGAGTACCAAAATACGCGTATCAAACAAATACTCCTGTGCAATCGGATGTACGATAAGTGCATCATCTTCTTCGCACACCATATATACTGCACCTAAAGCATTGGCAAAGATAGCTTCCTTCAATGAATTTACTGTGACTGCAAAAGGTATACTGTTCTCTTGACAATACTGTGCCAAATCATGTGAATCGACGATAGGTTCAAGCAGAACAATGTCTTCTGCTTCTGAGCTTTTAATATCTTCTTTTGAAAATATCTTACAAAACTTTTTACTCTCTATCCATGGATGACCTACAATTATCATACTTCTCTCCTTCTATAAGTTTAAGCTGCACACTCTTTAGAACAATAATATTTGCCACGCACAATGATGCTCTCTTTAACTGTCACATATGTACTACATTTTGTACATTCCACTAAAGTGTCTTGATCTAGTTTTTTCTGATGTGGACTTCTACCTATTTTTGGAAACCTGCCACCAAAAAATTTATAGATGAGCGCTGCCACTATAGCAAATATAAGTAATTTTAAAATCAATTTGACCCTTTGATATATAAATAATTTCGTTGGTTTTTTTGTACTATATCATAATCTAACTGATGCTGGACATCTGCTACTTCATCAAAAACACGTGAACCTTTATAAAAAAGATACTCTGTTTTAGTATTGCTAATATTCTCTGTCAATTCCAATAATAACTTTGTATTTGTCACTGCTCGTGAAGAGATAAGCCCAAAAGCAGCATGTTCTACAAACTCTACTCTCTTAGCTTCCACTTTTACGTTTTTTAATGCCAAATCTATTGCTGCATACTTTAAAAATGACACACGTTTTCTAAGAGGTTCAGAAAGTATGACATCACACTCCGGTAAAGCGATGGCAATCACCAGTCCAGGAAAACCTGCACCTGTACCCACATCTAGAAGTGAATGAGGTTTCTTAATAAAAGTTAGAGGGTACAAAGAGTCTATAATATTTGCATAAATAGCATCGATATTTTTTGCACCTGTGAGGTTGTGTATCTGATTCCACTCATGTAAAAGCGAAGAGAAGTTTTCTAAGGTTGTGATGATATCGGCATCTAAACTGATGTCTTCTTGATTTAAGTACTGCGACAGGTTCATTTAAAGCATATGCCCCATCTGATCTTTTTTTACTTTAAGATAGGCTTCATTATAGGGGTTAGGTTCTATCTTTATAGGTAGTCTCTCAACGATTTGTATCGCTCCGAGGCTCTCTATCTTTCTAGGGTTATTGGTTAAGAGTTTTAATTGTTGTATACCAAAATACTTCAAGATAAACTCTACCACTTCATAGGTACGCTCATCTGCTTTAAAGCCCAACTGATGGTTTGCTTCTATGGTATCAAAGCCTTTATCTTGCAAGGCATAGGCATTTACTTTGTTTAGCAGTCCTATGTTTCTACCTTCTTGGCGATGGTATATCACCATACCACCCTCTTTAGAAATAACTTCTARCGCATAATCTAATTGCTCTCCGCAGTCACATTTGACAGAGCCTATAGCATCTCCAGTTAGACATTCGGAGTGTACACGGACGATGGGAGCTTCTAATTTATGTATATCTTTAGTAAAGATAGCTAAGTGTTCTTTACCGTCTACATCTTTAAAGGCCTGTATCTTAAAGGTGCCATATTTGGTTGGTAACGTAGCGACTTGTGATATTTCTATATTATTCATGGACAAATTATACCCAAGAATTAAAAATTAGGAATTAGGAATTAGGAATTTTTGGTTAAACTGTTAGAAATACTTAATTTGTAAGGCAGTACATTGTTCCCACGTTTCAGAAGAAAAAGAATCAATCCAGTTCTACGTGACCTACTCCAAGAGACACATCTAAATGTAAACGACTTCATCTACCCGCTCTTTGCCAAAAGTGGCTCTGGCATCAAAGAAGAAGTAGGCTCTATGCCCGGTGTATTTCAAATGAGTATCGATGAGATAGTGAAAGAGTGTACTGCATTGAAAGCACTTGGCATTAAGTCTATCATCCTTTTTGGTATACCAGATGTGAAAGACAGTGTAGGAAGCGACGCAATGTGTGAACATGGCATCATCGCTCAAACTATACGCGAAGTCAAAGCTGCACATCCTGACATGTTTGTTGTCACCGACCTATGTTTTTGTGAATACACAGACCATGGACACTGTGGTGTACTCGACCCTGTACTAGAAACTGTTGACAATGACATTACACTTGACAACCTAGCCAAACAAGCAGTCGTTCACGCCAAAGCAGGTGTAGACATGATAGCCCCATCTGGCATGATGGACGGCATGATACAGGCCATTAGAAATGGACTAGACAAGGCAAGTTTTGTAAATCTCCCCATCATGTCTTACTCTACTAAATTTTCTTCTGCCTATTATGGACCATTTAGAGATGTAGCAGAAAGTAGCCCAGGAAAAGGCGACAGAAAAAGCTACCAAATGAACCCAGCCAACCGCAACGAAGCCATAGCAGAGTCAGTAGCAGACGAAGCAGAGGGAGCAGACATCCTCATGGTAAAACCAGCCCTAGCCTACCTAGACATAGTAAGAGACGTAAAAAACAACACCACTCTACCACTAGCAGTCTACAACGTGAGTGGCGAGTACTCCATGCTAAAGATGGCTGCCAAGGCTGGTGTCATAGACTATGATGCAGTGATGATGGAAACGATGATGGCCTTTAAACGTGCAGGGGCGGATATTATTATAAGTTATCATGCTAAGGAAGTGGCTTTGTTGTTGCAGAAATAATTTTGCTATAATAAACCACAAATAGACATAAATCAAAAAAGGATTTGTCATGACAACACTAACGCAACAACAACTTTTTGACGAAGTGGAAACGCTACCAATAGAGCTCAAAACAAAGATGATTGACAAATTGCTTTCTAGCATTAATCCTATCAAAAAATCTATTGATGATTTGTGGATAAAAGAAGCCATCAAAAGAAAAAAACAGATAGACTTTGGTGAAACAAAACTTATAGATGGGGAAGAGGTATTTCGTAAAATTGGGTTGAAATTTAACGCATAACGATGACTTACCATTTTCACGAAGACGCTGAAACTGAACTCAATCAAGCTATCACTTACTATGAAGAGTGCCAACCTCATCTTGGACTAGAGTTTGCAGAAGAAGTGTTTCAAACTATCAAACGTATACTTGACTTTCCAGAAGCATGGCAAACCATGCACAAAGACATACGACGTTGCCTTACAAAACGTTTTCCTTTTGGGATTATCTACTATCAAAAAGATGAACAAATTATTATCTTGGCTGTGATGCAGTTAAACCGTAAGCCTTTTTATTGGTTGGAGAGGGAATGATGTATGGTGGGTTTTCTAGCCACCTTTAAATCATTTCTTCTGCAAATTTTATTGCAGTTTTCTTTATAATGTCAAAGGACATGCCTAAACCTTTTTCTTTCAAGATGTTCTTGGTCTTACTCCAAATTGAATCACTTCTAACATTATCTAAAAAATCATGTCCTTCCCATGTCAAACTATCAACCCTACATCTCACACCACAATTAAGCATCTTTTTTATTTCTCCTTGTATTAACCCTGATTCAATTAATAGATTAATAGATTAATATGGTATATATATTTTTCTTTGTTATTTTCAGATAAAGATRCACAAATATCATCCTCATCCTCTATCTTCACAAGAATATCTCTAATAACTTCCCAATCTCTTTTCATTATTTACCTTTAAAATTTTTACCCTTACGGCGAAAATGTGATTTTATTTCTATTCCCTTGCGTGGTGCATTAAAAATGCACCCTACAAAACTTTATTCATACTTTCATCTGCTTCTTTTAGTCTCTTGTATTCATCTATACTTATTATGACTGTTTCTAGCTTATTATTTTTAGAGATAGCTATTTTTTCTTTATCATGATTTACTAAACTACTAAGCGTACCCGATACATTTCTAGCCAAGTCTGTTGCAGATATTATCTCGTCTCTTGTGTATGCTACCATGAAATATCCTTATAATTTTATGTTTAATTATTTTTGTCAAAAATTGTCTCTCGTTTGTACATTGTACGTGGTAACCCATACCTCAATACCATATACAAAAAACACTTATTTATCCCAAAATATGTAATAGGATTAGTGAAATTAGCGATAGTGCTTGTGCTGTGGGGTGTTTGCAAAGAAGTTGAAGGGCATTTCCTACGGGTAAAATGCCACCCTACATATTTACTTCAGTTTGTCTACTGTGTGTTCTACGCAACGCTCAAATCAATCCTATAGTCAAGTAAGTGTGGTTCTTTTTGTAATAACTCTAAGAGTATCATCGTAGAGCCACTTGGTTTACGTAAACCTTGTTCCCATTGTCTTACAGAAGAAAGACTGACATTTAATAGTTTAGCAAAGACAGATTGACTGACCTTTAATGTTTTACGAATACTACTTATCTCATCTGCACTAAGTGAAACAATGGCTACTTTCACACCTAACTGTCTTAACTCTTTTTGTGTAAATGAAACTTTTATATCTGCGTTTATCATGTCRCTAACAGTTGAGGCTATGGCTTCGTTAATACTTTTTCTCATTTATCTTCTCCTATCTGTGTAAATACTTTATTTTCTATGGCTTTGTCTAGTTCTTCATTATTTAGAGCCAATATATCTTTGGCTAATTTCTTAAAGCTTTTTAGTTCACTTGAAGATAAATTTTCCTGCTCTTTTTTCATAAAGCCATACACCATCACAGCTCTGTCATCTTTTCTATAAACTACAATGGTTCTATAGGCTCCACTTTTACCACTGTGCTCCTGTGACACTCGCACTTTATAAAGTCCTCCTCCAAGATTGATGCTTGAAAGATTATTTTGCATATCCGTTATGGCTGACAAAAGTCTATCGTCTACCAACTTCTGCTTTTTAGCCCACTTAGTAAACCATTTTGTTTTAAGCTTTTTCATATCTATTATACCTCATTGTAGTATAGTTGTCAATCCCTATACTTATTTGAGTTATTATAAATTAAAAATCGTGTATGTGTTAGAAGCATTTCAAATTGGCATATTTTTGAATGATTTATATTTCTTTACCTAAAGACAGTCTCCCCAAATAGTGTCCAATGCATTTTGTGCAGACTCAACATCTACCCATTCTTCACCCACCGCTACCATAAATTGTAAAAACTTAGCGATGGCTCGTTTTTGCTCTAAGGTATATAGATCAAGCTTATCTGAACCTAAAGCTCCTGCTTCTAGTGTGTATATAGTCGAGTCTACAGAAAAAGAGCCTTCTTTGTAGTGCTTTATGATATATATCATATATGCGGGCATGACCCACTTGACGCCTGCAGCATCCATGTAATCCATCACTGAGGAATACGAGGCCATGTATTTGTCTTCTATGTCCGTCCATGAGTTCCACCACATCCTATCTAGGTTTCTTCCTTTTTGGATGAGCACATCTCTTTGTTGTAACTCCATTCTATCTGCTTCATTAATCCCTATGCCATCTTTAAGTATGACATCTTTAAATGCACTTTGTATCTCTTCTATTAGTTCTTGTGTATCCATATCTTCTTGTGTCTCCTCTGGATTGTCTATCTATGCTTATATATCATTATACGTTAATAGCACATTAAAAAACATATCAAAACAAACATAATAACTCAAGATATAGCCATATGGTAAACTATAAAAACCTCTCTTTATATTTCTGCGAAGGTAACATACAAACATCTTTTTTACCAAAAATATGATAACGATATCTGGCAATCATCTTATAGATAAAATCTCTGAAAAACTTTGGTACAAAACGTAAAACATAAGCATATTTCCATCCCCCATCTAAATGTTTAAATATCTCCAAAACTGCTGAACTGTAGGTGAAAATATTGTCATTTTCTATAAATATAATACTGTCACAGTTTTCAAGTTTATATTTTTTGACCAATGCTTTACCTGTATCAGACTGTAAAGAGCAAAAGTGAAAATAGATATCTTTATCGCGTTTAATGATAAATTGAACACCAAAAAAACACAAATTACAAACACCATCAAACAAAATAATATTCATCTTTCCCTCTTTTAAAAACATATTTATGTCTAAGCAACTATATTTTGTCATTATACCTTGTCAAACCACTATTAGTTTCAACCCTTTTATGTTAGAATAGTTTCTTTAATTTTAGACAACTTTACAAAAAATCTTAAAGACTACTACGCATATAAGTGGATACGTGCAAAAAAGTTTCTTGTGTTAGAACTAGGCGAGATAACTTGTGAAAAACAAGCAACATGGCTGAGACCGAGGCTTAAAAAAGTAGCTCGTCTTGTAGCATATGCTATCGCTAAAGAATTAGGTAAAGAGGTAAAGAAACCTAAGTTTTAACTCCATTTATTTAATTTACTATAATATATATTGACATTTAATCCTATTTATATTATACTTTGTTAAATTTTAAAGGATTACACATGAAAATATCACAATCTGCCAAAGAGAAAACAAAGATTAAAATACTTCAATCTGCTGTAGACCTCATCATAGAAAAAGGCTTTGACAATGCAAGCCTCAGAGAGATGGCTAAAAATGCTGGGGTATCTAACCCTACTATCTATAACTACTTTCCCTCTAAAGAGAAACTCCTCTATGCCTATATAGAACAAAAACACAAAGAAGCAATAGCAACTATACAAGAGATAGAAGACTTTCATACCTATACCCTGCGTGAGCAACTCCAAACCCTCATAGAGACAGAGCTAGAACTCTACTTAGAAGACAGAGAGTTCATCATACAGATAGCAGACATGGTCTTTCACTCTTCAGGGCTAAAGATGGGGAAACTCTACGAGACCAATGCACTGTTCATAGAAACAGTAGATGAGATGCTAAGCATCGCCATAGAAGCTGGGGAGATACAAGAACTTCCTTTTAGAGAACACTTGCCAAAACTCTTTTGGGACTACTACATCATGGTGGTAGCCTACTGGGTGAAAGATGACTCTGAAATGTTCGAGAACACCACGCAGTTCATAGACCACTCTTTGGGCTTAGCAGATGCAGTGTTACATTCAGACATACTTTCTAAAGCCTCTGACCTTGGGATGTTTTTCTTTAAAACGCACATGCTCAACAGCTTACAAAAATTTGCCTCTAAAAAAGATTCTTTAAATCTCATAAAACGCAAACTAGGAGACGTACTCCATGGATAATGCACTCCCAACAGGCAAACTTTCACGTGGAAAGGTAGTCGGCAAAGCTCTACTGAAGATAGGTGCTAAAAAAACCAAACGTTTTGTAACTGGTGGCAGTAAAGAAGATAATCACGAAGAGATAGCCGACATCATCTTTGATGCCTTGGGTGAACTCAAAGGTGTGTCTGTAAAGATAGCCCAACAAGTAGCCCTAGGCATGCCGTTTTTACCTCCTGCCTACTTAGAGAAGATAAGCAAATCATTTAATGCTATTCCTAGTATAAACAAAGCACTGGTCAGGAAGATAATCAAAACAGAGCTAGGTCTCTATCCGCAAGATGCCTTTGAGAGTTTTGAGATGACAGCGTTTGCGGCTGCCTCTTTGGGGCAAGTGCATTTAGCGACCAAAGATGGCGAACAACTCGCCGTAAAAGTACAATACCCTGGCATCAGAAAAAGCATAGAGTCCGACATGAGCCTCATACATTTTGGTATGAAACGCTTTGCTAAAGGGCAAAATGTGGACCACATAGTAGGAGAGATAGAAGCACGTCTTTATGAAGAGGTGGACTATATACTAGAAGCAAAAAACTGTGACTTTTTTAGGGAAAAGTTACAGATAAAAAATATCATCATACCTGAGGTCTATCATGACCTTAGCTCTGAAAAAGTATTGACTACTACATACTTAGAAGGTTTAGAATTTGACACCTACCTGCTAGCTAATCCCAGTCAAGAAAGTAGAGATGCCTATGCACAGCTCATCTTTGATAGCTTTTTTCATGCACTCTACAAACTAAAAAGTATACACGCTGACCCAAATCCTGGAAACTTTTTGTTTATGCAAGGTGGGAAACTAGGGCTTATAGACTTTGGGTGCGTGAAGAAAGTGGACGAGGACTTTCTACAAATGTACAACCAACTACACCTCAACCTCATAGCAGACAATGACGATATCTCCATCATACAACAGTACATCAAACTAGGCATGATAGAAGAAGAGAGTGAAGAAAAGATGCTGAAGTTCTACACAGAAATCATCAAGCCACTTGACGCTCTATACAAAGAACCCCTTGTAGGTGACAGCTACAACTTCAAAGAAAACCCTGACTTTGCCAAACGGGGTTTTGAGATGATATTTGAAGTACAACAAAAACAGTTTAACTCTGTACATAAACTCAACGAGCAATTTTTATTTATCAACAGGACTTTACTTGGGTACTATGCACTTTTTGAGAAGATGGGTGCGAAGATTGAGACTAGGGGTGTAAAAGAACTGATGAGAGGATTAAAATAGATGGAAAAAACAATTCACGAAGAAAGCAACTTGCTTCATCCCATGTTAAAAGACAAAAAATTAGCATGGTTACTCATAGCCATAAGTGCTTCTGTCATGATAATAGACAACTTTTTAAAGATGCATATGTATGTAGGTACATGGCACATCATAATGTACCTTCTCTTCCTCACTCCACTTACTTATCTCATCTGGAAAAAAAAGGTACAAAATTCTTATACAAAGTGGTTTTTACCCATACTAGTCATCATGATAGTAGATATGTTTTACTATAACAATGACATGGTACAGGCCATTCTTCCTGTTATATTTTATCTATTGGTCATCATCTTGTACCTTACCTCTATGCATAAAGTACACTCTTTTTACCAAACACTTTTACCTCGTATGGCATTGCCATTTAACGGTTTAGGCATAGGGTATATAAAAGATTTTCTTGGAAGTCTTGTATCTAAAAAAGAAGATAAACAACTCTACACACGTATAGGCATAGCACTTCTCATTACCTTACCATTTTTAGGTGTTTTTATAGCACTTTTATTTGAAGCTGACAGTAACTATAGCTACCTGATAAAAAACCTATTTCGCTTTGACATTAGCATTGAACTATCCACTTTGTTGACTACCCCTCTTTACTTTTTTGTCTATTTGTTACTGTTTATTTATGGATTATCCAATAATAAGGAACGTGATGTTACACAAAGTGGTAAAAAACTAGACTTGCTCATTGTAGGGATATTTCTAAGTATGATTAACATACTTTTTTTAAGCTTTATAGCTCTACAAGTTCCTTTTTTACTAAGCAGTGATTTCACACCTAAAGGAAACATAGCAAACTTTGCACGAGAAGGGTTTTTTCAACTCATAATGGTGATGGGTCTAGTTGTTCTCATATTTTTATTTATTATGCGACGATTTCATGATGAAAAACTACTTAGCTTTTTACTTGTAGGACTACTATCTCAAACCATCATTATGGGTATTGTCTCTCTTAAAAAAATGTACCTCTACCAATCCATCAAAGGTGCGACCTCGTTACGTTACTATGTAGAGTGGTTTGACTATTATCTTATTTTAGTTTTAGCACTAGGTATCTTTTTTCTTCTACGAAAGTATACCTTTAACAAGTTACTTGATGTCATATCTGTCTTAGGTGTGCTAGCTTTTACGCTCATCGTTTCTTTAAACATAAATGCTATGGTAGCCAAGCATAACATCGAAAGGTTCAAGACATCTGATATGTTAGATATGCGGTTATTAAAATCGCTATCTATAGATGCACTACCTGCCATACGTAACTACGAAAAAACATTAAACCGTAATCTATCGTATCCCGAAATAGCCTCTGAGATTTATCACTCCACCAAGCCATTGTATCCCGAAGCTGAGATGGTCATAGAGTATGCAGAAGTAGTAAGTGACACCACTAAGTTAACCACTAAACCTGCCATCAAGGCTCTCATTCCATGGTACCAAAATCAAAAAAGAAAAGATTGTACTGTATTTGCGTCTTACCATTGGGGATATTGTGCTATTTTGAAAGAATATGGTCCAGACAATGATTAATGCAAATATGCGATGGTTTTTACCCCTAAGCTTCTTCATATTCATAAGCTACATCATCTTCCTAGTAGACACAGCAGACCATAACTTTGCTTTTAGGCTAGTGGGGCATATTCCCCATGGAGACAAGATAGCCCATGCTGTTTTGTATGGGCTAATGGCATTGCTTCTTAATTATGCTTTGGATTTTCGTAAATACAGCACCATACAATTGGGTTCTCTCATCGTACTAACTTTTGCAACACTAGAAGAATTTAGTCAATACTATATCCCTTCTCGTACCTTTGATATGGGAGATTTGTTGGCTGATTTTGTTGGGGTAGTTTTGGTTTCGTTTTGGAGAATAAAATAATGCCACATTATAACATCACCATTATAAACAAACAAAAAGAAAACAACTCCTTGCTACACGCATTTAAAAGCGAAATCAAAGTCCTATTACTTCATAGTTTTAGAAATATCATAAAAAATGAAGATGGTTATACGATTGTATTTAACAAAGAAAAAAAGAATATGCAAATATCTACAGAGATACTTATAGAAATGTAAAGAAATCTAGTTTATAACCCTTTCAACCCAATTATGGTAGAATAATCTCTTTTAATTTTACATTAGGATAATGTGATGAGACACTTTTTAACACTTAAAGATTTTAGCAAAGAAGAAATCTTAGAGATGATAGCACTGGCGCAAAAGATAAAGTCACAAACCAAACAACGTAAGTTTGTGCCTTACATGGAACACCAGACCCTAGGTATGATCTTTGAAAAGTCTTCTACGCGTACGCGTGTGAGTTTTGAGACGGGTATCTATCAGCTTGGTGGCGTGGGCTTGTTTTTGTCTTCTAATGACATACAGCTTGGACGTGGTGAACCTATGAAAGATACAGCTAGAGTCATCAGCCGTATGCTTGACATGGTGATGATACGTACTTTCGAGCACGCTAAACTAGAAGAGTTTGCCAAGTACTCAAAAGTACCAGTCATCAATGGTTTAACGGACTCCTACCACCCTGTACAACTTATGACAGACTACCTTACTATGATAGAGTTTGGGAAAGACAAAAACCCAGTAGTAGCCTACATAGGTGACGGAAACAATATGACACACTCATGGCTTATGCTCGCAGCAAAACTTGGCTTTGAGCTTAGGATTGCTACACCACAAGGGTATGAATGTGATATAGACATTATACTTGAAGCGATGGCATTAGCTGGAGAATCTGGAGCCAAAATTACCTTCGGTAATGACCCAAAAATTGCTGTCAAAGGCTGTGATGTTGTAACCACTGACACTTGGGTATCTATGGGTCAAGAAGATGAAAAAGAAGAACGTATAAAAGCTTTTGAAGGCTACATGGTAGATGAGACGCTTATGTCACATGCCAAAAATGATGCCATCTTCTTGCACTGCTTACCCGCCTACAGAGGCTATGAAGTCAGTGAAGAAACTTTTGAAAAACACGAAGAAGTCATCTTCACAGAAGCAGAAAACAGACTCCATGCCCAAAAAGGCATTATGGTTTGGCTAGACAATCAACGCAAAAAAGTATAAAGGTATAAACGAATGACAAAATTAACATCAGATACACATGCACAAAATGAGTTAATCCAAGAATTTAAAACAATCGTAGGTGAAAAAAAGGTGCTCACTTCCGAAAGTAAAACGTCTTATTATCGAAGCGGCTTCCGTTCAGGTATAGGAACAGCTTTAGCAGTTGTTTTTCCAAAAACGCTAGTGGAACAGTGGAAGCTCATCGAAGCCTGCGTAAAAGCCAATTGTATCATCATTATGCAAGCAGCAAAAACAGGGCTTACAGAAGGTTCTGCACCTAGTGGTTCTGACTATGATAGGGATGTGGTTATTATCTCTACCCTTGCTATCAATCAGATTCACCTCATCAATGAGGGCAAGCAAGCTATTAGCTTATCTGGGGCAAGCCTGCATACACTTGAAGAAGAATTAACTAAAATAAATCGCGGACCTCATTCAGTGATTGGTTCTTCTCAGCTGGGTGCTACTGTCATAGGTGGTATAGCAAATAACTCTGGTGGAGCACTGGTAAAACGTGGTCCTGCATATACTGAACTTGCTATTTATGCACAARTGKNTKWWAAWKKSSWMWTAMRYMTTRTMAAYWAMYWTKGWNTTKWTGRTCTKGRNTNGMMAYWGMAKWWKNAAATRNTYSAYTANASTTRMAMSMRSKKMASTTNNTRACCCTGAAAATATTCATTACGATACGGGCGTTGCGTCAGATAGAGAGTATGAAGCTCGTGTCCGTGATGTCACCTCAGATATCCCTGCTCGTTACAATGCAGATGAACGCCGCTTGTTTGAAAGTAGCGGTTGTGCAGGTAAACTAGGTGTTTTCGCCGTAAGAACTGACACGTTTCTTTTGCCTGAGAGAGAGCAAGTTTTTTACCTAGGCACTAACAACCCTGATAAACTAGCAGATTTAAGAGAAGACATATTGAGTACTTTTAAAAACCTTCCTGAAATGGGAGAATACATGCACCGTACAATTTTTAATATTACTGAAGAGTATGGAAAAGATACTTTCGTAGCCATCAGATATCTCGGCACAAAAAGAATGCCTCTTTTGTATGAATGGAAATCAAAAGCTGAGAACCTTTTAAAAGGTATGCCATTCTTACCAGCAGATATTCCTAATAAATTTATGCAGTACGCAAGTAAACTCTTTCCAAACCAAATCCCAGAGCGTTTGCTTGAGATGCGTGACAAGTATGAACATCATCTTATTCTATGTATGAGCGATGAAGGCATAGAAGAAGCCAAAGCATACCTAGAAGAAAATTGGTCAGAAGACAAAGAAGATTCCGATGGTGGCTACCTTACATGTACAAAAATAGAAGGTGAAAAAGCCTTACTTCACCGTTTTGCCGCTGGTGGTGCTGCTGGACGTTATTCTGTGATGCACAGTAAAGAGCTCGAAGGAATGTTACCACTGGATATTGCATTACGCCGTAATGATAAAGACTGGGTTGAAGAGTTACCACAAGAAATAAAAGATAACCTCGCCATCAAAATGCACTATGGACATTTCATGTGTAATGTTTTTCATCAAAATTATCTTTTCAAAAAAGGTACTGATAATGCTAAAATGAAAGAAATCATGCTCGAGTTTTTAGACAAAAAAGGCGCCAAGTACCCTGCTGAACATAATGTGGGTCACTTGTACAAAGCAGAAGATAGCTTACAAAAGTTTTATACTAAACTAGACCCTACCAATACATTTAATCCTGGCGTTGGAAAAATGAGTAAGTACAAACAAAGTTGTAATTGTTGCTAAGAGAGTCTTGGGAGAATGAATCTTTGTTAAACTAATCGTTTTTGGGAACAATCATAAAGATATTTTTTTCATCTTTATGTCTGTACTCTAGTCTATAGTCTAACTTTTCTAAAATACTGTGTACTATGTACAGCCCTAGTCCAAATCCTGCACTTCGTTTTTCCGCCTGAGAAAACGGCTCCGTATAGTAGGAAAGTGGGTGCTTAAGTGGCTCCCCCTTAGACAAAACCTTTATGATGTCCTTATCTGTTTGAATCAAGACATATTTACCTGTACCATATTTTAAACCATTATCAATCAAGTTTTTAAGAACGAGTGCCATAAGTTTTTTATCTGTGGTGAGTGCTTTGTCTTCTATATTTAACTCAATAGCATCACTGTGAGTCATCAAAAGCTCTTGACTCTCTGCTATGATTTCTGAAAGCATAATATACTCAAAGTTTGGCTCAAAGCTATGTGTCGTAACACGCTCTAGTTCAGCGAGTTCAGAAATCAGTTCATTCATACGCTCAAAGGCACGGACAAGTACTTTCTTAGTCCCTTCGTCTTCTAGCATCTCCACCACAATACGCCCTTTGGTAATAGGGGTTTTGAGTTCATGCATCAAATTACGCATAAAAAGATTTTTAGACCTGCTTAGTTCATTAATATGCACAATGGCATCATCAAAACTTTTTGCAATTTTACCTATCTCATCATCATACACATATGTAATACGCGTTTGTATATCACCTTTGGCAAAACTTTGTATCTGTTTGTGTAATTTTTTCAAAGGTGAGAGTTTTTTTAAGACAGCTAGATAAAGTAGGAGTAACAGAGCAATAAGAAAAACACCTATCCCTATAGCATATTGAAAGTTATAACTTTGGGCTCTATTATCTTTAAGCATAAGGTTGTATCCCATACGCTGCACATAGATGTAGTGAATATCTTCGATATCAAACACCCGTACTTGTCCCGCAGCAGACCCTCCGGAAAAAACTGTTTTCCCCTCTTTTTCTATCTTTTTACGTATACGTTTTGCTTCTTTCTTGGAAAGTGGTATAACTAAAAGTTCATCATAGAGTTTTTTTAATTTTTCATTCTCAGGACTCTGCTGAAGATTTGCAAGAAAAGTAATTGAGACAAGCTGATATCGTTTAAATTCTTCTATCTTTTGTCGGTCTTTATCCCAAGACAAGAAGAGTAAAAAAGTAGCGAGTAAAATAGCAATCGCCACAGAAAAAAGAATATGAATAAACGTCGTTACGGATAAGTTTTTCATATACGATCAGTTAAAAGGTATCCTACACCACGAATTGGTTTAATATATATATTGTTTGGATCCATTTTTGCTATTTTTTGTCGTATTCTAGAAATAATAACATCGATATTTTTAATAGAACTATCATCATCTATGTGTTCACTCTCATATAAGAGTTGTTCCCGTGAAACTGAACCATTTTTGTGCTGAATCAACATATGTAATATATCGTATTCTGCAGCTGTTAATTCCAAAGAAATTTCCTTAAATCGTATTTCTCTTGCTTTGGCATCTATGMTAAAAAGATCTTCTTTTTTAGCCACTTTTTCTTCTACACTGTGGGTACGTCTTAAAATGGTTTTTATACGGGTAACAAGCTCTCTTGGATCATAAGGTTTTGGCATATAATCATCTGCACCTCTTTCCATACCTATCACCTTATCGGTAATGTCATCTCTGGCTGAAGAAATAATGATGGGGATATTGGAAATTTCACGTATTTTAGGTATCACTTCAAGTCCATCCATCCCAGGTAGAGTCAAATCTAAAATAATCAAATCAAACGCATGTTGTGTTAAAAGGGAAAGCCCTATATATGGGTCTTCTGCACCTATAACTTCCATATCGTATTTGGTGAGATAGTTAGTTAAAATTAGTGCCAACTCTGGGTCATCTTCTATGATAAGTATTTTAATGATGCGAAATCCTTTGTTTGTTAATGTTATTTTAAAATAAAACTATTAATTGTAAGTAAATCATTTTTCACTATAGTCCAGATACACTTTTGTAATGGCTATCAGAAAGGAAGTAATGGCTGGTCCCAAAATCATACCCCAAAAGCCATATGTACTCATACCTGCTATGATAGAAAAGAAAATGACCAGTGAATTTATCTGTATGGTACTTTTGAGAAAATCTTCTTTTATAATTCTTATAATCATTGGTTTGATAAATGTATCCGCAATAATAGAAATCATAAGAACAGAATAGGTAGCCAAAATAATCGCAGTTTGTGAATCTATTTTCGTCCATGCATACAGTGATACTGGAGCCCAAACAATAATGCCTCCAATTACAGGAACCAAAGAAGCAAAACCATAAATAACTCCGAAYAACAAACCGTTAAAACCAAARTAACTCATAATAATACCAAAAAGAAAACCTTCAAAAATGGCTGTTACTATGATAGAGTAAAATACCACTTCCATCGTCGCTGAGACTTCTTGCATCATACGTGTTCCTTTTGCTGAGGAGACAGGCAAAAGTGCTAAAACTACATCAAAAAATCGACTACCATAATAGTTAATAAAAAAATAGAAAACAACAACAAAAAACATATTTTTCATAAATCCAAAACCTGCTTCACCTGCAACCGTTAGATAGGTAGTTGATTCATTAATATAATATGTTATCTTAGCATCATTTAGATATTGTATACTCAGTTTTTGCAAAAAAGGTATATCTTCTGCAAACACTTTAACAGCATTGATAGTATCTCGAATACCTGCATTGTCTATCTCTGAAATATATTCAACCCCTGTTGTTGCCATGTAAATAATAGGTGCAAATAAAAGTAGTGTCAGCAAAGTAGTTGAAATTGCCGCTGAGAYATGTGCAGAAYTTGTATAACTTACCAGTTGTTTTGTAAGATTAAATGTTGCCATAGTAAGTAACATTGCTACAACGAGAGAGAGTATAAAGGGCTCATATACAGAGTATGCTCCCATAAGCGCCAAGATAAACAAGGCTGTAATCATCAAAGAGCTTTTAGTCATCAAGGAGTCCATCTTCCGACCCAGAAAGTTTAAAATGCTCATAAGATTTTTGCGTGGCAATGCGTCCTCTGGCCGTTCTTTCTATATATCCATTCGCGATGAGGTAGGGTTCAAGTACATCTTCTATAGTACCTTCATCYTCACTCAATGCTGCACCTATGGTACTTAGTCCCATAGGTTTATTTTTTGCACTCACAAGCAACTCAAGCAACTGGATATCCTGTTCATCAAAACCAAGACTGTTAACCCCTAACTCATCCAATGCATATTTTGCTCTTTGYAATGTAATATTCTTCTCATCTTCAACTTCAGCAAAATCACGTACACGTTTTAACAAACGTAGCGCTATTCTTGGTGTACCTCGGCTACGTTTTGCCATCTCAAYCGCAGCATCYTTTTGAGCAATTTTCTCTAACTTATGAGAAGCCTGTGTTACGATTTGTGTTAACTCTTCAGGTGTATAAAATTGCATTCTAAAGTGCATACCAAAACGTTCCCTCAGTGGATTTGAAAGCATACCTGCTCTTGTAGTGGCACCTATGAGCGTAAAACGAGGTAAATCTATTTTCACGGTTTGTGCAGCAGGTCCTGAGCCAATGATGATATCTAAACGAAAATCTTCCATCGCAGGATAAAGTATCTCTTCGATGGCTGGAGACATTCTGTGGATTTCATCGATAAAAAGAATATCTCCTTCTTCGATATTTGTAAGAAGTGCTGCTAAATCTCCTGCCTTTTCTATCATCGGTGCTGCTGTGGTTTTTATATTTGCACCCATTTCCGTAGAAATAATATTGGCAATAGTCGTTTTTCCTAAACCTGGAGGTCCAAAAAATAAAATATGATCTAAAGCTTCATTTCTTTTTTTACTTGCTTCTATAAAAACTTTGAGATTTTTCTTAATTTTCTCTTGTCCAATATACTCATTCCAAGAATTTGGACGAAGCGTCACTTCATACGATGCTTCYTCATCAAAACGTTCNATCTCAACCATRCGTTCCATTAATACGTATATTCCTCGCTAGGAAATTCACGTCCTTTTACTTCGTTTCTATATTTTTCCAAACCTTTACGAAYATGTTTTGCACCATCAAAATACTGCTTCACAAACTTTGGTCTGAACGCTTCAAAGAAACCAAACATATCAGACCAAACAAGCACTTGCCCATCTGTCACATTCCCTGCACCTATACCAATRGTAGGTATGGAGACTGCTTCAGTTATGGCCTTCGCTGCTTCCTCCTTAACACCTTCTACCACAATGGCAAATACACCTGCATTTTCTAATGCTTTGGCATCAGCCACAAGCGTAGCGATATCCTCTGCATCTTTTCCACGTATCTTGTACCCGCCATCACTTCGTAAAAATTGTGGCATAAGCCCAATGTGTCCAAGTACTGCTATAGAGTTTTGTGTCAATGCTTGAACAATATGTGCTCTCTCTTTACCACCTTCTATCTTGATAGCTTGGGCATTTGTCTCTTGGTACGCCCTTGTGGCATTATGTATTGCATCCTCTACAGTAGAGTATGAACCAAAAGGCATATCTAAGACTATCAGTGGAAGGCTTGCTCCATTACAGACTGCCTGTGTATGATAAATCATTTGATCCATCGTAGCCGAAAGTGTGTCTTCTTTACCTAGAAAACTCATATTTAAGCTATCACCTACAAGTATCATCTCTACTTCACCGTCAAACAGTTGTGCAAACAGTGCATCATAGGCTGTTACCATTGTGATAGGTTCTACACCTTTCATTTTTGCTATGGTTGTTAATGTTACTTTTTTTTCTATTCTTGGGGTATGTATGCTCATAATTTTACTCTCGTCCTAAATGAAAAATCTATATTTTTACTCATTTTATCATATAATGTTGAAAATATATTATAAACAAGAAGAAATATTGATAAAAATCAAAATTAAATACAGAGAGGCACTCAATGCCGAATCGTAAAAAATTAGTTGCATATATTACCACGGGATACCCCTCTTTAGATTTTACAGTAGATGCTGCACTTGCCCTAAAAGAAGCTGGGGTAGACACCCTAGAACTAGGTATGCCCTTTTCAGACCCTGTGGCAGATGGTCCAGTGATAGAAGCTGCCAATCTCAAAGCCTTACAAAATGGCTTTAAACTAAAGCACCTTTTTGAAGCCTCTGCTAAAATAGCACCCCATGTAGACACGCTATGGATGGGCTACTTTAACCCTTTTTATCACAAAGGCATGGATAATTTCATCGCAAAAGCAAAAGAAACTGGCGTCAACGGTTTCATCATTCCTGACTTACCACTTGAAGAAGCAGCGCCTTACAAACCAAGTATAGAAGCTGCCGGACTCAGTCTTATTGACTTCATTGCTCCTACTGATTCTGAAACACGCATAAAACAAATTGTGACAAATGCACAAAAGTTCATCTATCTTGTAGCCTACGCAGGTATTACAGGATCTGGTAAAAGTGAAGATTTACAACCCATTATTACAAGCATTAAAAAATACTCTGACACGCCTGTCTATGTTGGTTTTGGTGTGGATCAACATACAGCTAAAGAGAAAGCTAAAGGGGTAGATGGCGTTATTGTCGGCTCTGCATTTGTAAAGGTTTTACTAGATGAAAGCCTTAATAACACCCAAAAAATCACAAAAATTTCAGCTATTGCAAAAGAGATAAGAGAGAAAATAAACAGTTAAATAATTTAAAGTATAATACGCCTAATTAAAAACAAGGCTATAACTATGGAACACTTCGTCTGGAACATTGACCCCACTCTTTTACATCTTGGTCCACTTGAACTGCGCTGGTATGGGCTTTTCTTTGTAGGTTCTTTTTTTCTCGGTGCAGTTATACTTACATGGGTCTATAAACGTGAAGCTAAAGATCCAGCTGTCATAGAAACGCTACTCATTTACCTTATGATAGGTGCAGTTATTGGCTCTCGTCTTGCACATACTCTTTTTTATGAACCTGAGTTCTATCTTTCACATCCTTTAGAAATACTCTATGTTTGGAAGGGGGGACTAGCAAGTCACGGTGGCCTTTTAGGCGTGTTTGTTGCACTCTATCTCTTTGCCAAACGTTACAATGAATCATATATGTGGATAGTCTCACGCGTGGCAATACCAGGAGCCTTAACTGCTGCTTTTATACGTTTTGGAAATCTTTTTAATTCAGAAATATTAGGAAAGCCCTCTGATGCGCCTTGGGCAATTATTTTTGAGCGCATTGATCTTATTCCGCGTCATCCCGTACAACTTTATGAAGCGTTTGTTTATCTGATAATATTACTTATCCTTGTCAGTATCTACAAAAAAGTGACACCTGCCTTTGCAACAAAAATTCTTCTGGGAATATTTTTATTTTTAGTGTTTACCGCACGTTTTTTCATCGAATATACAAAAATGAGACAAGCAGCCTACACAACCGACCTAGCCTTTAGTACAGGGCAACTTTTGAGCATACCTTTTATTTTAATAGGTATGGTATGGATAATATGGGCATTAAAAAATAAAGATAAGATACACCCATAAAAAAGTATTAAATCTACTTCTTTTCTGTATTATGCACCACTTGAGCCAGTGCTTCTTCGCTGGCATCATCTATCTCTAACTCCTCTACTATTCCTGCATTTTCATTTGCAAAGGTTTCTAAGTCTATTTCTTTTTCACTCTTAGCTACTATACATGTAACCACTGCATCCCCTGTAACATTTACAGAAGTACGTACCATGTCAAGTAGTCTGTCAACACCCAATATCAGCCCTATACCCTCTACAGGTAAGCCTACTTGCACAAAAACCATAGAAAGCATAATGAGACCAACGCCTGGTACTCCTGCAGTACCTATGGAAGCTAGCACAGACATAAGTATGACTGTAAGATAGCCGCTTATTCCTAACTCAACCCCATATATATTGGCTATAAAAACTGTGGACACTCCTTGCATGATGGCAGTACCGTCCATATTGATAGTTGCGCCAAAAGGAACAGTGAAGGAGGCAACTGAATTGTCAACCCCCATACGTTTAGTCACTGTTCTTAATGTCACAGGGATAGTCGCATTCGAAGATGCTGTAGAAAATGCAAATACTTGAGCATCTCGTATTTTAGTTAAAAATGTTCCTATGCTTAGTCTTGAGAAAATTTTCAGTAAAAACATAAGTGTTCCAAAGAGATGAAACATGAGTGCAGTTATAAGCACTACTACATATACTGCTAACTGTGTCAACAAATCAAACCCAAGTTCTGATACGGCTTTAGCCAAAAGAGCAAACACTGCATATGGTGCTACAGACATGATGATGTTTACCATGTTCATCATGGCTTCATTCATCACCTCTATGCCTTCTGCAATGCTTTTTGCTTTTTGACCTGCCATCAGCATTGAAATACCAAGCAGTATAGAAAAGAAAATGATTTGAAGCATATTGCCAGAAGCAAAAGCCTGAATCACATTATCTGGAACAATGTTTATAAGCACATCAGAAATAGGCGGTGCTTCTTTTCCCGTAAAGGCTTCTACATTAGCTGCAGGAGTTGCAAAAAAAGGTATCACAACAGCTGCCAAACCTATGGCCGTTGCGATGGCTATAGCTGTTGTGAGCATGTAAAGTCCAAATGATTTTAACCCTACTGAGCCTAATTTTCTAATGTCTCCAATGCCAAGCACCCCTGAAATAAGAGAAAAGAAAACCAAAGGAACTACCAGCATTTTAAGTGCTGTGATAAACATCTTCCCTACAATGTAAAAAAGACCACCCACGATATAGTCATGGGTAAAACCTCCCTCAGCATTCAGCCCACTTAAATTGATAATAAGTCCTACGATAATACCAAGTCCCATGGCTACAAGTACTTTTCTTGTCAATGTCATCGTTTATGTTCTCCCTGTAATTTAATCTCTATACTCTGTCCTACTTTTGTTCCTAAAGGAACTTCAATTTCCAAAAATTTCCCTGCAACACAGACGATAGCCATTACTTTAGCAAATTTCTCTTCAAGTTCCAATACTTCTGCTGTGTAATGCACATCACTGTCCATAAGCACTTTTTTTGAAGTGCCATCTTTGATAACCTTACCTTGTTCCAAAACTAACACTCTTGAACTTAAAGCAAAAACTTCATTGACATCATGGCTCACCATAATAGTAGTAGTACCAAAGCGTTCATGTAGCTGTTTTATTTCACCTTGAAGGGTGCGACGCATCACAGGGTCTAGAGCGGAAAGAGGTTCATCCATGAGTAATAGTTTTGGCTTTTTCATCATTGCCCTACATAAACTTACACGTTGTTTTTGCCCACCACTGAGTCCAGTAACATTTCTGTTTTTCAAACTTTCAAGTGCCGTGAGTTCCAACAATTCTGAAGCCAATGCTTTATCATCATTCACAAAAAGTAAATTTTCTTCTACAGTCATATTATCAAACAGTGCATAGTCCTGAAAAACAAACCCTATTTCTCTTTCTTGTGGAGGCATTGTATGCCAAGAGACACCTTCTACCTCTATAACGCCTCTTGCATTATCCAAGCCTGCCAAAACTCTCAAAAATGTTGTCTTCCCCGAACCACTCTCCCCCATCAATGCTACAAATTCGCCCTTTTTTATATGCAAAGAAACATCTAACTCCATCGTACCTTGAGAGCCATGAAGTGATTTATGTATATCTATGTTTATCATTACACTAAACCTATTTTAGTTTTTTGTCTATGGTTAAACATATACACAGACAGTAAAACCAAAAAGCTCATCACTAGCATAATCGCTGAGTAGATATGTGCTTTACCATACTCCATAACCTCAACCATCTCATAGATAGCAACAGAAGCCACCTTTGTTTCATTAGGTATGCTACCACCTATCATCAGTACAACCCCAAATTCCCCTACGGTATGTGCGAAAGTGATGATGAGTGCGGTTATAAGTGAAGGCTTAATGTTAGGAAGTGCCACTTTAAATATAGTTTGAAGTTTACTTTTTCCTGCAAGATAAGATGCCTCTAGCATATGTTTATTCAGTGTTTCAAATCCACTTTGTAAAGGTTGTACCATAAAAGGCAAAGAGTAAAAACAAGAAGCCACAACAAGTCCAGTGAACGAAAAAACCAGTTTTATTCCAAAAATATCTTCCAAAAAACCGCCCAATGCAGAGTTTGGAGAGAGTAGCACCAATAAATAAAACCCCAACACTGAAGGTGGCAGCACGATGGGAAGTGCAGTAACAGCCTCAAAGAAAGGTTTACTTTTAGAAGTGGTTTGAGAAAGCCACCAAGCAAACGGCAATGCTACAACAAATAATATCAGCGTGGTTAAACCTGCCAGTTTAAAGGAGAGCCAAAAAGGAGTCAAATCTATCATAATACTTTATATCCAAATGATTTCAAGATTTCTTTTGCTTTGTTACCCAATATAAAATCATAAAAAGCTTTTACTTCCGTGATACCTTCTCCATGCATCAATATAACTATACCTTGATCTATAGGTGTATATAAACCTTCATCTATCTCTGACCAATGAATGGCTTCTTTAAAATGAGACATTTGAGGAGAAAAAAGTGATGACATGACTATAATGCCTATGTCAGCTGCAGTTGTGGTGTAGGCTACTGTTTGAGAAACAGACTCTCCATACACCAGTTTATCTTTGAGAACTTCATAGAGTTTTGCGTTTTTTATAACCTCCATGGCTGCTACACCATACGGTGCTGTTTTAGGATTTGCAATAGCTATTTTTTGAATATCCATATCTTTTAAGACATAAATTTTATTAGAGTAATTTCTCCCTTTTACAGATAAAAGTGCCAAAGATCCTTGTGCATAAACCACCGGTTTACTCACCGCCAATTTTTCTTTATACAATACATTTGGGTATACCATATTTGCAGACATAAAAAGATCAAATGGTGCACCATGTCTTATCTGTGCTGTAAGCTTTCCAGAACTTCCAAGAACAACATTTACTGTTGTATCTGGATTGACCTCTTTAAATGCCTTTTTTAACGGTTCTATCGCATAACTTACATTCGTAGATACTGCTACAGTTATCTCTACAGCATTTAAAGTCATAAAACTCCACACAAAGAACAGCATATATCTTTTCATATCTTATCTTCCTATCAATATATCTTGAGAGTCAATCCAGAGTCCAACACGCATATCTACATTAAAACTTTCAGTCTCTTTTGTTGACATTACAGAAACGGCTCTAAGTTCACTACCCACATCAACCACTATTTGACTCAACCCCTTATCACTTTGTATACTTTCTATAAATCCATCTATTTGTGGGCTTTCACCTTGAAGTTGACAGCTTAATGGYTTRCAMTKTATTGCATTTGAYTTKATAATCGCAAGTACTTCAGTRCCWACCTCTAAACCTAARTTCTCTGATGCYTCTCTTGTAATATGAGACTGTAAWAATGCTCCAYTTTTTAACYTGAGTGAGATTTCACATCCCACATCACCATAATCAAGACTTGTCACAATGGCATACCACTGGTTTCGAGCAGATAKCTGTAAGGTAAATCTTTCAATGGTTTTAAACTCTCCATTCTCTACATCTGTCAGTTCTGATAATCTTGCTAAAAAACGTGTATGTTCTTTTTCAATTAACCCATAGTTTTTAAGTAAAGTATTTCCATATTTTGTAATGGTTGTTCCCCCACCATCTTTCCCACCTGTTTCTCTATGGACAATGGGTTTAGGAGAAAGAGAGTTCATCATATCTACTRCTTCCCATGCACTCTTRTAACTCATAGGCACTGCTTTTGCGGCTTTCGAGATAGAACCATGTTCTTTAATGGCATGCAACAATACAATACGCTTTTCTAGTAAAAAAGGTTTACCTAACATTTCCAAAGTAAGTGCAGAAGTAAGTTCCATAAAAAAYCTTTATATAGTCGAGTATATAACGAAAATATTATCATTATATACCTTAATACACAACGCTATTGACAAAATAACCCAAAAGTGTTAAAATCCACCACTTTCCAACTATGGGGGTGACTTGGTTTCGACTGGAGTAGTCGGGGCTATGTGCATGTCGGACTGAGCAATTCCGTTACGCGGCTCACACGCATTTAAACGCAAACAACACAGATTACCGTCCAGCTTACGCAGTAGCGTAAGTCATTAACCCCGCTCACGCGGAGGACTGCCCTGCCTGGGAGTGTCATCTTAACAGGAGTCTTCGGACATTTTGGGTATCACATCTGATGACTATGCCTCGTGGAAGCTATGCCACAAGGTGAGAATCTTAGCTCGTCTAGCAAAGTTTTGAGTGTAGTACAAAACTAGATTAAAATTAACAACACCGTCTAAGCATGTAGAGTCATAGTTCTAGCTATTTTAGGACAGGGGTTCAATTCCCCTCACCTCCACCAATATCYTATGTMAAACTCCCTWTCTACAAACTTTGATGCAAATTTTGACAATTCCATGCTACAATATACGAAAGAGAATGGCATATAGCTATTATCTATTTGGGAAAATACTTTTGTAAGGGGTTAAAATGTTAGACAAAGAATTACATGTTGATGAGAATGCAAGTTACTCAACAACAACAGATGAAAAAGGTATCATTATTTCTGTGAGTAAAGACTTTGAAGAAATATCTGGGTATGCAAAAGAAGAACTAATGGGGAAAAATCATAATATAGTTAGGCATCCTGATATGCCGAAGATAATCTTTAAGATGATGTGGGAAACACTAGAGAACAATGAAAAGTTTGTAGGCTACGTTAAAAACCATGCGAAAAATGGTGAATATTACTGGATGGCAAACAAAACCTACCTCTTAGCAAGAGAAAAAAGTGGAAAATGTAAATACTTTTCATATAAAGGTTCCATGTCAACACGTGCAAAACATTTTATGACCACTTGGTATGCAGAGTTACTCGAAGAGGAAAGAAAAGGGGGAATGGAAGCATCCCAAAAATATATGGATGAATATTTAAAATACAGAGGTGTGAGTTTTAATGAATATATGGAGACATTCTTAGACGGTAGTGGACTTCTAAAAGTAGGCTTCTTTATGGCTAGAAAACTTTTTTCTTCAAAGTAATTCATTAAACATATACATTATAACTACACAATAGTAAAAATACTAAAATATAACTATCTCAATCTACTTTTCCATCAAGAGGTTCAATCCCCCTCTTCACTACTAACTGTCTTACTATTTCGATTTTTYAACAAAAATACACCCATTTGATATTATCCTTCTAAAGTGCTAAAATAAAATAAACACGTGGATTCCATAAATGACTTAGATGGTTTGGTATACAAAATCATGAAAAGGAAATAGTCATGAGTAAAAGTGCCTATATCAAAAATGTTGAAGCAGATTTTCCTGACAATAGAGACTGGCTGTATCGGCCGAACCTTAAGCAACTGGAACCCTACATAGATCCTCCTGCCATACTGAAAATCCGTAATCAAGGTAGCGAAGGTGCATGTACTGGTTTTGCTTTGGCAGCAGCCATTGACTTCATAAAACGATCTTCAGGTAATCCAAAATACAAAGCCAGTGCAAGAATGCTCTATGAAATGGCGAAATATAATGATGAATGGCCTAAGGAAAACTATGAAGGTTCTTCTTTAAGAGGTGCCATCCATGGCTGGAAAAACTCTGGTGTATGTTCAGAAGAAACATGGCCATACTATGTCACTGCCAAGAAAAAAGGGAAACTAACTGTTGAAAAAGCCAAAGAAGCCAGAGCAAACACCATCGGGGCTTATTATAGGATACGTCCTACATTGGCAGATTTTCATGCTGCTATAGGTGAAATTGGCGTAATTGTTGTYTCAGCCAAAGTTCACKCTAACTGGGATACCCCCGTTGATGGACTGATTGCTTATGACAGTGATATAGAAAAAAAAGGTGGTCATGCATTTGCCATTGTCGGCTATAACGACAGAGGTTTCTGGATTCAAAACTCATGGGGAACAAACTGGGGACGAAATGGTCTAGCCTTATGGCTCTATGAAGACTGGATAGACAATGTCATGGATGCATGGGTATTTAGACTCTCTCTGTCTACACCTCAAATCTTTGGGAAATTTCCACTCTCCTCCAAATTAGTAAAAAGTAATAAAGCGAAAAAGATCTCTAAACATATAGTAAATAGAGGTGATATTGCAGGGCATTTTGTGCATATCGATGATGGTGAGTTTGCTCACCCTGACAGATACTGGAGTGATGCCAATGATGTAGAAATCACAGTAAACTATATAACAAAAAATGAAGACTATGATCATATTTTATTTTATGCACATGGTGGTCTTAATTCTCCTAAAGATGCTGCCAGACGTATCAATGCTATGCTCAAAACTTTCAAAGAYAACCGTATCTATTCGTATCATTTTATGTATGATACAGGTATCGTTGAAGAGTTAAAAGATCTCATTTTTAATAAAGGGARAGTTTCAGATGAYATTGCAGGAGGTTTTACTGACTGGACAGACAGAGTTTTGGAACATTTACTKTCTCGACCAGGTACACTMATMTGGAATGARATGAAAAAAGAYGCTAAAGTCGCTTTTGCAAAATCAGGGGCTGGTACTGAGTCCATCTTGCTRTTTTTAAATGCTCTTKCAAARTTACCTAAAGGAAAACAAAAAAAGATACAYGTTGTAGGACAYAGYACWGGAGCCATCTTATTTGCACAYATGYTAMGATCTTTTTGTGACCATAAAGTAACCATAGAAAGTGTCTCACTTCTTGCTCCCGCATGTAGAGTTGACTTATATAATAAAAGTTATTTACCTATATTACAAAACAAAAAAAACCTTAAAATCAATAACATGTATATTTATAATTTAAAAGACAAACTTGAAAAAGATGATACCGTAGGTACAGTCTATCGAAAATCTTTACTCTACCTCGTTTCAAATGCATTTGAATCAAAAGAACGTCCAAAAGTCAAAAGTGCCTCTATATTAGGAATGGAAAATTCTTCTAAAAACATTATCACAGTAAACGACAAGCCTAAAATCTATTATTCCAATGGTCTCTCCGGCAATAAAACTAGGGCTACTACACATGGTGGATTTGACAATGATCCAGTAACAATGAACCATCTTTTAAAAAATATCTTGGGTAAAACCCCTAAAGTGAAATTTACCAAAGAAATTTTAAAGTATTGACTTGATAGTAAAAAAAATATTGCTTACACTACTCTTAGTTTATACGAGTATAGATGCTAAAGAATACACACAGGCTAAACAAGCTTGTTACACTGGTGACCTTTCCAGATGTACACTTTTAGGCTATCTCTACAAACATGGTTTAACGGTAAACAGAGACTATATTGCTTCGGTACAATTTTACACCAAAGCTTGCAAGGGCAATAATGCCGGAGGCTGTTCTGGCCTTGGATATATGTATCAATATGCCAAAGGTGTAGATCAAGATATTGAGAAAGCTTTTAGACTTTATCAAAAAGGTTGTGAGGGCGGATCTTCTTTTGGGTGCTCGAACCTTGGACTGCTCTATCAACACGGTGCAGGCGTTACACAAAATGATAAAAAAGCAATTACACTCTACACCAAAGGATGTGAAGGTGGCGATGCTTTTGGATGTTCAAATCTAGGTTTAATGTATTACCTTGGTCATTCCCTTCCTCAAGACTACACAAAAGCATTGAAAATGTTTACACAAAGTTGTAAAAAAGGATATGCTGGTGCCTGTGCCAATCTCGGACTAATGCACAAACAAGGTGAAGGAGTACAGCAAGATAATAATGAGGCAATAGAACTATTTACTCAAGCATGTGATGGATACAGTGCTATAGGATGCCTCTGGCTTGGCAGGATGCATGAAGAGGGAGATACGCTTAAACAAAATGCAGTAAAAGCCGAAGAACTCTATCAAAAATCTTGCGATTGGGGAAACACACAAGGATGTGAAAATGTAAAAAAACTCAACCCTTCTGCTGATTAGAACTCTAAGCTTTTAACATTTTCTTAGCTCTGTGGACTTGCACAACCCACTTTACCTTCTTTTGCAGCTTTTTTATAAAGTGCGATACCCTCTGCCTTTGTACCATTTCTCATTATTTTATTTATTGCATCAGCTGTTGTCATGTCTTCCCAGGTGATATCACCATATTGGCAATCTTTTACTCCTATACTTTTATAAAAGTCGATGGCCTTTGGTGTCACTGCCTCTTGTGTATAGTTTGTACCATGAGGAACATTGAATTTTTTACCTTCTACAGTAACAATTTTCGTATTTTKCGYTTKAAYRTTAGAAGYTGACGTACTGCAACCTAKMATAAAAARTGCCAATCCGAAAACGAAACCTATCTTAATARTCTTATTCATTTATCTTCCTTGTTTTATAAAATATTTGTATATTTTACAAAATTAAATAAAGGTCATCCTTAAACCATTATAGGTATATCGGTACAATCTACCCATTCAAGACAATTCTTTAAAATACTGTCAGGTAAATAAAGATATACTTTAAAGGTTTACATCAAAAAATAGTTTAATAAAAAGAGTAAATCATATGCAAGATAAACAAGCCCTATTAAAGAGTGTCACTCCCTTAGCAGTTTTAAAAGCCATAACATCCGAATCAAAAAATGCTATCACTAACAGTTGTCTTGGTAATGAAATCATTGGTGTTTGGCACTTTCCCTTTCGACTAGGACGAGAATCTCGTGTACAATCTGTAGAAGGGGAAATGGTGCACTCTGAAAGAGTAAAACTAAATTCCGGGAAACCAAATAATGATATTTATCTTATAGATCATGGACAGTACTTACAAATATCTAGACAACATTTTCAAATTGAAAAGACTGAAACGGGGTATTTACTTCGTGATCGGCAAAGTGCCTGTGGCACTATCGTGAATACACAAAAAATTGGTAGTGAAGATACAGGTGGAACTTGTGAATTAAAAGATGGAGATATTATCAAAATTGGTTCAGAAGATTCACCCTATGAACTTCAATTTATTACTTTCTAACCACCAAGTACTTTCTTCTGTATATTAGATTGTAATCCAGTTATAATGTCATAACTTATTGTGTCAAATATTTGTGCTGCCTCTTTTGCATTATTCATGACACATATTTCTTCTTTCTCGGACTCAAGCGTAATAAAATCCATAGAAACACGTCCAAGTATGGGAAGGTTTTCTGAAGTTATAAATGACTGATGACTATTCCCTCTAGGCCAACCATCACCATAACCCACGTCATAAGTAGAAACTATCATTTCATGAGGCGCTACATAATCACCACCGTACCCTAGTCTTTCTCCTTTTTTAAGWACGCGAGTTGCCACTTTATTTGCATACAGGGAAAGTACTGCTTTAAGTTCTATTTTAGTAAAAATATTTGGTAACTCATTATAACCATAAGCGCTAATGCCCACACGTACTAAATCTTCCTCAAAATGCTGTGTTCGTAAAAGGGATGCTGAATTATACGAATGAAACCGTACATTTTCAAATCCTGCATTGCTTACTCTATCCTTCACACTTTCAAAGCATTTTTTTTGCCAAAAAAATTCTGAGCTTAAAACATCTGCACTTCGATAGTGTGTCATTACCCCTACCAACTCTAACTCTTTTTTTTCTATTTGTTCTAAAGCAAAGTCCAATTCATCTATACAAATACCATTACGATGCATCCCTGTATCTACTTTAAGTTCAACCTTTGCACCTTTTTGCGCACACGTAATATCTTCCAAACTATTCATCGTAAAAGAATACACCGGATGTTTAACAGCAGTATCTCCAAGAACAAGTATAGTCTCAAAAAGTGATTGCATTTGTTCTGCTTCTTCTATGGTACGAACAACTGCATGTTTGATACCAAACTCTGATGCCAAGTTTGCCATAAGAACTAAACCATGCCCATATGCATTGTCTTTAAGAACAATAGCGATTTTATCAACTGAGCCAGTCTTTAGTGCTATTTGGTTAAGATTATGATAGAAATTTTGTTTATTGATTGTTATAAATGCCATACAAGAATTATATCTAAAAGGATTAAAATGAGAGTGATGCCCGCTGAATGGGAGAAACAACAGTGTATTCTGATGAGTTTCCCCCATGAAGATACAGATTGGGCACAAGAGAATTTAAATGAAGCACTTTCTCCTTTTATCCGTATCGCTCAGGCTATAGCTTATGCACAAGCAGTTTACATTATCTGTAAAGATAAAACAAAAATTGCTTCACTGTTTTGTTCTACTCGCAATCTAACATTTATAGAGATACCTACAAATGATACATGGATACGTGATTATGGGTACATCAGTATAAAAGAAAACGGTGAAAATAAATTATTTGACTTCACTTTCGACGGATGGGGAGGGAAATTTGAAGCAAGTTTAGACAACAGTGTAAACACTGCTTTACATAAAAAAGGATATATGGGGATCACTCCCTTAGAAAGCATTGATTTTGTACTTGAAGGTGGTTCCATAGAAAGTGATGGAACAGGCACTATACTTACGACAACAAAATGCTTATGTAACCCAAATAGAAACAATGGATTAAGTAAAGAAGAAGTAGAAAAAGAATTGGAAAAAATACTAGGCAATACACGAGTTTTATGGCTTGATTACGGATATTTGGCTGGAGATGATACAGATTCACACATAGATACATTAGCACGTTTTGTCAACAAAGAGACAATAGCATATGTCAAGTGCGAAGATAAAAATGATGAACACTATAATGCTCTACAAAAAATGGAAGAACAACTACAGAAATTTAAAACAAAAGAAGGCAATCCCTACACATTACTCCCTCTACCTATGCCTGATCCCATACACAATAATCAAGGAGAAAGACTCTCCGCTACTTATGCTAATTTTCTCATAACAAACGATGCCCTTATCTACCCTACTTATGCAGATAAAAATGATACCAAAGTTCATGAAATCTTTAAAATATTATTCCCAGATAAAGAGATAATTCCCATTAATTGTCTAAAACTTATAGAACAAGGGGGGAGTCTTCATTGTTCTACCATGCAAGTGTTTTACTGATGTGCTGCAAAATTTTGTGTCCAGTAGTGTGACCTCTTTGATCCTTCTTTATATGTATATGCCATGCCAACATCTGTAAACTCAGGATTCATAATATTAGCACAATGATAATCTGACTTTATCCAGTTTAGCATAACTGCATCAATAGTAGAAGAACCCAGTGCAATATTTTCAGCAATATTCTTCCATTGTTTATAACCATTATTTTCAATACGTTCTTTAAAATGACTGCCCCTATTTAGCCGTTGTACTCTAGCTGTCCAGTCAAACTTTGTTCCTGATCCTTTATGAGTCAAATGGTTACTCTTTAACATATCATTACTATGCTCGTATGCAGCGCTATAAAGTGCCCTACTCCACCTTAATGGCGCTGCGGTTGTGAAGCTTCCTGCACTACCACAGCTCCTTGCTTCTGCACGTACTTTATTAATAGCATCTAAATATTTTTGCTGAGTCGCTCTGTTTATTTTGGGTGCAGCATGCGGCTTTGATAGCATGGTGCTTTCTTTATATACCTTATGAGAGCTACAACTACTTAACATAACCCCTACTAAAGCTATACCCATAATTATTTTATATTGCATAAATACCTCTTTTTTAAAGCTTATACTATTTTATGTTAAAATCATACTATGAAAATTGCACTTATCCAACAAAAATATTATGAAACTAAAGAGAAAACTTTACAGATCACCATAGAAAAAATCACCCAAGCCACACAAAATGGGTCACAACTAGTAGTGCTTCAAGAACTTCATCAGACTGAATACTTCTGTCAAAGTGAAGATACTAAATTCTTTGAATATGCCAATACTTATGAGGAAGACATACTCTTTTGGTCCAATATTGCAAAAAAAAATGAAATTGTACTGGTAACATCTCTCTTTGAAAAACGCACAGCAGGACTTTACCATAACACTGCGGTGGTATTTGAAAAAGATGGTAGCATCGCAGGAAAATACCGTAAAATGCACATCCCTGATGACCCAGGTTTTTATGAGAAGTTTTATTTTACACCTGGCGATTTAGGTTTTGAACCGATAGAAACCTCTGTAGGTAAGTTAGGCATACTTATCTGCTGGGATCAATGGTACCCAGAAGCTGCACGYATCATGGCACTCAAGGGTGCAGACTTACTCATCTACCCAACTGCCATAGGGTGGTTTGATGATGACAGTGAAGATGAAAAAAACAGACAACTTGACTCTTGGATAACCATACAACGCTCCCATGCTATAGCAAATGGCATTCCTGTTATGAGTTGTAACCGTGTAGGATTCGAAAAAGACAGTTCAAGCATACTAAAAGGTACACGGTTTTGGGGTAACTCATTTGTATGTGGTGCCCAAGGTGAGATGCTAGCCCATGCTAAACATCAAGATGAAACTATTCTTTATGCCAACCTTGAGCACGACCGCACAAAAAAAGTACGAGACATCTGGCCTTTTTTACGTGATAGGCGTATAGAATCATACAACTGTCTACTCAAACGTTTTTGTGATTAAAAACAACAAACAATCAAGACCGCTAAATATACTATGGTCTTTCAAGCCACCACATAAAAGCAAACATTAATCCTGGTGTTTTTGCCATGCTCTCATCATAAATAAATGATTTTGCTTCGCTTACAGGTAGATATATAACTTCTATCTGCTCATCATCCACCCCACCTCCATCATGTATTTTCATCCCATCATCTACTTCGGCATAATAGAGTAATTGCTTACTTCCTGCAAATCCGACAGAAGTATGAAAAGACGTAATTCTTTCCAAATTTTCCAAAGATACAGAAAAACCACACTCTTCTTCTATCTCTTCTATGGCGATTTCAGCTAACGTTAGTTCTTTGTCAACGATACCTGCGCAAAGCTCAATCGTCATGCCTTTGTTGTTATTAAGATAAACTGCCGGTCTAAACTGTTTTACCAGTACAAATGCATCTTTATTTTTATGATAAATTAAGATAGCTACACTGTCATGAGCCTTCACTATTTCCCAGTCTTTATCCACACCATTTTGTCGATATGTAGCCAATGAGGCCGAGATATATTTTGGATTATCTAAGCTGTTTAGTTTAAAATTTTCTATTATATTTTCATGCTTTTCCATATATAACCTTTCTCTTTCTTAATTAAATCCCGATACTTTTCTCTGACTGAGCCCAAACATAACARGGAGTAYCCATCTTCATRTATTTTAAAAGTTTTTCTTTATCTTCTTTCACACCTTCTATAGTAACATTTCTATATTTAGTCGTTGTGATATCTTCATATTTGGTAAATTTTTTAAGTATCGATTTTGCAAAAGATTTCTTTCTCAACACTTTCATTGGATTTACCCATCTTCCGTTTTTTTTCAATCCAAAATGCAAATGTGGCCCAGTACTTCGTCCTGTGCTCCCCACATAACCTATCACTTGTCCTTTTTTTACCTTTTGTCCTCTTTTCACACGTGTACGACTCTGATGTGCATACAAAGACTCATACCCCCGACCATGCTTAATTTTTACGACTTTACCATAGCTTCCCATACGTCCAGAAAAACTTACCCTCCCCGAATTTACTGCTAAAAGTGGTGTACCTCTTTTAGCCCCAAAATCTGTACCATGATGAGGTCTGTAACGGCGTAAGATAGGGTGAAACCTTCTATATGAGAAACTGGATGTAATACGGGCATGCCGCAATGGCATACCAAACCTTGAACTTTTACTCTGTACCCGCACTCTTTTGGTATACACTATTTTCTTCTTCCCTTTAACCGTATAGGCTACAGATTTTCCTAAACGTGTAAATCCGTCTCCATCCTCATCCACATAAACAAACTGTTCTTTTTTACCCATTTGAACTCTAGCTATTTTAATATCAGGCATCAAATATGGTCTACCCATTCTTTTATTTTGTGTATAAATAAAATTAATTTCATCACCTATATGTAATCTTTTACCGTCAATTGCACCTTTCAATGCTGAACTTAAACGTTTAGCGACATTTTTATTTTTTACTGTATTTAAAGTATCYGTATAGGGGTTATTTTCAACAGTTACTTTTGCATAATACTCTCCACTATGATACTCGATGGGAATAATATCGAAGGTGTATTCTGCACTGTTTTTATCTTTACTTACATGTATCTGCATGACTTTACTGATGGGAATAAGCACCTGTAGCACCTTACCTGAATCCTCTTTTAGCTCATAAAATGCATATCTTGTGCTAATTTCAGTAAGAAATTTCTGATCATCTTGAGAAATACTATTTAACAAATTTGCTGGTATATTACGAGATTCCAAATATTGGGAGAATGTTTGACCCTCCTTCCACTTAGACACTGTTACTTTTGCAGCAAACATAGGTACAACCATCATCAAGAATACTAAAATATATTTCATGCTGCTCCATTGCCCTGTCATAAATCACATAATTATAACGCAATAAGGTTAAGGAGGAAAGAGTTTGCCTTCTCATAAATAAAGTTTAACACTTTTACTTGTATAATCAATCTATTACACTCTAAAGGAAATCTATGCGTCACATTGTACTTATTACGCTTATCTCCCTGCCACTGTTCTCAACTTTTTTTCCACAGACCATACATACATCTATTTCTACTGTAAGTGACAAATCTGTGTCCCTTAAACAATCATTTCCTATCAATGGAATGTCAGGTGTTGTGATACATGACTATGGCAACGAATTAAAAGCAATCACCGGTAGAGTAGTTCAGTATGCTTCGCGCGACATTAAACTGATTGAAAGTGATATCATACACCATGATGAACTCCCCACTATCAATACAGCCATAAAAGCTGGTGACAAAGTCATAGGTGGTTATCTTTATAATAGTATTTTACTTTTAGCGCCAGATGCACAAACATACGCAAAAATTACATCGATGCACAAGAAAAGATGGGTGCATCCCGATCTTTTTGCTCTTTTTCTTTCTAAAGAAGGAGATGCCCGTCCTAGCAAAGAAAATCTTGCATCTTTTGCAAAAAGTTATCAAATAGGACTTATTTATATTGTTGGTAATGGTACAGCTAAACTCTTAGATCCTATCTCTGGAGAGTATGTAGGTCAAAAAACAATAAGTGGTTTACCCGCCAAAGGTAACGCTCCTTTCTTTATGCGTTTTGATGAGATTGATGCTGGTTGGTTCTCTGAGGAAGTAACAGAAAATTATTATAAATTAATGGATGCTATATAACATGATAGATGGTTACAAGGCACCATTTATGGGCATAGCTTTGACTGATATGGAAATTAATCTATTTAAAAGTATCAAAAAAGCATTTGACCCTAACAACATTTTAAATCCTAGGAAGATGGGACTGCCCAATTAAACCTTGATAAGATGAATTATTTCATCTTATCAAAAATAAACTGGAGTCTATTGTGACAAAAAATACCAGACTGAAAGTTATTTTTCGAAACTATTATCTCTTTATAAGAGACTTTATCACAGACCTTTTTGATGATAAACTAGGACATTATGCCTCCTCTTTGAGTTGGAGTACTCTATTTTCCATTATTCCTTTTTTGGTTATTTTGCTATCTATTTTCACACAAATGCCTCTCTTTAATGCCATCTATGACAAAGTTGAAAAACTCATTTTTTCAAATCTCTTGCCTACAGACTCAAAAGTCATTATGGAATATATCAATACATTTATAGAAAACTCAGATAAGCTAGGATATATGGGTGCTATTTACGTCACTGTTGCTGCCATTATGTTTTTTAAAAATTATGATTATATCGTGAATGATATCTTTTCTGTTCCTACACGTACGGTCTACGAGGCATTCAAAACCTATTTACTGTTAATTCTCATAATCCCGACACTTATGGCGAGCTCTTTTTATCTCTCTTCTTTTATCCAAAGTTACCTCGATAAATCAAATATAACAAGCTTCATACAGTTATATTCATTTCTTCCTTACCTCATCGTATGGATGATGTTTTATGTCGCCTATCAACTCTCAGCCAATACCCGTATAGAAGTTTCAGCAGCAGTCATAAGTTCTTTCATCACTTCACTTATCTGGTATCTTTCCAAGAGTGCTTTTGTTTTTTATGTCGTGCATAACAAAACTTATGCAAGTATTTATGGGAGCATCAGTACTTTACTCTTTTTCTTCCTATGGATTTACATCTCATGGGCGATTTTTATACATGGTTTAAAATTTTGTGATTTACTCAATAGGAATGAAGAGATAGAGCATATATAACGAAGCTGCTGTGAGTGTGGCATAAAATACGTATCTACTCCAAATAGATACAAGTGACACAATAACATACCCTACCATCCCCCATAAAGGTAGTAGTTTATCTTCATACTGCGTAGGTAATGCAAAAAGCCAAAGCAACATACTATCAAATACATCACCATATCCTATCACATGCAAAACTATCACCAAGGGGTAAAAAGGTACAAAGAGTATTGACAATAGAGGTGAGAGAAGTTGATACACAGTTGTCACTCCAAAAATGTAATGCACTACAGGGAGCATAAAAACAAAAATACCTACAGGAATGAAACCAAGGCTTATAAGCCATTTACTATGCTTTTGGGTATAGTGTAAAAGTAAAAAAATATAAAAAACACCTGCAACAGAAAGCCAAAACCCAAGTGCAACCAATAATGAAGGAAAAAGTGCAACAAGAAGCAATAAAATCGTAGTTAAAAAAACAAAACTAAGCAGTTCAATCCCCAGTAAAAGCATAATCCACCCTACCAATACCATGGCATATGAACGTACCAATGAGGGAGGGAAATCCACAAACCACAAGTACATGCCCAAGCCAAACATCGTTATCAACCCCACATCAAAAAGTGCGTGACGGTAAGGAAAAAACTTTTGCTGCAAAGGTTTATAGAAAAGATAAAGCAAGCCATACACTAAMCCCCACAARATACCCAAATGAAAYCCACTRAGTGCAACCAAATGACTCACACCRAGCATRCTKATTTTTTCTCTTAAATCTTTYTCTATAGGGGTTGCGAAGAAAATKGCRTTATAGAAAGATTGCATGGATGTAGTAATATGCTGTGAGGCAACACGCTGTAGCAAAGCATCTTTAAATGTATATGGCAATGCTATGACTTCTTTGATGCGGGTTTTCGCGTAAAAAGTCCCCATGTATGATGTAAATGTGATCGTTTTATTTGGGAAGATTTGCAGGCGTAAACGTTTATGATTAAAATCTTCTTTCTCATAAGAAGTTGTATAAAATACAAAACCATCATCACTACGTAGCTTCAAAACYTGGTAGCGTTTATTKMCTTTWGTTTTTTCATACRCATRCAYAACGTTTGCATAGGTATAATAAAAAGGCTTTGTGATAAAAGCTTGATAAGATTGATATTCTATATAAAGTCGTATGAGAAGTATACAAAGTAACACTCCCACGACAAAAAGGAAACTTTTTTTCTCAGGAAAGAGCTTTGGTTTCTCTAATTGCATATTCGAAATATTATATCTGYGGTAGGTCTATGTTGATATGTGCTTCTTGCATCGGTATGTCACTGTCTTCATACACTACTTCAAATGCTGGAGATATAGACTTGTCTACAAAACGTGTATATTGCTTTTGAAAAACAAGTTCTACAGTCCCTGTAGGACCGTTTCTCTGTTTACCTATGATGATTTCTGCATCTTCTTCTGATTTTTTTCTAAACTCGGATGTATACTCTTTGCCTTCAGCCTTGGCTTTCATCTCTTTTTCTTTTTCCATTGCTTCACGGTACACATCATCACGGTATACAAACAAGATGATGTCAGCATCTTGCTCGATGGCACCAGACTCACGAAGGTCTGAGAGCATCGGTCGTTTATTATCTCTACTCTCCACTCCACGGTTAAGCTGTGAAAGTGCCACAATAGGGATTTCTAATTCTCTAGCAAGCTGTTTCAACCCTCTTGAAATTTCAGAAACTTCTTGTTGTCTTCCCTCTTTACCATCTCCAGACATCAACTGAAGGTAGTCAATAATAGCCATAGATATTTCAGGATGCTGTGTCTTGAGCTTACGTAGTTTTGACCTTATATGGTGTATGGTCGCATATCCACCATCATCTACAAAAAGTTTTTTCTCTGAAAGTTCTGTCGTAGCTGCTGAGAGTTGTGACCACTGTTCATCTCTAAGATCACCAACTCTCAGTGCTTGTAGTGGTATTGAAGTCTTAGCAGAAAGAAGTCTTAGCATGAGTTGTTCTGCCGGCATTTCCAATGAGAAAAAAGCTACACCTTCATTACGTTCTATGGCTTTGAGTGTCATGTTTAGTACCAAGGCTGTTTTCCCCATAGCAGGACGTGCTGCGATAATGACTAAGTCACCTTTACCAAACCCTGATGTTTTGTCATTCAGGTTTTTAAATCCTGTATCGGTTCCAATGAGTCTCGAGTTTCCAAGTGCTTTAAGACGGTTTATCTCATCCATCATAGATAAAGTAATTTCTTTGGATTCTTTAAAATCTTCATTGGTATTGTTTTGGGTAATTTCGTAAAGTTTCTTCTCTACGAGATTCATCACTTCTTCTGCAGGTAAATCATCTTCAATGACTACTTTTTTGATCTCTGTGGCTAAAGTTGCCAAGGCTCTTTTGGTGGACTTGGCTTTAATCTCACTAAGGTATGCCGCTGTATTTGAGATKGGRTTKGCTGAGAGCAGGTCAAGCATTGCTACTTCATCAAATTTCCCCATTGACACCAATTTAGAACGTAAAAACTCTTCATCTATAGGCTTCTCTTCACGGGAAAGTTCTTCCATAGAAGTAAAAATATGCTGATGGAAAGGTAAGTAGAAATCATGTGCCATGAGTTTTGCGGCTATCTCTTCATAGATTTCGGGGTCAAAAATAATTGCTGAGAGTACTGCCCTTTCTATGTTAAGGTTGTACATGTTCTCCACTATGCATTTTCCTTAGCAAATTTTTCTACTTCAGCTACAAATCTATCGACCAATTCATTCTCAGGCAAACGAGCAACCACTTCACCTTTTAACATGATAAGTCCGGCACCCTTACCGTAGGCTATGGCAACATCTGCATGTTTTGCTTCCCCTATGGCATTTACCACACACCCCATCACAGAAACATCCATAGGTGTTTTTATGTGTGCTGTACGTTTCTCTACTTCAGCCACCGCTGTAACAAGATCAGCCTCTATACGACCACATGTAGGGCAAGAGATGATATTTAAACCTTCTTTGATACGTCCAGAATCTTTCAATATGGCCTTAGCTACTTTTATCTCTTCTTCAAGTTCCCCTGTGATAGAGATGCGCATCGTGTCACCTATGCCATCTAATAACAAGGCTCCCAAACCTATGGAAGATTTAATCGTCGCATGAAAAATAGTCCCAGCTTCAGTCACACCCAGATGAAAAGGGTAGTCATTCTTAGGACGTAACATTCTATAGGCATCTACAGTTCGGTCAACATCAGAAGCTTTGAGWGATATYTTGATATCYGTAAAGCCTAAATCTTCTAAATATTTGATGTTATACTCAGCTGAAGCAACCATGCCTTCTGCTGTTGGACCATATTTTTGGTCAAACTCTTTTTCTAGACTTCCTGAGTTCACACCTATGCGTATAGGAAGATTCCTCTCTTGACAYGCTTTGACTATCTCTTTGATGCGAGATTTTTCTCCTATATTACCAGGGTTTAAACGRATGCAATCCGCCCATTTAGCAGCCTCAAGTGCAAGCTTATAGTTGAAGTGAATATCGGCTATCAACGGTAAAGATATTTGTTCTTTGATGGCTTTTAATGCTAAAGCATCTTGCATCTCTGGTACTGCAACACGCACCATATCTGCACCTGCAAAATGAAGTCTGTTTATCTGTTCAACAGTGGCTGCAACATTGTGTGTATCGGAGTAAGTCATAGACTGCACAGAGATAGGTGCATCTCCACCGACTGCTACRTCACCTACATAAATTTTTTTTGTTTTTACTCTTTCTTTCACGATTAACCTTCTATATAATTCTCTTATTTTACCCAAACTTCCTAGAAGAAATATTAAGAGAATTCCACAGGATCAAAATCAATCTCTATTTCACGACAATCTACTGCATGCAACGCTTTAAGTAAAGGTACTCTATTTTTAGAACGAAGCAAAATATGAAACCTGTATTTATTGGCTATTCTTTCTACAGGCGCTTTACCTGAGCCTACTATTTCTATGTTTGTAAAAGATTTTAATTTTGTAACGGTGTCGAGTGTTATTTTGGCTGCTTTAGACTCATCTTTATGTGCTATAAGTATACGTGACAAAGAGACAAAAGGTGGGTAGTCAGCCATTTCTAAAAATGCCAACTCATCTTTGATAAACAGTTCATAATCACTCAAATAATTTTGAAAAAAAGCTGCGTCACCTGTTTGMACCAACACATCTGCAGCTTGTGTTCTACCACTACGCCCTGCTATTTGGAAAAAGAGGGACATGGCACGTTCCCGTGCTCTGTAGTCTGMCAAACCCAAGATATAATCAAGCCCCATGATGATGGAAAGTGTAATATTTGCATAATCATGTCCTTTACTCAACATTTGTGTTCCCAACAAAACATGGCTCTCCCCACTCTCAAAACGTCCCAGTGCTTCTTTCAGTTTTTTGTTTGTGGTAATGCTGTCTTTGTCAAACTGTTCTACTTGTATATCTGCTATGGCAGTTTGTATCACTTCTATGGCTTCTTGTGTTCCCATACGTTCAGAAGTTAGTGGGGCATGTCCACACTGGGTACAYTTTTCTGCTATWGCTTCGGTAAAATTACAATAGTGRCACTTYAAATGTCTYTTATTTCTATGCAAAGCCATACCTACAGAACAATAAGGGCAAAGATGTGTTTTRCCACAACTTTGACAATAMARGTAYTTAAARTTWCCMCGTGTTGGTAAAAAAAGTAATGACTGTGCTTTATTTTGATGGTTCTTATGTAAAGCATTCAGCATATTCTTATCGATTTTATCTCCAGATATAAACGTATAATGCTTCTTTGCTGCCACATACGGTTTATCTAGTTTTACCACATCATATTTATGGTAGGAAGTCATGGATGGTGTGGCAGAAGCGAGTACTACCTTCGCACCTAATTTTTGACCCATCAGCACTGCCACATCACGTGCATGGTAACGTGGTCGCGTCATGGACTTATACGAGTCATCATGTTCTTCATCTACAACGATGAGACCCAAATTTGACAAAGGCACAAACAACGCCGACCTTGCTCCTGCGATGATGCGTATTTTTCCCTCTTCTATGCCTTCAAGAATAGACTCTTTTTTCTTTTTCGTAAGTTTAGAGTGCCACATCGCCACAGTATCCCCAAAATAGACTTTAAGGCGTTTTTCCATTTGAGGCGTAAGAGAGATTTCAGGCATAAGAAAAATGGAAGTTAACCCCTCTTCCATCATTTTTGCCATTAAAGAAATAAAAATTTCTGTTTTCCCTGAACCTGTAACCCCAAAAAGCAGGGCTTTGTCTTTTCCAAGAAGCTGTTCGTAGGCTTTTTGTTGTAAGGGTGATAATATTGGGGYTTCRGCAAGCTCAGCCAMCGATTTTATAGTYGTTCCCTGATCTTGTCSAAGAGAGTATGGCATAAACAGTGAAATCGCTTCAGAAAAAGAAGAAAAATAATACTCTGAGATAAATTTGGCTATGGACATTTGATCTGGCCTATACGCTTTATCACGTACAGACAAGATGGAAACTGTTTCAAAATCAGGCTTTTCAACTTCAGCTACAACAAGAGCTTCTTTCTGGGTTGTTTTCAATGGTACATAAACAAGCGTACCTGACGCTAGTTTGCTAGAAGAAAAATAAGTCAAGCTTGGAGCACTTGACCTTATAAGGATAATCTCATAAAAATACAAATTACTGTGTTAATTTTCTACAATATTGATTGGTAGGTGTTTCACAAATAAATCTGTTATCTTGCAATAAAAAAACCACACCACCTGTAGTTGGCAGGTTAAAAGTATATTTGGTTGGGCTGGCACTAGTACCTGTCCCTGTCGTTGTCTCTCTCCAACATGAAGTTGAAGTAGCTGTAGCACACGATAAGGGTGGATATTCTAAAACTGACGTACTGGTGTTCCCATCAAAACCATCAAATATAGCATTGCCCAAGGTAGTCGTACTACTTAGTGTGCTTATGGTAGCAAATTCTCCACGTAAAATACGCTTTTGACGGTGAGTAGCAACGGCACTTCGTACAGATGCTACTGTTGTTTTAGCTTTCGTCATCACAGCATCACCTCTGGTTGCAGCGAATTTAGGTACTGCTATAGCAGATAAAATACCTATGACCACAATCACAAAGATGAGTTCAATCATTGTAAACGCTTTTTTATTTTGGGTCTTCATACCTACCTTTCTTATTTGTATTTCAATTATATAAAGCTTATCATAAAATACTACAATATAGTATTAAAGTGCATATGTTTTATTGTCATCTGAACCTAAAATATTTTCTTTTATTTTAGCAATAGCTGCCTTCCCAATAGGAGCCTCCACAGTATCAATATCTTCAACAGAAACAGTCAAAACATAATCTCCCCCATTTACATTTCCGACAAATTCAATGATTTTACTCCCATCACAGTAATAGTCTACACCTACTATATCTACTTTTGTGTTGATAAACACATTCTCGCTACTACTAGGTGGCGTCAATGATACCTGACCATTGGTTAACTGACTGGCAGTGAGATCTTTAAAATCCTGATACCCAAGTCTAGAATACGTTGTATGCGTAGTTGTTATAAAAGCAGCTACTTCCTGCACACAAACTGTTGACACACCATCATCCCTACTTGCTGCTAACTTTGGTGCAGCAACACTTGAAAGTATCCCTATAATGAGAATAACAAACGTAACTTCAATCATGGTAAATGCTTTTCTCATGGTAATATTTTCCTTTCTGTAAAATGCTAGATAAGCAAAGAAGACTTAAAATCTGTCCTTATCTCACGATAGGTTTAAAGTATAAGATATAAATGTCAAAAGATGTCAAAAGGGTATTTAGAAGAAAAATTTAAAAAAGGGGATGAAAAAAATAGGTATTCCTAAGCGAGACGCTTAGGAATAGTTAGATGATTTACAGTGTAAATACTTTAGGTGTTGCACCCTGAAGTGTTTTCTCTAAAAATTCAGCTCTTGCTTTTTCTGCCACTGGATTTGTTGAGATAGCACCTGGTACTCCTACTGTTAAGTTATAGTCAGAACCTGCAACCGCACCAGCAAATGTAACAATTGCCGTACCATCACAACTATAAGTAGTAGTTGCTCCATGAACTGCAGTATCAGAAACACTATTCTGACCCGCTGCTGCTGTACCAACACGAATATTAGTCATGCTAGAAACATTTAAGCCACTAAATCCTGAAAAACCTTCTTTTGAATACGTTCCAGAAATTTCTGTTAAAAGCTGTCCTGCTTCGTGTACACATACTGCTGCTTGAGCATCTGTTCTGTTTGCTGCTAATTTTGGGATAGCAACTGCTGCTAATATTCCGATAATTACGATTACGAAAATTAATTCGATCATTGTGAATCCGCGTCTCATTTCTGTGTTTGTGTTTGTCATGTATAACTCCTGTTAAATGTGTTTAGTACCAGTTCAATAACTGATCTGGGAGAAGTATACATAAAAAATGTCAAAAAAACTTAAAAAATGTCAAAAAAGGTATGAATACCCTAAATAATAGTAAAAACTACAATCCATCCAGAGTTTCTATGAGCAGTTCTATCTCGCTTTCATAGTTGGCAGCTTGCTTTGCGAGGCGAAGGTAGGCTTTTAAAAGTTTGTCCGGTTTATTGTCTGTATGTAGATTTACGCCAGCTTCTTGTAGGTCTTTGTTGACAAAATCTGCAAAATCATCTTCGAGTTTTATCTCATAGCGGTTACCTGAKACTGTAAGTGCAACACTTTTCATGGTTTTCCTTTTCTTTAATCTTATGCCAACAGGCTTTCTACTTGCGCGATGATTTTCTCTATCTCTTCATCTTTTTCTGTAAGTTCACGCTGCAATGCTTCTACTTTTTCATCTTTGAGTACAGACCTGTCTATCTCTGCACGAAGTTCTACAATGAGTGCTTCTTGGTCATTTTGAGAACTTGCCACACCTGCTAGTTGACTTTTAAGATCTCTGTTTTGTACTTTTAGCGCTTCATGATCTTCTTTCCATTGTTCTATCTTCTCTTGTAATTTCTGTAATGCTGACATTATTTTCTCCGTAAAATTCTTTGTGTTATAATAGCGAAAAATTAAAAACAGCTAGATAAAACAAAAGGGTAAATGTGTCAGATTTTACTGTAGCCAGTCCATACAAACCTGCAGGTGACCAACCTGAAGCGATAGAAACACTTTCAACTTCTATACAAGAAGGCAATCAGTATCAAACTTTACTAGGCGTTACAGGTTCAGGAAAAACCTATACCATGGCAAAGGTCATAGAAAAAACTAAAAAACCCACACTCATCATGACACATAACAAAACACTTGCTGCGCAACTCTACTCAGAGTTTAAAAGTTTTTTTCCCAACAACCATGTAGAGTACTTCATAAGCTACTATGACTACTACCAGCCAGAAGCCTATCTGCCTAGACAAGATTTGTTTATAGAAAAAGACTCTTCCATCAACCAAGAGTTAGAGCGTATGCGTTTGAGTACCACAGCTTCATTACTCCACCATGARGATGTCATCGTCATCGCCTCAGTCTCAGCTAACTATGGGCTTGGRTCYCCTGAAGATTACCGTTCCATCGTCCAGAAGCTAACCGTAGGGGAAGAGTACAATCAAAAAGCCTTACTTCTTAGACTGGTAGACATGGGATACAAAAGAAACGATGAGTTTTTTGACAGAGGTGACTTTAGGGTTACGGGTGAAGTCATAGACATCTACCCAGCCTACTCTGAAGAGTTTGCATGGCGTGTGGAGTTTTTCGGAGATGAGATAGAAGCTGTGTATGAGTTTAACTCACTCACAGGTGAAAAAGAAGAGGGTGTCGAAGAAGCCACCATCTACTCTGCAAACCAGTTCATAGTAAATAAAGAAAAACTAGCCCTTGCTGTCAAAAGTATAGAAGAAGAGCTTGGCGAACGACTAAACTATTATCAACAACATGACCGTATGATAGAGTACAACCGTCTCAAACAACGTACAGAGTTTGACCTAGAGATGATAGAAGCCACAGGTATGTGTAAAGGTATAGAGAACTATTCACGTCATCTCACAGGGAAAAAACCCGGAGAAACCCCTTACTCTATGATGGACTATTTCGAAGTGATGCATGATGACTACCTCGTTATAGTTGATGAGTCTCATGTCTCTTTACCTCAATTTAGAGGCATGCATGCAGGAGACAGAAGCCGTAAAGAAGTACTGGTAGACCACGGTTTTAGACTGCCTTCTGCTCTAGACAACCGTCCACTCATGTTTGATGAGTACATAGACAAAGCACCTCACTACCTCTTCGTCTCTGCCACACCTAATGAACTAGAAATAGGACTCTCTTCAGTTGTTGCTGAGCAAGTGGTACGTCCTACAGGTTTACTTGACCCTCCCATAGAAGTGATAGACTCTACCTATCAGGTTGAAAACCTGCATGACCGCATGAAAGCAGTAATCAAAAAAGGTGAACGTGTACTCATTACAGTGCTCACTAAAAAAATGGCTGAGGAGCTTAGTACTTACTATAATGACCTAGGTCTCAAATGTCGTCATATGCATTCAGACATGGATGCCATAGAACGAAACCAGACCATACGCTCTTTACGTTTAGGAGAATTTGACATTCTCATAGGAATCAACTTACTTAGAGAAGGTCTTGACCTCCCTGAAGTGAGTCTTGTAGCCATACTAGATGCTGACAAAGAAGGCTTTTTACGTTCAAAAACTGCACTCATTCAAACGTCAGGACGTGCTGCGCGTAATGCCAACGGACAGGTACTCATGTATGCCAAAAGAATGACTGACTCTATGAAATTTACCATTGAGACCACACAAGCACGTCGTGAAAAACAAATGGAATTTAACAAAAAGCATGGCATCACACCTAAAACCACCCTACGTGTACTAGACACTGACCTCAAAGTAGAAGATGCTGGAGAACTTTACAACAAAGCATCCAAACTAGACAAAATGCCAAAAGCAGAACGACAACAACTCGTCAAAGAACTCAAAGCCAAAATGCTCGCAGCTGCTAAAAAATTGGATTTTGAAGATGCTGCTAGACTACGAGATGAGATAGCAAAAGTGAAAAAATTGTAGCTTTTTGTTATAATACGCGCAATTAACTATTTGGTAGGTATGGTATGTCTGTAGATTTAGACTCTTCTCAACTTTATTTTAACCGTGAACTTTCATGGCTTCAGTTTAAYTCTCGTGTGCTTGCACAAGCTCTTGATGCAAAACTCCCTCCATTAGAACGTCTTAAGTTTCTTGCTATCTACGGAACAAACCTAGATGAATTTTATATGATTCGTGTTGCAGGACTAAAAGCACTTTTTAAAGCACGCATACAAGAAACAGGTGCTGCAAAATTGACCCCTTTGGAACAACTCAATGCTATACACACCTATCTACATAAAGAACATCAAGTCTTAGAGTCGTGTTATACTTCTATCATCTCTACCYTACATACTAGTGGCGTACATATAAAAAACTATGACACACTTACAGAAAAAGAAAAGAACACTATCAAAGAGATGTTCTTTAATGAAATTTACCCTGTCATCATCCCTATTGCAGTAGATGCAACACATCCTTTCCCTCACTTAAACAACTTAAGTTTTGGTCTGGCAATCACCCTTAAAGATGGTGAGAAAAACATAAAACACGGGCTTATACGCATACCCCGCATTTTACCTCGATTTTTACAAATAGAACAAACGTTTGTACCTATAGAATCAATAGTAGAGCATTTTGCTTCTGAACTGTTCCCTGGTTTTACTCCACATGCCTCTACCCCTTTCAGAGTAACAAGAAATGCCGATATTGAAATAGAAGAAGAGGAAGCAGATGACTTCTTGCAACTCCTTGAAGAAGGGCTTCGTTCACGAAACAAAGGCTCACTCATACGATTAGAGTTAAGAGAAGATGCCAACAAAAAACTCACAAARTTTTTRCTCTCTCATCTYAAYCTTGACGACAAAGACATCTACTCTTACAAATCTTTGCCTTTAGATCTTGGTTCTTTATGGCAAATTGTAGGAGATAAAGCACTTTCTCATCTGGTACTGCCTACGTTTAATCCAAAAACATTAGCACCTTTAGATAACGAAAACCTTTTTGATGTGATTGACAAGCAAGATGTTTTACTCTATCATCCTTTTGACAGTTTTGAACCTGTAATTCAGTTTATCAAGCAAGCTGCTGCAGATAACGAAACTATTGCCATACGCATGACACTCTACCGTGCAGGACCAAAGTCTCCTATCGTCAAAGCACTCATTGATGCTGTACGTGACGGGAAACAAGTGATGGTACTCGTAGAACTTAAAGCACGTTTTGACGAGGAAAACAACTTACGCTGGGCAAAAGCGCTTGAAGAAGCTGGTGCACATGTCGTCTATGGTATCCCCGGACTTAAAGTACATGCAAAAATAGCCCAGGTCATTAAAAGAAAGGGAGCTAAACTCACCTCTTATGTACACCTTGCAACAGGAAACTATAATCCAAGTACCGCAAAGATATATACAGACATGTCTTACTTTACAAGCAAAGAGGTTTTTGGGATAGATGCCACACATTTCTTTCACTTTCTAACTGGTTTTTCAACACATACGAAACTTGACACAGTATTTATGTCACCAAAACAAGTTAAACCTAAGCTCATTAAACTTATAGAAAAAGAATGCAAACATGGCGCTGATGGACATATCATTCTCAAAGCAAATTCTCTTGTAGATACCGATATCATTAAAGCACTCTACCTGGCTTCRCAAGAAGGYTGTAAAATAGACCTTATTATTCGTGGYATWTGTTGCTTAAAGCCTAAAGTAAAAGGTATTTCAGACAATATTACAGTTTCCTCTGTTATCGGAAAATACCTTGAACATGCGCGAATATACTATTTTAAACACGAGAAGGTAAAATGTTTTATCTCTTCAGCAGACCTAATGCCACGTAACCTTGTAAGACGTGTAGAACTCATGACACCCATACTCGAAGAAACACTCAGCCAAAAGATAGAACAAATACTTAGACTACAACTTTCAGACAATACTTTACGTTGGGAACTACAAGTTGATGGAAACTACACAAAAGTGCCTCCGTTAGGTAAAACCGTTGATAACCATTCTATATTGGAAGAGTATGTCAGCAAAATACACAATAAAGCAAAAAAAGAGACGCCAGATTATGTTAGTCGTCTAGCAAATAAAATTTTGAAGGACAAATAATGCTCTTAAAGTTTAAACAATGGACACCAGAACTTAAAAAAAATGCTTGGGTAGCTGAAGGCTCTTCTGTTATCGGTCGYGTTAAGATGGGTGAAGATTCTGCTGTGTGGTTTGGCTGTGTGGTTCGTGGTGATGTACACTTCATTACCATCGGAGACCGTACAAACATTCAAGATTTAAGCATGATACATATCACACACCATAAAAAAGATGATATGTCTGATGGTAACCCAACAACGATCGGGAATGATGTCACCGTTGGTCACCGTGTTATGTTGCACGGGTGTACCATAGAGGATGCCTGTCTCATAGGGATGTCCGCTACCATACTCGATGGTGCTGTTATAGGGAAAGAGTCTATAGTGGGAGCATCTTCACTTGTCACCAAAGGTAAAAAATTTCCCCCAAGAAGTCTCATCATGGGAAGCCCCGCTAAAGCTGTCCGCACACTAACAGATGAAGAGGTAGAAGAACTCTACGCGTCTGCTGCACGTTATGTCAAATTTAAAAATGAATATCAATAGATGCAAGACGTTGTCAAAAAAAGTTTAAAAGATATTTTTTCAAGAGATGTTGTTTTATTTGTGATACAAATAGGTTTCATCTCTCTTGTCCTATCAAGTCTTTTTGTTTGGTATTTTTGGGAAGGTTTGTCATCCTTCATCGTCTCATATCTTTCATGGATTCCATGGGAATGGCTACAAACTTCAGGAGCAAAAGTCATAACGCTAGGATTGGCCTATATGATATTTATCAGTACCGTTTCATTACTCACTTCGTTATATAGTGAAAAACTACTCATCAAACTTGCAAAAAAACATTACCATGACGCTGTAGTCATAGGTACAGCAGATATCACTACTTCTGTGTTTGTAACACTCAAGGCAACCATTATTTTTTTATTTCTGTTTATACTCTGCATCCCTCTTTTGTTCATTCCTCTCTTTGGTCAAATAGTGATGCTCTATCTCTGGTCTATACTCATTAAAGAACCCACCATGTATGATGTACAAGCACTTTTTATACCGAAAGGAAAAAGAAAGGTTATGAGAAAAAAAAGTACCCTGTTCGCTATGACTGCTTCACTGTTCAACTATATCCCTCTGGTAAATATGTTTGCCCCAGTCTTTGCACAAATACTTTTTTTACATCATATGTTTATAAATGGAAATAAATCTTAACCCTCTTCCTCTTTTTTCATACGTCTTTCTTTTTTGGAAGAGAGAGAGAAACGCAATAACTCGTCAGCACTTTTAATATATGCTGGTAAGGTTTTTATAGATTTTTCCATTACTTTTACTGCACAAAGTGCATCACTATAAGCACGGTGATGTGTTGCTGTTTCTATCTCTAAAAAGTCTATAAGGTATGCCAGTCCATACCGTTCACTCTCAAATGTACGTCTAGCCAAATCAATGGTACAAAGTTTTGGATTACCGATATGTCCCAATCCAAAACGCTCAAAAGAAGCATTTAAAAAGCCATAATCAAACGTAGCATTATGCGCTACAAATATAGCATCTTGCATAAAATGACGTAACCCGATAAGTGCTTCTTTCCTTGAAGGTGCTCCTATAAGGTCTGTAAGTTCAATACCTGTAATTTTAGTGATATACTCTGGTAAATATGCACACTCAACAAAAGTTTCATAGCGATCTATCATTTCACCGTTTTGGAGCATCACTGCACCTATTTCTATGACCTGAGAAGTTCCGGGTTTAGAACCATTTGTTTCTATGTCTATCACACAATATTTTTGATTTTTATATGATGTAAAATACGTTTCAAGCTTATATTGTCCAGCCTCTTCTATGATGGGATAACCGGATGCTTGCAAAAGTATAAAAATAGTATCACTGTCTTCAAGTAATGTTGAATGTTTCATCACTATATGTTTATATTGTTCTTCTGATATCACTCCGTCATGTTTACGGAATGCTATAGTAAGTTCATCAAAGATTTTTAACATTGTTTATAAATTGTTTCACTTTCAAAGGATCTTTTTTACCTTTTACAGACTCTACCCCAGAACTCACATCCACACCATAAAAGCCTAGTTGTTTTACTTGAGCTACATTTTCAGGTGTTAACCCTCCAGCCAAAATGATTTTGGAGCAATCTATGCCATTAAACCATTCAAGATTTAAACGCTTTCCTGAACCTCCGTAAGATTCACTATAGGTATCTACAAGACGATATCTGTCTTTAAACCGATATAAGTCTTCCTTTTCTTGTGCGCGAACAACAGGTAACACCTGTAACCCGATTGCATCTAAAGACTCTTCATCCACATCAAAATGTATCTGTGCGCGTGAAATATCACAATAACGCGATACAGTATCTATCGTTTCTATACCTTCATCAACAAACAGCCCTACCCTTTCTACAAAAGGAGGAAGTTTATCTATGATTTTCTTGGCATCCTTAGGTGAAATATAACGTGGAGACTGTTTATAAAAAACAAATCCTAAAGCATCTGCACCAGATTCAACCGCGTGAAGAGCATCTCTTAAATTGGTAATACCACATATTTTGACTCTCATTCTTTCAATGCCTTAATAGCTGTTTTTACACCTTCTGGGTGCTTATAGACAAATGAACCAGCCACAACCACGTCTACTCCCGCTTCTTTAAGAAGTTCTATATTTTTGTCACTCACTCCACCATCTACTTCTATAAGACATTTTGGATTGCGTTTTTCTATGAGTGTTTTAAGACGTTTAGCACGTTCTAGCACATTGCTAATAAACTTTTGCCCACCAAACCCTGGATTTACAGACATTAGTAAAACCATATCTAGGTCTTCAAGTAAAAACTCTATGGCTTCAGGTGGGGTATGTGGGTTTAATGTAATCGCTGGACGTATACCGTAAGAACGTATTTTTTGTATAAGCCTATGTGGATGCTTCTCTTCTTCTATATGAAAAGAAATATATCCTGGTTTTAAAGGAGCAAATAAATCAACAAAAAAACTATTGTTCTCTACCATGAGGTGAATATCTAAAGGTTTAGTTGCTGCTTTAGCCACAGCTTCTACAACGACCGGTCCTATGGTCAGGTTTGGCACAAAGTGTCCATCCATGACATCAACATGCACAAGGTCACACCCTCCTTCACAAATGGCTTTCACATCTTCTGCCAATTTCCCAAAATCAGCCGAAAGTATACTTGGAGCTACTAACATTATCATCCTAAATGTTTATTTGTGATATTATATCTATATCTAACTTTCAATACTCAACAACACAAATATCACCAACTTAACACTTTTTTAAGTATATTTTGTCTATAATCCCACAAAATATTCGCCGTTTCAAACAGCGATACCATACACAAGGAAATATCATGTCAAGAAAATGTGAAATCACTGGCAAAGGGCCACTTGTAGGAAACAATGTTTCTCATGCAAACAACAAAACGAAAAGAAGACAACTTCCAAACCTTAGAAGCGTAAAAATMACGCTTGAAGAYGGAACAACAAAAAGAGTTAAAGTAGCTGCTTCTACCCTTAGAACAATGAAGAAAAAAGCCGCTCAGACTGCAGCATCTAAGTAAGTTATTTGCTAACACTTTTAAGATAAGAGAGGATATACTCCCTTATCATGACTTTTATCCAAAAATTTAAACGTTTTCTCAATTGGAAAAGCGCACCCAAACCACATATTACACTAAATGACGAATATTACGGACATTTAGCCCCTTTTAGACTCCCTCTTATACTTACTGTACTTGTAATGCTTATCGGAACAATGGGTTATATGGGTATTGATAATTTTCCACTTATGGATGCCATTTACCAAACAGGAATTACATTTACCACTGTTGGATTTGGAGAACAACGACCTCTTTCCGATATGGGACGTATCTTTACGATCTCACTTATTATCTTTGGATTTGTTGTCTTTTCCGTTGCAATAGGTATCATAGCCGAAGTTGTCAAAAAAGGTGAATTCCAGAAAACTGCCAAGGAGCGTAAAATGCTTTATGAAATTGCTAGACTTAAACACCACTTTGTTGTTTGTTACCATAACGAATTTACCATACAGGTCACCAAACAACTTCGTGAAAACCACATCCCTTTTGTTGTGGTTGATCCACGCGAAGACATGGAAGAGATAGCTAAGAAGTATCACTACCCCTATTTTGTGACAGCCGAACCACATACGGAAGCGGGCATACTCAAGTCACACCTCTCATCCGCTAAAGGTGTCATTACTTTGGCAGACAATGTAGCGGACAACATCGCTACTATTGCATCAGCACGTCTGTATGAAAGAGAAATTGTTCGTGGACGGAAGTATCTTATTATCGCGAATGCAAAAAATCAGGAAGATGACCAAAAACTTCTTAAGCTGGGTGCAGACAAAGTAGTGACTGCAACAAAACTGATGGCACAACGTATCAATGCAATGGCAGCACGTCCTGACATGGAAAATTTACTTCAAGAATTTTTATATAAAAAAGACACTCCCCTAGATATGGAAGAAGCAAAAGTCTTTAAATCTTCTTGGCTCGTACTCAAGAAAATAAAAGTAGCAAGATTTAGGGATGTGGCCAATGTCACTATCATCGGTATTCGTCAAAAAGATGACAAGTTTATTCCTATGCCAAAAGGTGATACTATCATCATGCCTGAATCAAAACTTCTTCTTATTGGTACAGGTGAAGGTATAAGTAAAGCAAAAAAAATTATTCGTCAAAAAGTAAAGCCAGAGGAATTAAAATTTGTTTAACCTGATAGAATTAGAAAGAGGGCTTGAGAATGTAGAGGGCTTTTATTGTGGTGCTACCAACGTAGGGATGCGGATTAACCCTGCCAATTCAGATATATCTGATCTAGACGGCGATGTGGCTTTTATACGTTCTGAAGTTCCCTGTGACATTTCTGCTGTATTTACCTCAAACAGTTTTCAAGCTGCACCYATMAAACATTTCCAAAATTACCCACAAGGGTTTCAAAGTAATTTTATACTCATCAATGCCAAAAATGCAAATGCTATGACAGGTGCAAAAGGTATTGAAGATATAGAAGACATAATGTCTATGCTCTCATCTAAACAAGAAGTGCTTAATCCTGTCATGAGCTCAACAGGTGTCATAGGGTATCGTCTACCTGTACAAAAAATTACTTCTGCCTATGATATGCTGGATTTTAATGGTAAAAATTCACATCATGCCGCAAGAGCTATCATGACTACTGACAGCTTCAAAAAAGAACTTGCTTATAAAGTTGAACTTGAAAATGGTACTTCATTTAATATCGCTGCTATTTGTAAAGGTGCAGGGATGATTAACCCTGCTATGGCAACTATGCTCTGCTTTATTATCACAGATGCAAATATTCCCAAGTCAGATATGGATGTACTTTTAACTGCTTCTACAGAACAATCTTTCAACCGAATCTCTGTAGATGGTGATACCTCTACCAATGATACTGTGATGTTACTMGCCAACAAAACATCTGGTACTTACCATAAAGAAGCCTTTTGCGAAGCACTCAATAAGATTATGTTTGAACTTGCCATGATGATACTCAAAGATGGTGAAGGTGCTAACAAACTTGTCACATTTGAAGTGATAGGGGCGATGAGTATAGAGGAAGCAAAAACTGCTTCTATGGCACTTAGTAACTCTTTACTGGTAAAGACTGCTTTATTTGGTGAAGATCCTAATTGGGGACGTATTGCCTCAACTATTGGTGCATCCGGCATAGCCTGTGACGATGAAATGCTTACTATTCACTATGATGATTTACTTATCTATTCTAGTGAGTTTAGAGAGTTAGACAAAGTACGCGAAGACAAGGCCTATGCAATCATGAAAAAAGATAGCTTCAAAGTCACTTGTGACCTTGGTCAAGGTAAAGAAAGTTATACCTCTTATGGATGTGACCTTTCTTACGAATATGTCAAGATAAATGCAGAGTATAGAACCTAAAAGCACAAAAAAGTTATAATATAATATATAAAAACTAGGAGCATAAATGCTACACGAATACAGAGACGAAATCCATGATTTAAAACAACAAAATGCCCATTTTGCAAATATCTTTGAAAAACACAATGCGCTTGATAAGAAGATTGAACATGCAGAAAATGGTGATGTTCCAATGACAGACAAGGATCTTGAAGTTTTAAAAAAAGAAAAGCTTCTTTTAAAAGATGAAGCCTACAAAATGATTATTGACTACAAAAAGTCTAAAGCATAAGCCCCACGATTAAACTTCTTTCCCTATAATACATAAAAATTATAGGGATTACTATGACACTCCTCAAACTTACATTTATTACTTTACTTTCTACAAGCATATATGCCCAGCAGTCTGTACAGATAGATATGCATGGAGGGAAAGATCTAAAAATTCCTTCACATATACCTACAAAAAAAATAAAAAGCATGCAAGAGCTATTGGCACCAGACATCAATACAACTGATAATAATAAAACATCTGAGATGAACTAGTGAAAAAATTTGATACGATAACAGGTATATCCCCTGAACTTTTAGAAACCATTAAAACGCTTGAATTTGATACCATGTCTGAAATACAAGAAAAGGCCATAAACCCCATATTAGAAGGTTCTGATGTATTGGCACAATCCAAGACAGGGTCTGGTAAAACTTTAGCATTTGGCTTACCATGTGTGATGCAAACCAATACAAATAGCTATAAACCACAAACTATTATCATCACGCCTACTAGAGAACTAGCTGATCAAATAGCTGTAGAGCTAAGGCGTGTTGCAGCCTATAAAGCCANTCTTAAAATACTGACACTGTATGGTGGTGTACCTCTACGTGCACAAGCCGACTCACTGGCCAAAGGTGCTCATATACTCATAGGTACACCTGGACGTATACAAGACCATTTAGCCAAAGAAACTTTAGTCCTTGATAGTATTAAAACCCTTGTACTTGATGAAGCAGACCGTATGCTAGACATGGGCTTTTATGATGAGATAGTCAAGATTGGTTCTAATATGCCAAGAGGGAAACAAACCTTACTCTTTTCAGCAACATTTCCTCCTAACATAGAAAAACTAGCCAAGGCATTACTTAACCAACCCCTCACCATTAAAGTAGATACTATTTTAGCCTCCAATAAAATAAATGAAATAGTGTATGAAACTTCTAACAAAATTAAAACACTCGCYACACTCATACAATCTTACAAACCAGAGTCCTTACTTATCTTTTGTAATACTAAAGCTGAAGTCATTTCACTTACGGACACACTAGCTGGATGTGGGCATTCAGTCATTGATATACATGGAGACTTAGACCAAAGAGATCGCAATGAGTCACTCATAGCTTTTGCCAATGGTTCTAAGCGCATCTTAGTAGCTACTGATGTTGCTTCACGTGGATTAGACATCAAAAATATAGAACTTGTCATTAATTACGACTTACCATATGATGCCGAAGTTTACACCCACCGCATAGGTCGAACAGGACGAGCTGATGCTACGGGCACTGCATTGTCTTTATTCACATTCAAAGACTCTGAAAAATGCTCTTATGTCCTCTCTAAAGCGAAAAAGAAGAACCTAAAAGACTTACGAGTAGATGCTAAGTTCACAATGCAATCAAATTACGATACTTTATGTCTACATGGTGGTAAAAAAACCAAACTACGTGCTGGAGATATACTTGGTACACTATGCAAAGAGATAGGTATTGACAGTACGATGATAGGAAAAATAAATATCACTGATACAAAATCGTATATAGCTTTGCACCATACCGTTACAGGAAAAGTGTTAAAGTCCTTAAAAAATGTGAAAATTAAAAAGAAGAAATATATGGCTTGGGTATTAAATTAATCTTCTAGTATCTCTTTACGTCTTTTGTATCTTACTACATAAAATATACCTATAAAGACTACTGAAATAAGTGCTATAAGCGTCGCTGATTTTAGGTATTGAGAGATGAGCTCTTCGTTAGAACCTACAAGATAACCAAGAGCTACCAATACAATCACCCAAATACCAGCACCTATAGCTGTGTAGAAAGAAAATTTAGCCATATTCATACGTGCTAACCCTGCTGGTAGTGAGATGAGTTGGCGGATACCGGGAATGAGTCTACCTGTGAATGTGGATACCTCTCCATGTTTAGAGAAAAATGATTCTAGCTTATCAAGCGTTTTCTCTTTTATGAAAAAATTTTTTCCATAACGTAAAATAAATGTACGCCCAAAAGACTTCGCTAGGTAGTAGTTAAGCAGTGCGCCTCCTACAGAACCTAAARTCCCCATAAACACTACTATATATATATTCATTTCACCTTTATATGCCAAATATCCTGCGGGTATCATAATAATTTCACTAGGAAAAGGGAAAAAGGTGCTTTCAAGAAACATCAGAAGAAAAATACCCCAATACCCCCAATCACCTATATAAGAGACAATAATAGTTGCTATATCATGTATCATGGGTGGCGTTAATTACTCACTAAATGCGCCAACCGAAGTTAAACGTTTATAACGTTGATCCAGCATCTCATCTTCTGTAAGCTCTCTAAGTGATTTAACTGTGTCCAAGAAGTACTGCTTGACTACATTTGCTGCTGTTTGCTTGTCTCTATGTGCACCAATCATTGGTTCATCCAACACATCATCTATGAGCTTATGCTCCAGTAAATCATTTGGTGTAATTTTTAACGCTTTTGTTGCTGCTTCAACCTTGGTTGGGTCATTCCATAAGATAGCTGAGCATCCTTCAGGAGAGATAACCGCAAAAACTGAGTAACGCATCATTGCTAACTTGTCTGCTACACCTATTGCCAGTGCGCCACCTGAACCACCTTCACCAATCACAATAGAAACCAAAGGTACTCTCACAGAAGCAAATTCAAAAAGATTTTTAGCTATCGCTCCACTCTGACCTCTCTCCTCTGCACCAAGACCAGGGTAAGCGCCCGGAGTGTCTATTAACATCAATACTGGGATATCAAACTTCTCTGCCATTTTAACTGCACGTAATGCTTTCCTGTATCCTTCAGGGTTTGGCATACCAAAGTTTCTTTTAATCTTATTTTTAACACCTCGACCTTTTTGTTCACCTATGAGCATCGTTCTTTGACCATCAATCCAACCGATATAACATAGAATCGCAGGATCATCACGAAATGCTCTGTCCCCATGAATTTCATAGGCATCTTCCATCAAGTACTTGATGTAATCCAATGCATAAGGCCTATCTGGATGACGTGCAAGTTGAAGTTTTTGAAAATCAGAGAGTGAACCAAAGGTTTTATTGACCTCTTTATCTAAATCTTTTTGAAGTTTTCCAACCGCATCCATATTGGCAATGGCATGTGCAGAGACAATCTCTTCTTGTATCTTTTCAATTTTATTTTCAAAATCTAAATAGGTTGCCATCTACAATCCTCATATTTTCTTAAAAATAACGACACCATTTGTACCACCAAAACCAAATGAATTACTCATCGCAACATTAATTTCAGCTTTTCTAGCACCTGTTGTAATATAGTCCAAATCACAGTTTTCATCGGGAGTTATCTGATTAATTGTTGGAGGAAGTACACTATCTCTCATAGACATAAGACACACTACTGCCTCTATCGCACCAGCTGCACCTAAACAGTGTCCTAATTGACCTTTTATAGAACTAACTGGAGGACAATTCTCTTTTCCCCCAAATAATTCTTTAAGCGCTGCCGTTTCATTTTTATCATTAATTGGCGTTGAAGTCCCATGTGCATTGACATAATCTACTTTTGGTTCACCTGCCATTTTATACGCACCCTTCATTGCACGCAATGGACCATCCATTGTTGGTGTAGTGATGTGGTTTGCATCACCACTTTCACCAAAGCCTATAAGTTCACCATAAATAGTGGCACCACGCGCAATAGCATCATCATAACTTTCCAAGACTAAGGCACCTGCACCTTCACCCATGACAAAACCATCTCTACCTGCATCAAATGGTCTTGAAGCTGTCTGAGGATCATCATTTCTTGTAGAAAGGGCTTTCATCGCAGCAAATCCACCCATACCTACTGGACAAATAGCTGCTTCTGCTCCAACAACTAACATTTTATCCGCTGTACCCACTATGATAGACTTTGCCGCTTCACCAATGGCATGTGTACCTGCTGCACATGCAGTAACTGAAGCAAGGTTTGGACCCTTAAGTCCTTCATAAATAGACACAAACCCACCAAGCATATTTACTAGTGAAGAGGGGATGAAAAAAGGAGAAATTCTTCTTGGTCCTCTTGTATCACACACTACAGAGTTCTTTTCGATATTGGCGAGTCCCCCAATACCTGAAGCAGACGCAACACCAAATCGTTCCATATCTACATCTTCAGGGAGATTTGCATCAGCCATTGCTTCTTTTGCAGCTTTCAATCCAAGTTGTATAAATCTGTCTGCTTTTTTTGCTTCTTTTGCATCTAACACAGTAAGAGGATCAAAGTTTTTAATCTCACCAGCAATACGGACTGTATGTTTCTCGGTATCAAATAATTCAATATTTGATATACCACATTTCCCGTCAATAATTGCAGAAAATGCACTCTCTTTATCTAAACCTAGTGCATTTATCATCCCTAAACCTGTCACTACAATTCTTTTCACTACTGACTCCTGTGTGTACTATAAGATATATATAAATACTTTAATAAATATTCATATATACGTTATATTTAATTTCCCCAAAGGGAAATCTATCTATACGTTTTCGATAAACTTCATCGCATCAGCAACAGTTGCTATCGCTTCTGCCTGATCATCAGGAATTTCAATATCGAATTTTTCCTCAAGTGCCATTACCAACTCAACAACGTCAAGACTATCAGCTCCAAGATCCTCTACGAATTTAGACTCTTCTTTAACCTCATCCGGGTTCACATTTAGTTGTTCAACAACTACTTCCTTTACATCATCAAATAATGCCATTGATTACTCCTTAAGTTTGTTAATAAATACGCACAATTATAACTAAAAAATGATAAAAAGCTTATATTTTCAATAAAATCCAATTATCTATATAAATATATGTCATTTTTGTGTAAGAAATGTGATGATATATGAAGATGTTCATGATGCCTACTTGTAAAAAAGTAGGTGTAAATGTGGCATGGAAAATTAAAATTTGTATCTTACGTTTGCATATACATAACGACCTGGTTCATTCATAAGAACAATAGTGTCATTTGGCGTAACAGTAGGTAATAAAATTAAATCTTTATACGTATTTGATACCGCATATGTAGTGTCAAACAGATTATCTATACCTACTGTAATTTCAAAATTATTTGCAAATGTTTTTGTTGCATTGAGATTAAGAATGGTATAAGCATCTAAAAGTTGTTCACCATTTTCCTTATCTATCTTCGTCCATTTATCTGACCCAACAATTTCTGCACGCATAGTAAATGTCTCATCCCAATCATAATTAAGTGCAAGGTTATATTTAAATGGTGGTATTTCAGGCATATCAGTTCCAATCTGACCTGTAAGTGGTGTATCTTTTTCACCTCTTTGATATGCCATACCATAATCAAAATAAATTGAATCTGTAGCAATATATGTTCCACTAAATTCAAATCCATAGACTATCGCATCTACATTTTCATACGCGTGGTATGCCACAGATTTACCCATCATAAGCATAGTGTTACTTGCATTATATGCAATAAAATCATTCAACATAGAGTAAAAAGCTTTGAATTTAATCATACTATTATCAAACTGCTGTTCCACACCGATATCAAACTCATAGTTGACAGTATTGTCAAGATTTGGATTCCCAATCTCATTTCCCATAATCCCAAACCAATAAAGCTCTTTTGCATCAGGAACACGAGAAGATTTTCCTACACCTGCAAAAAATCTTGTCTGCGTATTCATCGTGTATGTTCCATTGATATAGCCGTTGAGTTCGTTATAGTCACTAGACTGTTGTTTGGTATTGGCTGAAGTAATCGTTGTATCGTCAACTCTTAAACCAATATCAAGTACCAATTTATCCATCGTTATTTTATCTTTAAGAAAAAACGCGATATTTTTGGTGTCAACATCCCATATACTATGGAATTTTATTTCTGGTAATGGTATATCATTTTTATAATATCCTCCATCCCAGTTACGAAGGGTATAATCTATACCTCCTGTAATGGTATGGTTGTCCCATGCAAAACTATTTTTAATCTTTGCTCCATCTACTTGTGTTGTCAATTTATGTGTAATATAATTGACAACACCCATAGTTCTATATTTGGTTGACATAGGATGCTCTACATCAGAGCGATAAAGTTGTATATACAGTTCTTTGGAATATCTTCCTAAATCCTTTACACTATATTCTGCATTATAAAGATTAGAATCATCATATAGCGCATCCATTTTAGATGAGGGATATAAGATATCATCACTTCTGTTAGCTGTATAGCTCAGTTTTAACGCTTGATTGTCTGTAATATTCCAAAAAAGTTTTGCCATGACTGTTTTTTTACTGTACGCATCAAGATCTTTATATTTATCCTGATATTGTACTACTGCAGGTACTTTTCCCGCATCAATTTCTCTTTGGATTTGTCCAACAAAATCATTCCCGTCACCGTCCCTATACTGTTCACTACTCTCACTTGAACCACTCAATAAGAATTGAACCGTATCAGTTCCCCCACTAAGTGAAAAAGCAGCTTTTTTGTATCCCCAACTTCCCGTACCTACATTAATGTCGCCATGAACTTCTTTTTCTGGTTTCAAGGTATGCACTTTGACCTCCGCACTAAGCACACCAAAATCTTCTACATTGTAAGGACCTTCATTGATCTCAATATAATCAATATTATTTGTCAATACATGGGAAATAGGAGGATCCATCCTATTTGGTCCAGCACCATAAATTTTCATACCGTCAATCGTCACATTGATATTATCTTTTTTTTGTCCTCTTACAATGATATCATTAGATATCCCTGATCTTCTTACTAAAGAAACACTAGGACTCTGCTTRAAAAGTGCTTCGGCCAAATCTGCAGAYTTRATGTCTTCYCCACTTACATCTTTGATGACTTCTGTTCCTGCTTTTGCATGAACATTTATGATGCCTAACTCCACTTGTGCTGCCTGCATCCATAATGTACATGCCAATGAAAGATAAATTCCTTTACCCATGTCACTCCCTCTAAAATTTATTTAGAAGTATGGTCACATTTTAGTGTTAAATTTGTGTTAAATTTATCTCATTCGATAACGCAACTTTATATTAACTGATGTAGGAAGGGAAAGTGGTGCATTTTTCACGTTAATGGGAAAAGATTTTTTCACGGCATTTCGTGCTGAATTATGAAATATTTTAGGTCCATCAAGTGTAATACTACCAACATTACCATTGGCTAAAATCGTAAATCGAATATTTACTGATCCTTGCATACCTCGTTTTTGTGCAATACGCGGATAGGTTTTATGTCTATCTATTTTATACCTTAATTGACTAAGAAACTTATTTTTTTTTGCAGAAGAATAAGATTTTTTTTGTACATTTGGGAGTTTCTTTTGCTTTGTTTTTTGTGTATACTTTTTTTGTATTTTTTTTGTGCTTCTTTTTTTAACTTTTTTCTTCTTTTGTACCTTTTTTTTGAGTACGGTTAACGGTTTTTTCTTTTTTTCTACAATGGTACGAAAGTGAACTTTCTTGATAATTTCTTTTTGAACGTCAATTTTTTCTTCTGGTTTTTCTTCACGTTCTACTTTTTCAATTTTTTGCGGTATGGTTTCTGGGACAAAATAAGAAAGATGCATATGCACTATTTTCTCTGTAGAAACTTCTTCAGAGACCTTAATTTGTTTTTGTAGATACCCAAAAAATCCAACTGCAAAGATATACATTGAAAGCGTGATAAAAAAGGCGAGTGTGTCATGCTTTTTATTCATAAAAAGTATTATGACTAAAAAACGTTAAGGTGGTGTTAAAAGCACCATAACTCTGTTCTAAATTATACTTTTAATGAAGCAATGAAAGAGCTAAGTCCAACTATGCAGATGAAAATGTTTATGTTCTACACCATTGTGATTATGTTTATGTTGATGCACTAGCTGTGCCTTAATAAGTATAGACATATCCTCAAGTAGTGCTTCTACACTTCCATCATAAATAAGTTCATGATTTTCTCCTAGCACTATAGCTCTTTGTCCCAGTTCTCTTCCCAAATTTAAATTATGTGTTGCTATGAGGGAAGTGACATTAAGTTCTCCGAGAAAATCTACCAACCAACCCGTACTTGGAGGGTCTAAATGTGCTGTAGGTTCATCCATTAAAAGTACTGTTGGTTCTACACATAAAAGTGAAGCAAGAAGTACTTTTTGTTTCTGTCCACCACTTAAAGAAAGAGGTGAAGTATGTAATAATTTTTCTATTTCAAACAGTTTTGCCCAGTGATGTACCCTACTTTCTATCTCATCAAACCCAAAATGTTTAAGTCCAAAGGCGATCTCATCATGCACTGTTGCATTAAAAAGCATAGAAGAAGGATCTTGCATTTGAAGAGCAACTTCTTTTCTGAAAGTTTGATTATGCTGTTTAAGATATTTTTTATTAACCTCTTTAGTCTTAAAACTATAGGTTCCACTTTGCGGTACAATAAGACCATTTAAAATCTTTAGGAGTGTTGATTTACCTGAACCGTTAATACCCAGTAAAATGACCTTTTCTCCCTCTTTAATCTCAAAACTAAGTGCTTTGAGCACCTCTACCTTATTGTATTGGTAGTCTTCATAACTGTAGTAAAGATTATCACATTTAATCATCTAAAAGCCCTCTAGAACGAAGCCCTAGACTTTGTTCATTTGATTTATGAAGCATTGTACTAAAAAGTGTCTCCAGCAATGATTGAATCTGTTCTTTTTTTGCACTACTTCTAAAGGTCACACCACGGCTTTTTAGACCAAAGTAGTACTCTTGAAGCATTTTCTTTAAATGCATCATCTGAGAATAAGTAAAGGCGTATAAGATGCTTAAAGTATGATTGAACGTTAAGACTTTATGAAAATTAATATGATGCATTAGCGTAAAAGTAAGCAAGGTAATAGCTAAAGCTCTAAGGTTAAGTAAGAGTAATATAGAACTCTCAATAGGCACAAAAAGTGAATAGAGAAGATACGAGAGAGTTACAGTACCATTAAAAATAACTAAGGCTAAAAATGCCTTTTTAAAGATTCTCCATTTTGCCTCTTTATTGACCAAAAGTGCAAGAAATATCACTCCTATCATAAGCCAAACATTGTGTATAACCCCAAGGAGTACAATGGTAAACAAGTAAAAAACAAACCATCGTTTTTCACTCATCAAATGCCCTTTTAAATCGGGTTTGTAAATACTTCACGACCCCAAATGTTACCAATCCTTCAACAATACCAAGTAGTAAATGAGGAAGGACAATAGAAGGTAAGGTTACCTCTAATCCAAAAGGGAAAAAAAGTGGACTTCCTTCATTTGAAGTGGCAACAAGTGGTTGAATCCCTAAAACTGTTGCAATAAAAACAGAAGGAAGCACAATACTTATCCATCCTGCAAAAACTATTGCAAACTTCTCTGAGAAATTTTTAAACATATGATAAGCATAATAGGCAGAGAAACTTCCCAGAAATGCAAGAGAAAGCATATTTAGAGGGTATGCAGTCACTCCACCTTCCCCAAACATAAGTGCCTGTATAAGAAGTACCAAAGAGATAGACATAAAGGCTACCCAAGGGTTAAAAAGAAGTGCCAAAATAGCAATACCACTTAGATGTACTGTGGTACCACCAGGTATAGGAATAATGATGAGCATCATCACAAAAGCAATAGCACTTACCCCTGAGAGCATAGGGATTTTTTCTACATCCAGCTCTACTTTTTTGTACGCAAGCATTAAAAGCCCTGCTCCAATGATAGCAGCAGGTAGATACGTTTGTGGGGAAAGAAAACCATCAGGTATGTGCATAGGAATTCCTAAAAAAGAGCAGAGAGAGTAAAGACAACTCTAGTGTCTTCATTACCTTCTGCACCTTGTTGTAAATGTGCTTCATTTAAATCCCTCCATACAGGCATCTTTACTCCTAAGGTTGCAGAAATATTTTGGTAAAATACCCTCATTCCCACTGTGCTATATAAGATATCTCCCCCTGTCGCCTCTTGGGCAATACTGTTTTCTACATCTCTACCCAGGTTAAGATAGTTTGCTTCAATTGTAGCATCAAAACGTAATTTCTTATCGCTATTTGAATAAAGTTTATAGGTTAGTGCTGTATTAAACCGTATTTCATTTCCAAACTCCATTGTACCACCATCACTGTAACTTCCCTCTAAAAAAGTGTTATAGGAACCATCAAATACCAATGTTGTTTTGTCTCCAAACCATTTGGTAGCACTTAAACCGAACATCATGGAAGGTGCAGCAAAACTTAATTGTGATCCATAGTCATACAGTGTACCATCTGGTTTTCTCACATCTTTATCCCCTGTAGGCATCGATGTACTCAATATGGCAGTAAAATGCCAATCTTCCCAATCATCTAAACTCTCATTGTCAGGGGTGAGCATGAACCCCTCATCATACTTAAATCCTARTACTCCTGTAACCTTTAAATCATGAAAACCGCTTGTACCTATACTGCCTTCTTCTTTTTTAGTGAAATAAGGTAAAGAGAGATATACATCAAAATAAGAAGTGACCCCATACCCAAGTGCATAAGAAAAATACTCATGTTTTTCCATCTCTCCATCTACCGATGAGGTGTTGAGCTTATAAGAGATGTATTCTGCTCTCATGTAGGCTAAGAACATTCCTTCTGGTAACATCGCTGAAGAGGTTGTCTCAAGTGGAGCTCCTGGCCCCTCTAGTCCTGCTATTCCCAAGCTCGCCACACCATGATGGGACCAAGCCATCGTTCCTGCTACTAAACTTGTTAACACTAATTTTTTCAATTTTTCTTCCTTTTAGTAAAATACATCACTCCAAAAACAGAAAAAAGGAGTAAAAACCCCCATAATAATCTACCCAATATAGAAGTGTTTTGCACTATTTTTTGTCCCTTGTTATTTTTGTCAATATCTACCTCTATAATCTTTCCATGTCCATCTTCTGAAAAAATCTTTACAAGCCACTTTCCGGAACTGTTTGGTAAAAACACTACCCTTCCCTGTACATCGCTTCGTCCTACTTGAAAAGGTATCTTTGTCTTAGGTGCATAGACCTCATAACTTTGGAAAGAAAAATCTCCTTCTTTTACGAACTGTAATGTAATAGTCACACTCTCGTCCCATGAGAGCGTATGTTTCAGGTTATGCGCAGAGAGCACTCCTGTGAAAAAGAGCACTAACATAAAAATCCTCATGGGTTAATCTTAAAGTTTAACGTTGTCGTATGAATAATCTTATCACATTTCACTCCATCACCTTTGCGTGTGTAGGAAGCTTTGATATTTTGTAAACCCTTGTGTCTTATCTTAATATTGACATGTCCATTCTTGTCACTCATCCCTATGGTTTTGTGTCCATTAGCCAAGATAACACCTGACAATACTTTTCCTTTATAATACACAGTCAGCCTAGCCTTGTCTCCTACTTTTAAACCTGAAAGATTATTTCTCAAGACTAACTCCAACCCATGCCTATATGGTGTTTTATTGTCAGTATAGAGTCTCTTAACAGACTCTATACTTTCCCAACTCTCTATAGGCATTTTGATTTTGTCTTTAGAGAGTTTTTTTGTGCCATAGGGGGTTTTCGTATAGTAGCCAGAGTGAAGTGTTACAAAAATGGCATCACACCCTGACTTTGCAATGGTATTGCCATTACTCTTCTTCACTATGCTGTCTTTAAGACACAAAAAATTATCAATCTCTTGTTTAGCTATTCTATGTTTACTGTTTTGCAGACTCTCTTGATGCATATGTCCTTGATGCACTTTAAAGTTATCATCTATCCAAAGCGTATGCGCCACTAATTGAGAGCCTAATCCTATTAAAATCATTATTACTTTTTTCATAAAAGTATTGTAGTGAGCTAAGTATTAAGTCAATATTAAAAAAATTAGTTCTACTCTAATTTTAGGACTAAAATTTTATATATCGTTCAATATAATCTTCTAAATTCAACCAAATATTCACTCAACATATTATCTTTTTCTCTTTATTTTTACTTTTGAGGATATTTGGGATGACAATATGCATTACCAAGTGAACAACAACCATCACTTATACCCTTGTTTTTAAGCCCATTATCAAATGCCCAGTAATGGTTGTAACTTCCATCACGTAAAAAATTAAAAACTGTGACGATATCTGTAGCATTTTCTTTTTCAGCCAATTCTATGTCTCTGTCCAAATCATTCACATCCACAACTTCAATAATACAGCCCACTTTTAAAGCTTCTATTCCTGATGTACTTCCTTGCGAAACTAAATCATCATACAATTTTTGAATCTCAGAGATATCATATGTTCCAGCGTTCATATCTTCTACAGCTATAGTCATGTATTCAAGTGTTGGTAGGTCAACATTTGTAAAGTCTACATCATCATTGAATTTATACTTTTGCACTAAGCCTTGCACTGCTGTAATGTGCTTATACTCTGACTTGGTTGCTATATTTGTAAACTGTTTTGTTCCCCACTCTTTATATAGGGTATTATATACATAATATGATAATCGCTCTTCATTACCCATAAAAGAGAGAGTATTTGTCAACTCTTGARACAACATTGACACTGGTGCTTCTATTGCTGATTGGACTGCTATAGGTAACTCACTACTTGCTATGGGTGTGCTATTTCCATTCCCGCCAGTACTACCACATCCACTCATTAGTACCGTGCTGATCCAGCTACTATTACATCACGTACATTTTTATTAATTTTAAATACTTATATTTATTATAATAAATAAATAATATCAAACTTGTGTTAATTTACTTACTAAAGTTAGATGATATTTCACTCAAAAATTACGATACTATTACTAAAAATCGTAATAATTTCTTTGTAGGTTTTTTAATTCTAGTCCAACAAAGCAATAGCTTTATCTACAAAGTGTACATTTTCCTTTCAAAATAATACTTTCAACTTCATAGCCTTCCAAGACAACACTGCCCAAGTTATCAATACATTTTATGCTATGGCAATAATTACAGATAAAATGCGGATGTGAATCCACTTTCATTTCAAAATAACTTTTTTTATCACTGGATTCAAAACTATTTACAATGTCTTCATCAACAAATTTGGCTATGTTTCTATAGAATGTCGCCTTATCCATGTTTATACGATGTTTTACATCTTCATAACAGACAGGTTTGCTCTCCTTTATTAAAATCTCCAACAATTCTGTTCTTGCCACTGTAAATCGCATATTTTTATTTTTCATTATATTTTTAATATCCATGAACATATTATATCCAATCAAAAACAATATCTATTGTGCGACTAAGTCGCAATTAAGTCTAAGACAGTTACCATTGCACTCATATTTAAAACCTAAGGAAAAAGATATCATGATACAAAAAACCATCAAGACATTAAGCCTACTCACCGTGATAGGTACAGTTCAACTATGGGCATGTAACAGTTCACATGTTTTGGGTGTTGGTGGCTCAGGTGCGGTCTATACWATGTCTGCAAATACCATGCAAGAGGGTGGGTTTTATCTAGGRCTCAAYGCAGAAAGAGTAAGTAACCGCACTCTTAGTGACAAAACTATACTTCAAGCCTTACAAGATGGTTCAACACACCTACACAATATAGATGCCATCAACGCCTACTCACTTTCTCTCTCTTATGGCATCAGTGATGAACTTACTCTCAATATGCAACTTCCCTACATTTCTCGTGTGGGCATACGTGCAGGTGAGATGAATAATGGCATCCCTGAAGTACATCCACATGCAGATGCTGAAGGCATAGGTGATATCTCAGCCATTTTACAATACAAGGTYTATGACAAAGAACAAAYCAAARTAGCSCTCYTAGCAGGTATCAAAGCACCCACAGGRAAAACAGACATACAAGAAGAAGGWGAAGCACTTGARGCKGACTTRCAACCWGGTACTGGTTCATGGGATYTCTTTGGAGGTGTGGCKTTTACAMAAGATTTTGARACCCTCTCTCTKCACTCTARYCTACTTTACAAATATAAYACMAAAGGGGTAGAAGATAGCCAACTTGGAGATGTCTTTAACTACAATGTTGCACTTTCATACAAGCTTATAGAACAAGATCATGACCACACATTTCATACACACAAAGAAGAGGAAGATTTTGACTACTCAGTAGATATTTTTATAGAACTCAACGGTGAGTGGGTAGACAAAGATCAGTTTGTTGGTGTTACAGCAGAAAATACTGGACACAATGTACTCTTTGCTACCACAGGGGTACAAGTATTGACAGAGAGTAACTACGCACTCTTCTTCACCCTCTCTATGCCCATCTATCAAGATTTTAACGGGGTACAAAATGAGATAAGTTATAAGACGAGTTTTGGGATAGGGAAAAGTTTTTAGTCACTTTCCTCTTCACCAAACGTATTTTTAAGCCCTTGTATCAGTTGTGCCTTCTCATCTTCAGAGAGTTTAGCTTCGGGATGAACCAATAGATAGGAGGTCAAGGGCATCTCACCCTCTTCTACTTCTTCCGCTGCATCTTCACCATCATTTTTCTTTTGGTGACCCCAATTAGAGACATTAAAATGTTCACGTCCCTCCAGCACATGATTGTAGACTATCCAAGAGACAGGTGCTACATTACTATATACTGGCCATTTCGTTTCAAAAGAGTGACAATCTACACATGCCTTCATAAAAAGCTCTCTTGTCTTAGGCGTGTCCCACTTTGGTTCGGCAACTACTTTTGGGTTGGTATGGTCTTTTCCGTAGGGAATAAACTGTATCACTATTAACAACGCTACTAGGGTAAGTAAAATCTTTTTCATTTTACATCCTTTTATATACTTCTTATATTTTACTACTAGACTATTAACACAATGTGAATTTTTTCACACGCCTATACCACAAACGCAACCCTGTATAAAGTAACACAAGTAGCAATACAGAAACAAAATCATTCACAAATACCCACCATGAAGCAAAAAAAGTACCGTCATGTATGCTTAAAAGTACACTATACAACGTCGTACTTGAAGATGCTGGCAATAGCAAACCTTTTGTAGAAGATRCAAAATATTTTTGTACTTCTGCTTCACTATAGATACTCTTAAACATATGTGGGGTATTGTCCAGTATCTTCCAACTGTTTTGTTTTAAAACCCTATTGCTTGAACCCATCCCACTGACATAGACATCTGCCTCATCATGCATTATCTTATAAGCAAACCCTTTACTCTCTAGATGCCATGATTTTAAATCTTCACTTCTATAGACACCATAACGGTTACCTATACGATAGACACCCTTGTGTATATCTGCTGACCAGATGTCCTCTTTTAGAGTACTGTATACAGGAGGTAAAAGTGTGTGTGAAACTTTAGTTTTGTGTAAAAAAGAGGAAAAAAACTTACTATGGTCTAAAAATATCCCCGTAACCACTAAAAGTATCAAAGGGATAACTGCCATAAGTACCCACGAACTTGTATGCACTTTAAGTAATAATCCTATAGGCTTTTTATAGCTTTTTTTATGCCTAATTTTGCCTATCATATACCACAAAACATAACCTGTCGTAGCTAGGAGTATCAACCATAACGTTGCAAAATCATTCCAAAGTAAAGAGAGACCATCATCAAATAACCCTCTGCCATAGTGTACATCTCTTACCAGACGACCTAGAGAAATATCATGTTTGAGTTCTTCTTTTTTGAGTTTCACCTCATCTGCGTGAAGTATGTTCGCATGGGTATCTAGTAATACTAGCGTTTTTTTATCTATCACTGCTAAGAGTTTATCTGCATCGAGGCTAAGTGCTGTAATGACTTCACCCTTTAATGCAAAAGGTTTCCATGACAACCCTTTATCATCTGATACATAGATACCCTCCGTGGTTGCACTATAATAACGTGTAGATGCCACCACCGTATAACATGGAGTATGAAGTGTTTTTACATAGGCATTTCTATCTCCTTCCCGTACCTCTATACCTTTAAAGCCACAAAAAAGTGTATGCGAAGTATCTTCTTTGTCTACATAATATGTGTTGTAAAGTCTTTTATCTTTCTCTATGCTAGCTTGGGGGAGTATGCTGTTTGGAAGTGTTGTATCATAGAGAAATTTCCAATTGTCATGGTTTAGAAAAAATCCACTTAGTGACAAAAGTATGAGTACGATGCCAGAGATAACCCCAGCATATTTATGTACTTTTTTAAGTCTAAACATTCTTAAAATCTATACTCAATACCTGTATAAAATGCTCTTGGAAGTGCAGGGGTATAACGCTCTGATCCAAAGGCATAGTCAGCTTTTTCTGCATAATACTCATCTGTTACGTTATCTACTTTAGCAAATATCTTCACTTGTTTATTCATCTGATAGTTTAATTTTATATTCCCTATAGTATAGCCACCATAACTTCGTGTATTGGCATCATCCATGTAATATGAGCCTATGTATTGTATCTCACCCATAAGTGTAAGTGCATCGCTTGGTGTATAAAAGAGTCTAAAGTTTACTTTTTCTCTTGGTGCTGCTGCCATTTCATTGTCATTAAATTCAATATCATCTAGATAGTTACTTTTAGAGTAAYTCGCAGCTAATAACGTTGAAAACGCTTCATTTATCTTTTGTTTATAGGTCAGTTCTACCCCTTGGTGTAGAGACTCTCCACCATTTTCATAATATCTGTCTCCGTTGTCTGCTTCTCTACGCACGATGGTATCGGTAATCGTCATATAGTAATACGCCAAATCGATACTGCTTGTTTCAAAACGCTTTTTAAATCCTAACTCAAAGGTATCCGTAGTCTCTGGGTCTAGGCTAAACTGTGTGGCATCAGAGGTTCTACTTTGCGAGTAAAGACGTGTTGCAGAGGGGATTCTAAACCCATTGGCATAACGTGCATAGTATGAAGTACGCTCATTGGGTCTGTAAGAGAGTGCCAGTTTTGGACTTAGGTGGTTAAAACTGTCTGTTCTGTCTGATGGTCTGTAGTAGCTAGATTCTCCATACTGTCCACTGTCTGTGTTGTTTGTGTAGTCAAAAGCATTATAGTCATAACGTAATCCTGCGTCCAAAAAGAGATTTTGACTCAAAATTATATGTGACTGTAAATACGGAGCTAACGCTACATAGTCGACATCATAGTCATAGATAAGCCCTTTATCTACAGTAGAACCCCACCCTGTTGGTACATAGTCAAATGCTTGTGTGTACGCTACAGTACCGTTGGTGTATTCCATATCTAAGCCATAGGTCATTTGACCCCAAGAGAATTTTTGTTCTGTTTTATGCATCAAGCCTACAGAGGTTTGTTCGCTGTCATTTTGTGCCAAGTTTGGCTCCCATGTAGCGGTATATCTGTTACGTGTATTTCTTACATACGCGATGGTGCTGATGTCTAAGTTTTCGTAACTGTAGTTGTCCCACTTTACACTCGCACGCATAAAGTCAAACTTTCTTTGTGGGTCAACCTGTGTGAGTTTGTCTGCTATGTTTCCTACTGAAGTAGAACCAGACTCCAACTCTTCAAGTGTAAGTGTACCTGCCTGCTGTGCCTCTGTTTTGTTGTAAGAAAATGATGTCTCTATGTTGTTCTCTTCATCTAACATAGTAGAAAACTTAGCCATCACCTCATAACGTTTGTGTGCTGTATGGTCACGGTAGCCATCACTCTCAGTATACCCCACTCCCACTTCATAGTTAGTCGCTTCACCCATCTTACCTGCATTTTTTAAGTAGGTATGTTTGTAGCCATTGCTTCCTACATTTACCTTGGCACTGCTCTGGGCTTTACCATCTGGTTTTGCAGAACCTACATTTATCACTGCAGAGACTGCATCTGAGCCATACAGTGCTGTTCCTGCACCTTTGAGTACCTCTACACTGTCTGCAGACTCAAAACTGGTATATGCCAATGCATTGTGGTTAAAAAACCCTGAAGACTGTACAGGAATGCCATCTTGAAGGTATAAAAAATAAGGCTGTGTCGAAATAGGTGTACGCACTGAAATCATATGCCCCACACCTGAAGTTGTTTGTGTRACMARTACATTAGAGAGTGAATTGAGCAAATCTTTTTGAAATACCACTTGATCAAGTTCTATCTCTTTACTCTCTTTTTTCTCTATACTCAATGCCAGAGAGACCGTCGCTGTCTCTACTCTTGTAGCAGTCACCGTAATATCTGACAAATTTACTAACTCTTCTGCATAAAGCACACTCGCACACATCAAAGAAAGCGTTATACCTCTTCTTATCATTTTCGTCCTTTTTTCTTTTAAGTCCGTAATGATAAAAGAGTAGTGTTAATTTTGTGTTAAAATTATCTGTTTAGTGCATCACTTATTTATATGCTCTTCAACTATAGCTAAAATTTTCTTTTCATCTTTTTTTGAAAGTTTTCCACTTTTTTGATATAAAACTTTCATATTTTTATCTAAAACCAATACATTGGTAGCATCATCTTTCATCTGCCATTCTTTAACTAGATATTTTGTTTTGTCAAATACCAACTCTGTATTTTGTAACTCTTTTTGTTTTTTGCTTAGTTTTGACTGCAAAATTGCATCAGGCATCCATGTAGCAGCCAAATTCACAATAGAGACTATAGAATACTTACTCTTTGCATATTTTTTACTGTTAAGTGTGTCTATAAAAGACATTACCCCTTTACCTTCATCAGGATCCATATAGAGCAAAACATGCACTTTYCCTCGGAGGCTTTCTGAGTGCCATGCTTTATCACTGCTGTCGTTGCCATTGTTTTTATCTAAAACCACAGGAGACAACACCTCACCTACATTCACTGCATGAAGCATCATTATACTGCCTAAAATACCTGCTGTTATCATTTTTATTTTCATTCTACATCTCCAATATTTTTTCTTCTTTTACTGTCCAGATAAACATCACAGGGATGAAAACCAAAGTCATAAATGTTCCCACGATTAAACCGCCGATGGCAACAGCTCCTAATGGTGCTAAACGTTCAAGACCTATAGCAGCTCCTTGAGCAACAGGAAGCATCCCTGCAGACACGGCAAAGGCAGTCATGAGTACAGGACGTGTACGGATTTTGATGGCTTCAAGCATCGCCTCTTTTTTACCAAGTCCCTCTTTTATCTGTTCCAGTGCAAAATGTATAAGCAAAATAGCATTGTTTACAATGACCCCAGAGAGTAGCATGAATCCCATCATCGCAGGCATAGAGACATGGTAGCCAATGGCAAGCATCGTCCATGATGCCCCTATGATAGTGAGCGGGATAGAGAAAAGTATCATCAAGGAGATCTTTATATTGGCGAACATCACCACAAGCGTAAAAAAGATCAAAATAATAGCTGTAATAATAGCCCCTATCATTCTCTCTGCCGATGCCTTAAACTGCTTAATGTCCCCTATCTGTTCTAATGATACACCAGAAGGAAGCGTTACCTCTTCTAACTGCTCTTCAAAATTTGCCATGATGTGTGACACTGCTGCCTTTTCTCTGTCACCATACACTTCAAGTGTATATTCCAACCCTTCTCTCGTAATCAAACTTGGTTCTTTGCTCGAAGAGAGTGTTGCAATTTTGTTGAGTGGTATCTTCCCTTTGCTTGTATCGATCAGTATCTGCATGACCCTGTCGAAATGGTCTATCTGATCTTGTGGTAGCCAAACCCTAACCGTATAATCTATACTGTTCATTTTAGCAAATCTGGCAACCGGTGCACCTCTTAGTGCTAACTGAAGCTGTGTTGTAATATCTTCACGGTTTACACCATAACGTAAAGCTTCTGTTTCATCAATATCTAAATTATAAACCACCTTATCTTCATCCCAAGTCGTAGAGGTAGAGACCACACCTTTTGTTTTAGCCAAGGCTTTTTCAACCTTTTTACCTGCATCTTGAAGTAAATCAATATTCACACTACTAAGCTTAGCATCTACGGTTGCACGTATACTTGCCAATGCTGTTGCGCCGTATGGTGTAACAGCCAAATATTTTACATTTTCTATTTTGGAAATCTCTTTCCTTAGTGCCTTGGAGATCTGCCAAATATCTTCTTCTCTTTTATATCTGTCCACATAGGTTGCTACAATCTTCAAGTGGTCTATCCCTGAGCCTGAACCTATACTCAAAACACCTGCTTCCGAACCGATACTTCCAGAAATTCGAAGCAGTTCACCTTGTACTTTAATGATTGTATTAACCTTCTCCATAATCGCTTCACTCTTCTCTATAGGAAGGTTTGCATCGGTGGTGATGTTGATGTTGACTCCGCCTGTATCCATAGGAGGCATAAGCTCTTGACCTACCGTTGGCATCACCAGCTTTATAGAAGTCACAAAGAGGGCAATCAGTACAAAAACAGAGATAAAACCTAAACGTCTGGATGCGGTGATTGCACGTACTATATTGGCAAAGAAATCTTGAATGGCATCATTAACACGTCCTATGACACGATGAAAACCATTTTCTACTTTCAACAAAAGGGGATGTTGGATCGCCAAGATATGCAAAGACAACAAAGGTACAGCGATAATCGAAATAATATAAGAAGCGATCAGTGCCAACAAAAGTGTCCCCACCAATGGTGCGAAAACTGTTTGAGGGTACCCTCCGACAAAGAGCATTGGAGAGAGAGCTATCATCGTTGTCACCGTACCGGAAAAATCTGCAAACATAATCTCTTTGGTACCATCAAAGACTGCGGCATGGATATCTTTTCCAAGTTCTCGGTAGTGCCTCTCTATATTCTCCATGACCACGACCGTGTCATCTAGTAGGAGTCCCAAGGCCAAGATGATTGCGGTTAATGTTACTACGTTAAAGTCGATGCCAACCAGCCACATGAGCGCAATGGTTGAAGCATAGACCAAAGGAATGGTCACCAACACCACCAATATCTGTCGAAAAGACGCAAGAAAAAGAAACACAACAATGGTTGACATGATGATGGCATCTCTCAAGGCATCAAACATATTCATCGTGCTTTGCTCAATTGTCTCTTTTTGTGTATCAGAGACTTCAAAGTTAATATTTGGGTATTTTTCTTTAAAACCCTCTACGATATATTCTACTTTATCGATGGTCTTAATCACATCTGCAGTAATAGAACGTTGTATAGAAAGGGCTATCGCCTCTTTCCCGTTACCAAAATAGGCTGCATTGTTTTCATAATGACCAAAATAAACCTCTGCCACATCAGAAAGTTTTATATCTGAAGTAATTGGCAAATTTTTAAGCGCCTCTACCTTGTCCCGTTTCCCTTGAGATTTTAGTAGGTAACGGTGTTCTTCATTACTTACAAAACCAACAGCATATTCATTGTCATTTTTTTGGATGGTTGCGATGACCTGCCCCAAAAAGAGATGATAGGCATCCAGCTTATCTTTATCTACAATGATTTGGAGCTCTTTTTCATACCCACCAAAGATATCGACATTGGCAACACCATCTGTCTTTAAGAGTTTGTGTTTTATCTCTCCGCTTGCTAGATCTCTTATATCTTCAAGAGAAAGTGCTACGCCCTCTTTAGGAGACAGTGCTACTACCAATACAGGTGCTGTAGCCTCTGTAATTTTTATGATCTGAGGTTCTCGAATATCTTTAGGAAGTTTTGCACGTATTTTTGAAACTGCATTGGTTACATCGTTTACAGCGGTGTCTATATCTTTAGTATATTCAAACTCTGCACGGATGACCGTAACCTCATCAATGGTTGTAGAGTAAGCACGACGTATCTGGTCAAGGGCATAGAGTTCCTCTTCTACAGGTACAGCAATGTTACTAGCCATTGTCTTAGCTGAAGATCCAGGTTCTACAATGACCAGTGCCACTTCAGGGTAGTTAGAGTTTGGGAAAAGGTTACGGTGTATCTTGTTATACCCAAACATGCCTGCCATAACAAAAAGGGCAAGAAAGGAGATGATCACATGTGGTTTTTTTAAAACCTTCTCTACCCAGCTCATATTTTCCTTAGCCATTACTTCTCTCCAGAGATGGTCACATTACCATAACTTGGAAGCTGTGCGAGTTTCACCTCAGTACCTTGTGCTACAGATGAAGTAGGACAAGGAGAGATCAAAACTTTGTTTCTGTTCTGCATCTCTACGTTTACTTTCGAAGGTRTAAATTTGCCTTCTTTGTATTGCATCACAAAGGTTCCCTCTTTTTTATGCAACAGTGTATTATCGGGTAAAATACACCCTTTTTTTGTATTGGTTAATACCTCTATCTTTACAGAGGAACCTGCCGGGGCAGAGATCTTTTTATTTAAGGTCACTTCTGCCGAGGTCAATCCATTCTGAGAAAAAGTATAAATTGTTTTTACATACCCTACATGACTATCATCAAGAAAAACATCTTGCTCTTTTTTAATTAAGGTTTGTTTTACAGGAGAGTAAGAAAATACCAATTTTTTCTTAGCGTTGCTCATTTTTAAGATCGGTTTTCCTACTGCTGCCAAGTCACCCTCATGCATCAACACCGCATAAATCTCTCCATCAAATGGTGCTACTATCTGCAAGTATGAAAGTTGATGCTTTAATTGATCTATCTTCTGTTTGGTGCTCTCCAGCGCAGAAGACTTTAAATTCACTGCCACTTTTGAAGTCGTCAGTTGTTCTTTAGAAAGTCCACCGATAGCATACAACTTTTTATTACGTGCATAAATACTTTTTACCAGTATCAAATCACTCTTTTGTGCCTGCAGTGTTGACTTAAGTGCATCTATATTGGAGCGTATCTCAATCGCATCTATATGGACTAAGATATCTCCTTTTTTTACTTTTTGGGATTCTTCAACAAGTACCTTTTCCACATACCCTGCCAATTTGGTTGAAAGGTTAATGCTTTTATCTGAAAGTACCTGTGCTAAAAATGATACCTTATTTTGAAGTACCCCCTCTTTGACACTTACCAAAGAGACATTTAAGAGATGCGTTGAAGGAAGTGCTTCGTTTTCATTGGCTGTCATTTTCTCAGTTAAAAGACGCTTTCCTGTGAGTAGCAATGCAAGTACTGCCACTACTGCAATAATCGTTATCACTCTTTTTCTTGTCATTACTTCACTCCTCTTTCCAACAGATAGTTCATATAAAACTTCCCTTTTTGGTAATTATATTTACTCTCTATGAGCTTTGCAGAAGCCACATGTGTCTGACTTGTGGCATACAGTAGATCATTGATCGTAGAGACACCATTTTTATAACGTACACGCTCTATCTTTTCAGATTTCTTTGCCAAAGCAACCTGTTTAAGATTGGCCTGATAATTTGCATACTCCTGCTTCATCTTCTCTACGGCTTCCACCAAAGACTTTCTAATATCCAAAAGTGTCTGTTCTTTATCAAATGTTGCCTGCATGCGAAGGATCTTCGCTTTTTGTGTACTAGCATCTGATTTTCCAAAGTCATACAATGTCCACTTTGCACTCACCCCAATCTGCCAATTCTCTTCAGAGTTAAAATCTCCGGGAAAAGTATTAGCGCTATCATTTTCACCATAGTTATAGCCAAAATATGAGTCTAAAGAAACTTGAGGATAAAGACTTGATTTGCTTTTTTCTACACCCTTACTGGCTTTTCGTATATTCAATTCTGAAATGTGTACTTTATTGAGTTTGGAGGCTTCTTCTACCAACATATTTATGGAGTAGTTTGGTTTTTTTACGGAAACGCGTATAGGTTTAATCTCTCCCAGATGTTTCAACCCAACCAAAGAGGACAAAGAGGCTTTGGTCATGGCGATGTTTCCCTTTAGCACTTCAAGGTACGATTTGTTACCATAAAAATCATTTTCTGCTTTTAAAAGGTCTATCTCTGCTTTTTTACCTAAAGAGACCTCTTGTTGAATAATATGTTTTAACTTTCCAAGTGCATCCACATGTTTTTTTTGTGCACGTGACATATCTTGTAACCCTAAAATAGAGAGGTAAAGAGAAGCTACATTGTAAGCAAGCTGTTCTTTAGTCAAAGAGAGTTTACTTTGTGAAAGTTCTGTAGTGAGGGAATCCATCTCTACCTGTCTTGTCTGTGCAAATCCAGTAAATAAAGGTACGGAGTATCTTACTCCCGTAGCAAAAAGATCTTTTGTTGTAGCAATAGCCTTTGCAGCATTAGGGTCACTAAGAAGACTCCCTGGCGTTAAAGGTATCAAGGTTCTAGGTAAATTAAAGTGGGTATAACTCCCCACCAGATCAATGCTTCCTAAGTGTTCTGCCTGACTCTCTTCACGCTGTACCTCAGCCAATTGCATTTGAGCTTTACTCTGCTTTATTACCGTACTGTTTTCCATAGCATGGTCAATAAGTTCATCTAAAGAACTGCCAAATAAAGTGACACTTATACATATAAGACATAACGTATATTTCATTCTATACTCCCATGGTTATCTATCGGATAATAGCGTAAGCATATGAACGTAAAGTGAATTTTATTCCCAAAAAGGAAGTAAAAATGCCACTTGTTCTTCAGAAAGTATGGCAGTTGTTTCAGCAATACATTTTAAATGAATTTTAGTTGCTTCCACTTTTAACTTGGCGATTTTATAAAGATTTTCTTCTACACTTTTAGGGTCTTCTCTATCTATCATCGCTTCTGCTACTTCACCTTCCAAAAGTTGTAACTGTTTTTTAATGGCTTGTACACCAGAAATTGTCTCTTTACGCACCACTAAAAGTTTCTCTTTTTGTTCTTTAGCCAGTCCCAATGCTGATTTATCCCAGTTTTGTACAAGCAGTTTAGTCATATGAGGCAAACCTTCACTGTTGACTAAAAATGGAGAGGTTTGAAGGGCTTTCATTTTGTCATTTGATAACATCTCTTTGATCATCACAACAAATTTTGGATGTGGGTACTTTGCCAGCATCTCTATAGCGATAAGTGCTAACTCTTCTTTGGTCACTTGACCTTTTTGTGAAGGCATAACACCATATTTTGCCACTTTATTAGACTCACATACCGTTTTAGAAACATCAGGATTAAGCACATAGTCTGCGATAAATACTTTTTTCTTCTTCTCATCTTGCATGGCTAGGTTAATGTGAAAAACGATTGAATCCATTGGAGGGGCTTTAAGGGTAGGAATTTGGTGAAATTCTGGCGCTTCAAGCATATGACAAGAGGCACATTTTTTCTCTAGTAGTACCGCACCATTTGATGCGAAAGCGATTGTGGCAGTTGTTCCTAAAAACAATAATATTTTTTTCACTATAAATTCCTTAAATCTGATATACAAAATCATAACTTCTCTACGTTAATTTACTGTGAACTTTTCTCCAAAATCATATTTTTCTTTATGTCRAACCTCTGCATATACGCACGTATGTGTTGCGCTAAATCTATATTTTGTATATTTAATACTTTTTTCATCGGAAACTTCAAAAAAAACTGTGGTGGCATGATTGAGCTATGTTTATCTGGATTTTTGAGATACTGCAAGATTGCTTCTTCTATCCGATTTGATGTACTATACTTCATCAAATATCTCTTATAAATAAGCCTATCTGGTATCTGATTGGATTGATGACATGCAAGACAATTTTGTTCTACATTGATAGGATATGCATATACACTTACTATCATCATAACCATTACAACTATTTTGACCATCTAAGACATACCTCCGTTCCTCTATTCTCTACAGACTGTATGTCCAAATCAAAACCATAACTTTCACACACTTGACTCACAATATGTAAACCTATACCAAAGCCACCTTCACTTTTATTTGCACGCTTAAAACGCTGAAAAATTTGTTTTAACTCTTGTGCTTTTATCCCAATACCAGTATCGCGTACCCTCATACCTTCTTGATTTAAACTGACTTCTAATATCCCTAGAGGTTTATTGTATTTGATTGCATTAGAAAGTAAGTTATCTATGAGTCGTAATGCATCATTTTTATCAATTTTCAGCACTATACCTTGTGTCATATTTTTCAACACATTTATCTTTTTAGCTTCTATCATAGCAGTAAAATATACCAATCGTTCCTCTATAAGTTCTGAGATATTGACATTGACGATGGTACGATGGTATTGATGGTTAAGATTCAAATAGGTTAAATCATCATAGATACGACTCAATGTTTTTGAAGCAATCTCTATACGCTTTAATTCACAATGGTTTTCTTCATATTTGCCAAATGTTTCTATCATCTCAATATTCGTGAGTATGGTACTTATGGGGGTATTAAGTTCATGCGTGGTATCTTGTATAAAATGGTTCATTTTTTCCAAAGATTCTCTCATGGGTGMTACAAACAAGCGTCCTAAGAAATAAGCCAGAATAGCGAAAACCAAACTTGCCAAMAACATAAACAAAAATACATTTTTTTGTAAAGTTATGATAGGTGCATAGTTAATTTTTTTACTTGTTAATATATACGCTGCCCCTAGATAATACGGCTCCATTTTTACCCTATAGTACAAATGGTTATTTYCTTCTAGTCCAAAAGGATGTCTATCCTCATACGTACCAAAAATATACCTTTTATCCAAATCATAAATAGCAGATTTTATTTGATTATTTACAGGGTAGACAAGTATTTGTTCATTTGACTGATGTAATATTCTTAATTTTGATTTTAAAACTTCTGCTTCATATTTTAACATTTCTTTTTGCTTATCCAATAACTGATGTTTGGAAAAGCTATAAAATATCCATGAAGCAAGACCAAAKAGCAACAACGTTGAAAAAAGATAAATCACTAAAAAACGTACTAAACTCCTTTTCTCACTATGTAACAAACCGATATCCTACATTTTTAATAGTTTCTATTTTTTCTTTGCCAATCACTGCACGTATACGTTTAATGTAGGTTCGTAACGAACCTGAACTTGGCAACTCATCATATGTCCAAAGTGCTTTGTTGATGGTTTCATAATTTATTAGTTCGTTTGGATGTTTCAAAAAAAGTGAAAGTAATGTATATTCTTTCGTTTTAAGGGGTATCTTTTTTTCATCCTTTATCAAAATAAGTTCTTTGGTATCAAAAAAAAGTCCCTCTTCTAAAAGAATTTTATCACTATGGATCCCAAAAGTACGTTTAAGCAGTGATTCTATCCGCACTAACAATTCCTTAAGAGAAAAAGGTTTTCGGATATAATCATCACACCCTACAGAAAACCCTTTTTCGACATCCTCTACACTGTTAAGAGAAGTAATGAAAATAGTAGGTGTTTCATTACCTTCTGCACGCACATTTTTTAAAACATCAAAACCATTCATCAGTGGTACTTTTACATCTAAAAGCATTAAATCTATATGTTTTTCGTAAGCAATCTCTTCTGCTTGATATCCATCATATGCCACATGAACGTTATAGCCTTTTATTTCAAGAAATTGCTTCACCGTATCGCTAAGTTGTATATCATCTTCTAGTAACAAAATACTTGATGGCATGCATATTCCTTCATTCTTTATTATCTTATTATAATGAACCAACATGAACACTCTATGAACCAATGATTCAAGAGGAAAGAGATCTGCCCTTTCTACTACTCCTGCATCTCAATACATTTATTTTGTACCTTTTCAAGATTGATTCGTACTCGTGTTCCTTTATTCTTTTCAGACTCTATCTGTATATCCATTGCTTCATTATCGCAATATTCTTTAACCAAAGTTAATCCGATTCCTTCTCCTTCCTTCTTTTCATCCCCTTGAAAATAACGTTCATGTATACGCAACAACTCTCTCATCGTCATGCCTATACCCTTATCTTCTATGTATAACATATGCCCTTTAAAAGTCACACTAATCGCTGTTTCTTTCTTAGAGTACTTCATTGCATTACTAAGAATATTATCAAGTATCTGTTCAAATCCTATTTTATCTGCCTTTATCTCATACGGATGCAACACCAATACAAAAGGATTACGCCCCTGCTCTTGAAAGATAGCCACTCGCTCCTCTACAACTTTTTTTACATCAAAACACTCTTTTTCTATCTCGTGTATCTCTTTTTTTATTGTATATACCAATTCATCATAAAGTCTTTTTAGTCTATGCGAAGCATCTTCTATCCGTTGCAAACGCTTAAGAGACTTTTCATTTTGTAATGTTTTTTTTAACATACTGGTATTTGCTTCTATCGTTGAAAGTGGAATATTTAATTCATGTATAATATCATGCGTCAGTGTAGCCAGCGTATTTTCCATTTTCTTTTGTGGTGCAAAAATAAGTACGATAAGCACATACCCCCATCCAAGAGCAACTAAAAGCACAAGGATCCCTGCTATAAAAAAATTAAATTCACTCAAATGCCAATTTTCTAAAAAACGATATACACTCATTAACAATATAAACATCGTTATAAAATAGATCACTGCTGCTAAAAGGAGTTCCTTTTTTTGCTTTAACATTCTATACTCATTTTATAACCAACACCTCTTACATTTTGTATCTGTGTGGGAAAATATTTTTTTAATTGTGCTATATATACCCTCAATGACCCTTCACTTACTTCTTCTGAAGTACTCCATAAACGAGATTTTATATGTTCCAAAGTAACTATACTCCCTTGACCTTCTAAAAGAATATAAAGCAACTCTCTCACCTTAAATCCTACTTCTACTAACTTTTTTTGATAAAAAAGTTTTTTTGWTAAAATATCAAATTCATATAAACCAATTTGTACTACTTCATGACGCGTCTGTCTACGTAAAATAGCATGRATTCGTAATAAAAGTTCTTCTAAATCTATAGGCTTAGTAACATAGTCATCGCCACCATGTTCAAAGCCTACCTTTAATGAAGCCTTATCGTTTCTGGATGTGATAAAAATACAAGGGGTATTATCACCACTGCTACGTAATTTTTCCAAAAGTTTAAAACCAGTTTCATAAGGTAGGTTTACATCAAAAAGATATAAATCATAATTATTTTCATAAGTAAAATCCAGTGCAGTATATGGATCTAATACGCAGTGAAGGGAAAAACCTTCTTCTTCTAAAAAGTCTTCCAAGGTTTCATTGAATAGCTTATCATCCTCCACCACAAGTATACGTATCAATATTATCCCTCTAAAATAGTATTCTACAAATTATTATACCTCAAAAGTATTTATCATGGTATAATTTTTATCCCAGTATCAAAGAAGGGGAAGTTGTGAAAATCAGTCATTTATTTTTAGCACACAAAGAGGGGAAAATTTTACTCTTTGGGCTTGTTCTACTAGGTGTATATATTGTATTTCTACTTTTTACTTTTCTTTTTTATCCTGATTATTTTCAAGCCTTACTTAGTATTACCATAACCAATATTTTCTTTGGGCGCATGGCAGGACTATCCATAGGTGTTGCTTCTCAAATGGATATATCTTTTTTAGTTGCACTTAACTTTACGATAGAAACTATCATGGTACTCATCCTATATCCCTTATTTGTACTGAGTTGGAATAAACTTGAACTCATCTCTTACCAACCTTTAAATGATTTTTTTAACAAGTCTAAAAAAACAGCTACTACATATCAACCCATGATTCAAAAATATGGTATATTTGGTTTGATTTTATTCGTATTAACCCCTTTTGCCATGACTGGTCCTGTCGTAGGGAGTTTTGTAGGGTACCTCATTGGATTTAGACATTGGGTGACTTTGTTTGTTGTACTTTTGAGTACTTTTATAGCTATATTATTATGGGTATATTTAATCAAGAATTTTGAGAAAATACTTGTAGTCTATAGTGATACATTATCCATAGGATTTTTACTCGCAGCACTTGCACTCTTACTATGGTATCTTCTAAAAAGATACCTTAACAAAACTACATAAACATTCCACCGTTTACTTTGAGCGTTTCTCCTGTAACATAAGAAGAGTGGTCAGAGAGTAAAAATGCCACAGCATCAGCCACTTCAGAAGGATTACCAAATCTCCCCATAGGTATCTTGGCTGTAAAAGCATCTTTTACCTCATCTTTTAGCACTTCAGTCATTTCTGTAGCGATAAATCCCGGAGTAATCGTATTATAACGTATGCCACTTGTCGCAGCTTCAATAGCAAAACTTTTTGTCATTGCTATCGTTCCACCTTTAGATGCTGCATAATTTGTCTGCCCAGCGTTCCCCGTTTCACCTACAATAGATGCAATATTCACCACAGAACCAAATCGTTTTTTACGCATCACTTTCAAAGACTCTCTACACCCAATAAAAGTCGATTTTAGATTGGCTTCAATCACGTCCATGAACTGTTCACTCTTCATACGCATTGCCAAACCATCTTTGGTAATACCCGCATTGTTCACAAGATATGACAATTCTCCATCRGCTGYAACGATAYTCTTTACCGCAGYAACAAATGCATCTTCATTGCTCACATCAAATCCGATAACTTCTGCTTTGCCACCTGCTGCTTCAATCTCAGCCTTTACAGCATTTGCTTCTGCTTCACCAGAACGAAAATTTACCCAAACCTTTAAACCAAATGCAGCCAAACCTTTAGCTATCTCCGCACCAATGCCTCTACTCGCACCTGTCACCAACACATTTGTCCCTGTAAATTTCATATTAAACCTTTAAAATATTTGGGATATTGTAACATGTAGGGCTTTAGAGCTAACATTCAAAAAGTTTATTTTTTATTTCTTCAAAAATTTTATAATCATCAGGGCCAATCGTATCAGAGTAAATCACATGGTTAAGTTGTTCTAAAAGGTGCAATTTCGAGAGTTTATCATCACGTAATGCTTGACTAATGATAGTAACATGCTCATCTAAATCATAATCTCTTTCCATAATATCGTAAAGAAATGTTTTTGCTTCATCTTCACTACAGTCAAAGTTTTGTCCCATAATATTACAAAAAACAGGTGCTTCTTTCTCTATATCTCTCTTATCTACTTTAATAATATGCGCAAGTAATGTACCCACTGATTCTTTTATTTTTTGTTTCATTATAAATTTCTCCTTTAAAAAAAGCAATGCTTCCTTTAAATTTATTTCATGCGGTAGTGTGTATAAATTAATATTTTATCATACAAGGAAAAAAAGATTATGTCAAACTTTTAAATTAAAGGTACGTCCATTTCAGAAGGAATTTTAAGCCCCATAAGTTTAAGGATGCTAGGTGCTACATTATTCAAACCAAACCCCTTTTTTACTTCTGTAATACCTTCAGCCATTACAAAACACCATACTTCGCCTACAGTATGGTTAGTAAGTATATGTCCATCCATATCTTTCATCTCTTCACAATTTCCATGATCTGAAGTCAATATAATATTATAATTATCGGCTTTTGCCTTTTTTATAATTTTACCCAGTTGTGTATCTACTGCATTGACTGCCAAGCATGCTGCTTCATAGTTACCTGTATGTCCAACCATATCACCATTGGCAAAATTCACGACGATAAAGTCATATTTTTCATCCATTGCTGTGCATACTGCTTCTCCAACTTCAGGTGCTGACATCTCTGGTTTCATATCATACGTTTTTACATCCGGACTGGGAATGAGGACACGACTTTCTCCTATATAAGGCTCTTCTATACCACCATTTAAAAAAAATGTCACGTGTGCATACTTTTCAGTCTCTGCAGTATGTAGTTGGCGTAACCCCGCTTCAGAAATAACTTCTGCCAAAGTATTTACAGGTGCTAATTTAGGAAAAAGTATAGRATAAGGAAAACTTGCGTCATACTGCGTCATCGTGGCGATATGAAGAGGAATATGATTTCGAGMAAAACTATCAAAGGTCTCATGCCCAAGTGCTGCTGTAATTTCTCTCACCCTATCTGAGCGAAAGTTTGTGACGAGAACAACATCCTTTTCGTTCATGCCCTCGTACTCAGAAAAAGCAACAGGTTCCAAAAACTCATCCAGTTCATTTTTAGCATAACTCTCATCTACATAACGTTTCGGGCTAAGTACTGTTGAGGGTTTTGCTTCAGCGATGGCACGATACCCTTTTTCAACCCTCTCCCAACGGTTATCTCTATCCATGGTAAAAAACCGTCCGCCAATCGTTGCTATAGAAATATCTTCATCACACAAGGCTTCTATTTGTTCTATGTAGGTTTTTGCAGATGTTGGACTCACATCTCGTCCATCGGTAACAAGATGTAGAAATACTTTTTTCCCTCTGCTTTTTACTAACTTTGCCAGTCCAATAGTATGTGTAATATGCGAATGTACCCCGCCATCACTCAAAAGTCCTATAAGATGCACACGGTCACTTTTGTTCAAAGTATCATTCAGTGCTTCATTTTTTTCTATACTCCCATCTTTAAGTGCCTTAGATACTTTTACCAAATCTTGGTACAAAATACGTCCAGACCCTATGGTCATATGCCCCACTTCTGAATTGCCCATCTGTCCTTCAGGGAGTCCCACACTTAATCCATGTGTAGAGATAAGTGCTCTGGGTACATCTTCAAAAAGGGTATCATAGGTAGGTTTTGTAGCATTTTTAAAGGCATTACAGGTACTGTCTGGCTTACACCCAATACCATCTGTGATAATTAAAATTGTTTTTTGAATACTCATGGTGATATCTTTTTCTTATATTTTATTGAAATAATAGTAAAATAAGCTTTCTTACACATAAAAGGGGAATAAAAATCTATGCTCTATGAACTTTCACAACTCCTTAACATCAACCTTTTTGGCTACATTTCAGTGCGTGCAGGCGTTGCCTTTATTGTTGCTTTTATGCTAACGATGTTAATTATGCCCAAATATCTTGCTTGGGCACTTTCTAAAAATGCCAACCAACCCATCAGTAAGTATATTCCTAGCCACGAAGGGAAACGCCACACCCCCACTATGGGTGGGGCTATTTTTTTGCTTTCTACTTTAGTGGCTGTTTTCATTACAGTTGATTTAACAAACCCTTATGTCTGGGGAGGCATTGTCACCCTTGTTGGGTTTGGGCTTGTTGGACTCAAAGATGATTTGGGAAAAGTACTTTCCGGAGATAATCTGGAGGGACTGTCTCCCAGAAGCAAGATAGGATTACAGGTAATTGTTGCCACTTTAGCTACTGGAACATTGCTCTATGCCGGTTTTCCGACAGAGTTTTATGTGCCCTTTCTTAAAACAGCACTGTTTGATTTAAGCTATGCTGCCATCCCTTTTTGGATACTTGTATTTTTAGCAACTACCAATGCAGTAAACCTTACTGATGGTCTTGATGGTTTGGCAACTGTTCCTTCTGTCATTGCACTCTCTACTTTAGGTGTCATTGTGTATGTCACCGGACACGCAATTTTTAGCCAGTATTTACTGATACCAAACATAAAAGGAGTCGGTGAAGTATTCATACTTGCAGTAGCACTTGCGGGTGGTTTGCTTGGCTTTTTATGGTACAACTGTTACCCDGCTGAAGTTTTCATGGGCGACACTGGGAGTCTTGCTATCGGGGGTTTTATCGCCTACCTTGCCATACTGGGAAAAAGTGAAATACTCCTCATACTTATAGGTATTATCTTTGTGATAGAAACTGTTTCTGTAATCTTACAGGTAGGAAGTTTTAAATTGCGTGGAGAGCGTATCTTTCTTATGGCACCTATTCACCATCATTTTGAACTCAAAAAATGGGCAGAAAACAAAATCATCGTACGGTTCTGGATGATTGCATTTATTGCAAATATTTTAGCCCTCATCTCATTTAAGTTCAGATAATATGCAAACAAAACCAACCTTATTTGGATATGGACTCACCACAAGAGCAATCGCTAAAAAACTAGGTGGTGGCTGTACTTTCTTTGATGACAACTGTAAAGAGACTTATCTTGACGAGAATAAAAATACAATTCATCCTTCATCACTTTTTGATCCTGAACAAAGTCAATTAGAAGTCACCACACCTAGTTTAAAACCAAATCACCCTCTCATTAAAAGTGCCAAAAACCTTTTAAGTGAATATGACTATTATGCTGACATTATGCCTTTTAGCATATGGATATCAGGAACCAATGGCAAAACAACTACCACGCAAATGCTCACGAATATTTTAGAAAAACGAGGAGCAGTTGCAGGAGGAAACATTGGTACGCCTCTTGCAGATTTAGATGAAAAAGCGCCAATTTGGGTACTTGAGAGTTCTTCTTTTACTCTACACTATACACATAAAGCTTCACCTGACATTTATCTTCTGCTTCCTATTACACCAGACCATTTAGACTGGCATAAAACATTTGAGCAGTATGCAGCAGATAAACTGAAACCCTTACTTACTATGCGAGAAGGAGAGCTAGCGCTTGTGCCTAAAGGACTCAAAATTCCCCAAACAAATGCATATGTTGTAGAATACGATAGTAATGCTTTTCTAACGGAATATTTTAACCTTGATAGTTCTAAATTACGTTTTAAAGCAGCATTTTTACAGGATGCCCTACTTTCACTTGCGGTAACAAAAGTACTCTTTGATGAAGCAGACTATGATCTTATGAACCRTTTTACGCTGGATGCCCACAGACAGGAAGAAGTAAAAGATGCAAAAGGAAGACTCTGGATAAATGATTCAAAAGCCACCAACCTTGATGCTACTATTCAAGCAGTCATCGGCTACTCTGACAGACATATTCATCTTATACTCGGGGGAGATGACAAAGGCGTGGATCTCACACCTCTTTTTAAGAAGATCCAGCCACTTATACTTACACTATATACTATAGGGAAAAATAGTGATAAACTCATGGCACTAGCAAAAGAATATAATATCGAGACACTTACATGTAAAACCATAGAGACAGCTATTATGCAGATYGACTCWGTACTTACTCTAGACGAAGTAGCACTGCTCTCACCAGCTGCAGCCAGCTTTGATCAGTTTAAATCCTACAAGCACAGGGGTGACACTTTTATGGAGTTGGTAAAAAATTTAAAAAAGTTTTAGTTTAACCTAAATCCTCGTATTTTTTTAAGTTTAAGCCGTTATAATTCTATCCACTTAAACAGAACTCTTCTTTTAAGTTGTGGCTCCATAGCTCAGTTGGTAGAGCAAAGGATTGAAAATCCTTGTGTCGACGGTTCGATTCCGCCTGGCGCCACCATTTCTTTTTTACACCAATCAACTTCAATAAAACTACAAATATTTAATTAATTATCCTCATACTTTTTGTTTTCTTTTTTCATTGAACTGCAAGACCAAACTATATACTACAGGTAAAACAAGTAAATTAAGTATGGTCACCGTTAACATACCACCTAACATGGGGGCAGCAATACGGTGTGTTACATCAGATCCTGTTGCTGTACTTAACATGATAGGCACWAGTCCTGCCATGGTTGAGACTGCTGTCATCATMACCGGTCKAACYCTTTGTGATGTTGCATAAAAKGCTGCATCTTTTATCTCTTCAGGCGTAAGTGCTTCTTTCTTTTTACTACGTCTTTTTTCCACYTCTGTATCTATAAAACTTAATACCARTACCCCTATCTCAGCTGCCATKCCTGCAAGGGCTATAAACCCTACGGCAACAGCTACAGAAAGGTTATAGTCATTYAGATAAATTAACCATATCCCACCAATAAGTGCAAATGGCATTGATAGCATCACAATAACTGGTTCTATAACATTTTTAAAATTCAAATATAAAAGTATAAAAATAATTAATAAAGTAATGGGTGCAACAATTCGTAAACGCTGCGAAGCACGTTCCATATATTCAAACTGACCAGACCATATGACAGTATATCCTGCTGGAATTTTTACTTGCTCTTCCAAAACTTTTTTAGCTTTAGCCACAAATCCACCTATATCAGAACTGGAAATATCAACATAAATCCATGCATTTGGTATTGCATTTTCACTTTTAATCACAGGAGGGCCTCTTGTATATTCTATGGTTGCTACCATTGCAATAGGGATTTGTATGCCTGTTGGCGTAGAAATAAGCACCCGTGAAAGTGTCTCTTTATCACTACGTAAATCTCTAGGGTAACGTACATTGACAGGGTAACGCTCTAAGCCTTCAACGGTTTCTGTTACGTTCATCCCTCCAATGGCACTCTGTATCACATCTTGTACTGCACCTACTGTTAAACCATATCGCGCTGCTTTCTCTCTATCAATATTAAAATCTAGATAATAACCACCCACAGCTCTATCCCCAAAAGCTGACGTAGTCTCTGGTAACATTTTCATAGCTTGTTCTATCTCTTTTGATACTCTTTGAAGTACATTTAAGTCTGGACCAGAAACTTTTATCCCTACTGGTGTTTTTATCCCTGTAGAAAGCATATCTATCCGTGTTTTAATAGGCATCGTCCATGCATTGGCAACTCCGGGAAAGTTAACAGCCACATTAAATTCAAGCATTAAGTCTTGTGTAGTTTTACTTGGGTCAGGCCACTCTTCTTTGGGTTTTAAACGAATGGTTGTCTCCACCATAGACAAAGGTGCAGCATCTGTAGCAGTTTCAGCACGTCCAATCTTCCCAAAAACACTCTCTACCTCAGGAAAGGTTTTTAATATTTTATCACTTTGCTGTAAAAATTCTTTTGCTTTTGTGATAGAAATACCTGGAAACAACGTAGGCATATAAAGAACATCCCCTTCATCGAGTGGTGGCATAAATTCACTACCTAACTTCGAATATGGATAATAGGTTAATGCCAAAATTGCCACTGCAAAGACAACGGTTACAGTACGCCATTTCATTGCAAATTTTAACGTAGGGGTATGAATGGCATGTAACATACGGTTAATAGGATTTTTCTCTTCTGCAATAATCTTACCACGTACCAAATACCCAATCATCACAGGGACTAATGTAATCGCCAAAATAGCAGATGCTGCCATCGCATAGGTAGCCGTAAAAGCCAATGGACTAAAGAGTCTTCCTTCTTGTGCTTGCATCGTAAAAATAGGTAAAAAGGAAACCGTAATAACGAGTAAAGAGAAAAAGAGTGCTGGTCCTACCTCTTTTGATGATTTGGTAATGACCTCCCAACGTTCTGAGTCACTAAGCTGTGCACCTTTTTCTTTCACTGCCTCTGCTAGGCGACTATGGGCATTTTCCACCATAACAATAGCACCATCAACCATCGTACCAATGGTAATAGCAATCCCACCTAGCGACATAATATTGGCATCTAATCCTTGAAAACGCATCACTATAAATGCCATTAAAATACCTAAAGGTAAGGTGATGATAGCCACAAAAGCAGAACGGGCATGAAGCAAGAAAAGTATTACAACTAAACTCACAATAAAAAGTTCCTGCATCAAAGAAGTATTTAAACTTTTTACAGCACGTTCTATGAGGTCTCCTCTATCATAAACAGGCACTATATTGACACCTTCAGGTAAACCTTTTTGCAGTTCATCAAGCTTTTTACGTACAGCCTGTATCGTTGCCAATGCATTTTCACCAAAACGCATGATGACCACACCGCCGACCACTTCACCTTCACCATTGTAGTCTACCAACCCTCTTCTAAGTTCAGGACCGATAAATACATTAGCAATATCTCTTAAGCGTATCGGAGTCCCTTCTTTATCTACTCCCACGGGAATTTTATTGAGATCATCTACAGATTGTATATACCCTGCACTTCGTACCATATATTCAGTCTCTGCCATCTCAATGAGACGACCACCCACATCTTTGTTGGAATTTTTAATCGCCATTTTTACAGTATCAAGTGAAATATTATAACGCTGCAAAGCATTTGGGTCGACCTCAACTTGATACTGCTTCACATAGCCACCCACAGAAGCGACTTCAGCTACACCATTGACTGTCTGCAGAGGGTAACGCATATACCAGTCCTGCAAAGAACGTAACTGCGCAAGATCATGTTTGCCTGTTGTGTCTTCTAAAATATACTCATATATCCAACCAACACCTGTGGCATCTGGACCAAGAGCGGGATTGACCGATTTGGGCAGCCTTCCACTCACATAGTTTAGCGACTCCAATACACGTGAACGTGCCCAGTACATATCAGTGCCATCTTCAAAAATAAGATACACAAAAGAAATACCAAAAAAGGAGTAGCCTCTGACTACTTTTGTTTTAGGCACTGCTAACATTGCAGTTGTAAGAGGATAGGTAACTTGGTCTTCCACCACTTGTGGAGACTGCCCTGGATACTCAGTAAAAATAATCACTTGCACATCAGATAAATCTGGTATGGCATCCAAAGGTGCATTTTTATAAGAAAAGACTCCCACCACCGCGATAATAACCATCGCAATAATGACAATGAAACGTTCGCGTAATGATGCACTGATAATTGCATTAATCATTTTGCATCTCTTTACTGTTATTTTTATCCACTTTCATCTTCTTAGGTTTTGCTATAACATCCATCATTTTGGCTGTTGCTTCACGCAACTTAGACTCTGAATCTATGAGGAATTGTGCAGAAGTCACTACTTCTTCGTCTTCCATAAGTCCAGAAAGTATAGATACTTTTCCCGCTGATTCTATACCCAACTTAACCAAACGAGGTTCATACTTTCCTGCACCTTTCACAACAAATACCTGTGTTTCATTCCCCGAACGTATCACWGCTTCKGAAGGTACGACTAAAGCATCTTTTTGATTTTGYACRTGTATGTTWACTTCAGCAAACATATCTGGACGTAAACGCAGATCATCATTCTTAAATACAAGTCTCACTTTTGTGGTACGCGTCTTTGCTTCTGCATAAGGGTAGATATAATCCACTGTCCCCTTAAAAACTTTCCCTGGCACACTGATAAGTGTCACTTCTGCACTGTCTCCRGTACGAATCCATGGAAGTTCATATTCATAAATCTCAGCTATGATCCATACAGTATGCAAGTCTGCAATCATATAGAGTTCAGTCTTAGGTGTAACATGCTGCCCTTTTCGTGCTCCTATACGCAGCACTGTCCCTGCAACAGGGGTATGTATATGTAAACTTTTTCTAATCTTTCTACTTTTTTCAAGCTCTTTTATTTGATGTTCTGGTACATCTAGCAGGGTTAATCGCTCTCTTGCACTTTCTACCAAAGACTTTGCACCATCGCGTACATCTTTAAAGGGACTTCTACTCAAAGCCTTTACATTTTTTAATGCCAGCAAGTATTCATCCTGGGTAGAGACTAATTGTGGAGAGTAGATACTCATTAAAATGTCATCTTTTTTAACTGTCTCTCCTACTTTATCGATAAATATTTCTTCTATCCAACCTTTCGTTTTAGGATGTAGTCGTGCCATTTTTTCTTCATCAAAATCCACACGCCCAACAGCACGAACCACTTTACTTAAGGCTTCCACTTTTACTTTTGCAGTTCTTACCCCAATGTTTTGTACTACCGTGGGGTCTATCTTCACTGTACCTGCTTTATCATTCCCTGCATCACCATCTGCATACACAGGTACATAATCCATACCCATAGAGTCTTTGGCAGGTACCAGAGAGGTCACAGCAGGGTTCATAGCATTACGGTAAAAAATGATTTTTTTTGTTTTCTCTTTTAAAACGCTTTCAGAGGCTGTGGCTGTTTTTGCCATCTTACTTGAAGTATAGACAGAAACCCCATACCCGATACCTACCCCTACTACTAATGTCATTACTACTGTGCTAAGTATTGTTTTATTCATAAATATTCACCTCTCCTACATTTGCTTTTATCCCAGATAATGCCTGCATTGAAAATGCCAATGCTTTCCAGTACATCAATTCATAATTAAAAAGTGTCACTTGACTTTGTACAAGATTTAAAAAATCCACCTTGCTTACTTGATATCCTGCACGCATGGATTCAACAGTTTGACGTGCTTGTGGTAAAATACCTGTTGTAAACAATGAAAGTTGTTTCTTGGCTTGATTATAGTTGGTATAATTTTTTGATATTTCTGCCATTACTTTCAGTTTTTCATCTTCAAGTCCTGCATACCTTTCTTGTTGCTCTATAAATCTTTGTTGTACAGCTTTAGACTGTTTTGTTTTATAGTAAAGAGGCACCTTAATACCCACTTTCAAAGAAAACAAATCTGCACGAGGGTCACTAAGCGTACCAGAGTTATACCCTTGTCTATCTCCATAAGCAACGGCTACATTGAAATCAGGATAGTACTCTCTACGTGCTAAATCTAGTCTAGACCCAGAAGCGAGTACTTTAGATTCTTCACGTTTTAATGACGGTCTATACTCTGCTGCTAGTCTATATAGGTAGGTCTCATTCATTTTATGAGATAGTCTCTTCTCTTTCTTTTTAGCCAAGCGAATGTTTTTAGAAGCTTTTTGCCCCATAAGAAGATTTAAGTTAATGTTTTGATTACGCCTAAAAGCTTTGACCTGTATCTCCTGATCTAAGAGTTTAGACAATTCTAACTGTGCCAAAAGTACATCTTGCTGTAAACCATCGCCTGTTTTATACTTTTCTTCAGCAATCTGAATAAACTGACGCAACAAATCTTGGTTACTTCTAATGGTTTCTACAGCCCTGTCAAAATAATACACTTGCCACCATGTACTTTCTATATGGTTAACCAGCAGTAAGCGAACTTCATCTACCGTATGGTACGCGGCTGTTGCTTCAAACTCTGCTATCTCACCTTTTAAGTCTAACTTTCCAGGATAAGGAAAATACTGACTAAAGCCTATTTGCACATTTGTCATAGCTTCTTGTGCTCTATTAAAAGTATCGGTTGGAAAATTGATGAGCCCCACAGAGACTATGGGATCAGGCAAACTTTKTACTTGAGARGGWACTTCTTTRAGCGCTTCATAWCGYTTRAGTATTTGGGCRAGACCAGGGTTTTTATCAAGCCCCACTGTCACTGCATGTTTTACACTCAGACCATTGNNNNCCCCCAAAAGCARAAGARCTAAAYAYCCAYAGTAATRTCATRCATAGYAGTATCMRACGATACYCACTTTTARTWRTATTYTTTYTCACAAAWTTYCCTNCCAAWMCATYTCWYKWTTMTAWWMRWATAWAYARAMTAYRTRWANATATKKKKMMCWWMYKWRYAMNGTATWYWWWRKWTMMTMAMMMWAMWWAWRTAWWAAAAACAAAGCCTAATTAAAAAGGTATACTTATTTTTTAGATGTACATTTGAAATAATTATAGAGTCTACTAAGTCTTTAAGGAAGGKRRAAYAAWRSAGTAAAAGACMTCTCCYAAAAAAGGAGATRTCTAAGGTTTAAAATTTRTAGTCTAACATTGCCCAAAAYWYTGTTSTRTCTACAYTAAASGTATCTGCACTGTACCAAGMTGCTTTYAACAGTCCKSTWARACCTTTYAYACCAGGAATTTTRTTTTTATASAGTGCATCTATCTCTGTACCATAGTCTATRCTTCCTCTRTCACTTGAGAAATCATGGTAWATCACTTTYGCWACACCAAAYCCTTGTGCTTTRTAYCCWATCAYMGCAGTAGCATCTACAAGACCGTCTATWGGCGTTGCCAAAAACAAGTCTGCCCAACCATTATGTGCATGGAGTGTGGAAAGTGGTGTACTAAAGGCTGCATTTCCATTATCTCCTGCCCCAAGCACTTCATAGCCAGCACCAAGAAGTATACCACTCATATTGAGGGTTGCTTGTAAGTTGTAGTAGTCTGCATCTGCTGTTTGATTGGTAGTAAGATCTTCAAAAGAAGGGTCTGTCTGGGTTGCATACTCTGCACGGTACGAAAGACTTGTGCTTTCACCCAACCCTACTTTACCTGTCGCTGCAACACCCCAAGTATCATGAAAATCTTCTATCAGATACCCATATCCTGTCACAGTCAATTCAGGCATTAGTGCRTAAGAAGCATTTAATAACACAGTATTGGTATCAAATCTACCTCCAAGAGGGTTTACCGTGTTACTATCAAATATTCTATTGATACCCCATACATAAGATGCCAATAATTTAAGATTGTCTATAGAATTATCTATCACTGTCACCGCGTCATAGGTTTGTGGCATTTGTCTCCAGTCCACAGTACCGATAAACCTTACATTATCTAAGTCTACATCTTGACGACCCGCACGAATGAGTGTTTCACCAAAAGCATAATCTAAATACGCCTGAGTTACACGTGTCTGATCTGGATCAGCTACGATTTGGTACAGGGGTCTTTTACCTATGTCATCATTAGAAACACTCCAAAAATCCCCACTACCCATCACATTGGTAGCTTCTAAATATACAGAAAGACCCTCTAACTGTAAAAAGTCTGCCCCTATACCAAGTGTCAGTCTGTTAGTAAAGGCATTAGCATCCCCTTTACCATTATCAGCAGCATCTACAAATTCGTATCGGGGACGTATCTGACCATCTGCTTTAATGTTATTAAAAATCAAAAACTCACTACTGCTTGGTGCTGTCGTCTCTACCACGGGTTCCACCGGAGCGATATCGCCACCTGCCATAATCATTGTCGATGCTACTACTGAAAGTACAAGTACTTTTTTCATCTTTCTTTCTCCTTTAATATAAATGATACACCATGATATCAAAAAGTCATTTTACAAAAAATGATGTAAATCAATTATTAATGATTTCTATGTAGAACATTAACAAAATACTTCAAATATCTGTATAACGCTTGAATTTTATCTGTATTTAAAAGATTTTTACCTTGATTACTGTATAAATTTTAAACAAGTAACCCTCTAAACCCCATGTATACACGTCATCTCTAGCTAAGCATTAACTWTTTATTAACTTTTTATACATTTTCTTGACATTTATTAATGAATCATGCTATACTACGCTTGTATTCAAAACAAATTCAAGGAGAATTACAATGAAAAAAACATTATTACTTTCAGTAGTAGCATCGACAATGATTATGGCAGGTGGCGATATCGCTCCAGTTGAGCCAGTAGTAGAAGCACCAGTAGTGGCATCTGGTTGGGACTTTAACGGAGAAGCAGTTGGGTATTACCAAACTATGGACAACTTCGGAAACGGTAGTCTTTTTGAGCAAAACGCAAACATTGGTGGAGTTCAAGGTCAATTACCTGGTTTTAACGGTGGTAAAGTTGCACTAGAAGGTATCTCTGCAGCAAACGTAGGTCTTAGACTAGGCGCTACAAACAACGATTTATTTGCAGGTGTTGGCGCTGGTGTTGAACTTGTAGGTCTTGGAACACTTGGTCTTCATGGTAATACTGTTGACAGTGTTATGCAAACAGGTGATGGTTCATTGAACTCTGGTGCACTAACTCAAGCGTATTTAACTTACGGATTTGGTAACACAAGTCTTAAAGTTGGTCGTCAAACACTTCCAAAAGGTCTTTCTCCATTTGCTTTCTCTGAAACTTGGAACGTATTCCAAAATACATTCGGTGCAGCACTTGTTGTAAACACTGACCTTCCAGACACAGCATTGGTATATGTATATGTTGCAAATGCTAACAGCCATGCAAACCTTTCTGACTTTAATGACCTTAACCCAAATGGTGACGGAGTACATTTAATAACTGCTCAAAACAAATCTTTTGATGGTTTAACATTAACAGGTTCATGGTACTATGCTCCAGATATGCTTGTAACTGAAGATGTAAATATTCTTTGGGGAGACGCTGCATTTGCTGTTTCTGACTACAGTATCGGTGTTCAAGGTGGTACTATCTTAACTGGTGAGCCAGTAGGTGTTACAGATACAACTGCGTTTGGTGCTAAAATCGGTGCAGACTTCGGTATGTTTAACGTTGGCGCAGCATATACAACTGTAGATGAAGGTACTGTAGGTGTTAGAAACCTTGCAACAGCTGCTAATGGTTTTGCTGAAACAGTTCTTTATACTCAAATGTTAGCAAACGTAAATTGGATTGATCGTGATAACGATACATTCGTAGTAAAAGCTGGTGTTGATGCACTTGGTGGTAACTTTGGTGTAGCATATGGTGCGACAACAGACAATGCAGTTGGTGGAACAGATTATACTGAAATCGATGTTGCATATACAGCGCAAGTAACAGATAATGTATCTGTATTGGCTGCATACATCTACCAAGATGTTGATGTTGCTGGTGTTGATGCAAACAACGCTCTTCGTTTCTGGGCAAGATACAACTTCTAAGAATCACTTCTTAAAAAGTATCTTAACCTTATGAAGTTCAGGGTTTTCCCTGAGCTTCATCTTTTCTTTCCCTCTTACATCCTTTACATTTTTCACTCTATTATTTAAGCATATTGACAAATACTACTTTGTATGTTATACTACAGTATTACAATATTACAAAAAGGAGTCAGTATGACCGCTACCGTAAGACTTGATGACACCTTAGAAAAGACACTTGACACACTTTCAAAACAGTTACACAAGAAAAAAAGTGACGTCATACGAGACGCAATCACTTTTTATGCAACTAATCTGGAAAAAAATAAAAAAGACAAATTACGTCTTGCCATTGAAAAAACTAAAGCTGCCGATAAATGTCTAAATGGTGAAATAGAGGACACACTGAATGATGGTATCTAAAGGTCAAATTTGGTTGGCCAATCTTAACCCCATTAAAAAAAACAATGAAGTAGTCAAAGTAAGACCTGTACTTGTTTTCCAAAATGATGAACTAAATAAGAATGAATACCCCACAACGATAATCATGCCCTTGACCACACAACTAATAGATGATGTTCAGCCCATACGCATACGTATAAACAAAAGAGAAAACCTTGTACATGATTCTGACATTATCATCACCCAAATAAGAGCCATAGACAACGCTAGGTTTATAGAATACTTGGCCTCAGCAACAGAAGAAGAATTACATACAGTAAAAAAACTTTTTCTAGAAATAATCGAATAAAGAAGCATAAAATGAATATAAGAACTACAAGTATTACAATACAGTGTAACAAGTCACTCAATGATTTGTGTAAAATCCAATACAGAGAGACCCTATATGCCAAATAGTAAAAAACTACACCTCGTAAGCCTCGGCTGTACTAAAAACCTTGTCGACAGTGAAGTGATGCTCGGACGCTTGAAAGAATACGAGATCAGTGATGATGCTAGCAATGCTGATGTCATTATAGTAAACACTTGTGGATTCATAGATGCCGCAAAAGAAGAGAGTATCAACACGGTACTAAATTTACATGACGAACGTAAAGAAAACTCCATCCTAGTGATGTCTGGCTGTCTTACCGAGCGTTACCGTGAAGAATTACAAGCAGATATGCCAGAGATTGACATCTTTACTGGCGTGGGAGACTACGAGAAAATAGATGCACTCATCGCTTCTAAACAAAGTACCTTTTCACCAGAGGTTTACTTAGCCACAGAGAACTCAGGCAGAGTCATTACCGGTTCAAACTACCATGCCTACATCAAGATAGCAGAGGGGTGTAACCAAGTCTGTTCTTTTTGTGCTATTCCTTCATTTAAGGGTAAACTACACTCACGTTCACTTTTTTCTATCATTAAAGAAGTAAAAATGTTAGTCGCAGATGGTTTCTATGACTTCTCTTTCATTTCCCAAGACTCTTCTAGCTATGGACGTGACATGAAGATGTCTGATGGACTCATAGAGCTCATAAAAGGTATAGAGACTGTAGGTGGTGTGAAGTCAGCACGTATCTTGTACCTCTACCCAAGTACCACAACCTTTGAACTCATAGATACTATCTCTGATTCTACTGTATTTCAAACGTACTATGATATGCCTATCCAACATATAGATAACCCTATGCTAAAAACTATGAAGCGTGGTTTTGGCGAGAGAAAAACCATTGAGCTTTTGGCACATATGAAGTCAAAACCCAATGCATTTTTACGTACCTCTCTCATCGCAGGGCATCCAGGTGAAGGTAATGCAAGTTTTGAAAAACTTTGTGATTTTATGGAAGCATTTGAATTTGACAGGTTCAACACTTTTCATTATTCTAATGAAGAAACAACCTCTGCCTATACACTAGAACAAGTTTCTCAAGAGACCATTGATGAAAGAGCAGAGATTCTAGGAAAGATTGCTGAAGAAAACACACTCCATTCACTTCGAAATATGATAGGTCAAACAGTCACAGTTGTCATCGATGGCGAAAGTGATGAACATGAGTACCTACTAAGTGCTAGACCACTTAGCTGGGCAGTAGACATCGATGGAGAAGTGCTCATCAATGATACTTCAGATTTACCTGTAGAGTATGGGAAAACCTATGAAGCCAAAATCACTGAACTCGCAGGCACACAACTATTGGCAACATTAATAAAACCATCTATTTAATCACGCTTGCGTGCCCAGTTGTGGTGAACGACCTTGAAAGCGGAGCGATTCGAGAGCCACAACGATTTTTTGCTTCGTTTTTTCTAAAAAAATGAAGAGAGAAACAACGCCACGAATTATACATAGAGGAAACTATGCTAAACCTAGACACAACTAACCTACAAAATAAAAACAACCTATTAGCATTCTCAGCAGGTGTAGACTCTTCTGCCCTATTTTTCCTACTTCTAGAAAACAACATCAAATTTGACATCGCCATAGTAGACTATGGCGTAAGAGAACAAAGTAAAAAAGAAGTAGCACATGCCAAAACACTAGCAAAAAAACATAAACTCTTCTGTCACAACATCAAAGCACCCAAGTTTGACACCCATTTTGAAAAACGTGCAAGAGACTTTCGTTATGAGTTTTTTGATTCGCTTGTGGCTATAGAAGGGTATGATAACATCATCACAGCCCATCAACTCAATGACCAACTTGAGTGGCTTCTTATGCGTCTTACAAAAGGTGCAGGTGTGTGCGAACTACTCGGACTTGTACCCATCTCAAAAAGAGACAGCTATACCTTGGTACGCCCTTTACTCGCTTACAGTAAAGAAGAACTACTCCATTACTTAAAAACCCATGACTACCTCTACTTTATAGATGAAAGCAATGATGATGAAAAGTATGAACGTAACAAATTTAGACATAGATTCTCAGATGCTCTGATACAGGAATACTCAGAAGGTATTAAACGCAGTTTTACCTACCTACATCAGGACAAAACAAGGCTAGAAAATAAATTTGAAACTGTGTATAGCTATAAATTATTACATATTGTAAAACTATATGAAGAAAATATAAAGGTTAAGGCAGCAGATATAACACTTAAAAAACTTGGTTATCTACTCTCAGCATCTCAACGAAAAGAGATTGACAAAGAAAACGATTTGGTCATAGGTGGAGAATGGGCGATAACACTAAAAGGTGACTTACTCTACATAGCACCTTATCTAAGCATAGACATGCCAAAACAATTTAAAGAAGCGTGCCGTGTCGCAAAAGTACCCGAAAAAATACGACCTTATCTGTTCAAAGAAAATATAAATATAGAAAATATTCTATAGGTGTGTTGCTAAGTACCCTCTATGAATCATCTTTTACTAAGGGATGTGCCTTCATATACTCCTGCATTTTTTTCACGGAACCCAGTTTCGTGTACACCTGTGTCGTTGCCATAGTTTCATGCCCAAGCAGTTCGGAGACATCTGATATGCGTGCACCATTGTTCAGTAAATGGGTGGCAAATGAGTGTCGTAACTGATGGGGTGTAGCTTTTATGCCCACTGCCTTAAAAAGTTTGGTGATGATATAACGAAGTTGTGCTACATTCATCGGAGCATTTCCTTTTTCAAAAAGATATTTTTTAGGACTTTTATCTTTTATATACTGCTCTATCAGTCTATGTAGCATATCTAGTAAAGGCAGTTCACGTACCTTATTTCCTTTCCCATGTATTTGTATCCAACTTCTTTTTATCTCTGAAAGTTTTAGATGACTCAACTCTGAAATACGTAAACCCAGCCCATAAAGCATAGATATCAACAGTTTCTCCTCCAAGTTTGCCTTAGAAAGCACTTCATTGATATATGTCTCTTCAATGGGCTTAGGAAGACTCTGAGGTGCCTTTATGGACTCATCACCGATAAGTCTGATCTTTAAATGACATTGATCTTCCAAATATTTAACAAAAGAACGTACTGCTGAGAGTTTTTTTACGATGGTTTTTTTATGATTTTTAACGATGTTAAAACGAAAGGGAGTAATGTCTAACACTATCAAAGCATCTTCTTCATAAAAATGACTGACTTCCATCATCTGTCGCAGTGCTATCTCATAGGTAATGACAGAGTGCTCCGCATAGCCTCTCACATCTAGAAGATAATCAAGAAATGCTTCTGAAAAGTCAAATAGTTTCTTTTTCATCATTAGATTACCGTATATTCCAGCATCTTAGCAGAAAGGTATGTTTTTGCTTCCTCCAAATCCAACCCTTCAAGCGAAATACTTTGTATATAAAAATCTACTGTAGTAAAAGGTTTAGGTATGACAAATTTGTCCCAAGAAGAAAATTGCCAAAATGTATCGGTTTTAAAATTCATCACGAAAATAGGAAGTTTGCTTTTTAAAGCGATGCCTATAGCACCATCACTCATGCTATGTCTAGGTCCTCTTGGACCATCAGGAGTGATAAGCACCTCTTCTCCACTCTTAATACTTTTAAATGCTTGCAGAAGTACTTTTTTTGCTCCTCTTTTACTCGATCCACGTAAAGGACGGATACCCAATAAATTAAGTGTATTGGCGATGAGAGCACCATCAAAATGTTGAGAGATTATGGCTGAAGCAGCATGTTTTTTATGTATGTGTCTATACGCCTGTGGAGACATAAAGAGTTCTCCGTGCCAACATACACACACATGTTGTTCATCACCTATAGGTGTTATAAAGTGAAACTTTTTCTTGCTAGTAAACCAGATAATACGCATGAGTAGATACACTAATGGGGGGATGACAATCACACCCACCTTACGTAAAACGTTTTTCATTTCTTTTATCTATATAAGCACACCATCTAGTGCACCTCTAGACGTCTTAACTACTTTCACCTCGACTATTTTTCCAAGGAGTTCTTCACTTCCTTCAATAAAAAAGAGTTTACCATCATCACTGCGTCCAGAAATTCTGCCGTTTGCTTTGAGTTCATCAAAATATACTTTATGTCTTACATCCATTTGTGCATCCATAATTTCATCTAAGATTTCTGTGTGTCTTGCCTGTAGTCTTGTTAGTCTTGCTCCGGCTATTTTATTGTCTATCTGATTTTCAAACTTTGCTGCTTCCGTGTGTGGTCGTGGTGAGTATTTAAAAGAAAACATTTGTTCAAAACGTACCTGCTCAAGTACATCCATCGTATCTTCAAAGTCTGTATCACTCTCCCCTGGAAACCCTACAATGACATCGGTAGAAATAGTCGCTTCAGGACAGAGAGTACGAATTTTTTCACAACGGTTAATGAAATTCTCTTTTGTGTATCCTCTTTTCATCTCTTTAAGCAATGAAGTTGATCCACTCTGCAAGGGTACATGTATCTGTTTACATATTTTAGGGTTTGAAGCAAATTCTTTTAAAAAGGTATCATCCATATGCAATGGATGAGGAGAAGTAAATCGTATACGCTCCAAGCCTTCTATCTTTGAAATTTCTTGTAAAAGTTGTGTAAAATCACATACTTCATCGGATGAACCAAAACGTCTGCCGTAATTGTTGACATTTTGTCCAAGAAGCATCACTTCTTTAGCTCCGGTGGCTACTGCTTTTGTTATTTCCTGCACAATAAGCTCAGAGGGGATAGATATCTCCTCTCCACGTGTAGCGGGCACGATACAAAAAGTACAAGATTTGTCACATCCTATAGAGATGTTTACCATAGCCTTAAAAGGGTTGGATCTGTACTCTCCAAAATCATAGGTACTTTCATCAAAGTCTGTACTRATTTCCACTGCATGTTTTTTATCTACTACCTCTTTAATTTTAGAGACATTTCTRGCTCCTAAGACAAAGTCAACAGCAGGCGCACGTTTAATAATCTCTTTTCCTAAGTGTGAGGCTGTACAGCCCGTAACACCTATTTTGGCACCCTYTTTTTTATGTTTGTTAAAAACACCTATCTCAGAAAATAGTTTTGCTACAGGTTTTTCTCTGACAGAGCAGGTATTGATGATGATAAGATCAGCTTCAGAAAGATTTTGGGTGAGTTCGTAGGGTTCTTTTTGGTTAAGCTCTGCAATCATATGTTCGCTATCACGAACATTCATCGCACAGCCAAGTGTCTCTATAAATAGTTTCTTAGACAATGATATGTACTTCGTAGATGTACTCATTTTCATCTAGTCCATATTTAACTTCTCTCATATAGACTGAAAAACCTTTTTCTTCAAAATATACTATCAGTTCTTTCATCTCTTTATGTGAGTTGTCTTTATCAAAATAAAAAATTGACTTATTTGCTAGGTCTTCTTCTACTTTTTTCAACTCAATTATTTTGGGTTTTGACTTAAGTGTTGTTCTAGCAAGTTTTAATTTCATATATATACCTTTTGTTTATACTTTAATTCATTTAATAATGCTTTTATTATACTTCATTTTCAGTAAAGGTTTGATTAGATATAATACTCAACTTCAAAAAACACCCCTCYTAGACGTCCTTAACACTGTTATGTTACCTCTTGTAGCGGAGTATTGAAAAAGCAATTCAAAAAAACTGATTAAGTAGGAAATTTATATGGAAAAAATACTAGATATTATAGAAGCATTAGCACATGAAAAAAACATTTCAGAAGAACATGCCATAGAAGCGTTTAAAGATGCGTTAATAAATACTGCTAAAAAACTGACCTCTTATACAAGTAACTTTGAAGTGCTCATTGATAGAGATACTAAAACATATTCTGTACATAAAGTGATTACAGTAGTAGCAGATGGGGATGAACAACTTTTTACAGAAGTAGGAAGAGAACCCCATATAGAAAAAGTAGAATCAGACAGTTTCATGGCACTTCTAGAGGCCAAAGAGTTTGATGAATCACTCGAAATCGGAGATCAGCTTAAAGAAGAATTTATTTTAGAAGAACATGGACGTACTGCATCCGCAAACCTCTATAGAGAACTTGAGTATCATATACAAAGACGTATAGAGCAAGATCTCTTTGAAAAATATAGAGAAAAAGTGGGTACAGTCATGCTTGGTACAGTAAACCGTGTCGATGCAGATGACAACACTTATGTTGAAATCGGAGAACTGAAAGGTGTAATGAGCCTCAGAAACCGTATCAAAGGTGAGAAGTATAAACGCGGTGACAGTATAAGAGCTTTATTAAGATACGTAAGTGTTGATCCGCAATATGGACTTTTTTTAGAACTCACACGTACATCTCCTAAATTTTTAGAAGCACTTATGGCTTCTGAAGTTCCTGAGATTGCTGATGGTGTGGTTCAAATAGAAGGAGCTGCTAGAATCCCTGGAGAACGTGCAAAAATTGCTCTTAGGTCAGAGCAAATGAATGTTGACCCTATAGGTGCAGCCGTAGGAGTTAAAGGTGTACGTATTAACGCTGTAAGTGAAGAACTTAATAGTGAAAATATAGACTGTATTGAATTTTCACCTATTCCTGAAGTATTTATCACACGTGCATTAAGCCCTGCGATTACACAAAGTATTAAAGTGGATGCAGCTGAGAAAAAAGCTGTGATTAACATTACAGGTGATCAAAAAGCAAAAGCTATCGGTAAATCAGGTATTAACATACGTCTTGCCTCTATGCTAACAGGTTACACGATAGAGCTTAATGAAGTTGAAGGCATAGCAGAAAGACAAATAGATTCATCTGAGGCAGAAGTAGCAAAAACCAAAGACACCTCAGCGCTGGAAGATTTATTTAAATAGAATCCAAGTGTCTTTCTCATACTTCTCAGGGGAAAGACACAACGAAAATTACAAACTCATAGAGAAATCACTACGATAAAATCATTTTAGAAAAACTATCTGCATTCAAAGATGCACTTCCTACCAATACACCATCAACACCTACAATACTTGTAATCTCTTGAATATTAGTCGGTTTTGCAGAACCGCCATAGAGTAGTGGTTTTCCATTTATCACCTTTTTCAAAGCTTTATGTGTCGTTGAAATTTCTTCAACAGTTGCAGAACGCCCTGTACCTATAGCCCAAATTGGTTCATACGCAATGATAAGTTTTTCATAGTCTACATCGATGCCTTCAAATTGTGCAAGTAAATACTTTAGTACAGAGTCAAAACCTTGTTCGCGAATATGTAAAGGCTCACCAATACAATAGATAATCTCAAACCCCTGCTCTTTAAAAAAAGAAAACTTATCCGCTACCTTCGCTTGACTCTCTTCAAGTAATTCTCGTCTTTCGCTATGTCCTATAAGTATGGTCTGAATGCCAAATTCATCAAGCTGTTCCAACCCTATCTCACCAGTATATGCTCCGTTATGTGCTGGATAGGCATTTTGTGTTCCCACAGTAAACTCACCTTCATATGTGTCCAATGCCGTAGAAGGAGGAAAAATGTATACTTTATCGTCAGGTTTTTTTGCACCTAACTTCTCATTTAGCGCCTTCATGTATAATTGCGTACTTTGACGTGTATGATTTGTTTTAAAATTTGCTGCAAAGATCATCTTACTTCCTGTCCTCTAGTTTTCAAGTGCTTCAAGACCAGGAAGTACTCCACCCTCAATAAGCTTTAAACTGGCTCCTCCACCTGTACTGATAAAGGTCATCTCATCTACGTCTCCTGCACGCTGAACCACATCAGCCGTATCTCCCCCACCTACAATAGTCGTTGCATGTGTTTGAGCAATGTTATTTGACATTGCCATACTTCCTTTGGAGTATCTGTCCATCTCATAGACGCCCATAGGACCGTTCCAGATGATTGTTTGTGCATCATTTAAAGCTTCACGAAAAAGTCTGGTGCTCGCAGGACCGATGTCTAAGCCCATCCATCCTACAGGTATCTCTTGGATAGGAAGAAATTTGACTGTAGTATTTTCTGAAAATTCYTGTGCAACGACTACATCTACAGGAAGATAAAACTTCACACCTAACTTTTTTGCTTTAAGTATAATATTGTTTGCTTCTTCAAGTAAATCATCTTCTACCAGTGAGTTACCCACCTCGTGTCCATGTGCCTTTAAAAAAGTAAATGCCATACCCCCACCAATAATCACTTTGTCTACTTTTGTGATGAGATTTGTAAGTGCTTGAAGCTTTCCAGAAACTTTCGATCCACCTACAACAGCAACGAAAGGTCGTACAGGGTTTTCAAGTATTTTTGAAAAGAAATTCACTTCTTTACTCATCAAAAATCCTGCTGCTTTATGATCTGTGTCAAAAAACTGTGTTATTGCATGAATAGAGGCATGTTTTCTATGGCAAGCCCCAAATGCATCATTGACATAAACATCTGCAAAATCAGCCAACTGTTTTGCAAATGTTTCATCATTTGTAGTTTCTCCTGCCTCATAACGAAGATTTTCTAAGAGTAAAACGTCCCCTGCTTCCAGTTTAGCTGCTTTTTCCTGTGCATCTGGACCCACTACATCTTCGGCCATGAAAATATCTCTTTTAATTTTAAGCAATGAATGCAGTCTTTTGGCCACAGGAACAAGAGAAAATTTATCTTCATATTTTCCTGGTTCTGGTCTTTCATAGTGTGAAGCCAAAATGATTTTACAATCTCTGTCTATACAGTAACGAATCGTTTGTAATGCAGAACGAATACGTCTATCATCTGTGATATTACCAAATTCATCTTTTGGAACATTGAAATCACATCGTATAAATACTCTTTTACCGTCTATCTCTAAATCTTTTAATGTTTTCATTAAATCCCTAACTATTTTTTACTGACATGTACCGTCATGTCTACTAAACGACAAGAGTATCCCCACTCATTGTCATACCAGGAGAGAACTTTTACCATATTTTCTCCTATCACTTGTATCGTATCTAGTGGTACAACTGTACTTAACACTTCTCCGACAAAATCTTGAGAAACCCTATAATCTTCATCTACACCCAAGATACCTTTATGTGATCCTGTACTTGCATTTTTAAATGCCTCTTTTATGTCATCAACTGTAACGTTCTTTTCTAATGTCACTGTCAGGTCAACCATAGAAACATCTGGTGTTGGTACTCTAATAGCCTGACCATTTATTTTACCTGCCAAGTTTGGTAATACCTTGGCTATGGCTTTTGCTGCACCTGTAGTTGTAGGCACCAAGTTTGTTGCACCTGAACGTCCTTTTCTCGGGTCTTTTTTATGTTTACTGTCCAATATAGGTTGAGAAGAGGTATAAGAGTGAATCGTTGTCATTAAACCTTTTTCTATCCCAAAAGCATCATCCAATACTTTTGCAACCGGTGCTAAACCATTGGTTGTACAAGAGGCATTAGAAATTACAGCTTCTCCCGCATATTCATCGGCATTGGCACCAAGTACAAATGTCGCTGTATCATCTTTTGCAGGCGCTGAAAAAACAACTTTTTTTACACCATTATCAAGGTAAGGCTGCACTGCTTCTTTTGTTAAAAAAGCACCCGTACACTCTAAGACTATCTCTGCACCCACTGAAGCAAAATCAATTTTTGACAAGTCACGTTCTGCAAAAATTTTTGCTTTTGTAGTACCGATATTCAAATACCCATTAGAAACAGAAACATCACTGCGTGTGCCGTGTACAGAGTCATATTTAAGGTTATATTCAATCATTTCTTCTGTCCCTGATGCATTCACAGCTACCAGCTCTATATCACTTCTATCTGCGATGATGCGAGTAACACATCTACCTATTCTTCCAAGCCCATTGATTGCTACTTTTACAGCCATTATTTTTCCTTAGAGTTAATTATGCTAAATTATGCTAAAATTACACAATTTTACAGTAAACGAGGTTAGCATTTGGTTAATCAGTCCAAGCCTACAGTAGCAATCTTTGGTGGGAGTTTCGACCCTCCACACAAAGGCCATCAACGTATTGTTGAAAAAGCTATGAAAGACTTAGAGATAGACTTGCTTCTTGTTGTCCCTGCATACCTAAACCCATTTAAGCGTTCATCATTGGCGTCTGCCTCAAAACGTCTTGAATGGTGTCATAATTTATTTGACACAGTGGAAAAAGTGACTGTAGATGACTACGAGATTAAACAGGGAAAGAGTGTAAGCACTTCACAAAGTGTCCATTACTTTCAGTCAATGTATGATGTCAGATATCTTATAATTGGGTCTGACAATTTGTCAAGTTTACATCTGTGGCATAATTTTGAATGGCTTAATACCCAAATTACTTGGGTAATCGTTACAAGGAATGCACATCCTCTAGACATCAATGGTCTAAGAAAATGGAAAGTGTTGCACATAAATGCACTTATCAGCTCAACAGATATAAGAAACACTAAAGATGTTGACTATATTGACTATAAAATTAAAGAATCTGTAAAAGAAATACTAAAAGGAAACAACGAATGACACTAGACGAAAGAGTAGAAAGTATTGTAAAAATACTTGATGATAAAAAAGCTGAAGAGATAGAGGTATTTAACTTAGATGAAGCAGATTACATTGCAAAACGTGTGGTTATTGCCAACTCACTAAACGGGAAACATACACTGGCCCTGTTTGAACACTTAAAAAAAGACTTAAAAGCACAGGGTGACCATATTTTGGCTTCTGATGTAAGTGATGACTGGGTGGTCGCTGATTTAGGTGATATACTTATTCATATCATGGTACCAGAATATAGACAACGCTATTCACTTGAAACTTTTTTATCTGAACTTGTAGAAAATCAAAAAAACCGTGAGATTGATCCAGCATAATTAACTGTGAGGGAGTATGCCCTCATTACCTGATCCTGCCACTGCCTCAAGTAGTAAAAAAAGTACAATCGTGACTACAGGTGAAAAAATAATCCACCCGTAATACCTGTCTTTGATCATATAAATAATTAGTCCACTCCATGCAGTTATAAGTAATATGACATGTGCTATAAATAGAGGCATCACATGTCGGTTAAGGCTTCCTACCACTGCCAAAGAGATGATTATGGCAAAAGTCACTAAGGCAATAAAAAGTTTTTTTAAATTTTTATTTCTGGAGTATTGAAAATATATCATAGCCAGCGTTGCAAATATGCTAAGTATTATCAATGCTTTCATACTACTCCTTTAGATTACTTAGATATTATAACTTATCAACAACTTTAATACCAAGTATTTCTAGTCCTTGCTTGATGGTTTTAGCTGTTAAGTCAGCCAACTGCAGACGACTCATTTTCATTTTTTCATCAACACCTATTTTTAAAATAGGGTTTTGTTCATAAAAACGCATAAAAAGTGTACCAAGTTCATAAAGGTATGTAGTTATCTGATTTGGACTTGCATCAACAGCTGCACGCTTCAGCACATCATCAAAACGAAGTAACATGGTAGCAAGTCTATGTTCTACATCATCGCCGATAATGATATCTCCGCACACTTCACTGTCATGTTTTCTAAAAATACTCTGGATTCTTGCATAGGCATATTGTAAATACAGTGATGTGTTTCCCTCAAAAGAGAGCATTTTATCCCAGTTAAAAATATAATTAGACTCTCGGTTAATAGAAAGGTCTGCATATTTGACTGCACCAATACCAATAATTTTTGCTAAAGTTTCTATTGCTTCTTCAGAATAGTCCTCTTTATTGTTAATGGTTTCTTTAGCTTTGACAACCGCTTCGTCAAGTAAATCTATTAGCTTGACAGTTCCACCATCTCGTGTTTTAAATGGCTTACCACCTTTATCCATCATTGTACCAAATGCAATGTGTTCAAGCTTTACATCTTCAGGTACAAAACCTGCCTCTTTAGCTACCTTAAACACTTGTTTAAAATGTCCCGCTTGTCTTGCGTCCACCACATAAGAGATACGTTTTGCATCCAATACCTGTGCCCTATAACGTAAGGCAGCAAGATCCGTCGTCGCATACAGGTAACCACCATCACCCTTTTGTACAATCACAGGTATCTCATCATCTTCCAAAAAGACACATTGTGCCCCCTCGCTCTGCGTAAGTTTTCCAGCATTGTGTAAATCTTCCACTACTTTAGGCAGGTCATCATTATAAAAACTCTCTGCTCTCACGTCATCACGTGTAAGTTGAACATCTAATTTTTCATACACTTCTTCACAATGTCCCAACGAGATATCAATAAACTTTTCCCAAAGTTGTAAACAGTGTTTGTCTCCCGATTGGATCTTTACAACATACGCTCTAGCTTTATCTGAAAACAGTACATCTTCATCAAAACAAGCTTTGGCATCTTTATAAAACTGTTCTAAATCCTTCAGAGATACCGACGCATCTTTTCCTGTTTCTTCCAAATAAGCGATCAGCATACCAAACTGTGTACCCCAATCACCAATATGATTTTGACGAATCACCTCATCCCCTAAGAAGGTGAGAAGATTTGCTAACGTATCTCCAATGATTGTTGAACGTAAATGTCCCACATGCATCTGTTTGGCCATATTAGGACCTGAATAATCGACCACAACCTTAAGAGGGTTTGCACATACTTCAACACCCAATCTTTCATCCAACAGTGATTCTTTACATTCTGCAGCTATCCATAAAGGGTTTAGCCAAAGATTTATGAACCCCGGCCCAGCTATTTCTGCTTTAGTGAGCATCTGGGTTAAATCCAGGTTATCTAAAATAAGCTGTGCTATTTCTCTTGGGTTTTTAGAAAGTTTTTTTGAAAGTGCCATCGCACCATTAAACTGAAAGTCACCAAACTCTGGTTTTGTTGCCTCTGTAACAGACAGTGGTGAATGCTCTATACCGGCTTTGATAAAAGCTTCTTTGATTACATCATTTATTTGTGATTTTAATTTCATAAGTTTCCATTAATAGTGGAGTGGGGGAATAGCTATGATAGGCTATGTATTTGAACGCCCAACACTAAAGTTGAACGTTAAATGATTAAGCTTTATCGCTTTTTTTCTCTTCGATTTTTGTTTCTGTAGATTCAGTGTCTTTAGAGGTAATCTCTTTAGTATCTTCATCTTCTTTCATCGCTTTTTTAAAGTCTTTAATTCCGCGACCTACACCTTTTGCAAGATCTGGAATTTTTTTAGCTCCAAATAGAAGCACTACAATAACTAATATAATTATCATTTCCGGCATACCTGGCATACCCATTGTCTATCCTTTTTGTTTTGCTACTTTGAGCATTAAGTTTGAATGATTATACTGCAATATGTTTAAGTTTACCCAAAAATTTCCATAAAAAGTTTTGAGAAATTTTTGCTTCTACTTGCCACCTAGCCATTGTGATACAAATTTTAATTCATCCTCGCTACTCTGTTTTAGTCTTGCTGCCTTAGCAACAATCACAAATTGTTTTGCAGCAATTTCCACTGTATCATTGATAATAGTAAAATCATATTCCCCTACAGCTCTTATTTCATTTTTGGCATTTTCCATCCGATTAACTATGACGGATTCATCATCAGTACATCTTGCACGCAGTCTTCTCTCTAAATCTTTCAGTGTTGGAGGAGTGATGAATGCTGAAGTGGTAATATCATTCATTTTAGCACGCACTAATCTATGTCCTTGTACATCAATATCAAAAATAACAAGTTTGCCTTTATCCAGAGCAAGTCTCACTGCTTTCAATGACGTACCATAATAGTTGCCATGCACCTGAGCATACTCCAAAAAATTTCCTGCCTTGATGTCTTCTTCAAAGCTCTCTTTGCTTACGAAAAAATAGTCTACCCCATTCTCTTCACCTGCTCTAGCAGCACGTGTAGTTGTAGAAATAGAAAAATAATACTCACCTATTTCATCGGATGCAGCATTAATGATAGTACTTTTTCCTGCACCACTTGGACCCGAAAGTACAAGTATCGCACCTTTATGTGTCATTGACTACCTTCTAGCTTAATTGTCACTTCTATCTCTTTGCCTTTTAAAAGTTTTTTCATTTGTTTCTTTTTTAAAGAACCTATGGCCATCTCAACAGCATCTTCTATGCGTTCAAGTTCATCTTCTGTAAATTTTAAAGATTTTTTCTTCTCTTTTTCTTTCTTTTTCTTCTTATATTTAGAAAGTTTTATTTTTTCATTTGATTTATTTTTCTTTTTTTCTTTTTTAGCTGTAGTATTTTCTAGTGCAAGAGAAGCCAATGCTTCCGCACTGTCTACATCCAATTCATCCAGTATTTTATCTTCATCAATTATCTCTAAACCCTCAGCTATAAGTTGTTTTTTTATCGCTTCAACTTTACGTCTTTCATATTCTTCTTCACTTAGCTCTGCTTTATGTAACTCTTGTTCATCTTCATCCATATTAAGGAGTTCTTTRATTTTTTCTATCTCATTACTGTCAAGTACATTTGTATTTGAAGAAGATGTAAGCTCTACTACTTCTTCATTTTCAACTTCTAAGATATCTGTTTCCTCTTTATATTGCTCATTAATATTTTCAAGTACTTTAATAATCTGTGAAGGCAAAAAAGGTTTTTTAATCGTCATATCAAAATCACTTATCTCAATATCTTCCTTGGATAAAAGTATCTTTTTTTGTATGGCAAGAATTGCGTTTAAGTTTTGTACTTTACCCAAATATAAGGCTTCATCTATAAACACCACATCATAGCTTTTACGTGCTATATGCTCTATGGTTTGTACCTCTTCAAGCTGTATATGTTCACCACGGGTACATAGTACCAACAGACGTGAGACCACAGGATTATCGTTAATGAGTAAAATATTCATGGGTTTTCTCCCGAAAGATATTGGATATTATTATAGTGTAACTCTGATTAGGGTTTGGTTTTTATAGTATATATTAAGAAAGAAAAATGTGGTACACCCTACAGGATTCGAACCTGTGACCTTCGGTACCGCAAACCGATGCTCTATCCAGCTGAGCTAAGAGTGCACATTTAAAATGTAGTAGCGATATTTGGAAGGAGATTATAGCAGAGTAAACTTTATTTTTCAAGCAAATGCATACTTCCAAACACTCCATGTGCTTTAGAGTTGGTAATAAATGTATGATTATAGGGGTGTTCCAACTCTATACTTTGAAACTTACTTAAATTAAAATTCTTTTTTAGCGCTTTTGCGTGAGTACCAAACAAAATCAACTTTGGGCTGTCTTCCTCAAGTTGTTCTAACAATTTTTCTATAAAAGGCCGCCATGTCCTAATGTGCTTGCTAGAGTTTTGTTTAGCTGTAAAGATCAGCGCTGTATTAAGGAGTAAAACCCCATTTCTTTCAAAGTTTTCTTTTAACGCTTCGATGCTTGTAATGAGTTGTGTTTTGTCTATTTTACTTATAGCCTTCTGTGATAAGTCTTCTGGAGACAAATCTTCTCTTTGTAAGAGAAGCATTTTTATAAAATTACGTAATGAGGTAGCTCTGTTTACCTCTTTGCTTAAGCCCGTTGGTGAAAAAATATTTGTTACATTTATGTCTATAAAAGCATATCCTCCTGCACTCTCTTTACGAGGGTAAGGATCTTGTCCAAAAAGAATGTATTTCACCTTCTCTTTTTCTAATGTTTTAAATGCATTCAAATAATTGTCTTGCGTGGGGAAATAGCCTGTATCTTTTTCTAAAAATTCTTTATACCCATTGTCCAATGCATCATATGCCTTAGAGAGTATATATGTCCAACTGCTATGCATGACCCTGTTTTTCTTTTTTAATCTTGTCAAACTTTACAATGAGTTCTATTTTATTGACAGGAATGCCCAATGTAGTTGAGACACTTTCTCTACTTTCGCCTGCATCTATGAGTTTCATCACTTCTTCATGAGAAGAAAAGTTTTCAAGTACATCTTTTACTGCTACTCGCGATGCCTGTAGATTTGAGATGGTTGTGTCTTTCACCTCTAGAATTTGTTTCAACATAGTAATTTCATGTGAAAGTTTTTTATTCTTGTTGTAGAAATAAATGACTGTAAGCAGTAACAAAAACACAAATACAAACAGTATGATTTCCATTAGTACACCTCTATGATAATTAAAAATATAAAGACAAAACCAAGATAGCCATTCACTGTAAAAAATGCCTTGTCAATTTTACTAAAGTCTTTATTGACAATGTAGTGCTCATAGCTCAACATGAGCGCACTAAAAAATACGGCCAGTTGTGCCCACATACCTAAACCTGCTGTAAATACAAATGTTGCCCAAAAGAATATAGCAAATATATGAAAAACCCTTGCTATCCACATCGTATTTTTTACACCAAATTTTGAAGGTATAGAATGCAAATTATTTGCTTTATCAAACTCTATATCCTGTAAAGAATAAAGTAAATCAAAACCTGCTACCCAAAACATAACACCTAAAGCCAAATATACAGACCACAGAGTAATTTCACCACTTACAGCCACTACACCCGCTATGGGGGCCAATCCTAAGCTTACCCCAAGTACCAAATGTGCTAGAGCAGAGAAACGTTTAAAAAAGGTATATGCACCCAGTACCAACAATATAGGTACAGAAAGTTTAAAAGCCAAATCATTAATGACATAGGCTATCAAAATAAATACAAAGGCATTTACGCCTATAAAAACTATCATCTGGACATCAGTTACTCTTCCATCTACAGAAGGACGTCCTTTAGTACGAGGGTTCAGTATGTCAATGTCTTTGTCAAGATAACGGTTGACACCCATAGCAAAATTTCTTGCACTTATTGCAGCCAACGTACCCAATATAAACAGTTTCCATCCAAACCAGCCCGAACCACTATCTAGATATGATGCAACCACCATAGCGATGAAAATAAATGGCAAAGAAAATACTGAATGTTTAAACATCACCAATTCTGAGAAGTCAGCCAATTTTTGTTTTACACTATTCACAAATCACTCACTAAGGATGCGGAATTTTAAGTTTTGAATTAAGCGCCCATGCTATGAGCATAACTAAAATAGCAATAATATATCCACTACTGATTACCGCATACGCATTTAACAAATAAAGTATCCATAATAGTATTGCTCCAAGAGGCGTAGGTACCCCTTCAAAGTACTTTGCTACTTCCCCTACATCTACTTTAAGATTAAATTCTACAAGCCTTCTTAGCCCACTAATAATATACCAAATAAATACAAATCCTAAAATAAACTCTTCAATACCTGAGACTATACTGTATTGTTTGACCGCGTAAAAAAGTAAAAATGCCGGCATAACCACAAAAGAGAGGAAGTCTGCAAAAGAGTCTAACTGTATACCAAACTCTGTAGACAGATTATATTTACGTGCAAGTTTCCCATCTATAATATCACAAGCTCCACCTATCCATGCCAAAACAATGGCTGTAAAGAAGTCTCCCTTTACTATAAAATATATTGCCATCACTCCCATAGTAATGTTCAAATATGTTACAAGATTTGCAATATTGAAACGATTGTCTTTCTCAAATAAGCCCATTTTAACCTTTCACTTTAAAACTACATTTTACCTTTTTTGTTGTTATGCTATCATTACGACATGAAAAAAATCCAACAACTAGCACTCATCGGTCCAACTGCATCTGGGAAAACAGCACTTTCCATAAAAGTAGCACAAAAGACGAATGCACATATTCTCTCACTTGATTCTCTTTCTATCTATAAAGATATAGACATTGTTTCTGCAAAACCCACACTTGAAGAACGTCAAAACATACAACATTTTGGCATTGATTATATCTCTCCACATACAAATTTTGATGTTAAAACCTTTATTAAACTATACAATGATGTCCAAAATAGATGTCAATTAGAAAATAAAAATTTAGTTATCGTTGGTGGTACAAGTTTTTATTTAAAAATGCTCATAACTGGTATTTCCAAACTTCCATCAATTTCTGAATWTACCCTAMAAGTATCTAAGAAGCATATGMTTGATATACACTCAACCTATAACTGGCTTTATAAATTAGACAAGCAATATATGTCAAATATCGCCTCAAATGACAGTTATCGTATAGAAAAAGCGTTACATATATATTTAGAAACCAAGCTCATACCTACAGAATATTTTGCTAAGTTTCCTCCTATACCTACTATATCATCTTCACTGCCTGTCTATCAAATCATTTGGGACAGAACTCATCTTAGGAAACGTATAGCTCAGCGTACAAAAAATATGCTAGATGATGGGCTTATAGATGAGATATGTATGTTAGAAAAAAACTATGGACGTTCTCCTAATTGCATGAAATCCATAGGGGTTAAAGAAACCCTAGCATATCTTGATGGTACTTACAAGAAGAAGATACTCAAAGAAAAAATTACTACAAATACTGCACGTCTTGCTAAAAGACAAACAACATTTAACAATTCTCAATTTAACAATGTCATAAAAGGGAATATCGAGGCGTTGGAAAAAATATTGCTATAAGATGCGTCAAAAGCGCATCTTATCTACTAATACCCGCTGGCACTTATCATATAATATAAATAAGAGACAAGTGGTTGCACATAGAATACTGCTGCAACTGTTGCAACTGTTGCAAGTCCAATGATTGCCATGAGTGGTTTTGAGATATTATAGTACACAGTGTCAACATCTTTCACTGGTTCCATAAGGAACATATATACTATCAGTTTCAAGTAGTAGTATGCTGCGATAGCAGAGTTAAGTCCCATAACAATAGCCAACCATATATAACCTGCGTTGACAGCTGCCTGCATCACATAAATCTTACCCCAGAAAACGGAGAATGGTGGAACACCTGCTAGAGATAGCATAAATACACCCATGATTACAGCACCCACTGGCATAATTTGAATGAGTCCAGCAAATTTTTCATATGGATGGTCATAACGTTTGTTAAATCTTCTCTTTTTATGACGTGAAATCCATAACATAGTAAAGGCACCAAGGTTTGTGAACATAAAGAGTGCATAGTACAAGAATATACTTGTATTACCTTCTGTTGTGTCAAGTGCCAATGCTGCCATAATAAAACCTGCATGCGAAATAGATGAGTATGCAAGCATACGTTTTACATCATCTTGTACTAAAGCCATAATGTTTGCAAATGTCATAGTAAGTACAGCTATGACAAGAATCGTCCACCTTACCCACTCAACACCAAGATCAATATACATACCAAATATTCTAATACTCACAACGAATGCTGCTATTTTTGGTACAACTGACATATATCCTGCCAGTGGTGCTGATGCACCTTCATACACATCCGGTGCCCACGTATGGAATGGAAACAATGAAAGTTTAAATGCAAATGCAACCAACAGTAAAACAGATGAACCAAAGATAGCAATCATCAGTCCTGGCTCATTCATACGAGTAGCCATAACTTCAGCCACTTTATAGAGTTCAACTGAACCTGTAAGCGCATAAACAACTGCTGAACCCATAGCAAAGAAAGCTGCTGCTAAAGCCCCCATAGTAAAGTATTTTACTGCTGCTTCATAAGAGTTTGCTCTATTGTGCAATGCAATAAGTGTATAGAGTGATAATGATGCWGTCTCTAATCCAACAAAAATAAGAATCAGRTTATCACTTGCAACCATAAACTGGAACCCTGCAATCATAAATAAGAAAAGTGCAAAAAATTCAGGGTATGAATACTCATGGAATCTTTTTGATGTCAAAGCAAGAGGGATAAATATCATCGACCCACCAATGATCATTAGCTGCGATATGATAGAAATACCATCAATTAGCATCACATCAAAAAAACCACGTTCATTTACATTTAAGCCAAGTACTGCACCAAAGTCAATAAAGAGTACCAGAAGAGTTATCATTACATAAAATGACTTATTTAATTTATCGTTGAGTAAATCTATAACCAAAATAATCAAAGCACCAACAATAGCAATAAGCATAGGTGCTAACGTAATCAGATTTAAACTTTCTAAACTCACATTAATAGGCTCTAACATTAGGCACCTCCTTTATTTGATTTTGACACCARTATCATATCTTTTGCTTCTTTTGTAATCGCTTTTTCATCCATRAARACCAATAAWGCTTTTAYWGAATTATCAATTGGYTCAAGTACAGGTTTAGGATATATYCCYAACCAAATWACAATRGCAACCAAAGGTATCAATGACCAYGTTTCTCTWCKGTCTAAATCTTGAAGTTTYTTATTTTCATCGTTGTTTAGCGGGCCAAAGAAAGTCTTTTTAAAGAGTCTAAGCATATACACGGCACCTAAAATAATAGATGTTCCTGCAAGTATTGTCATAATTGGAGATACCTTATAAAATCCAAGCAATACTAGGAATTCACCAGGGAAGCCCATAGTCAAAGGTAAACCAACTGCTGCCATAAGCATAATCCCAAAGATTACTGCATATTTTGGCATCACTGCAGCTAAGCCACCAAATTCACTCATAAGTTTAGTATGTCTTCTGTCRTAAATYACACCAACAAGCATAAACAGHGCMCCTGATACAATACCGTGAGATAACATCTGGAATACAGAACCYGATAAACCTTCTGCATTCATCGCAAAAATACCAAGCATTATAATACCCATATGAGATACAGATGAATAAGCAATAACTTGTTTCATRTCTTTTTGTGCATAGGCAATCATCGCTGTATAWATAATCATAATMAGTGMCAATAYTGCGATAGGTGTAATCGCCATAACTGACGCATCAGGGAACATTGGTAATGAAAATCTAACGAAACCATATGTACCCATCTTCAAGAGRACTGCAGCAAGTATTACTGAACCAATCGTCGGTGCTTGCCCATGTGCATAAGGAATCCAAGTATGGAATGGAAACATCGGTACTTTGATTGCAAACCCTACAAAAAATGCTGCAAAGAGCCATAACTGATAATTCACCGGTAAAACAAGTGCATACCAATCAGTAATAGCAAAACTCCATACACCTGTTAAATCATGATATGTGTATGCTACAAATAACATACCTACAAGCATGATAAGTGATCCTGTAAATGTATACAGGAAAAACTTAATAGAAGCATAAACTCTTAAAGGTCCACCCCATGCACCGATAATATATAACATCGGTACCAAAGAGAGTTCCCAGAACATATAGAAGATAATTGCATCAAGAGCAACAAATACACCTACCATCGTCATCTCTAAGAAAAGAAGTGTAATAATCATATTTTTTATATTTTTAGTCTCAGACATTCCTGCCATACCAATCAAGGTCATAAGTGTCGTCATAATAATAATAAACAATGATATTCCATCTGCACCCAAGTAATAGSTAATACCAAAATCTGGTATCAAAGGAATCATTTCAACAAACTGCATACCTGCATTTGACATATCAAAACTAAACCATAACCATAAAGAAAGTACAAACTCTATAGCTGCAACGGTAATACCGTATGTTCTAGCGCTATCTTTATCAATTGCAAACCCTAGCAGTCCTGCAACTGCTGGGAAGAATACCAATATACTTAACATGTTTTCCATTTAATCCCCTTAACCTAACATCGCTGAGATAGCAGCAATGACCAATAATGCAACGGCACCTAAAGCCATCCAATTTAGATAGTTTGAGAGGTTACCTGTTTGCATCGCTCTTGCTTTATCACCACTTACATAGAAGAACTTAGCAATATTATCTACCGTTGCATCTACTATTTTTAAATCTATTTTTGTCCAGAATACTTCAGAAATCATTGCATATGGTTTTGTTATATACTCTTCATATATTCGTGGTACATAATATTGGTTAATCAAAAGTCTATAGAAGAACCCTTGCTCTTTTTCTTCATTACGCTTAAAGGCATTTTTACCTGTTCTTGCATACTTGAAGTATGCCAAGACGATACCAGAAACAGCAACAAAAATAACAATGAGTCCCAAATAAGTTGCAATATGGTGTGTATGTTCAGACATCTCATACTGTACACCTTCACCAATTTGATAAATAAATGTTTTGTATCCAGCCATAAACCAACCAGTAATAATAGCAAGAACAGCCAATGGTGACATCGCAACAAGTACAAATTTGTACATTTCATGTGGATGGAAGCCCAGTGGTGTATGACGATCCTCACCAAAGAAAGTCAAAAAGACTTGTCTAAATGAATAGAATGCCGTCATACCAGCAGTGAGTACCAACATAAACCATAGTACATAGGTATGCTCATTAAATGCCGTTTCAATAATCGCATCTTTAGACCAGAATCCTGCAAGAGGTGGTAAACCTGCAAGTGCTATAGAGGCAATCGTCATATAAATAAACGTACCTCTCATTTTCTTTCTAAGTTCACCCATTTTGAAAAGATCAAGTTCATCATGCATTGCGTGCATTACGTTACCCCCACCAAGGAAAAGTAGTGCTTTAAAGAATGCGTGTGCAGCAAGGTGGAAAAGTGCTATCCAGTATGCGCCAAGACCTGCGGCTGCAAACATATACCCCAGTTGAGAAAGCGTAGAGTAAGCAATAATTCTTTTCAAATCTCGTTCTACCAATGCCATCGATGCAGCATAAAATGCTACGAATGTACCTAAGCATGCAATGAAGAAACTTACACCTGCAACTGCTTCCATACCATAAAGTGGATTGGCTCTAATGACCAGAAACACCCCTGCTGTTACCATTGTTGCTGCGTGAATCAATGCAGATACAGGTGTAGGACCTTCCATCGCATCTGTAAGCCATGTATGTAAAGGAAACTGTGCCGATTTACCCATTGCCCCAATAAACAGTGCAATAGCTGCTGTAACCAACACCATRTCATCCAAATTTGGTAGTGCCGCGAAAACAACATCATACTGTAGCGACCCAGTATTCCAATAAAGTATAAAGATACCTACCAACATACCAAGGTCAGCTATACGGTTCATAATAAATGCTTCATTTGCTGCCCATGATGGAGAGATAGATGGATTTTCTTCTCTAGTCTGATCTGGTTTGTGGTACCAAAATCCAACAAGTAACCAAGAACAAACACCCACACCTTCCCAACCAATAAAAAGACCTGCAAAGTTATCTGACATTACAAGTATCATCATCGAAAATACAAAGGCTGAAAGATAAGAGAAAAACCTGTTAAATGATTTGTCATGGTCCATATATCCAATGGCATAAATATGAACAATGGTTGAAACCAGTGTCACTACAGTCATCATTGTTACAGAGATTTGATCGACTACAAAACCAAACGGTATTCTAATATCTCCAGCATTAATCCAATCCATCATTGTCACATGTATGACTGTTCCTGTAGTTAAAAGATTAAAGGCTAATGTTGCTGACGCTGCAAACGATATTGCAAGCAATACTGATGCAACATAGCCAACAAACATCTTTCTTTCACTCATACCAAAAAGTGATGCAAATAAAGAACCAACAAATGGTGCAAAAAGTGCTACATATACTAAATTTTCCATCATTATCCTCTCATATTTGCTAAATCATCTAAATCAAGACTGCCATGTTTTTTATACAATACAATCAAAATACCCAGTCCAACTGCTACTTCTGATGCAGCAATTGCAATAATGAAAAATGCAAACATTTGCCCTGTTAAGTCATTATAATAATGTGAAATAGCAGCAAATGCTATATTAACCGCATTAAGCATAACTTCTGTTGCGAAGAAAAGCATTAAAAGATTTCTTCTTCTAAGAACTCCTACCAACCCAATAGAAAAAATTATTGCTGATACTATAAGGTAGTGAGATAGACCTATCATTTTTCATCCTTTACTGTCATAATTTCATCATCTGCTGATAAATCTTCCGTCAACGACTCATCCATTTTCTTACCTGCAAGAATGATACCTGCAATCATTGCAACCAGTAACATTACTGCTGCGACCTCAAATGGTATAAGATATTTTGTAAATAATACCATACCAACATCTTGTGCATTTCCTACACCTTCATGCATAGGGTACAGTGCTTGTATATTTTCTGAATATATCGGTGCAGCGAACATCAGTACTAACACTAATGCACTCAATCCACCAAGTAAAAAAACCAAAGCGTTACTTGTATTATTTTCCTTTATATCTCTTGTCGCATCAAAGAACATCATCGCAAATGAATAAAGTGCCATAATTGCCCCCACATATACAACAAGCTGAACCACTCCCAAGAAGTCTGCTCCTAAAAGAAAAAAGAAACCAGAAATCAATACCATTGCTGCCGCAAGTGATGTCATTGCATAAAGTATATTTTTACTCATGACAGTTACTGAAAAAAGTCCTATAGTCAAAATAGAAAAGAAATAAAATGCTGCTCCTTCTATCGTCATAATGGATGCTATAAAGTTTTCAAACATAAAGTTCCTCTCCTAATACGCTAATGGCGTTTTTTTAATATTTTCATCCGCATTCGGTGACACTGCACCAAATCCGTCATACTCTTGTTGCATATTGAGTTTATCAATAGGTGTTAACATGTCTTCAAAAAGTGAAAAACCTGCCCTTTGTTCCGATGCATTTTCATATCTTGGTCCGTGTACAATAGCAAGTTCAGGACAAACTTCTGCACAATATCCACAAAATATACAACGGCCAAAATTAATAGTGTATTCGCTGACTTCTTTTCTCTGATTTTCATCATATCTTGTATCCATAGATATACAATTAGAAATACAAATCTTCTCACAAAGTCCACATCCTATACATCTATAGCTACCACTCTCAAGAAGTATCAACATGTCATGGATTGCTCTATATCTTGGGGAAATAGGCAATTTTTCAAATGGATACTTTACTGTATGCATATCATCTTTAAACAATGCTTTCAGCATCGCTTTCATTACCACCCAAAGTCCAACAAAAAGTTCGCCTTTAATACTTCTCTGTATCACTTGTACAAACTTTTCACTGTTTGTTTTCGGTGATGTTCCTACATCTAGAGTTGTGTAGTTTTGTGTTCCTACATTTCTGTTTTTAAATTGTTCTAAGCTCATACTTTCTCCCTTATACCAATAGCACTAAGGCTGTGATTAATATATTTAGCAATGCAATCGGCATCAATACTTTCCAACACAGCCACATAAGTTGGTCCGGTCTTACGTGAGGCCATGCHGCTCTTACCCATAACATTAAGAAGAAGAAAAATGCRATTTTAAGCATAATCGTYAACCANYCCAANTGTACTTGCYGCATCATATCCACCTAAAAATACGATTGCAGCTATCACWGAAATCGTAATCATRTTTGCATATTCMCCAATAAAGAACATACCCCATCTCATACCAGAATATTCTGTTGCATACCCAGATACAATTTCTGCTTCATGTTCCAAAAGGTCAAATGGAGTTCTATTTGTCTCTGCAAATCCTGCAATAAGAAAAAGTACGAATGCAACTGGCTGCTGCCAAATCATCCAAGAGCCAATGCTGTCTGTTTGATAATTGTTAAAATCTACAAACGATAATGAACCAACAATCATAATGGGTGCCAAAATAGAAAGGCCAGTAACTACTTCATAACTTAAAAATTGAACTGCTGTTCTTGCCGCTCCAAGAATCCCCCATTTGTTTGCTTGCGCCATACCTGCAAGTAAGGGACCATATAGTCCTGCTGCCATCATTCCCAGTACAAATAAAATACCGATATTTAAATCAGAAGCAATGGAAGGCACAAATGTTCCCCCAAGTAAAGGTATGAATTCCGGTACTGTAAAATCTGGAAATACAGGTACTGCTGATAACGCTATAAATGCAGTTGCTGCAGTAATAATCGGTGCTATTTTAAAAATAAATGCATTGGCATTTTGAGGAATAATATCTTCTTTTGTAAAAAGTTTAATACCATCTGCGGCAATCTGCAATAGTCCATAAGGTCCAACGTGCATAGGTCCAAGACGTCTTTGCATAAATGCAAGTACCTTTCTTTCTACAAACGTACCAAACCCAGCGAGTGCTGATATAATTGCCAAAATCAGTACTGCCTTGATGATAACACCTACCGCTGTTACATGCGGTAGGTTTTCTACGAGTGTTGCTTCCATATTATTACACCTTTCTCAATGTTACATTTGTGTAGCGTTCTTCACCAAAAAGGTCATAAACACCCTCTGCCGCTCTATAATCTGGTACTTTTACAATATCTCCAGTCATTTTCGCATCAGCTACGACATCTAAAGTAATACTTCCTTTTTCAAAGATGACTTCTACTTTATCTCCTAAACTCTCTGCTTTTTCAACACTTGCATAGAGTGCAAAAGTTTCAAAAATCTCGTGAGACTTATCTGTAAAGTCATTGAACTGTCTGGCAGGATTACATCTATACGCGATATCCCCTTCTAATACTGCATTCTCATCGAACTTCTCAACTTCTGGAAGCTCTGTTTCGACATTAGAAGTCTCTAGCGTATATCCACGGTTATCTGTACCATCATTCTCAAATGTATTTGGAAGAGAATCAAAGTTAACTGTCTTAAATCCTCTATCTGTTGGAAGTGTTTGCGTCCAATCAATGGTCAAGTCTGGAGCATCCACCAAAACATTCATAAGGTCATTTAGCTCATATCCGTTATATTCTACAGCTGCGTTTGTAGGAAGTACACGTTTACCAATATTACAAAGTGTTCCTTCTTGCTGATTCAGTGCTGGCATATCAATATCTCCTGTACCCAATGCAGAGAGTTTAAAGTCACCATTTTCATTGTATCCAACAGTATAACCTGATGCTGTATCATCCAAGTCACAGATAAGAGCTACACCAAGAGCATTTGATTTAGGAGGTGTCATTACCACATCAATATCACATGTCGCTTCAACAAGTGCCACAAGTTTAGCAATGTTTTCTGCTTTATCGTGATAATAAAGATCTTCACCTAGCATCATCGAAAAATTCTCTTTTTTCTTCATCATTTTTTCAAAAACAGCATCAAATTTAGAAGCATCTCCACCAAGTAAATCTACAAGGCCGTTAGAAGAAACCGTAATCTCTTTTTCAACTGTCTCTTTTACTTTCTTTGACACTTCTTCTTCTTCGCCCGTCTCTTTATTCAGTACCATTTCTTTCACTGTTTTTTCAACTTTTTCTTTAATGGTTTCTGTTCTAGTACTTTTAAAGCTTTCTATATAGTCTTTGACTTCAGTAGGAAGTTTATCTTTATCTGCAAACAAATCGAGCACTAAATAAAGTGCTGCTTCTTCAAGTCCTACTTTATGATTAAATACTTCTACATTTTTACCAAAAGTTGGAATAAGTGTATCACCTACTGGGTGAAAATAAAGACCTGCACCTTTATTCATTTTTTGTACATTATTGAATGCATATTTCATTCCAGGAGCATCATTTCTAAGTGCTGTACCAATAGAAATAACAAAATCAGATTTTTTCATAATAGTATCAGTATCTGTACTCCATAGACTGTTTCCAGAAGCTGCTTCATAATGGTTAAGGAATTTTTGGAATGCTCTTACTTCAGGGTTGTAAAGTTTTATACCCATTTTTTCTTTGAGTGTCTGAAGCATAGCAGCTTCTTCATTCGTAATCATAGAATTAAAACGAATTGTCTCTGCTTTTTTAAATGCTTCAATAGCACGGTCAAATGTTGCTTGGTCTTTTTTTGCAGTGGTATTTTGGAAATCATAAGCAAAACGTGCAGAGCCATCTAACGATACAAATGACCATTCATTGGTAATTCTAAATATTCTTTCTGTTCTATCTTCAATAGATGTTGGTTTAACTTCATAATATATCTGTGCACCATCAGATGTGTGTGCAGCAACTGCTGGTACTCTTTTTAAATCCCATGCATTAGATTGATATACAAAATCTTTACTTGCCAGTGCACCCACTGGACATACTGCGATACACTCACCACAGTCAGAACAATTTGTCTCACCTGTTCCGTTACTTGGTGCAATGACAGATTTTTGAAGTTTGTTCCACATAGAATAAGCATCTTTTGGCATCGTCTCTTTATATGTTTTGTCAAGATCACTACCACCACGTTTAGCAGTAGTTATCGCAGAATCCCCAATCATATCTTTACACACCGTAGTACAACGTTCACACACGATACACAAACCTGGGTCATAGTGTAACACTGAAGACCAGTTTGTTGTTTCACGTTTTGTATCTGGTATCATATATGATTGTGAGTCTACTCCAAGTTCTAGTGTATAGTTTTGCAATTCACATTCACCAGACTTGTCACATACACCACACTGTAACGGATGATTCACATCATACACTTCCATGATAGCTCTTCGCTCTTCAAGAATATTTGGCGTGTCGATAGTGATATCCATGCCCTCTTTTACTTTTGTGTTACAAGAATAGACCTGCTTCCCATCTACTTCAACCAAACAGATGCGACAGGCCAAAGTTGGTGAACATCTAGTCAGATAACATATTGCTGGGACAAAAATATCGTTAGCACGCGCAGCATTAAGAATAAATTCACCTTCTTTAGCCGTATACTCTATACCATCAATCGTGATACTAACCATATTATCTACTGTTTTTACTTCACTCATTGTTGCTTCCTACTGTTTGTTTGATTGCTCTTTTTTAAAAGCTAGTCTACTAATTCTATATGATAATAGCGAAGAATCACTTAGGTTTTTATCATAATATAACCCGTCTGTATGCATTACTATATCATGTGTATCAATTATTAACACAAAAATAAACTGGGACAAGATTTAGGTTAAGAATACTTTTCTCCATCAAATCACTTTGAGATATAATCTTACACTTAATTTATTTTCACATGCCTGATGAAGAGCTACTTAAATTGTCGTTGTTATAGATAAATATGTGTTACTGAAACACTCATAAATATTTTACATCCTCTCTTAAAACAAGATTTATATGAAAAATTAATATAAACCTATGCTATTCTACAATAAAAAAAGGATAGAAATGGCTTCAGAAAAAATAGTAGACATAGCAATTGTAGGAGCAGGACCTGGAGGAATGGCGTGTGCCATTGAAGCAAAACTAGCTGGTATTGACAATATTATCGTTTTTGACAAAGCAGCACAYCACAATGACATGATTCACAARTTTTACAAAAAAGGTAAAAGRGTTGAYAAAGAYTGGATGGGTAGAAAAGCTGAGTTTGAGGGAAATGTAAGTTTTGATGAATGTTCAAAAGAAGAGTACATTCAACAAATGGACGATTTGCTAGCTAGCCATGGTGTTTTAGACAAATTTGTCTATAACACAGAAATTTGGAACACTGTTAAAGGTGATGATGGGCTCTTTGTTATTAATATTGATGAAGACAATGTTGTTAAAGCAAAATATGTCATCGTGTCTGTAGGAAGGATGGGTAAACCAAATAAACCTGGATACAAATTCCCCAAAGCAATTAGAGATAGATTAAACTTTAACCTTTCTAAAGTCTATAACGGGGAGAGTGTTATGATTGTAGGTGGTGGTGATACTGCTGGTGAGTATGCTTATGGTTTGGTTGAACTTGATGATATGCAAGATTGTACCGTAACATTAAACTACAGAAAACCTGAAATCAATAGAATGAACCCTATCAATACTGAAATGACTATGAAGTACATCAACAATGGTAAAATTCTTAACAAGATGGGTGTTGATGTTGAAAGCGTTGAAGCTGATGGTAATCCAGGGGAAGAAAGAGTTAAAGTAAACTTTACAGATGGTTCATCTGAAGTGTACGAAAGAATTGTATTTGCTCTAGGCGGAACAAGCCCAGTAGACTTCCTCGTAAACTCAAAAATTGAAACAGGTAGATGGGATGAGCCACTCATGGATGAAAAAACAATGGAAACAAATATAAAAGGTCTTTATACCATTGGTGATGTTGTCACCGATCAAGGTAGTATTGCCTTAGCTTTTAACCATGCTTCATTTGTTATGAATGACATTGTTTCTAAAAACAAATAATTTTTNACTCTTAGACGACTTCTCTTGCCTTGGCGAGGGAAATCTCTCTTCTCCTCTAAAAACCAAAATATTTATATATACTTCCCTAAAATAAAATTGGAAGATAAAAACTCATGTCAAATCTCTCATCTTTACTTAAATGATGATGTTTTCTATAAATAGCATAAGGKGGTTTAGTRGTGGTTTCATAATCACTGTTAGGCAACCACTCATGGTACACCCAATGTATAAATCTTAGGAGAGCTCCTCTTCCCCCTTCTATGTCAAACTTTGCAAAAACACCTTTAGAAATAGTAAGTTGAGGTAGCCTGGTATCATCTTCTTCAAGATTTTCTGCAAGCACTAAACACGCAACATGTTGACAATCTATAAGCGGTGTCACTGCAGGATTATCATGAAAAAGTGAAATCAGAGTGTAGTCTTCTGTCTCATGTGAAAAAATCCAGGCTTGCAGTTTTTGCCAAGTACTGCGTATATTTTTTTCATACCCTCTATGCCGTATGTAATARGCACGCATGTCTGGCATTTTAACAATRTCTGGARCAAGTGCTTCAAAAGAGGCTGTAGATATACTTGCGTAAGGTGAGGAAAGAAGCAACTCTTGTGAATATTTTTTATCTCCACCCTTACGCCATTGTTTTGGTGTCATGGAAAATCGATCTTTAAAAATACGCGTAAATGATGTTTGTGAACTATARCCACATGTACGYGCTATCTCAGATATYGTTGAGTAATGGTTTGTMAGTAAAAGTGTTGACGCTTTTTGGAGYCGTATRGATTTAATAGTTTCATAAATATTACGCCCAAAAATTTCTTTAAATATTTTATGCATATAAAACTTATTGATAGAAAACTGATCTGCCAATTCATCCAAATTGATATYTGTGTCAATGTRTCTATAAATATAATACATCAAGTCATTTGAWATRTTTGTTTTTCTTTCTAGGGTTGCACGTTTCATAAAATACCAACTTYAGATAGTTTTTTGATTAAAAAATGATTATAAGTATAGCAAAAATAGTGTAGATATACTTTAACATAACAGGTATAATACCTACTATATCCTCTTTGTAAAAGCACAAAAGATAATAGATACTGTCAAGTATTGCATATATCAAGAAAAAAGGAATAGACTCATGGTTAAAAAAATAAAAAAAATTCTCATTGCAAATCGTGGTGAAATAGCACTTCGTATTATTAGAGCGTGTAAAGAATTAGAGATTACTTCTCTTGTCGTACATTCAAAAGTTGATATAGAGGGAGTATGGGTAAAAACATCTGATGTTTCTATAGAGATGGAAGGACATCCTGTAGACGTATATTTAGATTATGACAATATTATTAAAATAGCACTAGAAAATAAATGTGATGCTATACACCCAGGCTATGGTTTCCTTTCTGAAAGTGCTGATTTTGCTGAGGCTTGTACTAAAAATGGTCTTATATTTATTGGTCCAAAAGCAGAACATATAGCACTTTTTGGAGATAAAATTGCTTCTAAAAATGCCATGAAAGAGATTGGTGTACCAGTTATTGAAGGTACAGAATCCCCTATCATAGATGTGGCTGATGCACAAGCATTTGCAAAAAAGATTGGTTTCCCTGTAATGATTAAAGCTGCTTTTGGTGGTGGTGGACGTGGTATGCGTATCGTAAGAGAAGAGAAAGAATTTAAATCTCTTTATGATGCTGCAAAAGCAGAATCTATCAAATTCTTTGCCAATGGCGATATGTTTTTAGAAAAGTTTGTAGAAAACCCTAGACACATTGAAGTACAAATCATAGCAGACAGTCATGGAAATGTTGTGCATTTAGGCGAGAGAGATTGTTCTATACAAAGACGTCACCAAAAAGTGATAGAGATTTCTCCTTCTCCTCTTTTGAGTGCTGCTGTGAGAAAAGAAGTRTATCGTATTTCTATCAAAGCAGTGTAYCGTTTAGGCTATGAGAGTGTAGGAACTATGGAATTCTTGGTTGATGCTGATGATAACATCTACTTTATAGAAATGAATACACGTGTACAAGTAGAGCATCCAGTATCGGAGATAGTCTCTGGAGTAGATATCATACAGCGTATGATTCAACTAGCAGAAGGTGACAAACTTCACTTCTTGCAAGAAGAAATTAGCTTTAGAGGGTACGCTATTGAATTTAGAATCAATGCGGAAGATCCAAACAATAACTTCATGCCATCTTTTGGTACCATAGGTGAATACCTTACACCAGGTGGACCAGGCGTACGTTTAGATACAACTATCTACAGTGGATATACCATTCCTACAAACTATGATTCTATGGTTGGMAAATTGATTGTATGGGCTTTRGACTGGGAAGGTGTTGTTAAAAAAGCAAGACGTGCTTTRGATGAATATAGCATTGAAGGAATTACTACCAAYATCTCTCTGCATAAAGAYATTRTCAATGATGAWGAYTTTATTGCAGGTAARTTTGAYACKTCWTTYCTYGATGAKMGWGTWGRTCAGTTTGCMTTAYTKCATRMASTSGCWCCYSYMGGWGRAGAAGRWAARGGKGTAAAATCYTTTTTTTCAAAACTCATGCAAAARGGYTTAGTYTCRRATAAGGGSGATTTTTTATAGAWATATAGATTTGAGTGTATTGGATATGTCCATACACTCTTGAAGTTAGTATTGTGAGATTTAATCATTCGTCAAAATTGAAATCTCATAGTGGTAACTTTTATCATAAGTTAATAAATTTACATAGGTTTAAATAGTCTACTTTTAAAAGACGGCTATTTTTAAAAATTAAATTGAAATTGAAAAAGGAACAAACATGTCAAAATTACCAAAGATCATCTGGTCAAAAATTGATGAAGCACCAGCACTTGCTACGTATTCATTGCTACCAATCGTAAATGCATTTACTCAAGCAGCAGGAGTTAGTGTTGTAGAGAAAGATATTTCATTGGCAGGACGTGTTCTTGCAGCTATGGGTCTTGGAGAAGATGAATTATCTAAGCTTGGAGATGTTGTTTTAGAAGAAGATGGAAACATTATTAAACTTCCAAACATTTCAGCATCTGCTGGTCAACTTAAAGATTGTATTGCAGAACTTCAAGGTCAAGGTTATGATATCCCTGATTATCCTGAAAACCCTGCCAATGCAGCGGAAAAAGATACACAAGCTAAATATAGTGTTTGTCTAGGTTCTGCTGTTAACCCTGTTCTTCGTGAAGGTAACTCAGATAGGAGAGCAGCTGTAGCTGTTAAAAACTTTGCACAAAAGAATCCACATAAACTTAGAGCATTCTCCGACAACTGTAAAGCTTATGTTGCACACATGGAAGGCAATGGGGATTTCTTTTCACATGAAAAATCTGTGACTTTAGAGAAAGATCAGAAAGTAACAATTGCATTAAATGGCAAAGAATTGACTGCTATTGATTGTGTTGCATCAGAAGTACTTGATGGTACATTTATGTCAATTTCTGCATTAAAAGCATTCCTTAAAAAGACAATTGCAGATGCAAAGACAAATGATGTTTTATGGTCACTACACCTTAAAGCTACCATGATGAAAATCTCTGACCCTATTATGTTTGGTCATGCTTTCACCGTATTCTTTGAAGGTGTATTCGCTAAACATGCAGACACATTTGCAGAGCTTAATGTTAATCCTAATATGGGTATGTCTGACTTAGAAGCTAAAATCGCAGGTCACGCAAAAGAAGCTGAAATTAAAGCTGACTTCCTTGCAGTACTTGAGTCTGACGCTCCAAAACTAGCTATGGTAGATTCAGATAAAGGAACCACACACTTTAATGCATCTAACGATGTTATCATTGATGCTTCTATGCCTGTAGTCGTTCGTGAAGGTGGTAAACAATGGGACAGAACAGGAGCAGCAGTTGAATGTGTAGCTGTTATACCTGACTCTACTTACGCGATGTTCCATGCAGAGATGGTTGCTGACTGTGTGAAAAATGGTCAATATGATGTTTCAACTATGGGTTCAATGGCAAATGTTGGTCTTATGGCTCAAAAAGCAGAAGAGTACGGTTCTCACCCAACAACGTTTGAACTTACTGAAGCTGGTACAGTAACAGTAACTGGTGCAGATGGTGAACTTATGAGCTTTGAATGTGAAGCTGGCGATATCTGGAGACTCTCTCGTACAAAAGATGTTGCAATTAAAGACTGGGTTAGACTTGCCGTTGAAAGATCAAGAATTGAAGGTGTTCCAACAATTTTCTGGTTAGATGAAAACAGAGCACATGATGCAGAGCTTATCAAAAAAGTAAATGTGTATCTTAAAGACCATGATACTTCAGGACTTGACATTTCAACTATGAAAGTAACAGATGCGACAAGAGCTACCAATGCTATTATCAGAACTGGTAAAAATGCTATTGCTGTAACAGGAAATGTTCTTAGGGATCACCTTACAGATATGTACCCAATCTTAGAGCTTGGAACATCTGCTAAAATGCTTTCTATTGTACCTCTTCTAGCTGGTGGTGGATTGTATGAAACTGGTGCTGGTGGTTCTGCTCCTAAGCACGTWGACCAATTCTTAGCWGARGGTCAYTTAAGATGGGATTCACTWGGWGARWTCTTGGCAYTGGCTGAGTCACTWAGATTYATYGGTMAMAAACATRATGATGCWRAMCTTCARGCACTYACMGTTGCWCTWGATGYRGCAAACAATGCKTACCTTGAYAAYWMYAAAGAGCCAGGKMGAAAAGTRGGWCAACCRGAYAAYAAAGCRTCTCACTTYTTCKTRGCWCARTWCTGGGCWGATGCWCTTGCAAAYGGWKCWRRYGCWRMKYTSGCTKCTAARTTTGCKCCWGTWGCWMAAGCACTTAAAGACAATGAARACAAAATCATTGAAGAGCTTTTAGCTGTTGAAGGTAAAGCHCAAGATGTTGGTGGTTACTTCCATCCAGATGATGAGTTAGCATCTAAGGCGATGAGACCATCAGCTACACTTAACGCKATTATAGATAATATATAATTATATGTTATAACTTCACACAAGGCATTATGCCTTGTGTATTACTTCATATGTATTCAATACAAGATACATATACAAAACAGCGTTTACTTCGTCTGAACAAAGCATAAATGATAASAAAARTTATGATTTATGTTTTGTATTTGAAGTGTTTTTATKATTTTCACTAAAAAAGGATAAACATGGCAAAAGGTAAAAAAGTAACGGTTATCGGCACAGGTAATTTTGGTTCGACAGTAGCATTTGTTTTGGCTATGAATGGTACCTGTCATAATGTTGTACTACGTGGTAGAAACTACGATGTAGCTAAAGGTAAAGCACTTGATATGTCACAAGCTGCAAATGCTGCAAGACAACATACTGTAGTAAAAGCGGGGAAAGATCCTGAATCAATGGCAGATTCAGATGTTGTAGTCATTACAGCGGGCGCACCGAGAACCCCTGGTATGAGCCGTGATGACTTATTGACCAAAAATGCAGAAATAGTAAAAAACTACGCAAGAGAGATAAAAGAGCATGCGCCTGATGCTATAGTAGTGGTGGTATCAAACCCTTTAGATGTAATGACATATGTAGTACTTAAAGAAACAGGCTTCCCCAGAGAAAGAGTCTTGGGAATGGCAGGAATTCTTGATAGTGCTAGAATGGCACACTTTATTTTTGAAAAACTTGAATATGGTGCAGGTCAGATTCGGGCTACAGTCATGGGTGGGCATGGTGATACTATGGTACCACTACCTAAGTTTACAACAGTTGCAGGTGTACCTATAGAAGATTTACTTGATACGGAAGAGATTGGTGAAATTGTACAAAAGACGAGAAATGGTGGCGCTCAAATTGTAAATTTACTTGGCAATGGCTCTGCATATTATGCCCCAGCAAAATCTACGGTTGTAATGGTTGAAGCTATCTTGAAGGATACAAATCAAATTCATTCATGTGCGATAATGTTACAAAATGACTATGGATATTCAGACATTGTTTCAGGTGTACCGGTTATGATTGGTGCTGGTGGTGCAGAAAAAGTGATAGAAATGTCACTTAAGCCACTACAGATTAAGCGTTTTAAGAGTTCTGTAGCATCTGTACAAGATATGGTTGATAAATTAGAAGAATTAAAGTTTTTTGATAACTAACTACATTTAAAATATTGTATTACTATAATTCCCATATCTTTGGGGATTATATCTTCTACTCCCTTTGTTTATATCCTCTTAATCCTAATAGCTGTAAAATGATTAGAATATCATATAAAGGAAATAATAATGAGCTTTAGAATAGAAAAAGATACTATGGGTGAAATGCAAGTTCCAGCAGATAAATACTGGGCTGCCCAAACACAGCGTTCCATACATAATTTTGAGATAGGTAATGAGAAAATGCCTTTGGAAGTTGTTTATGGATTTGCAAATTTAAAAAAAGCTTGTGCTTTGGTAAATAACGACCTTGGACGTCTTGAAGATGATAAAACATCTGCAATCGCTAAGGCGTGTGAAACTGTTCTTTCTGGTGAGATTGATGATAATTTCCCTTTGGTAGTATGGCAAACAGGTTCAGGTACACAATCAAATATGAACATGAATGAAGTTGTAGCCAATAAGGCAACAGAAATACTTGGTGGAGACTTTACTAAAGAAAACCTTGTGCATCCAAATGATGATGTAAATAAAGGACAAAGCTCAAATGACACATTCCCAACGGGTATGCGTATTGCTGAAGTGGTCACGGTAACTGATAATCTTATTCCAGCGTTAAATCAACTTAAATCTACACTCGATGCTAAAGCAAAAGCATTTTCCGATGTGGTAAAAATAGGTAGAACACACTTGCAAGATGCTACACCACTTACGCTCGGGCAAGAGCTTTCTGGATATGTGGCAATGCTTGAAACAAATCTTAAACAACTGGGCGATGCTCTTGTATATTGTAGAGAAATCGCTATTGGTGGTACAGCAGTTGGTACAGGGCTTAATTCTCACCCTGAGTTTTCAGAGAAAGTAGCAGCGAAGCTCAACAGCTTTATGGAGAAAAATTATGGTTTTGTCTCACAGCCAAATAAGTTTCATGCACTCACAGGGCATGATGCAGAAGTAGTACTCTCTGGAGCACTTAAGGCACTTGCTGCAAACCTTATGAAGATAGCAAATGACATTAGATGGCTAGCGTCAGGACCTAGATGTGGACTTGGTGAGCTTGAGATTCCTGCGAATGAGCCAGGGTCTTCTATCATGCCAGGTAAAGTAAATCCCACACAGGCAGAAGCATTGACAATGGTAGCAGTGCAAGTGATGGGTAATGATGCAGCCATTGGTTTTGCGGCATCTCAAGGTAACTTTGAGCTTAATGTATTTAAACCAGTCATTGCTTACAATGTACTTCAATCAATCAAGCTACTTGGTGACTCTATGAAGTCATTTGATGTGAATTGTGCAGCAGGTATTGAGCCAATTAGAGACAATATAGACAGATTYTTAAATGACTCACTTATGTTGGTTACTGCACTTAAYCCACATATTGGGTATGAAAATGCGGCTAAGATTGCAAAAACAGCGCACCAAAATGGTACAACTCTTAAAGAAGAAGCTGTAGCACTTGGATTTATGACGGCTGAAGAGTTTGACAAAAATGTTAAACCAGAAGAAATGATTGCAGCTAAGGCTTAAAAGCCGAATCGTGTAAAGCCTAATATTTTTTTATTGCTCCTTTTTGTCGGAAAAGGGGCATATTTTTAACTCTTCTAAATAAGAATAAATACCTCCCAATTATTGTGTAAATACATAACACCTTTTAAGAATTATTATCTTTAATACTTTAATTCATTAACTATTATTCTCTTAAATCGTATAATGAATGCATTATAAAAAAGGAGTACGAATGAATATTCATGAGTATCAGGCAAAACAGGTTTTTGCCAAGTATGGTGTACCAACACCCAAAGGTATTATGGTTGAGAGTGTTGATGATGCAGTAAAAGCTGCTAAAGAGTTAGGTGGTCCAGTTTGGGTTGTTAAGGCTCAAATACATGCAGGTGGCCGTGGTTTAGGTGGTGGTGTAAAACTCGCTAAATCCATAGATGAAGTAAGAGAATTAGCTGATGAAATTCTTGGTATGACACTTGTGACACACCAGACTGATGCAGCAGGTAAACTTGTTCAAAAGCTTTACATTGAAGATGGTGCGGATATTAAAGATGAGTTTTATCTCTCTGTTGTACTAGACAGAAAGCTGGAAATGCCTTTAATCATGGCTTCTACAGAGGGTGGTATGAACATCGAAGATGTTGCAGAAAACACTCCAGAGAAAATTATTACAATCCCTGTTGATCCAGCTATTGGTTTTCAAGGTTTCCACGGACGTGAGTTAGCATTTGGTTTAGGTATTCGTGATAAAGCTGAACAAAAAAAGATTATTTCATTTGCACAAAAACTTTTTAAACTTTACATGGAAAATGATGCAGAAATGATCGAAATCAATCCTTTAGTAAGAACAGGTTCAGGCGATTTCTTGGCATTAGATGGAAAAATGGGCTTTGATAACTCTGCTCTTGGCCGTCAACCAGAAATTTTAGCTATGAGAGATTTAACTGAAGAAGATGCGGATGAAGTTGAAGCTGCAAAATATGGCCTTTCATATGTTGCACTTGATGGCGAAATTGGCTGTATGGTAAACGGTGCAGGTCTTGCAATGGGTACTATGGATACGATTAACTACATGGGTGGAACTCCAGCGAACTTTCTAGATGTTGGTGGAAGTGCTAATGCTGAAACTGTTGCTAAAGGTTTTGAAATTATTCTTAAAAACCCAAATGTAAAAGCAATTTTTGTAAATATTTTTGGTGGAATTGTACGTTGTGATAGAATTGCAAATGGTATTATTGAAGCGACTAAAATTACTGATATTCATGTGCCAGTTATCGTTCGTTTGGATGGAACAAATGCACCAGAAGCATCAGAAATTCTTAGAAAAGCAAATATAGCTAACTTAATTGTTGCAGACGATTTAGGTGACGGTGCTGCTAAATCAGTTGCCGCTGCAAAGGGAGAGTAATAGATGTCAATTTTAGTAAATAAAGATACAAAAGTAATAGTTCAAGGTTTTACGGGGAAAGAGGGTTCTTTTCATGCTGAGCAGTGTATAGASTATGGTACAAATATAGTTGGTGGTGTTACACCAAATAAAGGTGGTCAAACTCACTTAGGTAAACCAGTTTTTGATACAGTGKCTGATGCTGTAAAAACCACCGGTGCTACTGTTTCTATGATTTTTGTTCCACCTGCATTTGTGGGTGATGCTGTTATGGAAGCTGCTGAAGCTGGTATTGAGCTTGCGGTCATAATTACTGAAGGTGCTCCAGTTAAAGATATGCAAATGGCTAAAGCACATGCTATAAAACACGGCATGAAAACACTAGGGCCAAACTGTCCTGGCATTATTACTGCTGAAGAGTGTAAAATAGGTATCATGCCTGGTATGATTTTCAAAAAAGGTAATGTTGGTCTTATTTCTAAATCTGGAACGTTAACATATGAGGGTACTAACCAAGTTGTTAAGGCAGGTTATGGAATTACAACGGCAGTTGGTATTGGTGGAGATCCAATTATTGGTCTTTCATATAACCAACTTTTACCAATGTTTGAAGCGGATCCAGATACTGAATGTATCGTTATGATTGGTGAAATTGGTGGTGATCTTGAAATTCAAGCAGCTAAACTCATTAAAGAGCAAATCACTAAGCCAGTAGTTGCATTTATAGCAGGTCAAACTGCCCCTAAAGGTAAAACTATGGGTCATGCTGGTGCTATCGTTTCTGGTTCTGCAGGTACTGCAAAAGAGAAAATGGATGCACTTGAAGCAGTTGGTGTTAAAGTTGTAGTGAGTCCAGCAGAAATAGGCAAAGCAGTAAAAGAAATACTCGGTTAATTCTTTATTTCACTTTACTTTTGATCGGGTGAGGCATGCTTCGTTCGGTCACTTACATTAATGTAAGCTCCCTCTCGACTCACACCCCATCAGACCAAACCTAAAGCAAACTAAAAAATTATTTTAGTTAAACTTTTATTTCTAAAATCTTGTTATTTAGAGTATAATATTCTAAAAAAAGCATGCCTATGAATTACCAAAAAATACTTGATGAAATCTATGACGAAATACAACCTGAACTCTCTCAAGGTAAAGTAGCAGACTATATTCCTGCATTAGCTAAAGTGGAAAAAGAACAGTTTGCTATGACTATTACTCTTCCTGATGGCACGGTGTATTCTGTAGGAGATAGTAAAAAACAGTTTTCTATACAAAGTATCTCTAAAGTATTTACCTTTACTTTGGCGTTGGAACTTTACTCAAAAGAGCTTTATAAAAGAGTAGGTGTAGAGCCATCTGGTAATGCTTTTAATTCTTTGGTACAACTAGAATATGAAAATGGCATACCTCGTAATCCATTTATAAATGCAGGAGCAATAGCTATTACAGATAGCCTTATTTCACATTATAAAGATGAGTATAAAACATTAGAAGTTATTATTCAATTTATACGTGACATTTCTCGTAATCGGATACTTTCTTTTGACGAAGTAGTCGCTAAGTCTGAGATGGAATATGGTGATAGAAATTTAGCACTTGCACGACTTATGAAAAGTTTTGGAAATTTTGAGAATGATGTACCCAAAACAGTGATGATGTATTTTAAACACTGTGCGATCACTATGAATACAGAAGAATTGTCTCGCGCAATGATGTTCTTAGCCTTTGGTGGAACAGATCCTATATCTGGGCAAACATTTATTTCCAATAGTAAAGCTAAACGTATAAATGCTGTGATGCTTACCTGTGGACACTACGATGCCAGTGGAGAGTTTGCTTTTCATGTGGGTCTGCCTGCTAAAAGTGGTGTGGGTGGTGGTATCGTTGCTACGGTACCAGGTAAAATGTCTATAGCCGTATGGTCTCCAGCACTCAATAAATATGGTAATTCACACTCCGGTACCTTAGCCTTAGAAAAATTTACAACAAAAACTGGATTATCAATATTTTAATATGATATAATTCGCCCAAGGTGCAATAGGTAGTTGCTGGTGACAGCATGTCACGAGAGGAAAGTCCGGGCTGCAAGTAAAGCGGGGCTCCATCTAACAGATGGCCAGAGTAATCTGAGGGCAAGTGCAACAGAGAGTAAACCGCCAAACTTTGTTTGGTAAGGGTGAAAGGGTGGGGTAAGAGCCCACCAGTACTTATGGTAACATAGGTAGCTAGGTAAACCCTGTCCGCAGCAAGAAGTATATGGTATAAGTTTTGCAAGCTGTTCACTCAGCACCCATACTTCGCTTGAGCGTATTGGCAACAATACGCCTAGATAAATAACTACCCACGACAAAACCCGGCTTATCGTTGCACCTGTAATTTTATGAAGTATTTATACACTTAAGTTGCTTATTTCATTAAATTAGACAAGACAAAACATCATAATATTTTATATTTTATATAGTTTGCTATAGTTTAGCTATTCTGCTATACTTCACGAATTGAAAGATGATTTAGAGTTCATCTTTGGCTAGATTTTTATTGGTAACCTATGTTTGCAGTATTATCCTCTCCAAGAACACTCCACTTTATATTTTCAGCACTTCAGTAATGATGTGTACACACAACCAAAGGAATTACAATGGCAACAT
>NVVN01000005.1 GCA_002733355.1 Sulfurovum sp.
ATATTGAAGAAAGGCTTAACCACAGACCAAGAAAATCTCTTGAATGGAAGACTCCTCATGAAGTTTTTCATGAAAAAGAAGTAGCGTAGGTAAAATTAGCTATGATTTTTTAGATAGGAAAATTGCACTTTGGATTTAAATTCGGGCTTCTTTTTCATGCAAAAATAGGGGTCGGGTGATAACGATAACCTATCTATAGTCCTCAAATCTCTTAGCCCTTACGGCGAAATATTGAGATAAAGAAGGACAAGCAATAACAACAAAACCATCATACTTTTGCTATAATCCCCCATGTTAAAATACCTACAACCTTATGATACTAAACTCAAAGCACAGATACAACAGCTCATAGAAAATGACACGCTAGGAAAGTACATACTTTCTAAATATAGTTGCGCACGATGCTGTTTGCTACATTAATATTATCTATATGAAGTGTTAAGTTATGAATATAAATATCGTTTGTCCACATTGCCTTGAAGTAAGTAGTGTAGAAAAAAAAGAGTCCACTATTTCACAGAAGTGTACAAAGTGTGGAGACTCACTTTTAGACGCTAAGCCAATCACTGCAAATGCAGTCATCTTAGAACACTTTATGAAAAACTCAGATTTACCCATTGTGGTGGACTTTTGGGCACCTTGGTGTGGGCCGTGTATATCTATGGCACCTCATTTTGAAAAAGCCGCCCTTGCCATGCCCTTACAAGCACAATTTTTAAAGATAAACAATGACAATGAACAAGCATTAGGCTCTAAATTTCTCATAGTAAGTATACCGGCTGTACTTCTTATTAAAGAGGGAAAAGAGATAGCTAGATTTACTGGAGCACGGAGTAATAAGCAAATACAAAAGTGGGTGAGGCAGTATATTTGAGTCAATATTAAGCTATAATACAAACAGCTAACCCAAGGAAACAAAATGAACAAACAAGATTTTAACGAAGGTCTTTTAGGCTTTTTAGATGCATCACCCACACCTTTTCATGCAACACAGAACATGGCCATGATGCTCGAAAATGCTGGGTTTGTTCAGCTCGTAGAAGAAGAGAAGTGGAAACTAAAAAAGGGAAACAAATACTACCTGACACGTAATGACTCTTCACTCATAGCATTTACGTACCCTAAAGCCTCTAACTATATGATGGTTGGGTGTCACACAGACTCACCTAATTTAAAACTCAAACCAAACCCTGTCATAAAAGAGCATGGTGTAGTGAAGTTTGCGGTACAGCCTTATGGTGGCTTGCTTCTTAACCCTTGGTTTGATAGAGACTTGTCTTTGGCTGGAAAAGTCTCTTACCTCAATGCTCAAAATGAGATAAAAGAGACCCTCATAGATGTGCAAAAGTCCATAGCCATCATACCTTCACTTGCCATTCATCTAGACAAAAAAGCAAATGAAGATAGAACGGTCAACAAGCAAACGGATATCTCTCCCATACTCTCCACCAATGATGACTTTGAATTTGATGACTTTATACGCTGGCAGTTAGAAAAAAATGAGATAAAAGACGTGAAGGAACTTTATGCTTCAGAGCTTAGTTTATATACCACACAAAAAGCTTCGTATGTGGGATTAAGAGATGACTTCATAGCTTCTGCTAGGTTAGACAACCTTTTGTCTTGTTATGTAGGTTTGTTGTCTTTGTGTGCAGTAGATGCAGTAGATGCAGATGTGCCTATGCTTTTAATAGCTAGTGACCATGAAGAGGTAGGTAGCCGTTCTAGCTCTGGGGCAGGGGGAAGTTTTTTGGAAAATACACTTACACGTATGTACCCTGACTATGAAGCATACATGCATATGATACGAACGTCGATGATGATAAGTGCAGACAATGCACATGCCTTGCACCCAAACTATGCAGATAAACACGACAAAAACCACAGCCCACATATAAACAAAGGCACAGTCATAAAAGTAAATGCCAACCAAAAGTATGCTTCCAATACCACAAGTATTTCTAAGTTTATGTATGCAGCAAACAAAGCTGGGGAACCCTACCAGCAGTTTGTCACACGCTCAGACATGGGATGTGGCTCAACCATAGGACCCATCACTGCAACCAGACTAGGCATAGAGACACTGGATATTGGTTTACCCACGTATGCCATGCACTCCATACGTGAACTAGCAGGTTCTGATGATGCCTATTCGTTATACAAGATTTTACTTGGGTGGAGAGATTGAGGAAAGTGTAGCTATTTCACCCCCCCCAAGAGCATTTACTCGCTATGCTCATAGCACACAATAATGGGGATAGCGCATACACATCATTCAATCATTAAAAAGGCCAAAATACCATGATTAGTGGAATAGATACAGCAAGTATAAGTAGCTCTAAAGGTAGACCCATTCGCCAATAGTCACCAAACTTATACCCACCTGGACCCATAATAATAGTGTTATTTTTATGACCAATAGGCGATAAAAAAGCACATGAAGCTGCAACTGCTACTCCCATAAGAAAGGCATCTGGGTTAACGCCCAGCTCATTTGCAAGGCTTATTCCTACGGGTGCTGCTACAAGTACAGTGGCTATGTTGTTAAGCATGTCTGAGAGTGTCATAGTGACTACCATTAAGAGTGCCAAGACAGCCACCACTGGCCAACCATGGGTCATACTAAGGATACCATTGGCAATGAGTTGTGTCCCACCTGATGCTTCAAGTGCCGCCCCTAAAGGGATGAGGGATGCCACGAGAACTATGACTGACCACTGCACGGAATGGTACATTTGTGAGGGTGTGAGTACTTTCAARAATCCATAAAGAACAACTACCATAGAGAGTGCAACAGGCAGATACACGATGCCAAAGCTTGACAATGCGATAGCAAGTGCAAAGAGGGAAATAGCCAAGCCTGCTTTGTCTCGTTGAATCACTTGTAGCCCTCGCTTTTCTAAGGGTAATGCACCTAGCCATTGCGTTGTATTGTTCAGTTGTTCATCTTCTCCCATAAGTAACAGTACATCACCCGCGTTAATCACTGTTTTTCTCACTCTTGTACGAAGTGTCTTACCTTGCCTTGAAATCCCAAGTAACATAATCCCCTGTCTGTTCAATAGACGAACATCATTTGCGGATTGTCCAACGATTTGTGCATCATAAGGTATGGTTACTTCTGTCATATGAAGTGTTCCTGCCAGCGTACCTTTATGTTTTGATGATTTTGAATACGATAATTTAAGCTCCCCAGACAAACTTTCAAGTGACTTTGGACTAGCCTCTATAACCAGTAGGTCACTCTTTCTAATCTCTTCATCAAGGGCTATACCAGGGAGTCTTTTCCCTTTTCTAATCAACCCAATGATGATGGCATCATGTTCTTCTGCTAATTGTTCTAGTTGGGAAATGCTTTGTCCAATGGCAGGAGAATTATGATCAAAACCAATCTCTATGGTATAGTCATCTAAGTTTCGTAGGTCATTAGAGGTATTTTTCTTTTGAGTGGACTYTGGAACAAGTCTCCAGCCTATAAGTGAGACAAAAGCTATACCCGCAATAGCAGCTCCCAGCCCAACGTATGCAAAGTCAAACATAGTATAAGGGTCTCCTAGAGCAGTCTCACGAAATTGAGAGATAACAATGTTAGGAGGAGTCCCGATGAGTGTGACCATCCCTCCTAAGATAGTAGCAAAAGAAAGAGGCATAAGTGTTTTAGAAGGGGAACGTTTAGCCCGTTTGGCAGTTTGGATATCTACAGGCATAAGTAATGCTAAGGTAGCAACATTGTTCATAAAWGCAGACATGATAGCTCCAAGTATACCTATGGAAGCTATATGAGAAACCAAAGACCTACTAGAGTCTATAAACTTTTCTGAGAGCATTTCTATGGCACCTGATTGAGACAATGCCTTAGAGATCATGAGTACCAGAGCGATAATAATAACAGCAGGATGTCCAAAGCCTGAAAACGCAGCYTCTTTAGGAATGACATTTAACAATAATCCTAATGATAATGCCCCAAAGGCTACAAGGTCATACCTCCATCTTCCCCAAACGAGGAGTACAAGTACACCTCCCATCAATAAAAATAAAGTGATTTGTTCATAAGTCATGTTAACAATCTAAGCCCCTTTCGTTATAGTATTTTATTATATAGTAAAATACAAATATTTTACCAGTTATGAGACACAAGAGACTGATGAGAAAATAATGAGATTTATAAAGTCTAAGAAGTAAAGTATATTTGACAAATTATATCTATTTGATTAGAATAGCTCACTATCTGTGAAGAAAAAGAGAAAGCATGCCAACCCTAAACATATCAAACACCGTAAGCCTAGATGAAAATGAGATAGAGTTCTCTGCTATTAGAGCACAAGGCTCTGGTGGGCAGAAGGTCAATAAGGTCTCTGCAGCAATCCATCTACGTTTTGATATCTCTGCCTCGTCACTGCCAGAATACTACAAAGAAAAGCTACTCTTGCTCAAAGATAAACGTATCACCAAAGATGGTATCATCGTCATAAAGTCTCAACAGCACAGAAGTCAGGAACAAAACAGAGACAAAGCGTTAGAGCGTTTGGTAGAGCTCATCAAAAGTGTGAATGTTACTCAAAAAAAGCGAGTCGCTACCAAGCCCACAAAAGGTTCTGTAAATCGACGATTAAACTCGAAAAAGAAGCATGCTAGCAAGAAAAAGTTGAGGGGTAGAGTGGATAGGGAATAGTGATATGAGAGGGCTATAGAGATGTGTATTTAACGGCTGATTCTCATTTGTTGATGATAGTAAGTAAATAATGTTATTATTCCAAATAAGACGAAAGTATGATTATCTCATAATCAAAAGGAAACACGTTATGTACACAGTACAAATGGAAAAAGAATGTGGATGTTTTAAAAAAAGCGAATAYAGCAATAATGTTGCATTTGAAACACAAAAAGAYGCATATCAATATGCAACAATTGTAGCTGAGTTTATGAATGAAGAATTTTGTACTCAACACACTTTCTCTGCACATAAAGGAGATGGTAATTATTTTCTAATAAAAGTAGATATGACTATTCCTACTGTCCCTGGTAATGAGCCTCATATTTCTTGTGATGTTGGTTGTGATTCTACTGATACTTGGTCTCTTGAGGCTACAAAGAAGGATGATGGTAGCTGTGGTTGTTCTTAATAAATTGTTTATTGTTAGAATTTGCGAATCCTTAATATAGCATATGAATACAGCATTATTTGTCTTGTTTCAAGTATAATACCGTCTAATATAAATAAGACAAAGGGATAGGTGTGAATATATCGAACAAAACTTTCCAAGAAGTAAAAGTACTTGCCTCAAAATGGCAGAAAAAAATTCAGGTCAGTCGTGAAAGTGATGAACTTCATTTTCACGAATTAATGAATAAAATGCTTAAAAATCCTATAAATAAGATCTTTCTTATTGAACTACTTGATCAGAGCTTTAGGACTAAAAATACAGACCGTGTGGCAGACCAGTTAGAATATATCTTCGCAAAATATGATAATACCGACTTCTTCTCAACCTTTGAACAGACACTTATATGGGCATTTAGACATTTAGGAGTTTATGTCTCCTCTGTCTCTATACCTCTTTTTATTGCGTATCTTCGTAATGACATTTCTACGGTGGTTATTAGGGGAGAAAATGAAGCACTCATTAAACACATTMGAAAAAGACGCGCTGAAAGTACACGTGTCAATTTGARTATCATCGGGGAAATGGTACTGGGAGAAGAAGAAGCACAAGGTCGTATGAAAAAATATATCGAAGCACTGAAAAACCCAGATATAGACTATCTTTCTATTAAAATATCGACTATCTTTTCACAGATTGTACCTCATGCACATGATTGGACAGTGGATGAACTCTCTAAACGACTTTCAAGTATTTATACTGTTGCAAAGAACAATACCTTTACTAATAACAAAGAAGAGCAGGAATCCAAGTTTGTTAATCTTGATATGGAGGAGTATCGTGATCTAAGGCTGACAGTAGATGTCTTTAAAAAGACACTTGAGCTTGAAGCATTTAAAAATCTTTATGCCGGTATCGTGGTACAAGCCTATCTACCCGATACTTTTGAGATAGTAAAAGAGTTGAGTCAATGGGCTAAAAAACGTGTAGATTCTGGTGGTACACCCATAAAAATACGTCTAGTAAAAGGTGCCAATCAGGAGATGGAACTTGCAGAGTCAAGTCTTCGTAACTGGCCTTGTGTGACGTACATGGAAAAAGAGCAGTCTGATGCAAATTATAAACTTATTATGGATTACTTACTGAGTCAAGAGATAGCACCATATGTGCATACAGGTATCGCCTCTCACAATATTTTTGACCATGCTCTTGCGAAGTTACTTGCAAAAGAACGGGGCGTTGAAGCGTATTATTCTGCAGAGATGCTTGAGGGTATGAGTGAGGCTGCTTATCAGGTCTTAAAAAATGAGGGCATTGAAGTGCTTCTTTATGCACCCGTTGCAACAAAAGAGAGTTTTACGAATGCCATTGCATACCTCATACGTCGTTTTGATGAAAATACAGCTGAGCAAAATTTTCTTCGTCACAGTTTTGGTTTGGAATTTGGCTCAAAAGTCTGGGATAAACTTGTCAAGTCTTATGATAAAGCCATTAATRCTCTGGATGATCTTCCTCTTCTTCCATACCGTACACAAGACAGAAATAAAGAGCAGTTAAGCCAAGTAATTGATGYAGCTTCATACWCTTTTGTGAATGAAAGTGATACTGATTTTGTACTTGATTCTAATCGTATTTGGTCAGAGTCTATCGTTAAGAAGTGGAAAAATATCGGAAAAAGTGGTGGATACCATGCCCACGCTGTTGTTGCGGGTAGTAAATGTGAAGGTGAAGATAAAATAGAAGTCTTCGACAAATCTCAGTATCATGATAAAGTGATAGTGGGCWACTACAGTAARGTGGGTAAAGAGATACTTGAACTTGCAGTGGATACAGCGATGAAAGACCCTGATAACTGGAGAGGAAAAACACTTTTAGAACGACAAGAAGCTTTGATGAAAGTAGCTGATTTATTTAGGGTAAGAAGAGCAGACCTCATAGGTGTAGCAGCGGCTGAACTTGGGAAAGTTTTTACTGAAACTGACGTTGAAATCTCCGAAGCGATAGATTTTCTGAACTTTTATCCATACTCTATAGAAAAACTTGAAGCTTTGAGTGGTCTTGAGATGAAAGCAAAAGGGGTTGGTCTTGTTGTAAGTCCATGGAACTTTCCTATTGCTATTCCTGTAGGCGGTATAGCAGCAGCATTGGCAGCGGGAAATACAGTTATTTTGAAACCATCTTCAGATGCTGTGCTTTGTGGTTATAGTTTGTGTAAATGTTTCTGGGATGCAGGTATTTCTAAAAATACTTTACAGTTCATCCCCTCTAATGGAAAAGATACAGGGGAGTATGTGGTTAAAAATAAAAATGTTGATTTTGTCATCTTCACAGGGGGAGAAGAAACAGCGTATCAGATGATAAAAACACGACCAGACCTAGACCTCTCCGCAGAGACTGGAGGTAAAGATGCTACTATCGTTACTGCTCTTGCAGATCGTGACCAAGCCGTTAAAAATGTAGTGGCATCTGCGTTTAATAACTCAGGACAAAAGTGTTCAGCCACATCACTTTTGGTGCTTGAAAAAGAAGTTTATGAAGATGAAGAGTTTAAAAAGATGTTAGCAGATGCTACTTCTTCACTGGAGGTAGGTTCAGTATGGGATTTAAAGAACCGTATTTCGACACTTGCATCAAAACCTTCAGGCCATCTCAAAAAGTCTCTTAGTTATCTGGACGAAGGTGAAAGTTGGCTTATTGCTCCTGAATTTACAGATGATAATAATCCTTATATGTTGAAGCCCTCTATACGCTGGGGTACGAAAAAAGATGACTTCTGTCATATGAATGAACTTTTTGGTCCTGTCCTCTCTGTGATGAGAGCAGAAGATATAGAAGATGCTATAGACCTTGTGAATGCTACAGGATATGGTCTTACTTCAGGACTTGAAAGTCTTGATAAGAGAGAACAGGATGTCTATAAAGAGAAGATGCTTGCTGGTAACCTTTATATAAACAGAATGACTACCGGTGCTATTGTCATAAGACAGCCTTTTGGGGGTATGAGAAAATCAGCCATTGGTTCTGGTAAAAAAGCAGGTGGGTTCAACTATACTTCACAGTTTATGAATCTCAGCTATAAACAACCAGATATACATGAGTCTAGCACAAATGCCTATCTCGATAAAATACACTCTGATTTGAGTAATGAAAACATGTATGCGGGTGAAGTATATAGAACCATTCGTATGGTATCTAACTTCTCTCACTGGCATGAGCTTGAGTTTCTTGAAGAACATGACTACTCGCATATCAGGGGAGAGTCAAATATCATTCGTTATCTGCCTGTAAACTCTGTCCTTCTTCGTATAGAAGAGAATGATTTGCTTGAAGAGATACTTGCTTCTATACTAGTCATTAAAATGGTTGGTGCAAAACTTCAGGTATCTTTGCCAAAACTCACCAAGCGTTCGGAACTGATTTGGCTAGAGACAAAAGCAAAACTCATTCTTGAGGAAAGAGATAGTATCACAAGGGACGATGAAGACAGTTTAGTAAAAGCCATGAAAACTGTAGATCGTATTCGCTACCTAAATCCAGATAACGTTCCTTTAAGTATATATGAAAAAGTGGCAGACTCGGCACTGTACATAGCTTCATCGCCATTTGTGGGACATGGACGTATTGAATTGATGCATTACTTTATTGAACAGTCTATTTCAGATTCTTATCACCGTTATGGTAATCTTGGGATTAAGGGGCTACAGTCTAAAGGTTAAAAATATCACCATGTTTTGACTATATATTCCAAAGCATCATACAAGCCTCGTTTATAGTCACTGTCATCTAGACAAGAATTTTGGTCTAGTTGTTTACGTACTTGAGCGTTAAAATGTTCTTGTATTCTTTTCTCTTCTTGTAAGTAGTAGTAGCTAAGTTCTGCTATGTATTTTAAGGCTGCTATACGTCCTTCTCTGTATTTATCACTTACTTTTAGTGTACCTGTGTTAAAGCGGTAGTGGGTAAGTTCATTGTGGCAGTGTTTGCTTATGGACTCTAAAATCTCTTTGGATGTTGCTTTCATAACGGCATTGTGACATAATGTTGAGAGGTGAGCTAAAAGTATGCCAAATTGACATAAAATAGCCAGTAACATAGGTAAACGTGTACTTGGAGTTAAGAAATAAAGATAATATTTGGGTAAGCCTAAGGATAGAGATGAAAGAATTTGACCCTGTAAAATACCAAAACATGGTACGCAATTTTCAAGCAAGAGATGAACCTCTTGGATGGTTCGACAGTATTTACACAGATGCTGAAGGCGATTATCATGCAGTGTTTTGGGCAGACCTTACGGTAAATCCATGCCTTGACAAGTGGTTAAAAGAAAATCCTTTAAAAGGTAAAGTAAAAAAAGCCATAGCCATAGGTTGTGGTGTAGGAGATGATGCAGAAGCCATGGCTTCTGCAGGCTACACAGTCACTGCATTTGACATAGCACCAACAGCTATAGCACTTTGTAAAAACCGTTATAAAGAGACAAAAGTAGAGTATCTGGTAGCTGATTTATTTGAATATCCACAAGAATGGTTTGAAGCGTTTGATTTGATCTATGAATGTAATACCATTCAAGTACTTCCTGGAAAATACAGACAAAAAGCGATGACTTCTATGGTGAGTCTCATGTCAAAAGATGCACGCTTACTTGCTTCATGCCGAAGTAGAAACAGTGGAGAACAAGAAGATGTTATACCGCTACCCCTAGATAAAGAAGAGATAGATGGATTTAAAGTCTTGGGAGTGCATGAGGAGAGTTTTCTTGCATATGATGATGATCAAGTTCCCACTGTACCTCATTTTTTTGCTACATATAAAAAATAATCAAGCAATCACAAATATTTTACTAAAAGTATATTATTTGAAATCATGATATAATTTATGTATACAAAATAACAAGGGGTAATTGTGAAAAAAGAAGAAGTCAAAACGTTAGGAAAAGCAAATTTTGAAAGAGTGATGTATATCATCTTGTATCTTATTATAGAGCGGTTTATTTCTCTAATACTTTTTGTTATCGCTATCACGCAGCTCATTTACGCATGGGCGAGTGGTGAACCTAACGATAAATTACTTGGATTTAACCAATCTTTAGCAGAGTATATGAAACAACTTGTTGAATATCTTGGCTTTAATACTGATAAGAAGCCTTGGCCTATGGGTGATTGGCCCTTTACTTAGAAAATAGGAAAAAATGAAGATTAGGTGATAATAATAACCTTGTTTTCTAAAGAAAAGAGAGAAGATGCCTGGACGATTAAGTAGTTATGATGATACTGCTTTTAAAAGAGAGATAACTACAAAATTTGGAACGTTTAGAGATGATATAATTGTATTAAAGAAGCGGTACAACATCGCACCTACCATAGACTTACCCATATATACAAACGCAGGGGTATATACTTATGCACACTTTGGGCTCATACCCTCTTGGGCAAAAGAGAGGCGTAGTATGCAAGTCAATGCAAGATCTGAGACAGTCTTTGAAAAGAGTAGTTTCAAGGAGGCATACAAACAGCGAAGATGCCTCATACCTGTCAATGGTTACTTTGAGTGGAAGAAAGATACTGCTACTAAAAAGAGCCGGCCTCATTTCATAGTCTCTGCTAGGCATGAGTACTTTGCATTTGCTGGTATCTATGAGACTTGGTATGACAATGCGCTGAAAAAACCCATACTCACTTGTGCTTTACTCACCACTGAGCCCAATGACAAAATAGCCACCATCCATGACCGTATGCCTGTCATATTAGAGTCCGATGAGTGGGAAGTGTGGATAGATGATAAAAGTACCTATGCCCAGCGCAATAGACTCTACACGCCATTAGCTAGTGAGAAGATAAGGTATTTTCCTGTGAGTGATGTAGTAAATAGTGTTAAAAATGATAGTGTGGAGTGTATAGAGGAAGTGGCGGAGATAGAGCCTAGGCAGAGGACACTTTTTTAAGCTATAATTACTTAATCAAAACAAGGCTACTTCATGGCAAAACGTCCCACACTTTTAGAACATTTTCGTTCTTTCGCATATGTAAATGATATAAAAGATTTTGATACGGCTTTAGAGTATTTTACAGTATTTGGTGGCACAGGATGGGAGTTGGATACATCTAAAAGTGTAGATACTCTCATAAAAGAAAAAGTATTGAGTAACTACGAACCCATACACAACGGTATTATACGCTTTACACATGGTAATGCCTTGTATCATATGTTATTGTCCATCATAGCTTTAGGTGAGAACCATGAAGATGCTGTGTTTAAAAAAGCTAGAGTGGGGCGAGAGAAGGGTGAGGAGGCTATGGATTACTTGGAGATGAAAAGTCTGTTAAGGTTTGATAGTTCGGTAGAAAAACCTTTAAAAAGTTCTGATGCTAAGTCAGACAAAGTATTCTTTGAGTTGCCTTTTATGCGTTTTTGGTTTGCTACTATTTCACCTTATTATAAAAGTATCTCAAGTAAAAATTTTTCTGAATTTGAAGAAAAGTGGAGTCAATTAAGGGGTAATTTTTCTATCTTACTTTCTAACCTTTTAGTGTTAGAACTCATAAAACAAACTTTTGCCGAAAAATTTATGGATGACCCCATAGTTTCCATAGGTAGTTACTATGACAAACATATACAGATAGAAATACTGGCTATTAGGAAATCTGGAAAGATGTTAGCAGGAGAGTGTAAATACTCAATAAAGCCAGCTAAAGAAAACATGCTTACTTTACTTCAGGAGAAGTGTCAAAAAGCAGAATTAAACATAGAAGACTATGTACTCTTTTCTAAAAATGGATTTACTTCCCAACTTACGCAGATGAAAAATGCTGAAATGACACTTTTGTCTCAGAGTCATTTATCTTCATTACTTGATGACTTAGCTAAAGATGACTTGTTAGCATATAAAAACAAAAAGTACTAAAAAAGAGTGTAATGAAAAAGAGTAATATGAAAACTCTAAAATATCTGAACAGCTATGATGCCAAGCTTCAAGCGCAGATACAAATGCTCATAGAGCAAGATAAGCTAGGTGACTACTTGCTTTCTCATTATAAAGATACGCATAACTATACTTCAGATAAGAGTCTTTATACCTATGTGATGGAAGTAAAAAATGAACATATGAAAAGTTCATCTCCTGTAGCTAAAGTAATGTATGACACTAAGATACGAGATGTTAGTGCGGCTTTGGGTACACATACTTTTGTTTCAAGGGTACAAGGTGCAAAGCTAAAAGCAAAGCATGAAATACGCATCTCACATGTGTTTAAAAATATGCCAGAAGCTTTTTTAAAGATGATAGTCACCCATGAACTCGCACACCTCAAAGTAAAAGAACATAACAAGGCATTTTATAAACTCTGCACATATATAGAGCCAGACTATCATCAATTTGAATTTGACTTGAGGGTATATTTGACCTATAAAGATTTGTTTGGAGCCTTGTATACGAAGAAGTCAAACTAAATGTAAATAGGTAGGATTAGAGATAGGTGAAGTGCCTTAGTTTTGCTAAGGTTTGTGCAGACGTTATGAGTTGTCTTTGGTTCAGCATGTTTCCTTCCGTGCATAGCCAGACTAAAGAGTGTATTTGCTCTAGTGCCTGAGCTTCTGAGAGCTTGTTGTGTGCAATATCTAGAAAGACTAACTCTTTTAGGTGCGTGAGTGACTCTATACTCATTATATCGTTATGATTTGCTTCTATTTTCTTAAGTTTTGTTAAGTGTGTGATGACACTTAGGTCAGCGATGTTGTTATGTTTAATAAAAAGAAATTTGAGTTTAGGGAAGTTGCGTATGACATCTATGTTTTCTATGTTATTGTGAGCAAAAGCCAGTTTATGTATGTTTATGAGTGGAGCAAGTACTTCTATGTTTGTGATGTTGTTGCGTGAGAGTGTAAGTGCACCTATCCATGTAAGTTCAGTGATAGACTCTGGGATGGTGTCTAACTGAAGGTCACCTAAACTAAGATAAGGGATTTTCTCTGCTTTGCAGCGGGCTATTTTTTCTTCGGCTATCTGTTGTGACATAGTATGCTTCCTTTTTTCATTAAGTCCCTTTTTCTAGGSTGCATCATAGCATAACCAAATTACATATAAGCTATAATATCACRACTCATTTAAGGCTTTTTTTATGTCTATATCTTCTTCTAAACATCCTACTATRCTTCAACARTTTCGMTCTTTTTGTTACCAAAACAAAGTCACAGACTTTGAGAAAGCTGTAGAGTACTTTGCTGTCTTTGGTGGTATGGGATGGTCGGTAGATATAAACAAGCCCCTTGACGTACTGATAAAAAATAAAGTACTAAATAACTACCGCTACATACATGGTGACCTCACGAAAACAACACACTCAAAGCCTAACTACCATGCCATGCTCAGTGCGATAGCCACAGGAGACAGACGTGAACACTCAGCCTTTAAGAAAGTAAATATCGGCAGAGAAGATGGTGAAGAGGTGATAGATTTTCTCATAAAAGATGGGTTTTTAGTTTTTGACAACTCCATAGAAAAACCAGTCAATGAAGCAGATGGAATATCYGATAAACTTTTATTTGTGAYACCTTTTATGCGTTTTTGGTTTGCTACGGTATCTCCTACGTATAAAAGCATAAAAGAGGGTGAGTACGATGACTTTAARAAGCGTTGGGATGGGATGAAACATGAGTTTTCTACACTCATCTATATGCAAYTGGTACGAGAGTTACTYCAACTTAGTTTCAGGGAAGAGTTTGAAGGYGAYCCCATAGARAGCATAGGCTCTTACTATGACAAAAATGTAGAGATAGACATTATCGCCAAACGTAAGTCTGGAACAATGCTTGCTTGTGCTTGTAAAWTTGGGAAACAAAAAGCAAATAAATCTGAACTAAGTAAACTCAAAGAAGCCTGTAAAAAAGCAGAACTTGACGTAGAAACATATGTTATTTTCTCTAAAAATAAATTTTCCTCTGAGCTAAAAAAAGAAAAAGGTGTAAATGTGCGACTCTTTTCACTGAGGAACCTTACAAAACTGATGGACAACTTGAGTGAAGAGGATGCATTGGAATATACCAATAAAAAGTATTAGCTTCTGATATTTAAAAAGTTTCTTGTACTGATGTCATCAAAAGGCTTGTTGAGTTTATAGAAGGCTTCATAGCTCTTTAGTACACGTTTAAAATCTGYACTTTTCGCACTTTCACTTTCCAATACTTCWCYYAAWGCTAYTTTRGCTGCATCCATCATRTCTTTTGGAAAYGTTTTGATTTGTACATTTTTGGGTAGCTCTTGTAAGGCTTTGGCATTTTTATATCTAAACTCTTGCAGCATAGTTCCTGTCATCTCTTCAGATGCCGCAGTAATGATGGCTTTATGTTCTTCACTTAACTTCTCCCATCTAGTTTTATTGAAGGTTATCTCTAAAATGCTTCCTGGTTCATGCCAGCCAGTGTAGTAGTAGTCTGCTGCTTTTGAAAATCCCATCATACTATCTAACGCTGGTCCDACCCACTCTGTBGCATCAATGGBGCCACVCHCYARVKHKBYATAGATBTSTCCDSCWGGDASTVAAAYTGGDTHAVCMCCDAGYTTTKBCATWACTTCTCCGCCAAGACCAGGTATACGCATTTTAAGCCCTTTTAGATCAGCTAGAGAGTTTATCTCTTTTTTGAACCAACCTCCCATCTGAGGGCCTGTAGTACCTCCTATAAGGGGATAAAGATTAAACTTTCCATAAAGTTCACGCCATAACGCATAGCCACCACCAAACTTCATCCAAGTGATCATCTCTTCGCTTGTGAGCCCTAGTGGCATTCCACCAAAAATGGAAAATGCCGAGTTTTTACCTTTCCAATAATACACCCCTGAATGAAAAGCATCTATCTGAGCTGCAGAGGTAGCATCGAAGACTTGCAGAGCAGGGACCAAGATGTTTTTAGGGTATATTTTTATCTCCAAGGAGCCACCACTTAGTTCGCCACATCGTTTAGCAAAGGCATCTACACCTGTACCCATGATGGGGAAATGTGCAGGCCATGAGGTGGCAAGTTTAAGTGTGACCTTTTTTCCTCTATTGATATTTACTACACCGGTAGTTGTATTTTCTTCTGCTCTATGGCAGGCGTTAAGAGCCAGAGCTGTAGCCCCTAGTGCTGTAGTAGTTATGAAATTTCTACGTTTCAATGGATATCCTTGATATTGATAAGATATTATAACAAAATGAATGTGATATACTTTTAAGATGAAAAAGAATCAACTAAAACTAAATTGCGATATGGGTGAGAGCTATGGTGTGTATACCATGGGTATGGATGAAGAGATAATGCCTTACATAAACATGGCAAACCTTGCTTGCGGTTTTCATGCAGGGGACCCTGTCACTATGCATCGCAGTATCAAACTTGCTAAAAGTCATGGTGTAGAGATTGGGGCACATCCTTCTTACCCTGATCTTGAAGGTTTTGGTCGTAGAGAAATGAAGTGTAGTACAGAGGAGATAGTCGCAATGGTGATCTATCAGTGTGCTGCGCTTGATGGGCTTTGTAAGTCAGAGGGAGTAAGTGTTTCTTACCTTAAACCTCATGGAGCACTCTACAATAYCATGATGAARGAMATGGAAGTCTTTGAAGCCATTTGTARAGCAGTATCTAAATATGATACAAACATTAAACTGTTGATTCTCTCCACTACTCAAAATCACACCTTTGCAGTGATAGCTAAAAMATACAATRTTAGTTTACTTTATGAAGTATTTGCAGACAGAGYYTATACARAGGAAGGKTAYCTTGTRCCAAGGTCACATVATGATGCTGTGYTAACTTCAAAAGAAGAAGTAMTRGAAAGAGCYACACTTTTACTACAARAAGGKTGYATCAAAACWATTWCTGGCACAAGYATMAAACTTGAGGCAGAYACACTYTGYGTRCATGGWGATAMMCCAAAYKCTTTAGAACTCATCAAATCCTTACATGCGATGCTACATAAAATATGAAAATAGAAACTGTCTCTGTTGACTCTGTGATGGTATACATTGGAGAGATAATCTCTGAAGTTGTACTTGACGAGTTACAGAGTGCCTATGTTTCACTCAAAGCCTTAGATTATATTATTGACCTTACACCTTCTTATACCTCTATCTTAGTACAGTATGATATCTTTCATTATGATAGTGATTCCATCAAAGAGGCTATCATAAAACACCTTTTCGGGCAAAATACAAAACATGCCATAAAGCAAGGAAAATTGATAGAGATACCGGTGGACTATTCGCAGGGACTAGACCTACAAAGAGTTGCTGACTATCATGGTATCAGTTGTGAAGAGGTGATAGCAAAACATATAGGCAAAACATATCGCGTGTATGCTATTGGGTTTATGGAGGGGTTTGCGTATTTGGGTAAAGTCGATGATACTATCATTACACCAAGACTAGATAGCCCTCGCAAAAAGATACCTAAAGGCTCAGTAGCCATAGCGGAGGTACAAACAGCCATTTACCCACTTGACTCTCCGGGTGGGTGGAATATACTTGGGGTTACAGACTTTGATGATTTTGCACTCTTTGAAGTAGGTGACAGAGTGAGGTTTTTAGATGTGCGGATTTGAAGTGCTTGAAGGCGGCACATGGAGTAACATTCAAGACTTGGGAAGGTACGGATATGCACACTTAGGCATCACCAACTCTGGTGCTATGGATGAATATGCTTACAGGTGGTCGCAAAAATTGTTGGGCAATCAAGAAGCAAATGCCATAGAAGTACTTCTAGGAGGGCTGAAGCTAAAAGCCACCGAAGATGTGACTATCTCCGTATGTGGAGCAGATTTAGACTTTAGAATAAACCATGAAAAAAAAGAGATTTGGCAAACATATCAGCTTAGAAAAAATGATGTCTTAGGTTTTTATGGGCATATCAACGGCCTAAGAGCATACTTATCGGTAAAAGATGGTTTTCATGTGAAAAAGGTGCAAGGTTCATATGCTAAAAGCTATAAAGAGAAGACATTACAAAGAGGTGACTTTTTACCTTTTATATCATCAGTAAGCAAAGATACCAAACGTGTGTCTAGTATATATCTACCGATCTATACCGACAACTTAAMACTTCACATTTTACTGGGTTCACAAGAGCATTTTTTTACGCAAAGTGAAAAAGAAAAGTTTTTTAACAGTAGCTATGAACTTACACCTCAGATGAGTCCTATGGGTTATAAGTTAAAAGGTGAAGCCTTGTCTACTCGCAAAGAAGGCATCATATCAGAAGGCATCCCTTTTGGGGCAGTACAAGTACCCCCAGACGGTCAACCCATCATCTTACTCAAAGAACGACAAACCATAGGAGGCTACCCAAAGATAGGTACAGTGTTAGCATCTGACTGTTTTGCTTTATCACAGTTACCTATAGGGGCTAGGGTACAATTTAAAGAGATAAGTATAGAAGATGCCCAGAAGAGGATGAAGGAGTTTTATAGAGTGGTTTTGTAGTGTCTTCATCTTTTCCTAACGAAACTCAGTACTTTTATATCTTTCTAAACTTTTAGTAAATGAGCATTTAAATAAGACTTTCAGCCCAGAGATTGAGCTCAACTTGAGAAAGTTGTTTACTTATACGGTTCACTTCCTCACCTTTYTTAAAGGCGATAATAGTAGGAAGCGAACTAACTCCATACTTTCCAGCGACTTCCTGGTGTTTATCGGCATTAATTTTGAGAAATATCACCTTTAAACCAAAGCCCAGAGCCGCATCTTCATAGTCTTCATACATTGCCATACAAGGCCCACACGTGGTTGAATAGAAATCAACCAGTACTGGTATGTCATTTTCAGTGATGTGGGTTGTACAAGTCTCATCGGTCACTTCGACAGGAAAGGGGTTATCTAGATCTACTTGACATTGTGAACAATCGATTGTCCCATTTTGAGTTTCCATTGTGATGGTATTGACGCTGCTACACTCTGGGCATACTATCTTGAGAGTTTTCATAATTGACCTTTGGGTAAAATATGTAGGAAGTATACACTTTTTTTAGAAAAATAAGAGGGGAAGTGTCGGATGACCATGACAACTCATTCAGATTACTTTTTCACCATACCATACACAACTTATTGTGATATACCTAATACCTTATCAAAATTATATGATGAAACTAAACATTAACAAGACACACAGTACCATAACAGTTACAAAAGGATGAACCATGCACTGCCACATTTGCAACCAATCTACAACATCTTTTACTCATGAAAAAACTGAGATGACATACTACCATTGTGAAGCCTGTGAGTACATCTTTAAATCTCCAAAATGTTATCAAGATTTTGATAATCAAAAAGAGCGATACAATCTACATGAGAACAATGAAGAAGATGCAGGGTATAGAGCTTATTTTCAACGTTTTTTAGACTTTACTTTACCTTTTGTTTTAAACGTAAAAAGAGCACTTGATTTTGGTTGTGGGGAAACTACACTTTTAGCCAGTATGCTTGAACAAAAAGGTATAAAATGTGACTTCTACGACCCTATATATCATCCTGACACACCGAATAATAGTAAAAAATATGAACTTATTGTATCTGTGGAAGTATTTGAGCATTTACATGATCCTAAAAAGATATTTAAAAGCTTAATAGACAGACTAGAAGAGGGTGGGTATTTGTCTATACAAACACAGTTTCATCTTAATAATAGAGTATTGTTTAAAAAATGGTATTACCATCAAGACTCCACGCACATCATCTTTTTTACAGTCAAAACATTTAAAGTTTTATGTGACATGTATGGATGTAAGGTCATAGAAGACAATGGGAAGAATATGCTACTTATACAGAAGGGTTTTTAAAACAGTGTATACTCTTCTTTAATTTTGTTCAAAATGCTTTTATCTGCATTATATATAAATGCATAGTTAAATTGTATATTTTTAAGAAGTTCACGTAGTTCTTCTTCTGTTTTAAACCAATGCGGATGGTCGATGCCAGGTACTTTGGTCTTAGGTGGGGTAAATACTACAGATTTTACCCACATGTTGCTACGCATCACATATTCTCTTGCTTTACTGATGTCTGAAGTGTTGTCTGTAAAGATGGCTACTCTGTCACTGTTCCCAGGCTTCATACTATTAAGCTTTCCATCTATAAATACGGGTAAAAAATGTTTGGTGTATTTAACTCTATCCATCGTGTAGGGAAGGGTATGCACATTACAAAAGTGTACGGCACGAAGTAAGTACTCTAAATGAAAAGGTATAAGCTCTTTTTCCTGATAGATAAACCCATCTACTTTATAGCTACTTCTAAAAAGTGTATCTGACACAATATACCCATCTACTTCAGTTTCGAGTCTTTGTACGTCAGGTTTTATGAGATGCATAATCTCTTTATTTGTACCCACAAAAAGTGAGTCTTCAGAGTTTAGTATTTGTTCAAACGCTTTTCTCCAGTCACTAGCGATAAATGAGATATTATTTTTATGTTGGAGAATGATTTTTAAGAAGGTGAGTTCGTGTTCTGAAAGTAAATAAAACTGCGCTTCTTTTTTAATAATAGCATAGCGAATGAGCTTAAAAGCAGCCAACTGAATGTCAGATACTTTTATCCATGCTATCTCATCATCATTTTTTATGATATTTTCATCGTCGTAGACAATAGCATAGGCTCCATTGGCTAACGCTTGGTCTATTTCTTCTTGGTTTGAAGAGAAGAAAAGATCCCCATGGTCGACTTTAGATTGATAGACTGTTGCTGAGTCAATAGCTTGCACTTTTGGCACATTGGTAAGTACACCTTCTGTAAGGTTAATGATATCTTCTATTTTCATATTATTTTACAGGAGTCCCTACTGTTTTTGGCTGTTCTGGACGTATCATACACAGTCCATTTTCATCTTTGGCTGCTAAAAGCATACCTTCGCTTTTGAGTCCCATAAGTTTGGCGGGTTTAAGGTTTGCAACCACACATACCTGTGTTCCCAACATATCTTCTGCTGAATACCATTCTTTTATGCCTGCAACCACTTGTCTTGGTGCATCTTCACCGACATCTACTTGAAGTAAAAGAAGTTTTTTACTTTTAGCTACCTCTTCAGCTTGAACAACCGTACCAACTTTCAATGAAGTTTGGAAAAACTGGTCAATGCCTATGAGGGCTATGCCTTCTTCTTTTTTTGTTTCTGTTTCTTTTGTTTCTACCTTCTTCGGTGCTAGTTTACTGTCTACAGGTTCTATCTGTGTCAGTAAAGGCTCTTCTATCCGTGGAAAAAGAGGATCAATCTTTTCTAATACAAAGGTATCAAGTAAAGCAGTGCCTTTTATCATAGACTGCCAACTGTCGTTGTCTATCGTAAAATGTAAGGCATTGGAGATTTTAGTACAAATTTCTGGCATCACTGGGTAAAGCATGACAGAAACCTTTGAAAGTATCGTAGCGATAAGACCGTTTAGTGCCATCGCTTTTTCTTCTCCACCTTCTTTCATGAGTGTCCAAGGTTGATACATGTCTATAGCTTTATTTGCTATGGTTAGAGGCTTCCAAAGTTCTTCAAGATACCGGTGTATTTGCATTTCAAAGAGTAATGGTTCTAGTTTATCTAATGAAGCATGCATTTCATCTAGTTCTGCCTGAAAATATTTTTCTACATTGCCAGAATCAACAGTGCCTTCAAAATACTTTCCAGACATTCCTATGAGACGGTTTAACAAGTTTCCAAGATCATTACCAAGGTCAGAGTTAATACGGTCTATGAGTGCTTTTTGAGAAAAGTCACCATCGCCACCAAAAGGTACTTCTCTTAACATAAAGTAACGGAAGCTATCTAACCCATATGCATCTGCAACTTCTCTAGGATTGACAACATTTCCTTTAGATTTTGACATCTTTTCACCATCACGTGTCCACCAACCATGTGCAGCGATATGTGTAGGTAAAGGAAGACCAAGACTCATCAGGAATGCCGGCCAGTAGATCGCATGGAAACGTAAAATATCTTTACCTATGAGCTGTACGCGTGCAGGCCAATAGTCCATATTCTTATCATCTGTCCCATAACCAAGTGCAGTTACATAGTTCATTAGTGCGTCTAGCCATACATACATCACATGTTTAGGATCATCCATCTCTTCAGGGAGTTTGACTCCCCAGTCAAAACTGGTACGAGTAATGGAAAGGTCATGTAGTCCACCTTCTACAAAACGAATCACTTCATTTCTTTTGCTTCTGGGCAAGATACAATCAGGGTTGTTCTCGTACCATTCAAGTAAAGGTTTTTCATATTTAGATAATTTAAAGAAGTAACTCTCTTCTTCTACTACAGTAGTGCTTTTCCCACACTCTGGACAAAATTCATCATCTACAAGTTGAATAGAGGGAAAAAATGTTTCACAAGAGATACAATAATGACCTTTATACGTATCTTTATAGATATCACCATTTTYATGCATCACCAAAAAGGCTTTTTGAACACCTTTCATATGGTCAGCATCTGTGGTGCGTATAAACTTGTCATAAGAGATATCAAAATCATCCCAAAGGTCTTTAAAGGTTGCAGAAATTTCATCTGCATAGTCTTGTGTTGATTTACCTCTTGATTTTGCTGCTTCTTCTATCTTTTGGCCATGTTCATCTGTACCTGTTAAAAAATAGGTATCAAGCCCTGACAGTCTAGAATAACGTGCAAGTGTATCAGCAATGATRGTGGTATAGGCATGACCGATGTGGGCAATGTCATTAACATAGTAAATAGGGGTAGTGATATAGGCTTTTTCGCAAGACATAATGTTCCTTAAACAAATGAGTTTTTGGTTTTACTGTGAGAGTAAATAGTTTAAAAAGTATTTTAGCCAAAAGATGCTGTATAGAGGGTTATTGCATATTCTATATCTATTGTATTACTTACAGGAGGTAATACTTAGGTAATACTACGTAGATATAGTCATATTATGAACATATCAATTTGATACTTTATAAAAGGAGATATGATGGTAGCAACGTTAAATATTAGTCCTTCATTTGAATATGGGACAAGAAAAAACATATACAAAACCGCATTGACCGCACTTTATGATAAGAAAAAAATATGGAATCAGTTAAACGAAGAGAGACGCTTACGTCAACAAAATAAAGAAATGGAAAAAAATAGATTTGCAAATAAAAAAATCTATACCATAGACAATAAAAAATATTATAAAGTAATAGGTATGAGTAATAGCTATTATCTTCAAGTTAATAGTTTAAATTATCTGCGTGCATCGCAGGTTAATATACAACTATGTCAGTATACATTTAATGGAATGAAATCAAAAAAAGGTTTACTTAAGATAGATAAAGTAACAAATAAGATTTTTATTTCAGAAGATACGGTTCGTGTATACTTTAAGTCATGTGCACTTGAAGCTATAAGCTAACCTTAGGTACYATATTAAATATTTAGAAATATYAGGGGGAAATATATGTCTAATCTTGATACAAATATGATAGATAAGAATATGATAGATTATAAGATTACTAATAGAAAAACGTATATATTTGAAGGTACAACCTATTATAAAGTAATAGGCATGAATAGTCAATATTTTCTAAAGGCTACAGACTGTGACAAAGCTACTCTGTGTCAAAAAGCTATCAAACTATACAAACATCATGCCAAGTCTGGAATGCTTAAAGTCAATGGCTATATCAAGTCTATGGATTATTCTGATGTATTACTTATTGCAGCTCCAAGTATATCTAGTCCTTTTAAAATGCATGATTTGGAGAAAACAGTATAAAAATCCATTTTTTTCTTCCCTTAACTTTCTCTCCTAAGAATTTCTGTTAAAATAATACCTATGTATTATGTTTATATTCTCAAATGTTTTGATGACACACTCTATACTGGCATTACCACAGAATTGGCACGTCGCTTGGATGAACATAACCATTCTGACAAAGGTGCAAAATATACACGTGCAAGAAGACCGGTAACCTTAGTATATAGTGAAAATTTTATAGATAGAAGTTTAGCATCCAAGAGAGAATATGAAATTAAAAAAAAGATGAATAGGGCAATGAAGTTGGATTTAATCAAAGGAGAAGATTAAAATTCAAATCCTCCGCCTTTTCCTTTACTCATACTGTCATACACTGCTTTGATATAGGCATCACGTATCTCACAATCTAACAATTTATCACATTTCAAACAAGAGTTGACTTGATGTTTCTTTTGGCAGGATTCCAGTTCTTCTTTTTTTTGAAGCAGAATAATTTGCCATTCATCAAGTATTTGTTCTGACATTAGGATTTAATTCCATAGGCTGATTTCATAGCATTTATTTCATAGTTAGAACCGAAAAAACATGAACTTGTGTCATGTGGATGACTTGGTATAAGTCGTGTAAGAGGAAGCCCTTCATGGTTGACAGCCTGACCTCCTGCCTGTTCATAAATGAAAGCAAAAGGAATAACTTCAAAAAGTTGTCTGAGTTTACCTTGGGGCTTGTCAGAAGTACCCGGATAAGAAAAAATACCTCCACCTTTTAGGAGTATTTGATGAAGGTCTGGAACCATTCCACCTGAATAGCGAAGCCTATATCCTTCTTGAAAAAGACTATCAATGAATGTTTTGTGGTAATCAGACCAGTTTTGCTGTGTCCCACCTGGTGCATTGAGTTTTCCCTTTTCATCTAAAGTTATTTCAGAGATGAAATTAAAAAGATCTCCATTGGCTCTATAGTGCTGTGGCTTAGAATCTTTTGTTGCAATCACAAGTTCAACACGTGGACCATACACAACGTAAGCAGAAGCCACAAGGTTTTCACCTATTAGCTCACCTTCATAGATACCAAATATTGACCCAACAGAAAGGTTGACATCTGCCAAACTTGAACCATCAAGCGGATCATAACAGACAGTATATTTTCCTTTAGGATTTAATGCCAATACACCTTCTTTTTCTTCACTGACCAACGCTTTCACAATAGCAACATCTTTAAATGCTTCTTCTATGATATAGTCACTTTTTACATCTAATTTCAGTTGCTCTTCTCCTGAAGAATTTGAGCTGTCGCTATATCCGAGATCTTCGGTTTTAATGGCGTAATCTATTTTAATGGCTACTTTTTTAATGGTATCAAATATAGTTTGCATTTGTAAATCCCTTTATTTTATATGTCTTTTGCATGTGTATTAATCCACTGAATGATTTCAGCAGTATTGTTGAGATCAAGCACATCGATGTTTTCAGGTATAGTATAGTCACGAATAGTGTCATCAATAGCTATGGCTTCACTACAGCTAAAATAGCTTTCATCGATTTTATTTCTAAAAATGGCAATGCGAGGTAATGGAAGTGTTTTTAGTCCTTCAACAAGTAAAATGTCAAAATCATCTATCATCATGACAATTTCATCTAAAGTTTTTTCTCTTTGCGAGAAAAAAGTTGTTCTTGTTGGGGAGGTCACTACTACCTCTGCACCTGTTTGTGAGAACTTGTAACTGTCTTTTCCTTCAACATCAAAGTGAGCCTTGTCTTTAGGGTCATTTTTGATAATGGCTACTTTTTTACTTTTCATAAGTATTTGTGCAATCTTCTCAACCAGTGAAGTCTTTCCACTGCCCGATGGGCCAGTAAATGCAACGGCAACTCTTTTTTTCACGTACACCCTTTAATTGTGTTAGAGAATTATACTTAAATCTTTATTGAATATATGTTAAAATCCTTTTAAATATAAGGAGAATATCGTGCTAAAAATTGGGCTTGCATTTATTACGATATTTTTAATAAGTGGCTGCATATCARAAGAAGAACAGGCACTTATGGATGTATATCTAGAAAATAAAACATACAATCAAAAATTACAAAAAACAGAAAAAGTACAACTTTATAATACAGATGAAGAGGTTACAAAAGTACTTGTGACCGCTACATACCTATATAAACAAAAAGCAAAAGAGACAAAAAAAGAAGATGAAGTTTTCGTTGTTGGTGTGTACGTAGAAGAGAGTGATATAGAAAACTTCTCTGAGGAAGGATTCTCTTTATCCCTTGATGGAAAATCTGCAAAAAGCATACAAATGCTTGAGGAAACGAGTCCATACTTAGAAGATATCTCTTTTGTTGCGCCATGGACCCAATTCTACCTAGTACATTTCACACATACAAGTAAAAAAAGCTTTAACCTTCTCTTTACTAGTGAGCTCTATGGGAAAGGTACATTGCAGTTTGCCAAAGTTGCAAAGTATGTGTTAAATAAAAAAGCCTTTTAATCGTGTTAAAAAATGTCTTTATTTCCTAAACTTATCTGTTTTAGAAGGTGTTGCCAATGTTTTTAACAGTGGGAAGATACGTGTAGATACACCAAGTTTGTTAAGATARATGACATAGTTGGACAATACTTTTTTCCCATATTCTCTTGCTTCAACATTTTTCATCGTTTCCATACTCATATAAGGTTCATACGACCCTTGTCTGAAATGACGACGATTTCTGATGTGTTTTCTTGTAAATCCTATACCTGCGTTATAGGCATAAGCAATAAACAATGGATGATAAAGGTGCTTAGTAAGATAGTTAAGATGATAGTCTGCATACTCTATGGCTTTATAGGGGTTAAACATTTCATCTAAATCCATTTTTTGTTTCTTCTCTTTTGCAATATGTTTGATAAGAAATGGCATAAACTGCATCATGCCAAGCGCAAAAGAACGAGAGACAGAAGCAGGAACAAAACGACTCTCTTGACGTGCAATAGCATAGATAAGTGCTTGACGCTCAGGAGTCATATGCTTCATAGCATCTCTGTACGGCATAGGAAAATATGCCTTTGTATAGTTACACGCTTTTGCCTTAAGATATGTATATATTCCTATACATTCTTGAGATGCATAATCATCTGCCATATCATCTATTTTGGCATTTGATGATCGTTTCATTTTCTCTTTCACTTTTGCCCAGTCAATTGGATCTTGAATATCAAATCCATAGGTACGTTTTTTTCTTATTTGTTGGGTAATAGTAGCAGGGTATTTACCTCTTACAGTATCTGCTGCCATCAGAGTATAAATATTTGGATGGTAACTTTCTTGTAGTTTTTTTATATAATCTACATTCTTTGTACTCAAGTAAAGCCAAAAGAGTGCTTTGTCTTTTTTGTACTTCTTAACATAGTTCTTTCGTGCTGACTCAAAGTAGCCTGAAGCAATTTTAGGCTTATTTTGTTGCATAAGTGTAAGACCCTGTTTAAAATGTTTATTTGCCTTACTTCTTGGTTTCCAAATATGATCTGGTGTAATATCTCGTTTATATTTAAGATTAGGAGCATTAAAACCGGTTCTTTCTCTATAGGCTRTACGCAACTTTTTATTTAGATGACTTGATTCTTTAATAATATTTCTAGCTTCTGTATTTGTTGTGGTCTTTTGTGATAAAAAGCGCCATATATAATAATCTTTTTCAATGCTTTTTGGCATATTATGCACTTGCCAATAGGTAAATGTTTTAGCCTGAAGAGCATGAGAGGAAAAAGCAAAAACGATAAGAAAAAGAAAAAAGTTATACTTTAGTTTCATTTCTTAYCCAAGTAGTGTACGCATCATAAAATTATCAATAAGTTGTAAACCTAAAATAATGACCAGTGGTGAGAGGTCAATCCCAGAAAATACTACAAAAGGCATTTTTTCCCTGATGAAGCCCAARACTGGTTCAGTAAGGCGATGTAAAATTTGAACAATAGGATTATGCGGATCAGGACGTACAAAACTAAGCAATGCAGAGATGATGACTATCCAGATGTAGAGATTGAAAACGGTATGTAGGGTTTGCACGATGGCATAGATAAGAGCACTCATGAGGCTATCTCCAATAAGTATGATTTGATAAGTGGGTAAACGTCGCTTAGCTCTGGGCCTTGCTCTGCACCTGTAAGTAGTAATCTTAGCGGTTTAAAGAAGTTTTCATCCTTAAGTCCAGATCCTTTCATGATGTAAGACTTAAAGTCATCAAACTTAGAAAACATAGGGGCATTTTGTACCAATATTTCTATAGTACGCATATGTTCAGACCACTTACCAGTAAAGTTTTTAGGGCTAAAGATAGCTTTTATCTTTGTGTCTATCTCTTTGGTGGTAGAGGCTTCTTCTAGGTAAAGTTTAGCCAGTTTTCCTATGTCTGTGTCAGCAAAGCCAAAGAGGGTAGAGAGTGCTTTATCTTCCATGCGTTCTAAGTGTTTACGGTTGATAAAACGTAGCTTGTCTATATCAAATTTAGCAGCTGATTTAGAGATGTTTTTTATGTCAAACCACTCTATAGCATCAGGCAGGGTAAATATCTCACTAGGCGCTTTAGTATTGCCATGCAAAAGTAAGTAGTTGATGATAGCATCAGGTAGAAACCCTTCTTCAAAAAGCCACTTCACAGAAGAGGCATCATCACGTTTGGAGAGTTTTTTACCATCCGTATTGAGTATCATAGGTAAGTGAGCATAGGTAGTCTCTCCATTATAACCAAGCTCAGTTTTGATGTGTTTTTGTCTAGGCGTATTAGACAAATGGTCTTCTCCCCGTATGATAAAGGTTACCCCTGAGAGCATATCATCACAGACACAGGCAAAGTTATATGTAGGTGTCCCATCTGTTCTTAATATGACAAAAGAGTCCACTTCGTTGGCGGCAGTTTTGATATCGCCTTTTATGAGGTCATGGTTTACTATATCCTCAGTAGGCTTTTTGATACGTAGCGCAAAAGGAATGCCAGACTCTTTGAGTTTACTATGTTCAGCCTTCCCCACATCATGACAACGTCCAGAGTAACGGTATGCTACTTTCTTAGCTTTAGCGGCTTCTCTGTCAGCTTCAAGCTGTTCAGGCGTACACGTACAGACAAAAGCCTTGTCTTGTTCTAAAAGTTTAATAGCTAAGGTTTGGTGCATGTGAAGGTGCTCACTTTGGTGAAATACTGACTCATGAATGAGTGCAAACTTTTCAAGTATCTGCATAATCTCAGTGTCATTTCCCTCTATATTTCGCTTGGTGTCCGTATCTTCTATACGAACGAGGAAGCCCTCTTGATTTTGTTGAGCCACAAGGAAGTTAAGTATGGCTACACGTAGGTTTCCTATGTGCATATCTCCCGTAGGCGAGGGGGCAAATCTTAGCATTCAAATGACTCCAAAATAGTTAAATAATTAGTAAGTGTATTATAGGGTTTTTTACTGAAATTACCCCAAATAATAGTTTAGAGTAAACGTCATATCTTCATCTAAGTCCATATTACCTTGCATCCATTTGAGATAGCCTGCATCTTCTTTTGCGACGTCTACTACCTCTTTTCCCTTATGCTTACCAAACTTAAATGTTTTCATGAGTACAGGGGTTTGTGTGAGTTTTGCTAGGGTTTGCATGGGGTTTTTGTCTTCGGGGAATTGTTCTTTGGCTAAGGCTACAAGTTTGGAGAGCAAGAGCTTCATTACCAATACATCTCCTATGGCATCATGTGCTTTGATGGTTACGCCTAATTTGGCAGATTCTGCACCTTCTGTTTGATAGAGTTCTAAGGAGTAGCGTAAGTACTGAAGCCTATGGTAGGGACTATCCGGAAGTAAGTGCTTGGCACAACGTAATGTGTCTATGAGCGTGTAGTGGTTTTCAAACCCCTCTTTTTTTACCATATCTAAATCAAAATTTATATTGTGTGCAATAAGGTAGTTTTCTTTTTGGTTCAATTCCTCAAGCTTTTTTGCGAAAATTAGCTCAGCATAGGGTGGTTGGTTTTCTATAACATCGGGCGTAATATTGTGTACTTCCATTGCTTCTATGCTTATAGAAACATCAGTAGAACACAGTTCATCATAGAATTCTATCTCATCTTTACTGTGAACAATCATCGCGCCAATTTGTATAATACGGTCATGTTCTTGGTTGCCTGTGGTTTCTGTATCAAAAAGTATATATTTTGTCATAAAAAGTCCTAAAATTAATTAAAAATAATATCGTAATTCTGATATAATACACCCACATATCACTAGGAAAAAAGAATGAATAAACACTTTACATTAGTCATTTCAAGCCAATTTGGTAAATTTGCATCAAAAGAATTTTCACCCAAAATACAAAATTTTATTAATAAAGGTTATGTCAAGTTAATGGGTCTTGATATGTCAGCATTTAAAGAGCCTTGTGATTACCCCTCGCTTAACAAACTTTTTACACGTGCTTTTGAAAGAGCACCTACATTACCCAAAGATAAAAATGCACTCATCTCAGGTGTGGATGCACTTATCACAGATGCAGGGACTATTACTGATGGTAAAGCCTATCAAATTAAAGGAATGAGCTATAACATAGAAGATCTCTTTGGGGAAAATCACCTAGAAGCTGTAGAAAATGTGGAAGGTGGAGAATTTATAAACTTCTATCTTTCCCCAAAAGATTATCATAGATATCATATGCCAATGACACTTAAAATCTTAAGCCTTACACATATTCCTGGTAAGTTGTATCCTGTTAATTTTCCTTTATTGCGTAACAAGCAAGATTTGTTTATAGAAAATGAAAGAGTGATTATAGAATGTGAAGACCCTCAAGGAAGAACTCAAGTACTTGTGCTTGTAGGTGCACTTAATGTTGGGAAAATGGTAGTTACATTTGAAAAAGAAATACAAACAAACTCCGATATAAGAGAGCCAAAACATTATAAATATGATAAGCTTACCCTTGAACGTGGAGAACTTTTTGGCTGGTTTGAGATGGGCTCAACCATCTTGACATTCTCCCAAAAAGGCAGTATATTTCCTGAAGTGGCAATCAATCAAAAGGTAAACTTTACTGATGTATTAGGTAAAATACTATAAATTAAGGAGAAAATATGCAAATTAAAGAAATAAAAGAATACGCAGAGATACGTGCAAAAGCTAGAGCATATTTATGTTATATCATCGGACGTAATATCACTGATACTATACAAAATGGGGACATCAATACTGTACTCTCAAAGCTTGAAGGCTTAAATGATACTATTCGTAAAGCTGAAGCCATTTATGCACTTAATGGACAAGGTATTCAAATTATTGASAATATCTCCAGAAACAAAAAGTTAAAGGGTATTGGTAAGGGTAACAATAGATCGGATAGAGCTTATTTTTATAAAACCACTAAGGAACATAGATGTGTTCTAACTGAACCTTATCCTTCTCACATTAGTAATACTATGGTAGTCACTGCTTCTTTCCCTATCTATGATGAAAGAGACAACCTTCTTTGTATTATCTGTGTTGACATTTCTTTGTCAAATATTTTGCGCATGGTATATCCAAGCTCTGCAGATTCATTTTTTGGAAAAGTTTCTAAAATTGGGTACAGTGCTTTTTCTGTAGCATTGGCATTGGTTTCTCTACTTCTATTTGTTAAAGGTGCTACTGCGTTTTTACACTTTGGCACGGATTTGATGGCTATAGATATCAATGAAATGTTTAAGGCAACCATTTTACTTACACTGTCTTTAGCTATCTTTGACTTAGTGAAAGCCATCTTTGAAGAGGAAGTATTGGGTAAAGAGAAAAAAGAAGGTTCAGGTGACGGTCATCAGACTATGATTCGTTTTTTAGGTTCTATTATTATTGCTCTTTCTATCGAAGCCTTAATGCTTGTCTTTAAATTTGCACTSACWGAYCCTGCYCAATTATTRTATGCTGTGTATCTTATAGGTGGTGTTGCATTATTGTTRGTWAGTCTRTCTGTCTATATTAAGGTTAATCTACCTTATRTTAAACCAATGAAAAAGAATAAATAGTGAAACAAAAACTTATTATCTTTGATATGGATGGTACGCTGGTAAATAGCTCCATTACCATAGCAAATGCTATTAACCATGTACGACAAAATTTAGGCATGATACCCATGGAACAAAAACATATTTTACAACTGGTTAATGACCACACTGTGAATCCTGCAAAAGTTTTCTATGAGAGTGATGTTTTTGAGCCTAAGCATGAAAAATGGTTTACCGAATACTACACCATGAATCATGAAAATGAACTAGAACTCTATGATGGTATCAAGGAGCTACTTGAAGAATTAAAAGACAAAGACCACACCTTAGGACTAGCTACTAATGCCTACCGAGGATCCACGATAGAGTCACTCACTCACTTAGATCTACATGACTATTTTGACGGCATAGCTTGTTATGATGACGTGGAAAATGGTAAACCACATCCAGATATGCTCTACAAGTTACTTGATGAACTAAATTATAACAAAGAACAAGCACTTTTCATAGGCGATGGCCCACGAGATGAAGTAGCAAGCAAAAGAGCAGAGATACCTTACATTATGGTAGATTGGGGTTTTACAGACCATATGAATGCTGTAAGATCTGTAGAAGAGTTGAAGATGATGTTACTAGCTAACTAACATTCAGGATACAAAGAATTTTACATTTTTAAACTTTAATGGTGGACTAAGTCGTTAATCTCTAATACTTTAGAGTTATCTAAAGTTAAAAAATAGACCTAATGAAAACCCCAAAACAAATAAACCCAAAACATGTTAAACTTCACAAAAAATAAAAGAGTAAATCATATGGACAAATCATTCCTAACTAACTTCCTTTCAATACTGCTCATAGGATTATCATTTGTTGTACCTGAAGTTTACACACARRTAGTACTTTTCACAGGGCTCTTTGCACTATCGGGTGCTATTACCAACCAACTTGCCATTCATATGCTCTTTGAGCGTGTCCCTTTCCTTTATGGATCTGGCGTCATAGAAAAAAACTTTGAGATTTTTAAAGCGTCCATACATAAGATGATTATGAAACAGTTTTTTTCTAAAGAACAGTTAAGTGACTTTTTTTCAAAAGAAGAACAAAAAATAGACCTTAGACCTCTCGTAGAGAAAGCTGATTTTTCATCGGCTTTTGATGCACTTTCTAAAACAGTGATGGAGTCAAAATTTGGAAGTGCCATACAAATGTTTGGGGGAGAAGAGGCTTTGGAAGGATTACGTGAGCCGTTTTCAATTAAACTAAAGTCAGCAGTCTCTTCCATTGTGGCATCGGATGCATTTAAGACACAACTTGATCATCACATACAAAACTCTGCACTTTCCGATGACATGTTAGACTCTGTTGACACACTCATCATAGAACGTCTTAATGAACTCACACCTCAAATGGTCAAAGAGTTAGTACAGGAACTCATTAAAGAACATTTGGGCTGGTTGGTARTGTGGGGCGGAGTATTTGGTGGATTTATAGGGTTTGTATCTTCAYWTTTCANNRCKKMGYGMAGCWWTKWWRWCWKYKYYWSAMAWTWMTMSTKTRTSMYSWTKWMRWKMWMRKTAMGGGATTGTGTCTTTTCAGTTTCTTTTAAGTGGTCTTTAATAACTGCTTAATCTTAAAATTGTATTATACTAGAATTCATAAAATAACTGGAGACTATATTAATGAAAATACTACTTACTATACTTATGCTTTTTTCTTTTACCTATGCTAAACATTCATTTACAACTTATGATGACATGTGTGAGAATACAGATACACAAGAGTGTACGAATCCGTTAAGACAAATAAAAAACCTGCAACTAGCACTCAATAAAAGTTTAAAACTTAATTTATTAACTGATGGTAAGTGGGGTGAAAATACAAAAAATGCTGTAATTAAATTTCAAGAGAAATATAATCTTAATCCGATTGTAGGGTATGTTGGTATAAAAACAAAAACTCAATTAGATAAAGTATCGACAAGTATTAAATTTACAAAAGTAAATGTACCTAAAAATAGTTCAACAATAAGTTCTTACGCAGAATTTAAAAGAAAAACAAACTTAAAGAAAAGTTTTAAGGTTTTTAAAGACAAAAAATTATTGTCAAAAGCAAATGGGAAAAATACACATATAAAGGTGGATATATCCGAGCAGAGACTTAGCCTTTTAGTCAATGGAAAAGTAGCACTTTCTACTCCATGTACTACAGGTGCAAAAAGAAAACTTGAGCCAAATACTAGGATAATCAGAGACAAGAGAACACCAAAAGGTGTTTTTAAAATTACAGAAAAAATATCTGATAAGCGCTCAACAATTTTTGGTAAATATTATAGAAATGGTAAAATGGTCTATAAAGGTGATAGAAGAAAATATAAAGGCCCTAAAGCCAAATATGTAGGTGCTTCACTCAAGAACTGGATGAGACTTACAAGTTCAGGCATAGGTCTTCATGCAAGTAAATATGTAAAAAGAAACCCAGGTACAAATGGTTGTATCAGACTTCCATTTAAAGTGGCAAAAACAGTTTTTTCTAAAGTCAAAACTGGTACAAAAGTAAGTATCATTAACTAATTTTTTTTCTTGCAACCATTGATATTTTCATAACATTTGCACCGGTATAATCAGTACCCCACCATTCTTCTAAGTACAGTAGTTCACATTTATGGCCAAAAAAATCTTCTAATTCTCCTTTCTTGAGCAAGAATGCAGGATTTGAAGGTTCTCTTTCATTATCTTCATCATGTAAAAAAGTTTCTAACAATATAATCCCATTAGAGTTAAGTGCATTTATCATTTGAGGAAATAGTCTACGATTTAAAAAGTAAGTAGAGACTATGAGGTTGTATTTATTCTTTGGGAGAGTATAAGTATCAAAATCTACTTCTAAAGGATGTATATGTGCTACTCCGTGAAGAGCTTTGATGGCTACTGAAGAGATATCTAACGCATCCACTTCAAAACCCAGAGAAGCCAGATATTTGCTATGTCTACCCATACCACATGCTATGTCAAGTGCTTTATTGTCAGAGTCAAGCTTTGCATAATCTCTAATAAGTTTTATGGGTTCATGTGGAGCTTTTTTTTCTTTATATTTTGTATTCCATCGTTCTTTATCTTCACGTGACATTTTTAGCCTTATTAGATTGTTTTTCGCTATTATTGCATAAAACTATTAAGGCAGAACAATGGCAAAACTCACCTTTATTTCATGGAATGTAAATGGTATACGTGCAGTCGATAAGAAAGATGCGTTAAAATGGATAGATGATGAATGTGTAGATTTTTTAGGACTTCAAGAAATCAAAGCTGAGGCTGATCAGATACCTGAGAGTATCTTTGAGAGAGACTATAAATATCAAAGTATCAATTCTTCTGTCAACAAAGGTCAGTCAGGAGTGGCACTGTATACAGATATAAAAGGTGAAGCAGGGTGTTGTGAGCATGTAGACATCTTAGATGAAGGCCGTATAAATGAATATCATTTTGACAATATGGTATTCTTCAACATCTATTTTCCAAATGGACAGAGAAGTGAAGAGCGCCTAGTCTATAAGATGAGCTTTTATAAGCGTTTTTTAGACTACATCTTAGAGTTACGTAAAGAAGGTAAGTCCATAGTTGTTTGTGGTGATGTAAATACTGCTCATCACCCCATAGACCTTGCACGTCCAAAAGCTAATGAAAAAACCTCAGGTTTTTTACCTATGGAGCGTGAATGGCAAGATAAATTATTGGCTTCAGGTTTCATAGATACTTTTAGACATGTACATGGTAATATGGAAGACCGTTATAGTTGGTGGAGTTATAGAGCAGCCGCTAGAAAAAACAATGTAGGCTGGCGTATCGACTACTTTTATGTCTCAGATGATTTAAAAGATAAGATAGTAGAAGCTGAAATTTTAGACCAAGTGATGGGCAGTGACCACTGCCCGGTGAAGTTGGTGTTAGATATTTAAGTAACCTTAAATACCAATCTTTTTATAAATAACTCTACCTTCTTTGATGGTAGCAAGGACTTCATTGTCTTTGATTTCAGAGACTTTTTGTTTGAGTGGGTTATGTTTGATGACAACAAAGTCAGCAAGCATTCCTTCTTTTATACTACCTTTTCTGTTCTCTTCAAATACTTGCCATGCAGGACCTGTTGTGAGTCCTTGCAGTGCAGTATAGGCATCTACTGTCTGGTCTGGACCTATGATGACACCTTCACGCGACTCTCTAGCCATAGCTGACCATAGTACCCAAAATGGATCAAGTGGTGTCACGTTAAAGTCTGTATGGTTTGAATAAACAATGCCTTTTTCTGTTGCAGCAAAGATAGGTGAGATAAAAAAGGCTGCTTTTTCACCTATGTTTTTAATATGTACATCACCCCAGTAGTAGGTATGTAGACTAAAGTATGATGGAGTAAGTCCAAGATTGACATACTCAGGTAAATGTTCTGGACGTTGAAACTGTGAATGTACGATGACTGTTCTTCTGTCATCTATTGCTGAGATACCTGCTTTTTTAACTGTTTTAATCATCATATCTATCGCACCATCACCATTGGTATGTATATGCATAGGTATCTTCGCATCAAAGAGTTTTTGAGTGATGCTATCAAGCTGTTCTTGGGTGATGGAAGATTCACCTTTCCACTCTTTTTGCCCTGAAGGTCCACCACCATGGTAGGGGTGTGAAACGAGTGCTGTTTTACCTTGAGGTGAACCATCTAAGGTTATCTTACACGCTTGTAGTTTGAGCTTTTTGTTGTACACACCAAAAGGGTATTTTGGGTTGTTGAACCATTTATCCATTTCAGTAAAGGCAGGAAGTGCCAAGATGTCTATAAAGTTTCTGTCTTGTGTTGCAGCTTTTATGAGAAAATCTACATCAGAAACATGACTAAAGCCTTCAAAAGCTTGAGTATATCCATTGCTTGCGTACATCATCTGTGCAGGTTTCATAAGGTCTAGCATYTCAGTTTCACTAGGCTGTGGAAGTTTTGCAAAGATAGGAATATAAGCTGTTTCCATCATAAGTCCTGCAGGTTCTGTACTGTTAGGCATACGAGCTATGACACCACCATCTGGCGTTTTGGTATTGGTATCAACACCTGCCCACTTAAGTGCTTTAGAGTTAAGTACTGCACCATGCATAGAAACATGAATGATGAGGACTTTTCTTTTTGGAAAGGCTTTGTCTAGGTCTACTTTAGTGATGTGTCTTTTCTCATCAAGCAAGTCTTGGTCATACCCCCATCCCAATATCCATCCATCTTCAGGTATATGTTTTTCTTCTGAAAATGCTTTAAGCTTTTCGATGATTTGAGGGATATTTGTTGCCGTACCCACAGGAGGAGCCGCCACGTTAACTTGATTTACCATACGAATGGCTGACATAAAGTGAGAATGTGGGTCTAAAAAACCTGGCAACATAGTGTTGCCTTTAAGGTCTATCATCCTTGCATTGGCAAATTTATTTTGGGCATCTTCTTTGCTACCAACAAAAGAAATTTTCCCATCTTTTTCCACCACTGCTTCTGCATACTGCGGTGTGTCTCCATCCATAGTTATGATGTCACCGTTATAGTACAGTACAGGTGATTTTTGTGTTGTAGTCACCTCTACTTTTTGAAGTTCTCCAGAACCAGGGATATAAATCTCTTTTTGGGCTGCTTGTATGCTTGTTAGTGCTGCAAATAGCACCATCAAACCTACGATTAATTTTTTTGTGTGAAACATTCTTTCTCCTTTTATTTGTAGTGACAGAAACTTTTAAAAGATTCTAACTCATTTGAAATCTCATTTCTAGTGTATTAGCTATCATTTTATTGTTCTTCACTCCTTTTTGATTATCTGTTGGAACGTAACAAGTATTTTTGCAAATATTATCATGAGCATTTTCTCTTCTCATTACTTTGGAAACATCATTGTAAAAACAAATCTTGCACCCCAACCTTGAGGCCCACTATCAGGACTTTGGGCATAATATTTAATACCTGCACCATAAGAGATGAGCTGATTACCTATTTTCCCTACTTGTGTGACCATCATGAAAAGTGGTACTGTCCACTCATTACCATCGGATGCTTCCCAGTTGTATGTTGTCTCTGTCATCAAGGAAACAGACATTGCACTAGGAGTAGTATAGGTAAAGAAAGGCTGAACAAAAGTATTACTAATATCAAAACCTCCACCTGTTGACCAGATATGATTTGCAAGCATACCGTAGGTCAAAGCCCCATCTTGTTTAAGGGCTACTACTGTGGGGCCAACACCCCAAGTCTCAGCTGATATATCAGACCCAGAAGGTATCAAAAATACTGGACCTGCACCCCATATCCATCCACTTTCAGTAGGTGCTTTAGGTGAAAAAAATGTACTTTGTACAATATCACCTATATTGTTATGAGTTCCAGAGCCTAATGGTAGATTATCCGTTCTAACAATAGGTACTATAGTCCTTGATATGAGATTCCAGTCATCACTAATTGAAATTGGAATAACAGGCTGAATATTTAGTGTCCACTTGTTACTGTCATTTCCAGAAGTATTTTGAAAGCCTCTGTCGTAATTTAACTGCATTGGTAGAGAGATTAAGGCAGCAATAGGATTGGCAAGCTGTATTGCCATATCTTCTTTACTTATTTCATTAGCCATGGTTATTTGACCTATGGACAGACTTAATGTCAAGAAGAAAGCTCTGCTTTTCATTTTTTTCATTTTTTCCCTTTATTTTTGAAAAGATTATATTTTAAAATTTTGTAGAAATATCATCTATTTTTTGTTCTGATTTTAGTTTGATGACTTTTACTTCACCTTTTGCAGCTTCTAAAGCTTTATTGACATCGATGCTTCTGATGGACTGATCTTGATAGGTTCTCACAGAGTATGTTAAGTTTTTTAAGTCTGCTACAGAAGTCCACTGTGTATAGTCATAGTGTATTTTATCCCCAGCTTTTTCTTGGATAGACCCAAGAGGGATATCAAAGGCATTCATAATGTGAAACACTTGAAGCATTGTCTCTTTTGCTGTTGGTAGCGTAATGGCTGACTGAGAAAAAGCAACGGCACGAACAAAACGAGATGGTGGGGTGTAGTCACCGGGGATACCAACTAGTCCAGAGCCTTGTCCAAAACTGCTTATTTTTTTACCTGTAAGGTCTATTTTGGGTACATTGGTTGCAGATAGATTGACATAGTTGCCAAGGTTTATCATGTGCCAGTCAAAGGTTGGTGAGTTTGTGAGTACACCCAGTGGATTATCATATATTTTTAAACCATCTTTTAAAGGTTCAACAACCACCGATACACCTGTACTGTCTGTAATGATGAAGTGCCCAGGAAAGCTCTCTCCGCCTATCTCTTTTTGTGGGTTTTGAACAAGTATTACGTTGTTATAGTTCTCTTTTACCTCTGCTACAGAAGAAAAGTTAGAAAGTATCCATGCCACATAATCTTCAGGTGCCATAGATTTTGATGAAGTCTCAGCTTCTACTTTAGGATAGTGTGCATATCCTGGCAAGTAAAGAGCTCCTACATACATACCTTTTTCATTCATACCGTCTACAACCATATGTTTACCCATAAAGTTTAGTCCTACCAGACTGTATTTAGTTGTGTATTTGATGCCATTTGCTTCTGTTGGTAAAGAGCTGACTAGTTCTGTACCTGCTGGAACGATGACAGCATCAGGCTTAACATCTAATCCAAACTCCATAGTACGACCGACAACAACGCCACCATCTTTTGCTGTAAGACTAAGTGCTGTACACGCACTTGCTGTACTCATGCCTGCAACTGTTACAGCTAAGGCAATAAAGCCCAATGTTTGTCTCTTTAAATTCATTTTCTCTCCTTTCATTGAATTTATTTATTTCCACAAAAGTTTTTAAAAGCTTCTGCAGTATTGTCAAATTTCTCTTTTTTTGCTAGTTCCCAAGGACGTTCACATTTATTGGTTTTAGTACACCATGTGTCACCAGCAGATCCTATACATCCATGTGCATCTTTGTCTCCTCCTACACGTTTTTTATTCACTACCATTTTCCCTTTATGCACAACAGCAGAGACTTTAATGTCTTTTATTTTAATTGTATCAATTTTAAACGGGTTCTCTTCCAAGATGGTAAAGTTTGCCACTTTTCCTTTTTTGATGGAACCGATTTTCTTCTCTTGATTGAGTGTTCTTGCAGCATCCAATGTAACAGCTTTCATTGCAGTAAATACATCGAGTCTTTGATCTTGTGAAAACTTACTGCCTTCAGCTGTTTCACGGTTGATAGCTGTCCAAGCTAAGGTCAAAGGTTCAGCAGGTGCCATGGCGAAATCAGAGTGGAAAGAAACAGGTATGTCTCTTGATGTTAATTCTTTAATTCTCACTAGGTTTTCGGCTCTTTCTTTACCTAGTCCAACTTCAGCATATTTATCTGCCAAAGCCCAAAGGTAGTAAGGGTTTACAGATGCTTCCATCCCCAGTTCTTTTACCTGCTCTGCAATACTGGCATCAAAGTAACCCATGTGATGCAAAGTAAATCTGTGGTTTTTTCTGGGGTTTCTTTTTTTGTCCTCTTTATTGTAATCCAGAACCTGCTGAATACCTAAATCACCGTTGGAATGCACATGTATCTTGTATCCTTTGTCCCAGTAGAAACTAAGTTGCTGTTTGAAAAGATCTAAAGGTGTCATCCACTGACCTTTAAAGTCATCACTCAAATACCCCTCTTTCATCTGCATAGCAAGAGAGTAGATAGCACCATCAGAAAAGACTTTTACCTGTTTTGGTAAAAAGAAAATGTTCTGTGTATTGTATTTCTTAGGCAATGTCTGCATCATTGCTTCTGCTTTTTCATTGCTGTTGCCATTCATACCGTACAGTTGTGTACCGTTAGGAATGAGATAGGTATCGTAAGGTGGGTTTTTGTCCATTTCATTTTTGAGAAGATCATATTCCATTTTAAAATCAGAACTTGGAAAACCAGGCTCACAAATCGTTGTGACACCATTTCTTAACATCAACTGTGTCATTTTCTCCAATCCCAGTTTATAGGTTTTGGGGTTAATGAGCTCTGGTGCTATCTTTGGTACCAATGCCAACCATCCACCTTCAAAGAAGTGACCCTTCTTCCAATCTACTTGAGGGTTACCTTTAAAGTCTTCTTCTGTTATCTTGAAGAGTTTGATAGCAGCGTCATTTAGAAATATTTCATGAAAAGAACGGTGTATAACACCTACTGGTTTATTGGGTGCGAGTTTGTTAAGCATATCTCTAGACAATTCTCCATGCCATAATTGATGATAGCCCCAGACAAAATGCATTTCACCTTCTTTGGCATGATTGTCGATAGATGCTTTGAGCAGTTTCATGTATTCATCCGGTGTTTTTGCCGCTTTTGACACACCGTCGGGTTTTATCCAGTCATGTGGTGCTATGGTGTCATTGGGTAGCATGATGGCAGCGATGGAAGGATGCAAATGTGGCTCAATAAACCCTGGCATCATCGTCTTACCTTCGAGGTCTACTTTTACAGTCTTGCCTGCAAAGTTGTTAACCGCAGATGCTTTGTCACCCACATAGATAATCTTACCATCACGCTCGATAACTGCTTTCACATAGTTGGCTTTATCACCTTCCATCGTGATGATATCACCACCATAGTAGAGTGTTTGTTGGTTTTGTACGGCTTGAAGTGTACTTAAACTACATAGACTAAAAAGTGTCGTAGTAAGCAGTGTTTGAAATTTGTTTTTTATCATGTTTTCTCCTTCCTATAATTCTAACATACAATAGTAGTAGATACATAACATTTTTGTATGAATTTTTCACAGGGTGTTTAAATTTATTTTCAACACTTAGTTAAATGCCAACCTTTTTCATAAGGACAAGGGTAAGCAGAGAGCTTTATATCTTTTTTAGAGAGAAAGTAGCTAAGTTCTTTTTGTGAAGTATAGAGGTATTTCACTYCGCCTTGTGCATCTTTACAAGAGCAAGTCATTTTTTGAGTAGCTTGAGTAGAGTAGGGTGTCTGTATAGTTATTTTTTGCTGTTGGAGCAGCTGACTTTTTAAAGTTTTGAGAGATTTTAAAAAGTTTGAATGTTTCATCTACTCTTCCATGTCTCCATCGATGTAGTAAAACTCATCTAGACCTTCTAAAAAGCTCATCAGAAGCTCGTCTGAACAGGGTTTGAAGTTCTTGTGAGTTTCTTTACGAAAGAGTGAGGAAAGTTGCTGTTTACTTAGTTTAATTTCTGCTAAACTAAATATGATTTCAGTTTCGGCTTCTTTTAGCTCTAGCGCAATGCGTAGCTTTTTAAGTATGAGGTTATTTGTGAGTTCTACGACATCATTGTTTTGTTTTTTAGGGCTTGCTCCACGTTTGAGTGTTACTAAAGCATCTAAAAAAATACCTAACTCTTCATAAGAACAGAGTATAAAGTCTTTTTCTTGTCTTCTTTTAAGAAGAGAAACTAAATGTTCTTCACTCATCTCATGATTTTCTAATTTGTAGGTTTTTAATATCTCTTCTATACTAAGTTTTAAAGCTTTTTGTATACGAAAAAGTATTTCATTTGTATTGATAAGCATCTATTTTTTTCCTGCTTCTTGGGCTAAGTTTGCGAGTGCCATTTTGGCTTTGTTAAGTATAACTAAACAATTTTTATCTTTAATGTTATGCTTGAGTGACCAATATTCAGGATTTGTGTAAATAAAAGAGGTGATTCCTTCATAGTTAGTAGTAATAAGTATACGTAAGGGGAGATCCAAGCCCATAGACGGGTTGCAGTTCATGAGTACAGTTCCCATCTTAGGATTACCAAAAATGACCACAGTGTTAGGTTTTAAGTTCATCTTAACACTTTTGGCATTTGCTTTATGGTCAATAGTTTCAAAGAGCGTTAAGCCTTGTTTTTTGATAACATCATGTAACTTTTTTATAGATTCTTGATGAGTGTTTTGACTCTCAAAAGTTTCTAAAAATGTACCTTTTTTACTGTCACATCCAAGTAAAACAAAACTAACAAGTCCCATGAATAATAATTTCTTCATATTAAACATTGAACCTAAAGTGCATCACATCACCATCTTGAACTATGTACTCTTTTCCTTCAAGTCTATTTTTCCCAGCGTCTTTAGCTCCCGTTTCACCATTAAAGGCTATATAGTCCTCATAAGAGATAACCTCTGCACGTATAAAACCTTTTTCAAAGTCATTGTGTATGGCTGCTGCTGCCTTAGGAGCGGTTGTATTTTTACGAATTGTCCAGGCACGAACTTCTTGTACACCTGCTGTAAAGTAACTCATCAGTCCAAGTTTATCAAAGCCTTTGTGGATGATTTGTTCTAGTCCTGATTCAGTCACGCCAAGGTCTTCAAGCATTTCATCTCTTTCATCATCATCAAAGTCTACCATGTCTTCTTCTACTTTAGCACAAAGTTTGATGACCTCAGAATTTCTTTCATCTGCGTAGGCTTTTAGCTTTTGTACAAATGCACTGTCCTCTCCAAGTCCATCTTCATCCACATTTGCACCATAGATGATAGGTTTAGAAGTAAGTAAGCGTAAGTCTTTGTTCATCGCCAAAAATCCATCAGACTCCAAATCAGGAAAAGTAGACACGGGTGAACCATCTTCTATATGTCCAAGAAGTGCTTCAGCAGTTTCGAGCTGTTCTTTGGCATCTTTGTCATTACCTCTGGCTTTTTTTGTTAACATGTCTATACGTTTTAGTACAGCATCAATATCTGCAAATAAAAGTTCCTGCTCTATGATCTCCACATCACGTATAGGGTCAATGCTCCCTTCAGTATGCACAATATTTGGATCTTCAAAACATCGAACTATATGTAAAATCACTTCTGTTTCACGAATATTTCCCAAAAATTTGTTTCCAAGACCTTCTCCTTTACTTGCACCTGCTACTAGTCCAGCGATGTCCACAAAATCTAGTGTAGAGTATTGAATCTTCTTCGGGTTTACAATCTTTGCAAGTGCGTCGAGTCTTTTATCGGGTACAGGTACTACTGCCTTATTTGGCTCAATCGTACAAAATGGATAATTTGCACTTTCTGCATTTTGTGCTTTTGTCAGTGCGTTAAAAGTTGTAGATTTTCCTACGTTGGGTAATCCAACAAGTCCGATGCCTAGTCCCATAGTATTCCTTAGTAAATTAATTAACGCGATTTTAGCGAAAAAATGGTGAAAAGGGGGTTAGTATATTGTAGAAGATTAAATCAAAGGGTTTAGCCTTTGATTTTAATGTTTATGCTCAGAAACCAAGCTTTCAAGAAGTTTAATCATCATTCTTACCCCAGCACCAGAAGCACCATGAGGGTTTTCTCCCCAAGCATGTTCCACAAATGCAGGACCAGCTATGTCTATGTGTGCCCATTTGTCTGCATGGTCTTCATCTAGAAATTCAGAAAGGAATTGCCCTGCAGTGATAGCTCCACCGTAACGTGTATTTGAGATATTACATATGTCTGCTATTTCAGAGCCTATGGTCTTTTTTAGGTATGGGTTAAAGTCTAGTGCTGTAGCAAGTTCACCGGCATTATGTGCCGAATCAACTACGAGTTTTTGTACTTCTTTGTTGTTACCTATGATAGAGGAGGTATAGTGACCAACCGCGACTACAGAAGCTCCTGTGAGTGTCGCAAAATCAAAGATATAATCAGCCTTTACTTCTTGCTGTGCATAACACAATACATCTGCCAAAACCAAGCGTCCCTCTGCATCTGTATTACGTATCTCGATGGTTTTACCATTTTTAGCAACCAAAACATCATCTGGTTTGTAGGCATCACCACCTATCATGTTTTCAACTGCTCCGATGAAGCCATGCACTTCTATGGGCAAATCAAGTTCAGCCACTGCTTTCATGATACCAATAACCGCAGAACCACCACTTTTATCAGATTTCATCGTGACCATAAAGTCAGCTGGTTTTAGGCTAAGTCCACCACTATCATAAGTTAGACCTTTACCTACAAGTGTTATCTTGAGTTTAGCTTTTTTAGGTTTATGTGTGAGATGGATGACTCTTGGTTTATGTCGGCTTGCACGAGCCACAGCTAGAAGTGTCTCCATTTTCTCTTTTCTAAGTTCTTTTGGTTTAAGTATTTTACATTTGAGTCCAGTATCTTCTGCCATACCTTCTGCAATACTTGCCATAACCTCAGGGTAGCAATCATCAGGTGTAGTATTTACAATGTCTCGTGTAAAGTTTGTGGCATCCGCTGTTATTTGTCCCTTGTGCACAAGTAAAGAAGCTTTTTCGATATCAATTTCCACCCCACCGTATTCTTCGAGTGAAACAGAAATATGTTTGATTTTATTTTTATTTTTTTTACTTTTATAGGTATCAAAACTATATGCACCCAAGATGAAACCTTCCACCATGGCACGAAGGGTGTAGCTACATCCATCATTTGTATATGTTGCTACTTTGATAGACTTGTATTTAGTTCCTTTGAGTGCTTTTATAGCATTTGCTGCTGCACGTCTTACGTCTGAACTTTTAAGTGATGTTGCTCCAACATAGAGTCTGTTTTTTTCTACAAGTAGACAAGTCTCATCTTGTCCACAAGAAAATCCAGCTTTTTTAAGTAGTTTTTTGTCTTGAATAAAACGATGTTTTAGATTACTGTCAATAACGATGATGAYTTCAATATCWGCAGATATATCTGCAATAGGTAGTGGAGTTAATTCAAAATTCATAAAGTGCCTTTATTGGTGAAATATAATGTATAAAGTATAGCAAAATAGAGGTTTTCTTTAGGTAATTATACTATAATTCGCGTATGACAATGACAATAACTATAAAAGACGAAGAATTTAACGCACAAGATATTAGGAGACTTTACTCTGCCGCCATCATCAAAACAGAAGAGGGTGGAACCAAAGAGGTAAGTTTAGAATGGATAGACAAAGAAGAAAATGCCAACGTGGAAATTATACACTATGGCATCTTTGTAGATTTAGGTGATGATGATATAGAGAGCTTTTACTTCGAGACACGAGAAGAGATTGACATGGCCTTAGCAAAAACGACGGAACAAATTAGACAAAAAAGAAATGGACGTTAATATACCCTAATGGGTGAATGAACTACTCTTTACTAAAACTTATCAGCTAAAATATCTTGGGCTTGTATCATATCTTTATCTCCACGCCCAGAGAGGTTGACTAAGATTGTTTTTCCTTTTATGTCTTCAGGCTTCATCTTTCTAAGGTAAGCGATGGCATGTGAGCTTTCAAATGCAGGGATAATACCCTCAGATTGTGAGAGCCATACAAAGGCTTCCATGGCCTCATCATCAGTAATGTAATCGTAGGTTACGATGTTATTATCTTTCAGAAATGCATGCTCTGGACCAATACCTGGGTAGTCTAGACCCGCAGAGATAGAATGAGCCTCTTGTACTTGCCCATCTTCATCTTGAAGAAGATAGCTCAGCTGACCATGTAAAACACCAGGGCTTCCTTTTGCCAATGAACAACCATGTTTCGAGTCAAGTCCTAGACCACCGGCTTCTATACCTATACACTCCACACTGTCATCTTGTAAAAAGTGATTAAAAATACCAAGCGCATTAGACCCACCACCTATACATGCGATAACTTTGTCTGGTAAGCAACCTTCAACGATATCTAATTGTGCTTTTGCTTCCCAACCAATGATAGACTGTATGTCACGTACCATCATAGGGTAAGGGTGAGGCCCTGCAACTGTCCCTATGAGGTAGTAAGTATCACGAGCATGTGTTACCCAGTGACGTATGGCATCATTCATCGCATCTTTAAGTGTTTTACTTCCACTCTCAACAGCATGTACTTTTGCACCCAGTAATTTCATGCGAAAAACATTGAGCTCTTGACGTGCTACATCTTTTGCACCCATAAAAACTTCACACTCTAGCCCAAATAAAGCAGCCACAGTAGCTGTAGCTACACCATGTTGTCCAGCGCCAGTCTCAGCGATAATTTTCTTTTTACCTAGACGTTTTGCGAGAACAGCTTGAGCTACACAGTGGTTAATTTTGTGTGCACCTGTGTGGTTAAGATCTTCACGTTTAAGATAGACTTTGGCATCTAACTCTTTAGATATATTTTCAGCGTAGTAAAGTGAAGAAGGACGACCTACATAATTTTTATAGTAGTAGTCCACCTCTGCCCAAAAATCTTTATCGAAACGTACAGCTTCATAATCAAGTCTAAGTTGTTCCAGTGTAGGCATCAATGTTTCAGGCACAAAACGCCCACCATATCTAACTTTATCTTCTTCTTTGCCAAAGTGTCCGTTCTTATCTGGGTCATGTGGGCTAGGTTTTGGGATGTATATTTCTTTACTTAAATCCATGGGGTTCTCTCATATATAAATTAGAAAGATTATAGCGTATGGGAGATTATAAAATACCCTAAACTATATAAGCAATCTCTGCCTGTGAGGCAAGTCGCATAGGTGGGCCCCAAAATCCTATGCCAGAGTTCACATAAATGTGACTTCCGTTTGGAAGCTTGTGCAATCCTTTGACATAAGGTTGTTGTAGTCTTACTAGATATTCAAAAGGCCAAACCTGTCCTCCGTGAGTGTGTCCAGAGAGTATAAGTTCCGGCGTGAATGATCCTAGCTCTTCTATAAACTTAGGTTGATGGGCTAGAAATATGGTTTTATAGTTTGTATTACAACCATTAAATGCTTTATTGATATCAGGCTCAAGTAATCCTACTCTATACCCTATACGGTCAGTTACTCCTACAATGTTTACCTGAAGGGCATCGATTTGAATATTTTCATTAAGTAATAAAGTAAGTTTTGTATTTTTTATAAACTTTATTATTTTCTTTGGGTCATGAAAATACTCATGATTGCCTAAAATATAATATATGCCATGCTTCGTTTTTATTTTATCTAGCTCAAGTATGGTATCTTTAATGTCATCAAGTGCAGTATCTATAAGGTCGCCCGTAATACAAACGATATCTGGTGAAAGTGCATTGATTTTTTCTACAGAGGCCTTAACGAACGCTCTATCTATAAGACCACCTATATGCAAATCACTTATTTGTACGATTGAAAAATCAAAAGCATTAAATTTGACTACATTTACCACGGGTTCTTTCCTTCCCTCGTAAGCACCTACAGCAACATAAGAAGTGGCAACAGCAAGCATTGCACTGTCTGCACTATTTTTAATGAACTGTCTTTTAGAAAGATCAATGTTTTTGAGTGTTTTATGAAARAGRTTRAGGAYTTCATGTAGYAAYAAGTAAAGAAAAATGACCARCGTTACACCAATGGATAGTGAAAATATATARTAAAAAGTATTWGARATRATATCKSTRTAKCGACCTATGACGTAAARAATATTGAAAATAAAGTTTAYACYTACSAAAGTAGCTAAAAACTTTTTTGTTTTGTCTGAGACTAACAGTTTTTTAATAACTCTAGAGTAAAAAAGATAGTGTAAAGAGTAAAATAACAGAAGGAAGAGCGAAAAAAAGATAAATATTCTCATGTGTTTTCCCTCCTACTTATAGGCAAATATGATGTTTAGCCTATCTCTAGCACGGAGTATACAGGTGCATTTATCCCCATACGTCCTTTTAAAAATCCTAACTCCAAAATGAAGCATACTTCCACACACTTAGCACCCACTTTGTCTATGAGACTTGCAGCTGCTTTTGCTGTACCTCCTGTGGCTATGAGATCATCTATAAGCAGTACTTTTGCACCTTTTTCTTCTCCAAAAGCATCTATATGTATCTCTACTTCATCAAAACCATACTCCAAACTGTATTTTTCTGCCACAGTGGTGTAGGGAAGTTTACCTTTTTTACGTACAGGTACAAAGCCAATGCCTAACCTGTCTGCAAGTATGCTACCAAATATGAAGCCTCTTGCATCGATACCTGCAATGTAATCTAGGTTATAAGGTGTATATCGGTTTTCTAAGTGGGTCATAAGAGTATTGAATGCTTTAGGGTTAGAGAGTAGGGTAGTAATGTCTTTGAAGATGATACCTGGTTTTGGAAAATCTGGAATATCTCTAATACTCCTAATAATAATCTCTTTTTCTTCCGTTGTTAAAGTTTGCATAAATTTCCTTTTAACCTAAATCATTTCCAAAAGCACACCCTTCTATTTTAGCTACACGTCCTGTATGTCTTCCGCCTTCAAATTCTGTGTTGGCGAAGGCTTCTATCATATCCTCTATAACACCTTTACCTACTACACGTTCACCAAAACATAAGATATTTGCATCGTTGTGTTGTCTAGTGAGTTTAGCAGTGTAATGGTCATGACATAGTGCAGCTCGTATACCTGGAACCTTGTTTGCAGCGATTGATATACCTATACCAGTACCACAGATGAGTATGCCGAAGCTTCCCTCATCTGCAAGGACTGCATTTGCACATTTTTTGGCATAGTCAGGGTAGTCTACTCGGTCTGCTGAGTCCGGACCCAAGTCAACTATTTCATGACCTAGCTCTTGCACAAAGTCTTTAACATACGCTTTTAGCGCATAACCAGCATGGTCAGTTGCTATATAAAATTTCTTCAAATACTGTCCTTTATTCTATAGGTTCTTCACGTTGTATAGATTCTATACGTCTTCCAACACGTCCCCAACGTACTGTGTAACGCTGATTATTCCAAAGTGCTTCACATTCTTTTGAATAGATATCCATTTCTGGACAGATACGTGAAAGTTTRTCATGGTCTCTACTTCCTCCTATACCATTTAGTACCCAGTCAATAGAGCGGAATTCAAGACTCATATAAATAAGCCAAGGTTTTCCAACTATATTTTTGTAAGGCACTGAACCCCAAAAACGGCTGTCATTGGAGTTGTCTCGGTTATCACCAATCATATAATAGTGATCTTCTTCCACTTTTTTATAAAATAGCCTAGTACCTAACTCATCTATTTGTACAGGTATCATATCTATATCTCTGTTTATAGTGTAACTTTGCACCATAAGTTCAAAAGAGTTTCCGTCATATTCAGGTACATACTGGATACCAGGGTATTTATTCATGTAAGGGTTTTCTACCCATAGTTTTCCTCTAAGTGTAACTATTTTGGCATCAGGATATGTTGCTTTAATACTTGCTTCATCTTTCATGTCATGAAAGTGGATAAAAAGTTGTTTATCCCCATAAAGCACTTCATCTCCACCAACAGCTACACAACGTTTTACGTAATGTATTTTCGGGGTTACAGGGTTACGAAAAATGACGATATCTTCTCTTTGTGGACGTGGACCTTCTATGAGGTGTCCATTGTCATTAAAGTCAGGAAGCAACGGTATTTCAAGCCATGGTAGATGTGGGGTAGGGATACCATATGAAAATTTCTTTGCAAATAAAAAGTCACCGATAAGTTGTGTTCTCTTCATGGATCCTGATGGAATAACAAAAGATTGTGCCACAAAAAAGATAAGGAGTAAAACGATGATAATCGTCCCTGTCCATGAGCTTGCAAACCTATACAATGTATTTAAAAATTTCTTCACTACWCTCTTCCTTTGGCAGCTTTTACTGTATTACTCAAAAGCATTGCTATGGTCATAGGTCCTACMCCACCAGGAACTGGCGTAATGTATGAACATTTAGGGCTTACCTTCTTAAAGTCAACATCACCAGTTAAAGACCCATCTTCTAGACGATTGATACCGATATCTATGACTATGGCTCCCTCTTTGACCATATCTTCTTTGATGAGCTTAGGTACACCAACACCTACTACGATAATATCTGCTTTGGAAGTATGTGCTTTAAGATCTTTTGTATGTATATGTGTGACTGTAACTGTTGCATCAGCATTTAAAAGTAGGGCAGCCATAGGTTTACCTACGATGTTACTGGCACCCACAACACAAACATCTTGTCCTTTGAGTGTAATGTCATACTCTTCAAACATTTTCATGACACCAAGAGGTGTACAAGCCACAAAGCTATCAAGTTTGGTAACCAAACGCCCTACATTATATGCATGAAAACCATCTACATCTTTTTTAGGATCAATAACTTCGAGTATTTTATCTGTATCAACGTGTTTTGGCAGTGGAAGTTGTACAAGTATGCCGTCTATTCTTGGATTTAAATTCATCATTTCTATCGTAGCAATAATCTCATCTTGACTTATGGTGTCAGGCATATGGTGTGTAATAGAATAAAATCCTACTTTTTCACATGCTTTTGCTTTCATTTTTACGTAAGAATGGCTAGCAGGATCATCACCTATGAGAATGACTGCAAGYCCYGGWACRATGTTTTTTTCTTGTTTGAGTTGTTCTACTTCAGCGCTGACTGAGCTTTGYACTTTGGAAGCTAGAGATTTGCCATCAATAAGTTGCATAAGAGRTACCCTANTAATTTTTAAGGTATTATATCAAAAATAAATTATGTGGAGTCTACCATGAAGGTATTATGGTTTTTATTGCCTCTCATATTATGGTCTGAAGAAAACATTACAGAAAGTTTTATTTCAGACTATGAATATGGTGAAATGCTTTACAACAGTCCCCGTGGAGTTAGCTGTGCAGAGTGTCATGGTACTTCAGGCAAAGGTAAAACGATTATAAAATATCAGGACATCCATGGAGAAGAAGAGATAAAAGGCTCAGATATACGTAAAAAAAGTCTTTCTGAAATGATTAATGCAGTAAACTCTTATCACAAAATTATGCCACGATATTATCTTAGTGATGATGAAGTTAAAACGATGTATGAATATTTACAAAAAAAGAATGAAGTATATTTAAACTCTAGTAAGTAAAATTACGTAAGTTTTATATTTCTAAAAGGATTTCTATGACATTTTCAAAATCATTACTCTATTTACTTATCTGTGGAGGGGTTAGTTATGCTTCTAGTTTGGCTGTGTATCAAGATAAAACTTTTTATACCTATACTCCAGAAAAAAAATATATAGGTGTTACACAAGGGGTACAAGCAAAATGCAAAGATAGTACTGTCTCTCTAGTTGAGTCGTTAATATGTCCTCCTCAAGAGAGATTATGTCAGATACTAACAACATTGGAAAATACACAAGAAGGTTTACTTTCTTTGGATGCAAATGCCAAAGTGCTTGAAAAACTCATATCTTTACCTCGTCCTATTTCATTTGATTCTAAATCATGGATAGAATCTGCAAAAATGATAGGAAAAGAACAGGCAAGTATATTTAAAGAAAAACAAAAAGTTGGAAAAGACCTCAAGCATCAACAAAAAAACTTCCAAAAACAAGCTCCTAGCAAACAAGCACTACAAAGTACACAACTGTGTAAAAAAGATTTGGAATTGAGTATACCCTATGGCTATGTCTCATTTTCTAGCACTTATGAAGCAGATATCGTTAATGAAAAAGAGATTACAGTTACACAATACCTTTCTATTATAAATAGAAGTGGGATAGATATAAAAGCAGATACGGCGATGTTTTATTACCGTTCCAGCCATCAGTATATACACCCTATACATTTTAACCCTTGGATAGTAAGAAAATATATACCTGCACCTACACGTACATATAAAAAAACTAAAAATAGGGAAATACATGTAGATATGGCTATGATGAACGAGGAAATGGGTGGAACAAATGTCTCCATGGCAATGGCAAAGCCAATAGTAAGTTATGAAGATGCTAGAGAATATAAAATACAAAACCTAAACCTTCCTTCCACGGGCACTCCCCTAGATGTAAAAGTGCTTACATGGAGAACGGATCTTACATGTAATATACGTGCGTATCCTTACATAAAAAGACAGGCTTTTCATGTATGTTCGTTCAAACCCAAATATCAAATAGATAGTCATCAATGGAAGATAAAATCTGGAAGTAAAATGATGAATGAAAATGCGGTAGGGGAGTATAAAAACAAAAACTATAATCTTTATACAAAAATAGAAGAAGATATACAGATTAGACGTAAGGCTATCGTTAAAAAAGAACGTGAAACTGGCATATTTGGGGGTACAGCACGGAAAAAGGACGGCTTTGTTATTACACTTACCAATAAAGCTAAGAAACATAAAACACTTACAATAATAGAACGTATTCCTACATCTACTACGGATGAAATAAAATCAAAATTGCTAAGTATCAAGTCTGATAAAAAAGTAAATTATAAAATACTACAAGATGGAAAGATAGAAATGCATGTAAAGTTAGATGCACATGAAAGTAAACAAATAGAAATATTATTCGAGTTATCGTATGATAAAGATCTAAAAGTGAGTTATTAAAAGAGAAGAGATTGAAAATGCAGGCATAAAGCCTGCAAAGTACTACTAAAGTGGTGTAACGTTTTCAGCTTGTGGGCCTTTTTGACCTTCACCTACTTCAAATGTTACCGCTTGACCCTCATTAAGAGTTACACGACCACCATTATCATTGTTTACTTGACGAAAGTGAACGAATACGTCATCTCCACCATTTTCTTGTTGGATGAATCCGTAACCTTTTTCATCGTTAAACCATTTAACTGTACCGTTGACTAATTCTGCCATTTTTATACCTTGTGTGGACTTTTGTCCAAATAATTTACACTTCTAGGGTTTCCCTATTAAAGCGGAATCTAAAATCGGAGAGAGTCTTTCGGTGGTCTTGCAAGAAAACTAACACGCGAAAGATGAACTCGAACCTCATCTTTCCTCACGAATATTGTACCTACTTTTTCTGCTTGTAACCTTATATCTTTATTTATATAAGATAAAACATACTCTAGACAGCTTTTAGAAGTTATAATTTACACCTACTGTGATTGCATCAACAGTAATATCCTGACTAATTAAACCATCAAAGTCATCATCATCATAGAGTCTTGTATAGTCAACAAAAACTTCTAAATTCTCCGTAGCTGCAAAACTTGCACCTAATCCCCACTGGAAACTATTTTCAGAATAATCTGTTATACCATTATCAAAGGATACTTGACCATAGCCAAGTAGAGCATAAAGTTTATAGTTATCTACAGAATATTGAGGTTTTAAGTAAAGTGCTATATTTGAAATATCTCCATTATCAGGACCACTATCTACATCTAAATCACCTATCGTAGCAGTATATCTACCTTCTACGGCAATATATTGATGGAAATTGTATCCAACAAGCGCTGTAATAGCATTACCAGTCACATCTCCAGATGCTCCTGCATTGTCCATTTGTAGATATGAGTAACCTAGTCCTAAGTAAAAGTTGTTATCACCTATGGGTTCCTCCATAACTGGAATATCGAGTTGCGGTTCGACTGGGTCTATGTCCCCACCGGCAAAGGCAACACCAGAAAATAGCGTTAAGGCAGCTATTGTATTTGTTATTGTTTTCATTTTGTGTCCTTATTTTAATATAATTGAAACAAGGTATGTTAACACTGAAGTGTGAGTGAAGTATTACTGAATGATACTATTTCACTAAAGTTAAGTAATTTTATTATTATCATAAACATTTCTTTTATTTAGTATTTTTCTTCAGCCATTGCTCCAATGTAAGCAAAGCACTTACTTCTCTTGACTCAGTCTTAAGTATTTCGGCTAAACTCTTTACTCCCATAGAGAGTAGGTACTGCAAGTTATTATCGAAGGTTGCATTTTCTATAATATAGATATTATTTTTATGGACTTCAAACATGAAACCACCATTTGGGATAGGGGACATAGAGAGCGTAATGGTGTAATGGTCTTTAAYGATGCTCTCTTTTTGTGAATACATCAGTCCTATGTTATATCCTTCTTTTGCAAATCCTTTAATGGCAACGACAAGTACTTGATTCGTACCTTTTTTGGAAGAGTTAAATATACCAACAAGCCCTTTAATCGTACTGTACCCAGGAATCTTACAAAAAATATACTCAAACATATCTGCAAGTCTTGTTTTAACCAACCATCCTAATATATATAAAATAAATAAAAATATAAAAATAACAGCCAATCCCCATAAAAACATGTGACTTTCAGGCATAAATCCTATAAATCTAAATACCCAACCTACCATCGTCGCTATTTTCTCATATACCCAAGATAAGATGATGAGTATAGCTACGATAGGAAGAAGCCAAAAAAGCCCCTGYAARATRATYTTACTGAARTGTTTTAGGGGTGAGTGAGACATTTGACTTTCCTTGGTAGAGATGCGTAGCTTATATACTACACTATCTTAGATTTTATACCTCTTGAAAAGGGATTTCGTCTAAAGAACAATCACTAAGCCTTGAGACAAGCCATTCATGTATTTTAGAGTTTTCCTTAAAGTAAAAGTAAACACCTTCACCTTCCTCATCATTTTGAATGACTAGCGAGTCTTCAGAGTTTTTAGCCCAATCGCCAAGGCTACCATAGGAYACAGCATCTTTTTGTAAAATAAACGTTTGTGCTATTATCTCTTTTTCCAAAGAGTAAAAAAAGAATCTTTTTTTAACTATTTCACTTAAGTCTATAGGGGAATCTTGGTTCAATCTATAGATGTTGTATTCAAAATTTTCTAACAATTCAGACAAAAACGCATCAAACCACTTGAGCACTTTTTTCATACATGCAGTCGTTTCTGGATCATCATTATCTCTATCTAGGTAGACAGTATTGTAGTCTTTACAGATGTTGCTATAGTCAAGTCCTAAACCTATTGTTTTTATAGACATACTTTGTGCCTACTCGAACGGCTCTTCGTAATAGCCACTTTTAAAGTATTTTGCAAACCACATTGACTGTTTACCTCTACCCATAGTTGGGCTTTGTGTAAACTCACATTCTAATGTAACCGTACCGAAGAAGTAGTCATCTGGCTGGTTAAAAAAGTCTTGGACTTCTTCTCKRTCTARYCCTTCACARTAYTGTAAWGGYTCAGATAAATCTGTCTTYAAAAATGCTGCACCWGCTCCTTCATAAGCTATGCCAAAAGCAGGTTCATTACTTGCATCATASAGTGCATGTTYTGTTTTTAAATCTATAGTAATCATTTYAWTCCTTAGTAAAAGCATATACGCTTATTTGTTTGATAGCATTCTAGTATAATTTTGGTTAAGTTCTTGTATATAGTGTATGTTTAGGTTTTTAACCCCATTTGTGCTAGTATCATACTCAATTTATATGTTTAAGGATTTAAGTATGACAAATGGAAAAGTTCTGGCACTTTATATGACTATGCCTTCTATGATGCGTTCTGGTCACCGCATGGTCTGTGATGATTTTGATTGTGACCCTGATGGTATCATAGGAGATATGAATTATGAAACTTCTGAAGATCAAGTGATGTTACTTACTTGTCAAAAAAGTTATGACCTCATAGATGAAGCTGAGCTTGTTATAGACCAAGGTGCTTTGTTAGAAAGTATCCATRTAGATATAGACTTGTATCATCTTAAAAAAGGCTCTATCATCGAAATAGGTGAGACACTCTTAGAAGTAACTGGTCCCTGTGAATCTTATGGCTATCTCTACGCATTTGCCCCAGAAATACCTGAGATTATAAAAGGAAATCGAGGTCTATTTGTTCGTCCAGTGGACTATGGAACTGTTACTCTTGGTAATGAAGTTAAAGTTCTTAAAGAAGCATAGTAATATAGAGTTATTTAATTTAACTCTTTCATCTATTTTTTGTTTTCATGAAATTTCCTTGTATAACTGCAGGGTGCGGTTGCTACCGCACCAATGTGATGAAGTTTGTCTATTAATGAGTTTCGCCGAAAGGCTTGATGAAGTTTGGAGTTAAAGGTGCGTTGGCAAACTCACCCTACCAATCTCTTCATTGAATTTCCTATTGATTTTATTCCCATTCTTTTTTTTAAAGTACACAAAAATATGTGGTCTGTATTTTATTTTAATGTACTGCTAAGTGGGATGACAACACCTATTTTCCTGTGATTCAAAATGGCATCAACAATTTCTAAAATTTTAATAATTGAATTAGTTTTACGAATAATAACCTCATGCATCAAATATATAAACAAGTTTTGAGGTATAAATTCCAATAATCTATCAATTTCAAAGATTTTTTCTTCATCATAATGATATTCTGAGGAGTTAATCCATAATTTGAAGACTTCATCACTATTAATTGTTTTATTTTGTTCAGTAATGTAAACCTTAATTGCTTGCTTAATAAATTTTCGTGAGTGTTCATCTTTTATTTCTCTTGATAATATTTTACATACTTTAGGCAGAAATGTTGATTCTTTTTGTAAAATAAAAGGTCTCATTTTATGCAATAAAATACTTATATTATTATTGTCGAGTAATTCACTTTTGACTTCAATAGGTTGTTTTATCGTAGCAGATATTTTACAAGCTATCTTTGAGAAATCAATATCTCTGGTTAAAGTTTTAAACTCGCTAGCAAGACGTTCAAATTTTATTATAGAGTTTATTTCTTTTTCTGACCACTCTAAAGTATAAGTCTCATTATTTATAATTAAATCTTTTTGAAATAACATTAGTTCATTCCAACCCCTCCAACCAAATCTCAAAATCAACATCACTCGCCATCTTCCAATCCGCTCTTGGGCTCAAAGAAATAGTCCCCACCTTAGGGCCATCTGGCATACAAGAACGCTTAAACTGTTGGGTAAAGAAACGCTTCAAAAATACTTTTAACCATTTGCTTATGGTTTBTTCATCGTATTTAGTATCAAACGCTATGGTCGCTAAGTGTAGTATCTTAGAAGGCTTTGCTCCATACTTAATAAAGTGGTACAAAAAGAAGTCGTGTAGCTCGTATGGTCCGACAATACTCTCTGTCTCTTGAACTATCTCATCATTCTCAGGCGGGAGAAGTTCTGGGCTTATAGGAGTGTCCAGTATGTCATCTATAATATCAGCTATTTTCTCGTTAGATTTATAATACTCTATGACATACTGTATGAGTGTTTTTGGTATGCCTGAGTTTAGGGCGTACATACTCATGTGGTCACCGTTGTAAGTAGACCAACCAAGCGCTATCTCACTAAGGTCACCTGTACCAATGACAAGTCCACCCATTTTATTTGCCATATTCATGAGTATGCTTGTTCTTGCTCTTGCTTGTACATTCTCATACGTCACGCTATGCTCGTCTTTGTCGTGATCTATGGCTTCAAACTCTTTGAGAGAGATGTCAGTGATGTCTACAGTTTTAAGTGTTACACCTAAAGCCTCACAAAGTTGTATAGCATTCGACTTCGTACGCGTGGTAGTTCCAAAGCCTGGCATAGTCACTGCAATGATGTCTTTAACATTCCATCCCATAATCACAAAGGCTTTGTGAGTAGAGAGTAGGGCAAGAGTAGAGTCAAGTCCACCGCTTATGCCAATCACTGCTTTTTTGATGCTAGTATGGCTCATACGCTTTATGAGTCCATGTGCTTGAATGTTTATTATTTCGTCACATCTATGTTTTTTATCTGCGTAGCGTGAGGGCACAAATGGCATAGGGTCGATGTATCGTTCTATCTTGCTTATGTTTGGTAGTTCATCTACTTTAATGATTCTAGTTTTCTTACGTCTACCATCGCCATAGCTAGACTCATTGAGTCTTAGCCACCTAAGACGTTCTAAGTCTACATCTGCCGTAATGAGGTTAGACTCAAGTTGAAAACGCTCATTTTGGACTAAGGTAGAACCATATTCAGAGATGATGGCATGTCCACCAAACACAGTGTCTGTCGTACTTTCACCCACWCCAGCAGAAGAATACACATACGCAGCCATACATCTAGCACTTTGTGTACGCACAAGCTCCTCGCGGTACTCATGTTTACCTATAAGTTCATTACTTGCACTTAGGTTAAAAAGTAGATTTGCACCATTACTAGCCATGTGATTGCTTGGGGGAGTCACCGCCCAAAGATCTTCACATATCTCTACACCAAAAGTCATATCTCTTTTGTCTGTAAAGAGTAGRTCAACACCAAAAGGCACTTCAACATCAAAGAAATTCAATGTCGTTCTAGTGATGTCACGCCCTGTAGTAAACTGACGTTTTTCATAAAATTCTTTTTTATTTGGAAGGTATGATTTTGGTACTACACCTAACACTTTTCCATTTTGTATAACTACAGCACAGTTATAAAGTCTATCTGCTTCAAAGACTGCTACACCGACTATAGCGATGGTATTAATCTTTTCTATATTTTTTAATATATATTTAAGAGAGTCATTTTGAGAATTAATGAGAGTCTGGTTAAGGAGAAGGTCACTGGCAGTGTATCCTGTAAGCGTAAGCTCTGGAAATACAATGGCAGAAACCTCTTTTTTATGTGCCTCTTTAATGAGAGTTAAAACTTCTTCAGCATTTCTGTTAGGATTACCTACAACTGTTTTATTGACTCCTGATGCTACTCTGTAATATCCGTACATACATCACTCCCAATTTTATATATGCGTTCCACCTCGAGAGAGGTAGAACGAGAGTAAACTTATTTAGAAGCTAAAATCTCAATAGACTCAATATCATCATTTTGTGCAATGTTGTCAAGTACCATAAAAGAGTCCATATCACCTTCTTCAATAGCACCAAATACTGTGTGAACACCATCTAGATGAGGTGTTGCTACAAAAGTGATGAAGAACTGACTTCCACCTGTGTTAGGTCCAGCATGTGCCATAGAAAGTGTTCCTCTTCTATGTGCTTCAGTGCTTGTGTCAGTTTCACAGTCTATCTGCCAGTCTGGTCCACCTGTCCCTGCCAAAGCAGGATTGTCTTTTGAATGTGGGCATCCAGCTTGTGCCATAAATTGCTCTATGACTCTATGAAATTTAAGTCCATTGTAAAAACCTTCGTTTGCCAAGTGTGCAAAGTTTGCTACTGTATTAGGAGCATCATCTGGGTATAGTTTTGCCCAGATTGTTCCTTTACTTGTGTTAAATTTAGCATATTGATATGTTTTCATTACATCTGCTGCGATGTCGTATCTTTTTGATTCTTTTCCAAACATTGTGTTTAGTCCTTGTTTATTGATTTTAGGGTATTATTATACCAATATTTGTTTAGGGGATAGTGTATGGAACTATGTGTTGCACTTGATTTACCATCAGTTGAAGAAAACTTGGCACTTGCCAAGTCTCTGAAAGGTCATAATATTTGGCTAAAAGTAGGTTTTCGTACGTATATTCGTGATGGGAAAGATTTTATAGTAGCACTTAAAGAAGTTAACCCTGAATTCAAAATATTTCTAGACTTAAAACTTTATGACATTCCTAACACTATGGCTGACGCGGCTGAAGAGATAGCGAAATTAGGTGTGGATATGTTTAATATCCACGCATCCGCAGGAGCAGTGGCGATGAAAACTGTCATGCAAAGACTCTCTGACTATGAAAAACGTCCTTTGGTTTTAGCTGTAACTGCACTTACATCCTTTGATGAAGAAAACTTTCAAAAAATTTATGAAAAAAGCATAGATGACAAAGCAGAGCAGTTTGCAAAAATGTCTTATGATTATGGTCTAGATGGTGTAGTGTGTTCAGCATTTGAGAGTAGGGCTATAAAAAATGCTACCTCTGAAAACTTTTTAACACTTTGTCCGGGCATCCGTCCTTTTGGTGAAGATGCAGGTGATCAGCAGCGTGTTGCTACACTTCAACGGGCAAATCAAGAAGGTGTAGATTATCCTGTAGTAGGGCGACCTATCTACAAAGATAGCAACCCCAAAGCCAAAGTAGATGAGATATTAAAAGTCATTTCTACTTTTTAATTTCTTTCTTTTCTTTAGTAAGCTCTATGGCATTGTCCATACCTTGCATCATAAGATAGACACCTCCCGCAAAGAGAGCAAGTATAAAGAGTGGTGCTAATTTCGGAAGCATGATTTTCCTTTAATATGTAATTTTAAAAATAAAACAATAAATCTCTTTTTTTTAAGCTTCAGTTTAAGCCAAATGCATTATAATCTCACGCACAAAACAACTTGGACAAGTGGGAGAGTTGGCTGAATCCGCGCCCCTGCTAAGGGCGTGTAGTCTCACGATTACCGAGGGTTCGAATCCCTCCTTGTCCGCCACTTTAATATCATACGGTCTTTATTTATTTTTGAATCTATCTACATTAAGAAATGTACTTATACTTATCTTTCATCTACCCTTCTATCTCTTCCCTTAAATGTATCTGGGTCTTCTTCATAAGATAATTGCCTAAAGTCATTAAATAGATTTATTCCTGCCATCTGTTCAAATTCTTCAAACTCTTCAAACCTTACGATAAAAGAAAGCTCAGTCACATGAATCATATTGTGATGTTCAGGAGAAACTTCTTTTTGGAAGACAACATGAACAGAAACTGGCTCTGCAGTAGTATAGTCATCAACCTCTTCAAGATAAAAATATCTTGTAAACATTGGCTTAAGTTCCAACTCTTTAATTTGGTCTATCTTTTTCTGTTTTACTTCTGCTACACGTATTTCATCAGTATTTTCATCGTCACAACCAAAATACATACTAGTTATAACTTTATTAAACGTTCTACCAGGTGCATCTTGCTTGCTTTCATTCTTCTTAATTTTTTTGCCAAATACACCATTTAATAAGCCTGCCATGTGAGCCCCTTTATTATTTGCATATATTATACATAATTTATCTTTCGTTTACAATACTATGACAATTTGACATATATTTATAGTTATATGTAAACTTATATTATACTTTTTTATGTTTCTCCATATAGATATAGACAGTTTTTTTGCTTCAGCAGAACGTAGTGTAAATCCAAAGCTTAAGGGCATCCCCATATGCGTAGGCAGCCGAAGTAATCTTGAGATATTTAATAAAAAACGTACTTGTATTAGACTGATGAATCATAACTCTGGGGCATTTGTTACACCAGTATTTTATAGTAACAAAAAGAAAACTTTTGAAAACTATTTTATAGATAACATTGAAGGACGTCAAAAAATACGAGGTATTGTTACAACTGCAAGTTATGAGGCTAGGGCACAAGGTGTGAAAACAGCTATGCCTATTGCACAGGCTTTGCAGCTTTGTCCAGAGATAACCGTAGTACCTTCTAATTATCCTCTATATCATCGTTTGTCTCATCAAATACATACCTTCATTAAGGCACACATTCCAAAAGTAGAGCAATACAGCATAGACGAGTTTTTTGGAGATGTAAGTGGATGGAAACAAGATGAGGAAGTGTATCTTTTTGCAAAGAAGTTACAATCTGAAATATTACTTCAGTTTGACATTCCTGTTTCTATAGGTATTTCAAAGGCAAAGTGGATAGCCAAACTTGCAACTGAATCTGCAAAACCTTATGGAGTATATAGGGTAACAAATATAGATGCGTATATTGAAAATATCCCCATAAAAGATTTTCCTGGTATCGGCAAAGGATTTCAGAAAAGACTTTCTAAACATTATATTTCTACTTTGGGAGAGGTAAGAAGAAATAAATCTCTTTTTACATCATGGAAGAAACCGGGTATACAGATTTACAGACGTGTTACAGGTACCTGTTATGAAGGTATCAGTGTTAAAAGTGAAAGAAAATCTATCGGTATCAGCCGTACATTTGATGCCATATATGATACAAATGAAATTAGACGACGCATGATGATTATGGCACGACATATTGTTTATATGGTGATGGCAATAGAAAAAAACCCTACAACATTTTATTTGAAAATAAATTATGAATATGGGGTAAAGCAAAAACAACATATTACTGTTAATAGAATGTTTTCAGAATATTTGTTTAAAAGCATACTTGCAAATATGTACAAAGAGTTATCCCTTGTACGTAAAGGAGCAATAAAACTTTCTCTTAATGTATCGAACTTTTCCTCCCAAAATAAAAAAACACTTTCCCTTATAAATATTTATGAAGACAAAGAGGAAAATAGATTAACTAAATCAGTGCAAGAACTCAGAAATCGTTTCGGGCTTGATATTATCAAAACAGGTAATGAATTATAAAGCAAAATACTATATACTATAAGCTATGAATATAAATAATACATTAAGCACCATAAAAGAACTTCAAAATATTGATGAAACAACAGTAAAATCATTTTATGCACTCTCTGTTAAAAATTTAATAGTGGTTGTTTTGCTGGCATTAGCAATCACTGTTGCACTATATCCTTTGTTAAAAATGAAAATTTTAATTTGGTTTGTCTTGCTGAGTTCATTAATCCTTTATAGAATCTATTGCGCCAAAAAATATAAAAAAAATCCTACAAAACACTCTGTAATGTCATGGTATCAACGCTTTGTTTTCTCCGCAATTCTCACTGCAATCATCTATGCATCGATTGGATTTATACATATACATATGTTAGAGCCATATTATCAACTGTTTATTTTGAGTGTAATGGTCGGTCTCTCATCTGGAGCAGCTTTTGCACTCTCTGCTGATGTACGTTTAAGTATTGTATATTTAAGTATATTAATACTCCCACTTATTACAACACTACTATTTCTTGTTAATATGCCTTTACATCTCTTGTTGGCTTTTTCAGTTTTTATATACTATATAGCACAGATAACAATCATCATATATATTCATAAACAAAAAAAAGAAGTAGAAGCTCTAGAATCTCAACATACACTTTTACATACTTTTTTCAAAAATGCACCTCTTGCTATCTTCACTTATAATAAGAATCTAGAAATTACAGACTATAACGATCAACTATCTGTATTGTTTGATCATGATATGGATACGCTCATTGGTATGAATTTAAATAATATTCCTGATAAACGCCCCATAAAAACATTAAAAGAATCTCTTACAAAAGGTATACAAGTATATAAAGGACCCTATGTTTCTTTAAGTGGAAAAAATTTCGAAATAGAAGCTAAGTCATTTTCATTTACCGATCATAATGATAATGTAAGGGGGGGTATAGGGATTATAGAAGATAAAACCAATGAATACAAGGCACTAGAAGAACTTCAACACATGGTTGATCATGATATTCTTACAAATTTATTAAACCGTAGAGGTTTTACAAATTATATGGATAACATTATTCTAGACCCAAAACATAACGAATATTATTCAATACTGTTTTATTTAGATTTAAATCAATTTAAAGGTATTAATGATTCTTTAGGACATGCAGTAGGAGATGAAGTACTTGTAGGTGTTTCTCGTCGCCTGATTCGAGTTCTCGGCCAGGACTGTATGGTAAGCAGGTTAGGAGGAGACGAATTTATCATCATGGCAGCACATGTATCCAAAGAAAAAGATAGTGCAATGCAAAAAGCTGAAGAGTATTCAAATACAATAAAAAGTATTTTTGCAGAACCTTGTGTTATACAAGACATGCACCTGCACATTCGTACAAGTATTGGTATTGTTATCCTTGAGCCTGGGTATAGTAATACTGAAGAAATTATACGACATGCTGATTTAACTATGTATCATGCTAAAAGTGCTACAAATCACATCTCATATTATAATTCATCATTGGATGAAAAGCAGAAAGACCTTTTTATCCTACAGCAAAATTTAGTTTATGCAACAGAACATGGTCAATTAAAATTATTTTTTCAACCCATCGTAAAAATGAAAAATGAAGTACTTAAATCTGCTGAAGTACTGTTGAGATGGGAACATCCAACACGTGGATTATTGAGTCCAGAAGTATTTATACCACTTGCCATCAAAGCAGGGCTACTTTCAAAAATTACATGGTGGTTAGTAGATAGTGKCTGTCAACAAATTTCCAAATGGAAAAAAGAAGACAAATGGAATTTAGAATATATATCGATCAATGTAAACTCTGCACAGCTTATTGAAAACCATTTTGCAAAAGAATTTTTTAAAAAATTAAAAGAATATAAATTGGATACAGACGATATTATGTTAGAAATTACCGAACGTTCTCTTATCGATGACTTTGCAAGTACTAAAGGTATTATCAATGATTTAAGAAGTCACGGCGTGAAATGTGCTATTGATGATTTTGGTATAGGCTACTCATCGTTATCATATTTGAAAAAACTCTCTTTTCACACACTTAAAATAGATAGAGAATTCATAAAAGATATTGGCAAAAGCCCGAAAGAACTGGTTTTAGTATCAACTATATTAGATATAGGACGTCAATTTGATTATCAGATTGTGATAGAGGGCATAGAAAATGAACAACAGAAGAAAGAGCTTTTGGAGATTGATGATGAGTTAAGTTATCAAGGATACTTTTTTTCTAAACCCATCAGTGCAGAAGAATTTAGTAAAAAATTTATGCTATCTTCAAGTAAGGGCTAAAAAACAATTTGTCCATCATGTTGCATACGCTTAATAATACCTTCAGCCATTTTGTGACCTTGGTAGGCCGCTTTTCGACACCACTCTATAGATTTTTCTTTATCTTCTTTACACCCTAAACCTGTATCATACAAAGCACCTAAGTTAAACTGTGCTTTGGCATTGTTAGCGTTAGCCGCTTKAGAAAAGAGCATAAARGCTTTTTTGTAGTCTTGCGACACACCACGTCCTTCTTTGTACATAGCGCCCAGATTGTTGTATGCATCTATATTTCCACGTTTTGCAGATTCTTCGTACCAGAAGGCTGCTTCGCTTTCATTTTTTTCACATCCYTCACCRTTTTCMARCATGAGWGCTACTTCAAATTGGGCTACAGGKACTTCTCKTGTSGCTGCTTTRAGATAGTATTCAAAAGCTYTTTTTATATCCTGAGTCACTTCATAACCCCTAAAGTAGAGAAAACCTAAGTAATAGTAAGAAGTAGGCTCTTTTTTTGCTTCTAGTGCTATATAAAGCTCCAAAGCTTTGTCATATTCTTTTGCTATGAGTGCTGCGTAAGCAGATTTAATAAGTTCTTGCATYATACACCAAACCCTTCAAGCTCAGTAGARACTTTTKYCATTTTATTATTTGCATCTTTAAGCGCCTGTTTGTTTTCAGCGATAACAGCTTCAGGAGCATTAGCAACAAAGCGTTCATTGTTTAGCATGCCATTAAGCTTTATTATTTCTTTTTCTAGCTTCTCTTTTTGACGTGTAAGTTTTGTGATGATAGGCTGCATGTCTATTTCACCTGTTGGCAAGTACACCTCTAAGTTATCAGATACATCGGTAATAGAGTCAGCTACTTTGGTATCTACAAATTCAATTTCAACTACTTTTCCAAGTTTCTGTATAAACGGTTTAGCCATTTGGGTGTCAATCTGACTATCAAGTTTAATATACGCTTTGTCTATTTTAGAGTTACCCATGTCTATGACTACTTTAGCACGGCGAAGCGCAGTAATAGACTCTTCAATAATCGCAAACATATTTTCTGCTTCTTCATCTCTAGTTATCCCTTTAGGGAAATTCATTACCATAAGTGACTCTCCTTCTTCAAGTGTAGTGCCACTTAACTTGTGGTAAAGGTGATCAGAGATAAATGGCATAAATGGAGAAACCATTTTAAGTGTTTCTTTAAAGATGGCTCCAAGTTCTATAATGCTCTCACGGTCTGCCTTAGAATACTCGATACCCCAGTCACAAAACTCATTCCATACGAAGTTGTATAGTGCTTTAGCTGCGTCTGAAAAGTTGTACATATCTAGGCTTACTCTCACTTTTTCAACGGCTACTGCCAAACGGCTCTGCATGTAACGCCCAAGTGGCGTGACTACTTCAATGTCCTTCAAGTCTTTAAAGGTTGCATGGTTGAGTTGCAGGTAGTTTGTTGCATTATAAAGCTTATTCGTAAAGTTTCTAAACTGTTCTAAGTTTTTAGCTCCTAGCTTGATGTCACGCCCTTGGACTGCAAGATAAGCAAGCGTAAAGCGTATGATGTCTGCAGAGTGTTCTTCTACCATGTCAAGAGGGTCAATAACATTCCCTTTAGATTTAGACATCTTTGCACCATGTTCATCACGAACGAGAGCATGCATATAGATGTCTCTAAAGGGGAGTTTTCCTTGGAAGTGTTCACCCATCATCATCATACGTGCTACCCAGAAAAACATGATATCAAATCCAGTGATGAGGAGTGAATTAGGATAGAAATCTTCCATGTCTGTGTCGTTATATAGGTCCTTTAATTTTCCATTATTTCCCCAACCAAGTGGAGACATCGCCCAGAGTGCAGAAGAAAACCAAGTGTCTAGTACATCAGGGTCTTGTGTTATTTTTTTACTGGAACATTTAGGACAAGCTTCTGGTTCATCTTCTTTGTCTGCCCAAGTATGTTCACATGTATCACAGGTAAATACAGGGATACGGTGTCCCCACCAGAGCTGACGGCTTATACACCAAGGTCTAAGCTCATCCATCCATGCYGTGTATGAGTTTATCCAATGAGGAGGGTGGAAGTTGTTGTGTTTCTTAGTCTCTTTTATGGAGTTCTCAGCTATTTTGTCACTTAAGAACCATTGTGTAGARATGAAAGGCTCAACGATATTTTTACATCTATAACAGTGACCTACTTGATGAACGTGATCTTCTATTTTCACTATGTAACCAGCATCTTCAAGTGCTTTTACGATGACAGGACGTGCTTGAAGACGCTCTAGTCCTGCGAATTCTCCACAGTAGTCATTAAGTATTCCTTTTTCATCAAATACCTTAATGAATTCAAGGTCATGACGTTTGCCTACAGCATAGTCATTTTGATCATGTGCAGGTGTAACTTTTACTACACCTGTACCAAACTCCATATCTACATGTGTATCTGTAATGACTTTTATTTTTCTATCGGTTAATGGTAGTAAAATTTCTTTACCTACGATGTCTGCATAGCGACTGTCATCAGGATGTACCATAATAGCAGTATCTCCAAAGTAAGTCTCCGGTCTTGTTGTTGCTACTTCAAGCTCTCCAGAACCATCAGCAAACTTATAAACCATAGTGTAAAACTTGCCGTTTACCTCTTCATGTTCTACTTCGATGTCAGAGAGTGCGCCATCGTGTGTACACCAGTTTACCATGTAGGTATTTTGTGTGATATGTCCATCATTATAAAGAGATACAAAAGCCTCTTTTACTGCTTCTTTTAACCCCTCATCCATCGTAAAACGTTCACGCTTCCATGCAGGGGTAACGCCTAGCTTTCTCATTTGATGAACAATGTTCCCACCACTTGTCTCTTTTTGAAGCCATGCGCGCTCTAAAAACTTCTCACGGCCCAGTTCTTCTTTGCTTGTGCCTTCAGCAAGTAACTGTTTCTCTACAATGTTCTGTGTAGCAATCCCCGCATGGTCAGTCCCCGGTTGCCAAAGTGTCTTAAACCCATCCATACGCTTATAACGTGTAATGATGTCTTGAAGTGTAAAGGTGAGGGCATGTCCTATGTGTAGGCTACCGGTAACATTAGGTGGTGGCATCATAATAGAAAAGTTTTTACCGTCTTCCTGTATACTCTTATTCCCATCTATCTCAAAGTACCCACGCTCTTCACAGAGTTTATAATACTTATCTTCTATAACTTTAGGGTTATATGTTGCTTTCTTTTCTACAGGTCCACTCATCAAACTATCCTACATGCTTATATATTATCGCGATTATAGCGTAATGGTGCTTTCTGTTTTATGGTAGATACCATTGTATATATTTTAGTGATTATATTCATAGTAAAAAAGGTGATAAAGTCTTAAAATCGTGTTGACAAATAATGGAGATTGAACTAAAATAACTAAAAGGAGTAAATGATGAAAGAAAAAATAGAAGAACTCATACAAAAAGTAGAAACATCTGAAAAGATATCCGGTGAAAATAAACCGCTTATATTGGAAAAAATTAAAGAATGGAAAAGTGAAGACAATGCCATAGCCGATATTACCGTACGTTTTGAAAACTGGTGGATGGAAATGGAGCCTATTTTTGCTGAACTTGGTTGGATTTAAGTGTGGATATTTACACCCAATATAAGTATGAAAAGAAATGGACAAAAACCAGTGAAAAAGATGCCCTTCGTATTATAGAAGAAGAGATGCCTGAAACGGATGCCAGTGGTACACTTATGTATATCTTGGGAGAGATAGCAAAAGGTAAGACGGTTACCTTAGCAGAGTGTCGTTTTAAAGATTCTATTTAAGCATATAGTAACTCTTATCATTTGCAAACTTGATGTTGCCTTTATAGTATTTTTTTATTTCACGTTTGCTTTCTGCTTCTTTTCCTAGAGTTCTTAACATCCGATGTGAAAGTATAAGCATTTTAGTTTTTGATTGTTTTGCAATTTGACCGATGATATTAGGTGTCATATGTAATTTTGAAGCCACACCGGAAGCTCCTTTTGGTACTGCATTATGTGCGACTAAAATGTCTGTACCAGCTGCTAGTTTTTCTAATGTATGGTAGTCTCCATTCATATCTCCTGAAAAGGTAATGCTTTTATTGCCTATTTGCACCCTGTACGCAATAGCTGGTATAGGACCATGATGCACAGAAATGGCCGAGATATGTAGATTTCCTTGAGTATAAATAGACTTTACTGTACGAGTATCTTTAATAGTGTGGGTTTTAAGTTGTAGTCTTGCTTTACAATCTAAGTGATCTCCAAGATAGTGCCATGCACCATGATTATCTTCAAAAAGCCTTTCTATAAATTCTTGGGTACTTGGCATAAAATCATTGTTACTAGGTCCATATATATGTAGGTTTCCAGAAGCTCTTGTAAAAAAACTGGATTTCAAAAGTACTGGTATATCAGCAGTATGATCAACATGTAAATGTGTAAGTAAGATGACATCAAGATCTTCAATCTTTGCATTTACTTCTTCAAATCGAAGTGATGCTCCTCCACCAAAGTCAATAAGTACCTTACTTTTACCATCTACCCATATAAGGTAGGATGATGAGGCGCGTTTATCACCACTTTCTGGACCACCAGAACCAAGTACTTGCAGTTTAATGTTTGGCTGAGAAAGGGCAAAAAGTGTAGTTATTGCTAGCATATAAAAATAATTTATCATAAATTCTATCCTTTGAGTGCGTGCATGAACTATACACATAAGATAGTGTATACTATATTTATGTAACAATCGTGTACACAAATAAGGAAGCATAATGACAAATATTATAATACACTACAAGGAAGCATAAAATGTCAAGTCTCAAAAAAATAATGGCTGAGATTTCGATACTTTTTGCCTACCCAAAAAATATTATATTTTTATTGAGTAGACTATTACTTGCTTATGGATTTGCAACACCAGCATTGCTTAAAATTAACAATATTGAAGCTACAGCAGTGTGGTTTGGAAGTGTGTCCATACCTTTTCCTCTCTTGTTTTCTTATCTTGTATCAGGTATTGAGGTATTAGGTATAGTACTTCTTATACTAGGATTATTCACACGTCAAATCTCTGTCTTACTTTCTTTTATAATGTTTGGTGCAGTCTTTTTTGTGCATTGGGAACATGGTTTTGCAGTTGCCAATAATGGTTTTGAAATTCCACTGTATTATTTAGCATTTTTACTACTTTTTGCAACATTTGGGGCGGGTAAGTACAGTTTAGATTATTTATTTTTTAAGGATGGCACTCATGAATAATGAAAGTATATTTTTACATTTTCCACTTCTTGTAGCACACTGGGGTGTATTATTTAAAGTATTAACCATTTTACTTATTATTGTACTGATTTCTATTGCTATTTATGATAGATTTATTCAAAGAAAAGATCAACTTCTTATAAATTACCCACTTGTAGGGCGTATGCGCTACCTTTTTTATATGTTACGAAATCCAATGCGTCAATATTTTGGAGATGAAATCTATTATGATTCTTTTGAAAAAGTTGAATGGGTAAATAAGGTTTCTGATGGCGAAAACCCTTATCTTTCTTTTGCGCTGGCCAAACCCTATGGTAATCAAAAAACACTTTTTAAACATGCTAATTTTGTTAAAGAGATACACGAAGTGCAAAATGACTTTTCTGTTTTATTTGGTAAAGAAAGACTCAAACCATATAAAACTAGAAGTATTATTGGTCGTTCTGCCATGAGTGATGGTTCTATCTCTCCAGAAGGTACACGGGCATTTGCCAGAGGTGCATTTAATGGTCATTTTCCTATCAATACGGGGGAAGGTGGTTTAACATCGAATTTTCTTGCAACGATGAACTTATGTGACTGTGATGAAAGATATATTGAAACAAGAGAAGGGAGCTGGTTTGCCAAGATAATTTATAGGATTACACACTTTTTAACAAACAGAGAAATTTCACAGAGACTTTATAGAAGTATGGTAGTACGTCAAAAAGACAAAGGATCTTTCGTCTTTGATAGAGGTGAATTGGTCTATTTTCGCATAGATTGGAAAAAGTCACTAGATCTGTTTCCGACAGAAGTACCATTTGGAGTTCCTGATATAACATTTCAAATGGGTTCTGGACTTTATGGTGTAAGAGATGAACAAGGTAAGTTTGATGACGTGAGGTATCAAAAGGTCATGAGCTTTTGTCAAATGACTGAAATAAAGTTGGCTCAAGGAGCAAAACAAACAGGAGGAAAACTACTTGCTACTAAAGTAAGCGATGATATTGCTTATTATAGGGGTATCCCTGCGCATCAGGATCTTATCAGTCCTAACCGTTTTCCTTATGCTACTGATACAGAAACTTTGTTTGATTTTATAGAACATTTACAAGTAATATCTGAAAAACCTGTAGGTTTTAAAATTGTTATATCCTCAGTTGAAAACTTTGAAATTTTTACTAAAGCACTCAAAAAAAGACTCGATGCAGGTAAAAGTATTGCTGATTTTATCACGATTGATGGAGGTGATGGTGGTTCTGCAACTGCACCATTGGAAATGATGTCGAAGATAGGACTACCTATCAGAGAAGCGCTGCTCCTTGTTAATAAATCACTTGAAGAGTATAAATTAAAAGAACATATAAAAATCATAGCCAGTGAAAAAGTACTTACACCAGATGATGTGGTTGAACTACTTTGTCATGGTGCAGATTTTATAAATATTGCTAGAGGATTTATGATTTCCGCAGGATGTATACGTGCAAGGGAATGTTCCGGAGCAAATGGGAGAGACTGCCCTGTAGGGCTTGCAACCATGAACGAATCCAAAAGAAGTAGATTTCTCGTAATTGAAAAGTCTAAACATATTGCTTTTTATCATCATCAACTCCTTTTAGGTGTGCGTGGCTTACTTGCAGTTATGGGTAAAACTAATGTAAATGAACTTTCAATGGATGATCTTACACCACGATTTAAATACCGTTAAACATTGCCTTTTATAATTTGGTATAAACCAATTATAGGAGTAAAACATGTTTAGAAAAAAACTATCTCTTATTATATTGCCTCTAGTTTCTACATTTTCACTGCAAGCCAATGACCCTTTTGAGAATAATATATTTAAAGAGATGATGCAGATGCAAAAGGAAATGGATCAAGTCTTTAATCGTATGCAACAGCACTCATCCAAACTGTTAATTCCCCTAAGTGGCTCTAAGATAAACCAAACACAAGAGTTTGTTGATAAAGGCAAATATTATGAATTTATTACCAATATCCCTGAAAATAAAGAAAATAAAATCAATATAAATGCTAAAAATTCCATGATGTCTATCACAGCAAAAATCATAGAGAAACATGAAAATAAAACAGCTAACAGCTTTAGTTCTTCAAGTTCTATGCAAATGTATCAAAAAAGTATACCTTTACCTAAAGATGCTGATGAGGGGAGTTTGAAAGCTGAGTATAAAAATAAAAAACTTGTTATTTATCTAAATAAGAAGATAAATATACAGAAAACTGTTCAAAATATAGATAGTAATACTTCAGAATCAAATAGAACAAAAGAGAATAATAATTCAAAGAATAAAATAATGATTAATTCTGATTTTCCGTCTGTAAGTTAACTTTTTTTATGCCACTTTTATCCTCTATAGCACTAATTTACTTTCCCTTCTTTTATGGTCTGTTAAAGGCAAGCCATTGCTTAGGAACAATCTCTATAGAATCTTTCGCTGTCATAAGATAAGCGATAACCATTGCACGTGCAGAACTATCACCTCCTGCTTTTGCATTTTGGATAAGAGCCTCCTTGAAGTTGTTGTACTTAAATAAAATATGCATAGTACTAGGGAAACTAGCCTCCGTAGGACAGGCAGAACCAAAACCAGCTATGGCTTCAAGAGTCTCTTTATCTTTAGAGTTATACCCTGCATCTATATATGCTTGTATCTTTGGTGGAGCTTGTACTTTTAGCTTTAAAATACTCTCTTGTATACCCTCACCATCAAGTACTTCAAGTAAAAGTTTAGAAAAAAAGTGCATAGCTCCTAATACGTCTTCATTATTGTGTGTAGCTTGTGCCAATAGTTTTGTATTTTCCATAAATTGATCTCTAGTTTGGGAAACTTTTAAAAGTGGAACAATACGTCCAATAACTGACATGTCTCCAGAGTTTGATCCACATGGGATGCTTAAGTTATTGTCTAAATTACTAAGTGTTTCTTTTGTAGAACCATCAATGTAACCTTTAAAGGTTTGCATTTTTTCTTTCCAGTAAGTCATGTAATCAGTCACATTAAAAGTGTTCTTATCTTTTAAAAAATCATTTAAGATAAGAATTTGATCACCATAATGAGTGAAATCACCTTTTTCTTTGCCTTCGTGCCATGCTACATGTGGTGGATTCAGTGCTTCCCAGTCAATATCTAAGTTTTTTAACTCTTTAGCATCATGAACCCAGTGTGAACCTAGACAATAACTATCTGCAGCCAATGTCGACAATAGTAGCTCTTCGTATTTTTTTTCATACATCATGACTCCTTATTTACTAAGTGTATCTTTTTCTCTTAGAAATAGATATAGTAGTATCATAATCCAGAAGAATATGCTTGTTTAATTGTACATTTATTTTTTGAGTTTTCTTTTTAGTAAAGGAGTAGAAGAAGCTTAGATTTCCAAATTGTAGAATAACTTTTCTTTTAAAAAATATTCACGAACTCGTACTATCATAGCTTCTCGTTTAGAGACTAGACATGGATTAAATTGGTATAACCCTTATGTTTGGATCAAGTTTGTCTTTGAGGGCATTTTCTATAGCAAAAAGTGTTCCTGTACCAGAACTTGAACAGCTACTACATGCACCAAGGTAAGAGATATAGACTTCATATTGCTCACCATTTTCTTTTACAGAAAGTACATCTATATCCCCACCATCCATAACGAGAAATTCTCTTACGGTATTGTCAATGGCAGTATCAACAGCAATAACTCTATGGTCTGGACTTAAATCTTTAAAAGGAACAGCATTTAGAGCGTCATCTGCTTCTTTTTGTTCTGCTACGGATTGCTTATTTAGTTCCATTAAATGTAAAAGGTTTTGTTGACAACTGTCTTCTGCAACACTTATTTTTGTATAGTTTTCAGCATCTTGTAGTGTTTGAATATTATGTGCAGCTATAGTAGACTTAATGGCGGCAATACTCATAGGACTCTCAGCACAAGGTATCGTTGATTCTTCATGGCTAAGTGATGCCTTGATATACTCTTTTACGGCTACTTTTACAGCTTCGAGTGCAAAAGTGACAGCATATGCTTCATTTGCAGGTAAAGCCTCTATGCTAGGGTTGTCACGCAGTAAACGTTCCAAAGCAGAGTAAGTAAGGCTCTCCATCTCTGGCATCGTTTTGTTTGTAGATATGAGTGCTAACATATGATTAACAGCAATACCTGAAAGTACACCTTCATAACTATAACGTGCTAATTTGATAGTATCTTCATGTGTATCGATAGCCCAGTGTAATGTCAACTTGTAGCCTACTTCATCACTTCCATAAGTATAACTAAATACAGATGCACCTAACTCTTTTGCTTCTTCATTAGAAATCGTCCCCATATATTTGGGGTTTTCTATAAACATAGCAACTTTTATGCCATATTCATTTTTTTTATCTAAATCCATATTGTTCCTTTGGGTATATGAGCCTACTTTAGCATGCTAAACTAAAAGTAGGCTAAAAGAAAAAGAAAAAATATTTTACTCTATTTCTTCTTCTTCAAAATCACTCTTTTTTGAGAACTTTAGATAGAGTATAGGAAGAATGATAAGTGTGAGTAGTGTTGAACTTACAAGACCATTTATTACCACAATAGCCAGTGGCCGTTGTATCTCGGAACCGGGTCCTGTGGCAAAAAGAAGAGGCAAGAGTCCAAAAGCTGCGATACTAGCTGTCATAAGTACGGGTCTTAGTCTTTTAATTGCTCCCTCCATTACAGCCTCTTTAATGGAAATACCATTTTTTACAAGATAGTTGAAGTAGTTGACCAACACCACCCCATTAAGCACAGCTATACCAAGCAATGCGATGAAGCCTACGGAAGCGGGAACTGACATATATTCACCACTAACATATAATCCTATAAACCCACCAATGAGAGCCAAGGGCACGTTAATAAGCACAATAATAGCTTGTTTAAGTGAACCAAACGAAACAAATAATAAGATAAAGACCAACAAAAGTGCTAAAGGTACAATGATAGCAAGTCTATCTGCAGCACGTTGCTGATTTTCAAATTCTCCACCAAATGTGAGGTAGTAACCTGCGGGAAGTTTTACCTCTTTTTCTATTTTGGCTTTAGCTTCTTCAACAAAACTAACAAGATCACGTCCTTCTACATTGGTTTGTACAATAGTTTTTCTATATCCATGTTCATGTACTATCTGCACTGGTCCTGCACTGGATACAAATTTTACAAGCGTGCTTAAAGGGACAAATTTCCCATTTTTCAGAGGATAATAAAGTTTTTTTAACTTACTTATAGAGTTTTGTAGACTTGCATCTCCTTTGACCATAAGATTGATCCGTCTCATACCTTCTTGTATAATCCCAACCTGTACACCTGTAACCATGACTTTTAAAAAGTCATTTATTTCTTGTTGATCTATGTCATGGTATGCCATAGCTTTTTTATCAAAGCTCAGTTCTAAATACTCTACACCTTCGTTGGCTTTTTTATAGACATCTGAACTACCTGGTATAATTTCTAATATATCTTTGATTGTAACGGCTATTTTTTCAAGTTCATCATTGTCACTACCAAAAATATCTATAGCCAAGTCACCCCGTACACCTGTGAGCATCTCAGACACTCTCATCTCTATAGGTTGAGTAAACCCATACTCTATTCCTACAAACTCATCAAATACTTTACGTATTTCATTAATCACAAACTCTTTCGAAGGCTCTCTCCACTGACTTTTATCTTTGAGTACCAAGAAAGTATCTGTGTCATTAAGTCCCATTGGGTCAAGTCCTAGTTCATCACTTCCTGTCCTGGCTATAATATCTTTAATTTCAGGTACAGATGCTATGAGTTTTTGTTGTACTTTGAGGTTAAGTGCCAAACTTTCTTTAAGTGAAATAGATGGCAACATCTCTACTCCTATAATAATACTTCCCTCATCCATAGTTGGCATAAATGACTTTCCTGTTTTAGATGCCATAAAGAGTGAAGCAGCAAAAAGTATGAGAACAACAGTAATAGTGGTTTTCCAGTGTTTTATACAGGTAACTAAGATAGGTCTATACCTTTTAGTAAGTACCCTGATGAGCCATGACTCTTTGTCTGGTCTTTTACTCAGGATAAATGAACTAAGCACTGGTATCAGTGTCAGTGCTAGTACTAACGATGAAAAAAGTGCAAAAATAATACTTAGTGCCACAGGTCTAAAAAGTTTTCCTTCAAGTCCTTCAAGTGTAAGTAATGGCATAAAAACAATGATAATAATAAGAACACCCGTGATGATAGACGGTGCCATCTCAACTGTTGCCTCATATATGATGTGCAGTTTATTTACATTTTTGTGTTTTTCATTTCCCAATTCTGCTGTAATATGTTCCACTACCACTACAGCAGAATCGACAAGTATACCTATGGCAATAGCAAGTCCACCTAAGCTCATTAGGTTAGCTGTGAGTCCGAAATATTGCATAGCTATAAAACTCATTAGAAGTGCAAAAGGCAAGATAAGTGCTACTGAAAGTGCAGAAGCTAAATTGCCAAGCATCACAAGTAATATTATCATGATGAGAACTATGGCTTCATAAAGTGCATTTTTAACAGTACTTGTAGCAAGGTTTACGAGGTCTGAACGATCATAAAATATATCTATTTTAGTGCCTTCTGGGAGCATAGGCTCTAGTTTAGCTAGCTCTACTTTAACCTGTGCTAGTACTTTTTCAGTATTACTCCCTTTAAGTCCAAGAACCAATCCTTGCACAGCTTCACCTTTACCATTTTTACTTACAAAGCCTGCACGTGTCAAATACCCAAATTTAACAGTAGCTATGTCTCTAATAGTGATGATTTTATCACCACGTTTTGTTACTGGAAGCGCTTTTATTTCATCTAATGAATTGAGTTTACCCACTGACCGTACTAAGATGCTTTCTACACCTTGAGAGACACGTCCTGCACCATCATTTTGATTGTTGTTTTCTAAACTAGTAAAGATATCCTCTAAGCTGACACCCATCGCACGCATCTTATTAAGATCAGGCATTACTTCATAGGTTTTGACTTTCCCCCCAAGTGCATTCACTTCTGCAACACCGGATACAGAACGAATTTTAGGTGAAATGATCCAATCAAGCAATGAACGTTTCTCTTCCAAAGAAAGAGTATCTGATTCTATAGTAAACATCAAAATATCACTAAGCGGTGTAGAAATAGGGGCAAGTCCACCCTCCATATTTTTTGGAAGTTCTCCTCTAATATCAGTAAGACGTTCAGTGACTTGCTGTCTTGCCCAGTAAATATCCGTACCATCTTCAAAGTCAATGGTAATATCACAAAGCCCATACTTCGCTATACTCCGCATCATTTTTTCATGAGGGATACCTAACATTTTCATCTCTATAGGTGTAACAATACGAGATTCTATCTCCGCAGGTGTCATTCCACTTGACTTGATGATTATCTTAACTTGAGTAGGTGAGATATCTGGAAAAGCATCCACAGGTAATTCTTGATAGGCTTTTATACCAAACCCAAGTATAACCAAAGCAAGTAATGATAGAAATAACCTTTGTGCAAGGGCAAATCCTATAATTTTATTCATTACTTTCACCTAATATATTTTTTAAAATAGCCACAGAGGAACTTGCAATAGTCCCACTTATATGAGGGTTTATTTTGATGTAATAGGCTTCATTATCTTCTGCAAGAATTTCTATGGGAACATCAAGATAGCCTTTGCTATTTTTAACAAAAATAATTTGTCGCTCCCCGTCTTTTATAACAGAATTTTTACTCACTTTCATACTCTTTGAAGTTATAGAAATGTGTGCATTCTCCCGTAATCCTGCAACGATATTTACTTCTTTTGGTATAATGAATCGGACTTGTCTGGTTTGGTTTTCTCGGTTAATTACTGGAGAAATTTGTAAGATATTACTCTCAAAAGTTTTGCCATACATTTTGATGGTTACAGCTTGCCCCTCTTTAAGATTTTTTGTACGCTTAGCTTCTATGTTAGTTTCCAGCCAGAGCTTACCTTTTTTTTGTATGACAAAGAGTGCACCACCTACAGTTGTACTTTTCCCTGGTGATGCATGAAGAATAATAATTCTGCCTTCTACATCACTTTTTACATCAAGAGTAGGGCTAAGTATAAGTTGATTAAAAAGTGTATCTATCATGGTATCACTTGCTCCATAACTCTTAAGTAGTGCCTTCGAGGCGACTACTCTTATCTTGTCTGTTCTAAGTTCTGCATTGGCAGCAATACACTCCTTTTTAGGAATAATTTCTTCTTTACAAAGTATGTTTTTACGTTCAGTAAGATGAGAATGATGTTTAAACTCTATCGCTTCTGAAATGGCTTTTTGCTGTATAGCTATCCACTCTGTTCCTGTAACGTTTGCAAGTATATCACCCTTGTGTACCATTTGATACTGGGCAACATTAAGGGTTTTTACATTGGCTTCAAAAGGAAGTGAAATAGTATGAAGTAGTGTAGGTGGGGTCACTACTTCTGCTACAAAATCACCCAAAGGAAGTTGCTCAAAGAGCTTAGGCTTTTCTAATGTAATTTGCCAATTTTTTTCTTGTTCTTCACTCAATATAATCTCTCCAGAATGAGAAAAGGTTAAGAGTATACTGAGCATCATAATATGTTTTTTCATTGTTTTAGTCCTTTTTTTCACTCAAACTGTAGAGTCTAAAGAGTGTATTGTAATATGCTTTTTTATGTGTATGAAGTTCTTGGCTTAGTGTATAAAGTTGTTGACGGTTCAGTAAGTACTCAATAACAGAGGTTTCACCTAAACTATAGCTTTTTTTGATAAGTGGTAATAACTTTTTTTTGTAATTCCTGTAGTTTTTTGAAAGACTTTGTATTATCAAGGCTTGACTGTAAAGTTGCGCTTTAAATTCTTTCAGTAAAGATGTTTTTTCTAGCATTGCTTGTTCAAATCCATATTCAATAGCAGATGCCTTATGCATAGCTGCAGCACGTGCATGTTCATTACGTTCAGAGGTGAAATTAAGTGGTAAAGATATACCTATAGTGTATCTGTCTACATCCAACTCTTTTCCGTACTGACCATTAATAGTAACCGACTCTAATGCATTGTCGTAACGTATTAAGCTCTTTTTAGCACTCTGAAGACGCTTTTCTTTGGCTTCTTTTGAAAGTGAAAAAGAATGATCAAGTTTTATTTTACTACGGATAGGATAGACATCTTTACAAGAAAGATTTGTATTATTTCCGTATCCTATACGGCTAAGCATCAAAATCTTCTGTTTAGAAATGTCTTGCATCATTTTCATCTTTTTTACTTGAGCAAGAAGTCTGTTTTTTTCATTTTCAAGTTGCATAAGTTCTACTTTTGAAACCTCTTGGTATTTATAAGCTTTTTCTTTCTTTTTGTAGAGTATAAGCAAGTCATTGTAGCTTTGTTTTATATTTCTATAGTTTTGTACATCCAGACAGTGTGTATGATAGAGATTTTTTAATCCATTTCTAAAATCAATTAAAACTTTTTCACTCTCTATACGTGAAGCTTCTGTTTGAAGATTGGCTATAGTACGTTCTTGGCTTTGAATATTTCCAAGTTTTATATTCTTTGAAATGCCTATGGCATATTCATATCCATCTGTTCCAAATTTTGGTCTGGCTCTGCTACCTTCAAGATAAAGTCCAAATGGGTTATCGGATGTATCAGATAGGCTTTGAGCTCTCATCGCTAAAGCTTGTTGATCAAATGATTTTGACATTACATTATGCTCGTCAGCAGAAAGCAGTAGTTTATGAAGCGTAAGTGTTGAAGCATAGGTAAAATTAAGACTTAAACCTATTAGTATCCAAAATAGGATTTTCATATGTAACCTTTATTATAAAATTTTAAGTGTATTAGGGTGTAAAAATAAAGGTTAAGCTATAGGGGGTTTGATACTTGTTTTTTGAAAAGGAGGGGTATAAAAAGTCTTTTGATGAAGTACTTTACTTTTGAGAGTAGGAGTTGAGAGAGATAAATAAGTCTTTTCTATAATTGCCATAAAATGAAATATGTGGTGATAGTCACAAATATCGCTAGATTGTGAAAATGAAATTTGTTCTTGTACATAAGTATGTATGGAGGTACTAGTATCCATTTCTTCTGCAAGTACAGTATCATGTACTATATGAAAAAAGAGTGTAAACAATAGTAAAAACTGTAAGAGTTTCTTTTTCAACACCGTACCTTTATACATTTTGTGTAGTGTATCTAAAAATAGTTAACAACTAAAAGAAATCTTTTATCTAGTAGAGTTAAATATTTATTTCTTCTTCTACTCACATATACCAACAAAATAGAATCATTTTGGAGTTATGCTAAAATAGGATTAGTTTAGTTTTATAGTACGTGTAAAAATTTTTAACCAATATCTACAATCCAATGCTAAACATCATAGATAAGGTTTTAATAAAATGGAAAATTATATAGAGTTAATTCAAAATCTCGTAAATAAAATTGAGGAAGATGTAGCATTTGACGTGAGTATAGCTTTGCTTGCAAAAGAGTTCCATCTTTCTCCTTGGCATTTTCAGCGTATGTTTAAAAGTATTGTGGGTGATTCTTTAGGTGCTTATATACGAGGTCGTAGGCTTACAAAGGCATCCAAGTTATTGCTAAATAGCCAAGATACAATTATCCAAATTGCTTTTGATGTAGGGTTTAGTTCACATGAAGCATTTACCCGATCATTTAAAGCCTATTTCTCATTTTCACCAAAAGAATTTCGGAAAGTAAAACCTAAAGTTATTTTGAATGAAAAGCCTTTATTAACACAAGATTTATTAGAGCATATTAGCCATGGCATGAACCAAGAACCTACTATTATTACACTACCAGAACGTATACTAGTTGGGGTAAAAACACATATACCTTCGCCATTTGTTACAACGCAACATACTTGTGATTTTGTATATAAGTCGTGGATGACATTATTTGAAAAACAAGTACATTTAAAACATAAAGTTGAGAAAAATTATTTTGGATTAACCATAAGCCCTTCAGGTAATTTTACTGAAGAAAAATTAGACTATATCGCAGGTATACAGGTGGTCAATAAAAGTGAAATTCCTGAAGATATGGTACAGTATATTTTACCAAAAACGCAAGTAGCTATCTTTAGTATCAAAAGTGATTTAGATAGTGACTTGGTTAAGAAAACAATAGACTATATTTATGGGTATTGGTTACTAAATAGTGAATATACTCGAGGTATTGGTGATGACTACGAGTACTTTGAAGATGTAGTTAGTTTTATGGAACCCACCTTCAAATCATTTTATGTGTTACCTGTAGTAAAAAAAACTAGTTAGCATTTACCTTTTCCCATGCATCTTGATTAATACCTTTAAATAAAAACCAAAATACTAATGATAGTTCAGCCGGAATGGTTAGTAAAACAATAGTATTTAATATATCTGCATAGTGTGGTAGCAAGAATAATCCCATACTATTTATAAAATATCCTGCACTTGCAAAGAAAAAAAGTGCAGCAAATATTTTTGGTACAAAGTTTGAAGTACAGATGAGTCGTGACATAATGAATAGATGCAATGCGAAGAATAGTCCCCAAATGAGTGATCCATACCCATAGGCTTGTAGAAATATATAAGCTAAGGCTTCTTGTTGCTGGAGTGTGAAGTGAGTTAAGTAACTAGCTCCACTTAGTAATTCAAGTACTATAAGTTTGTTTAAAATATTTATACCGATAAGTGCCGTCATCGCAAAACGTGCGGCAGCTGCTATTTGAGCCTGTGTTTTGTTTACAGGTTTAAATAGTTTATATAAAAGTACAGTAACGATAATCTCACTTAACAAGAGCAAGCCATCAGCTACTATCCCTAACCTAAAGGTAAAGATATCGCTTAGAATGTTGGTTGTTGTTGCATGTATATCATTTGAAACGACTAAAGCTTCAAAGCCCACAAAAAATGCAAATCCTCCACATAATGCTATAAAAAGGTACAGTAGAGCAATGCTTTTGACAGTTGTTTGTATATTTGATTTCATATATAATCCTTATATTTTATGTTAGTTTAGCAGGTATAAGCATTGTATATTTGATAGTTTGTGCTATGTAGATAATGCCCTGTACTGTGCAATTATCATATAATCTTGTATGGTAGCTACATAAGTGTAATGTAACTATCATTGAAATATTGAATTTACTCCTTCTTGCTAAAAAACAAAACATACAGGCCAGGTAAAACCAAGAGCGTGAGTATGGTTGAGGAGATGATACCACCAGTTACTACTACTGAAAGTGGGTATTGAATCTCAGAACCAACGCCACTTGCAAAGAGTAGAGGCAAAATACCAAAAAGCGTGGTAAAAGCTGTCATCAGTACAGGTCTAAGGCGTAGTAGCGTAGCATCTTTTACGAGAACTACGGTTTTCACTGTAGGGAATTTTTTTCTCAACTCATCTATAAATGAAACCAAAACTATGCCATTGAGTATGGCAATGGCAAAGATGGCTATGAATCCAACAATCGCTGAGACTGAGAGGTAGATATCTGCTACCAAAAGTGCGACTATCCCCCCCATAAGTCCTAAAGGAACACCCAGTAAGATGAGGAATGCCTTTTTAAATGAGTTAAATGCTGTGTAGAGTAGTAGCAAGATAAGTAACAGTGTAATAGGAATAATCATAACAAGTGTTTCTGTAGCCTCTTGCATATTTTTAAAATCACCAGCCCACGTGAAGTAGTAACCATCGGGTATTTTTACATTTTTACGTATTTTTTCATCTGCTTCTTCTACAAAAGTAGCAATGTCACGTCCTTCAACTTCCATAGAGAGTACCATATAACGACTCAAGTTTGCACGCTTAATGAATGCAGGACCTTGTATAGTACTTATATCACATACTTCATCTAGTGAGACCACTTTTCCTGAGCTTGAGCGTAGAATGAGAGACTTTAGTGTATTTATATCTTGTTTTGCATTTGCTAATTTAGCAACAATCCCAAAACGCTTGACGCCTTCTATCTTTTGGGTGACTGCTTCCTCACCTATGCCATAACGAATGACTTGCATTATATCTTCAACCGTCAAACCATAACGAGAGAGTGCTAAATAGTTTGGTTTGATGTTGATTTGTGCTTGTCCAAGTTGTGTTTCTACCTCTGCGTGAGAAAGTCCTTCAATGCCTTGTACTGTAGCAGAAATACCTGTGGCTATCTCAGACATAACTTTCTGATCTTCACCATATATTTTAACGGCAAGTTCAGCTGATACACCTTCTAGCAACTCTTCTATACGCATGGCTATAGGTTGCGTAGAAATGAACTGTAGGTAGTTAAACTTCTCTTTTAGTTTTGCTGTCATCTCTTTATCTAAACGAGGAATTTCAGTAAATTCTGGGTTTAGGGTAAGGAGAACTTCCATATAATTAGCTTGAGCTGTCTCACCTTTTTCACTACGTCCTATCATGGAGAGTACAGAAAGTACTTCATCTGGGTAAGTTTTGAGTAAAAAGTTTTCTATGGCTTGGGCATTCTCTACATTTTGTGTAAGTGCCGTCCCCGGAATGGCAATAACTCGATACATAATCGTTTCTTCATTAAGTTTAGGCATAAACTCTCTACCTTGTTGACTAAGTAATCCTGCTAAAAGAAAAAATATTAAAAAAGTCACAGCCACAAGTTTTTTAGCATGTTTCAGTGAGAAAATAAGCATAGGTGTATAAAAAGTCTTAATCGCAGTCATGAGTGGGCTGGTCATTGTAGCCGGTTTAAGCAACATAAACGAAAGCACAGGCACAAGTAAAAGAGCTACAGCCAAAGAACCAAGCATTACAAAGACAATGTCTAGTGCCATAGGTGTGTAGAGTTTTCCAGCAAGTCCTTCAAGACTAAGAAGTGGTATGAATACTGTAGCAATGATAAGTAGGGCAAAGAGTACAGGTTTTGCTACTTCTGCTGTAGCATCCGAGATAACTTCAGAACGTGATGCTTCAGGATTTTCCTGCAGTAATCTAAATGAGTTTTCTACCACAACGATGGTACCATCGACTATCATTCCTATGGCTATGGCGAGTCCGGAAAGAGACATAAGGTTAGCCGATATACCATACTCTTGCATAAGTAAAAATGCGATAAGCAAAGATACGGGTAACGAAAGTATCACGATAAATGCTGAACGTAACTCAAAGAGAAACAAAAAGAGGACAATTGCTACAAGTATAGACCCTGTAGTTAAGGCAGAGGTCATGGTACTCACTGCTTTATGCGTGATTTCTGTTCGGTCATAAATAATGTCTAAACTTACCCCTTTAGGGAGTGAAGCATTCACTAGAGGCATTTTAGCTTTAATAAGCTCGACAACCTTTGCAGCATTCGTACCTGAACGCTGGAGTACCATACCAAATACTCGTTCCTTACCATCGACTGAGACTGCACCAAAACGTGGTGCTTTCCCCTCTTGTACTGTTGCTACGTCGTTAATCGTTACGGCTTTGGCATTTTTTGTTCTTATTACGGTATTACGTATATCATCCATATCTTTATAGAGTCCTGCTCCACGTATAAGATACTGTTCACGGTTAAACTCTAAGTATTGGCCACCTACAGACTGATTGGATCTTTCTAAGGCTAGAATAATTTCATTGTAAGTTACATCAACATTTTGTAGACGTTTAGAGTCTATGAGTACTTCATATTGCTTCTCATAGCCTCCCCAAGAGATGACCTCTTCTACACCATCTACAGACTTGAGTAGCGGGGTAACTGTATACTCATGCATTTGGCGAAGCGCACTTGGAGTATATTTTTTATTTTCATCTTTGAGTGCATACCAAAGTACTTGCCCAAGACCTGTCGTGTTAGGACCCATGACAGGTACGCCCCATCCTTTAGGGATATCAACTGTATTCAGTCTTTCAGTCACTAACTGACGAAGCAGGTATGTATCATACTCATCTTCAAAAAATATAGAGACATAGGATAATCCAAAGATAGAGTTTGAGAGTATCATTTTAACACCGGGTAGTCCAGACATCGCAGCTTCTATAGGGTAGGTGATAAGTTTTTCGATGTCTTCTGCAGAGTTACCTGAGCTCTCTGTATAGATAACCACTTGTTTAGGCGTGATATCTGGAAAAGCATCTACAGGTATATCTTTATAAGCTTTATAACCAAATCCGGAGATAGCTATAAATAAAGCAAGCACGAGAAATTTATACTGAATGAGTATACTAAAAAAACGATTCATATTATACTCCTAGTGACCATGCTCGCCAAGAGAAGACTTGAGCAGCATTGACTTCACAAAGTAAACTCCATCACTCACATACTCTTCATCTACTTTAAGACCTTTAATTGCTACATAGTCACCCACATAGGCAATAATTTCAATCACTTGTGCTTCGTAAGGTGCTTCCTCTTCTTCATGTTCATCGTGTTTACCTTCACCGTGAGTATCTTCATCTTTATCATTTCCTTTCTCGGCTTTGTGCGCATCATGGTCATGCTCATCATGTTCTGACTTTTCTTTTTCGTGATCATGATCAGACTTTTCTTCATGGTGTCCAGCCTCTTCATGTTCTTTTTCTGTAAAAACAACCCATTCTCCCTTGTAAAGTGTGATGGCAGATTTTTTAACCATAACCACATTTTTTGTAGGAGCAAGAGAAATATCTATCTCTGTAAATGCACCTAAAAGAAGATTTGATGGACTATTTTCTATTTGAAAAAGTACCTTAGCACGCTGTGTCTCAGGGTCAATGTTTGGTAAAAGTTGCATAAAAGAGGCATCATAACTTTTACCTAAAAGATTGATATAACCTTTTGTATCTTTAGATACATGCAATGCATGCTTGGTTGAGAGATACGCTGTAGCATAGTAAGTATTTTGATTTACCAATGTAACTAAAGGTGTCTGGGCACCTACATTTGTATGCAATGGTGCAAGGATGTTACCTACAGTTCCATCTGCATGAGCATAGAGTATAAATTGATCTGTTGCGGCTGTAAGTGATTTTGGCTTTAAGCCTAAAGAGTTCAACTGTGAAGCCAAAGTATTTAGTTGACTACGTATATTTTCTAAAGCAATAATGGCATTACTCACATCATTTTGTGAAGCTATACCTTTTTTATGTAAAGTCTTTGCTGTATTTTTCTGTGTTTTGGCAGCTTTTAGTTGTTTAACCAGTGCTAAATATTCTGCAGTCATTTTTGAAAGTTCTATGGACTCTATGAGTACAACTTTATCATCTTTAGAAACATGTTGTCCAGGTTTTACATAATAGGCTTCCAAATGTCCAGAGAGACGTGAAACAATGGTTTGTTTTTGGTCTGAGAGTTGTGTAATTTGAGCGTTTGTTTTGATAATCTTACCTAATGGTTTAAGTTCTGCATGTTCCATCTTTATAGCAGAAGAGAAGCCCAAAAGGGGTAAAAGTAAAAGTAAATATTTAGTCATTGTAGTCTCCTTGAATGAAACGTAATTCTATTTTTTGATTGTTAATCATTTTTTGTGTTTGTAGCAATGTTTTTCGTGTTTGTATGAGTTTATTTTTAGTATTCATCATCACAAATATCGAACCCTGTGCTATTCTGTAGCCCTCTTGAAGTAAATCATTAAGTAATTGCTGCTCTTTTTTAAGAGTTTTGAGGCTGTAGTATTGATTGTTTAGCTCTTTAAGAGATACTTTTATCATCTGTTTTTGTGTATAAAGATCTATAGACAATTGTTCATTATCAAGTAAGAGCTGTTGTTTTTGTAATTTTGCCAACATCTTCTCTTCTGATTTGTCATTAAAAATAGGAAGAGGGATTGAAACACCCAGTCTGATAATAGACTGATCTGGCTCATTCTCTATACTGCTATACACACTATAACTGTTGATACTGCTCTCATTCATACGAATTTGACTATCCAAAATTTTTGCTTTGGCTGCAAGTATCTGTTGTTTTGAATTACTTTTACTACTACTTTTAACCATAGAAGAGACAGGATAGATAAAACTTTTTACTAAACTAACTTTTTTTGTCAATCCTGCAATGGCTAAAAGTTGATAATATAAACTGTTCATTTGTTGTTTTGTTGTAAACATTTGTGACTTAAGTGAGATGGTGTTCGTTTTCGCCTGCAAATAAGATATCTTGTTTTCAGAGCCACTTTCATAACGTTCTTCTACTATACTTGTAACTTTGGTAGAGAGTTTATATTCCTCTTTTAAAAGTAAAAGTAACTTACTTTGATACACATATTCAGTATAAAGTACTTCAAGTGTTCGTATATATCCTGCTTTTCCATCTTTTACGTAAGCTTGCTGAAGTAATGTATTTGCATTTGCCTGATCTTCCAATCCACCATAGTAGTTAAATGTACGTATATTTTGAGTAATACTGGCAGCATACTGAAAACTTGAATTTAAAGTATCTGGGTTAAAACGCGATGCTTCAAGCCCTAGCATGGGGTTTTTTGAGCGTAGAAGTATTTTGTTTTTTTCTTGTATTGTTTGTATCGAAAGTGCTTGACTTTGAAGTACTTTCGCATTTTTTTGTGTATATTTTTTGAACTGTTCATAACTCATTCCAAAAGCAGTTATAGATAAGCCCAAAAAAAATATAAATATTTTTTTCATACGGATTCCTGTAATTTAATATTGTAGATTTGTGCTCTATAGAGAGCTAGGGTGTGGTGACGCGTTTTAAGCTATAGGGGGTTTAATGTTTGTCTCTTGAAATGGAGGGGTATAACATACTACTTTATGTATAAGTTTTGTTTTACTCATTAATCTATCTGCGCTAAGTAAAGGTGTATCTAAGATTGCCATAAAATGGAAGAAATGATGTATATCACATAAATCACCACACTCAGCTGTATTACTTTGTTCTAATACATATTCATGTACAGATTCATGATGGCACTCATCTCCTACAGCGATGATAGAAGCATGAGCAATATTAAAAAAAAGTGCACATAACAATATAAAGTATATCAAACCTTTTTTCAATACATTGCCTTTTATAATTTGCGTAAGTGTAGCCTATTATATTAAATAAGTAAAGTTATCGTCTAAAAGTTACTTTATTCAAATCACATACATAACTATCTATAGCATGTTCCATCTGTATAGTAATATGCTCTATTTTGTAGTTATCATGTAAAAAACCTTGAACTTCATCTAAAAATTCATTGTCTATCTTTTTATTGTTACTGACTAGATGGACACTAAAAGCAATTTCTGTAGTACTAAGTGCCCACACATGTAAAGCATGTATTTCTTTAATATTTGGAAGATTTAAAAGATACTCTTTAATTTCTTCCATATCTATATCCTTAGGTACTGCATCCATTGCTAAATTCACAGAATCACGGAAAAGTCCCCAAGTACCTAGAAGAATGACTAAGACAATAAGTAAACTAAGTACAGGATCTAACCAAAGCCAACCTGTATACATAATGACGATACCCGCAATAACAACACCCAATGATACACCGGCATCTGCTGCCATATGTAAGTATGCTCCTCTAATATTCAAGTCATCTTTTTGACCATCCATAAATAGCAAGGCTGTAATAGTGTTAATAACTACTCCTATACCTGCCACAATGATGACAATTAATCCATCAACAGGTTGTGGGTCTGCAAAACGTCCTATTGCCTCCCAAGCTATAGCACCAAGTGCAATAAGAAGTAAGATAGAAGAGGTTAGTGAGGCTAAAATAGTTACTTTTTTAAGCCCATAAGTGCGTTTTAATGATGGATCCTTCTTTGCTAAGTAAAAAGCACCCCAAGCCAAGATAAGACTTACTACATCACTTAGATTATGCCCAGCATCTGCAATAAGTGCCAACGAATCAGCCATTACCCCATAAGCAGCCTCTATAATGACGAAGATAATATTAAGTGTTATTCCTATTGAGAAAGCTTTATTATAATTTTTTACTTCATGACTATGGTCGTGTCCCATATTTTACCTTTATGTTTCTATAGAGTTATGAACAACAGCTCGAACCGCTGCAACTATCTTTCTTTTCAAAATAGGGCTTTGCCATAAAAACAATCTAGAACCTTGGTATATATTTTTTTTCGATAATACCATATCTATTTGATATTAACAAGCACTACAAAAAAGGGGTGTTTTGTTTTTTTCATGCCAATGGAGTATGTTTTCCCATGCTTCCTCTGAGGTATCAACATAAGTCAAAATATCAAGATCATTTGTTTCAATAACATCTTCTTCCTCTAAGAACTCAAAATTAATGACATTCTCCCAATACTTTTTTCCAAGTAGTATGATAGGGATTGCCGGACTTTTATTTGTTTGTATGAGGGTCAAAATATCAAAAAGTTCATCCAGTGTTCCAAAACCACCAGGAAAAATAACCAAAGCTTTCGCCCTTTGCATAAAATGTAGTTTACGTATAGCAAAATAACGAAATTGAAAACAAAGCTCTGGTGTAATGTATGGATTTGGAAATTGTTCATGGGCTAGTTCTATATTGAGACCTATAGATTTTGCACCGACATCCATAGCACCGCGGTTCGCAGCTTCCATGATACCTGGACCTCCACCTGTCATAAGTGTAACATGACAGTCACTTGGACTTTCACCACTTTTTCCTACCAATTTACCAAATTTACGTGCTTCATCATAATATATACTTTTATGCAGCAAACTTTCTGCTTTTTTAAGTCCTTTTAAATATAAGGGATTCTGCGGAGACCCCTCCAGCTTTTTTTCCGCTTTTTTTAAATTTTTAATAGCTTCATCAAATTCTACAATACGGGCACTTCCAAAAACAACAACGGTGTGCTGTATACCTTGTTCACGCATTTTAACTTCGGCTTTAAGATAGTCAAGTTGGAGTCTTACTCCTCGGGCATCATCAGAATATAAAAATATTTTATCATCTTCTGCAACTTTAAAAGCAGGAGCATCAATAATCGTTTTAATATGTTCTAAGGTTTTAGAATTTTGTTTAGACTCTTTTTTCATTATCAATCTCCTTATAAATATTATACATATTTTTTTATCTTTTATACAGTGTGCAATATAATGTTATAATTTTTATACAAACTCTAAAGAGGAAAGATATGAAGAATATAGCTATCGTATGCTCAGGTGGTGATGTATCAGGTATGAATGCGGCACTCAAACGGTTTGTCGAATATAGTATAGCCAAAGGCCTTACGCCGTATTTTGTGCAAAATGGATATGAAGGGCTCATAGACAACAATATAATCAAAGCCAAATACAGTGATGTAGCAGGTATTATCTCAAAAGGTGGAACCAAGATACAAACATCACGCTCAAAACGATTTCTTGAAAAGCACTATCGAATACAGGCCATTAAGAATTTAAAATCACATAATATTTCATATCTTATTGTTCTTGGTGGAGACGGTTCCTTTAAAGGAATGCAAAAACTCTCCAATGAGTGTAACAACATATCATTTTCCGGTATTCCTGCTACTATAGACAATGACATCGCAGGTACCCAATACTGTCTAGGTGTTGATACTGCACTCAATGTCATAAAGTATGCTATAGATGCCATTCGCGATACTGCCTCTTCATTTGAGCGTGCTTTTGTTGTAGAGACTATGGGAAGAGAGTGTGGCTATCTTGCTTTAGTCTCAGCCATCACTTCAGGCGCTGAGATGTGTTTAATACCAGAGATACCCTATCAACTAGACCACCATAAAGCATCTTTTAAAAAACAGATAAATAAAGGTAGAAATTATTTTATCGCAGTTGTTTCTGAAGCGTTAGACAAATCAGAAGAAGTTTCTAAGTGGTTTGAAGAAGAACTTGGTGTAGAGTCCCGCATCACAGTATTGGGTCATATTCAACGAGGTGGAAATACAAGTGTACATGACAGACTTATGGCTTTTAAATTTGTTACACATGCCATAGACGGTTTGCTAGACGGAAAAGAGTGCTCTGTAATATGTTACAGTGATTGTAGATTTAAACATAAAAAGATAGAAGATGTGGCTTTTAAGAAGTATTACATTGACCCCGATTTGTTAGATTTAGTATAATCAATAGCATAATAAAAATTTATAGAAAGTCGTAAATTATTATACTAATCACTTGTCAGAAAAAAATGAAAGGTCTTAAAAATGAAAGATCATGAAGATTTAAAATTAAAAAAATGGCATAATGAGAAAATAGAATCAGTTTTTAACTTCCTTAAGACAAAAGAGGGTGGTCTTTCAGAAACAGAGGTAAAGTCAAGACAAAAAATTATGGCTTAAATAAGCTTCCAGAGATACAAAATCACAATCTCTTTATTCGTTTTATATATCAATTCCATAATATCTTAATATATGTATTACTCGCAGCCTCAATAATTACAGCCATGTTGGGTCACTTAATTGACTCAGGAGTTATTTTTGCTGTCATTATTCTTAATGCAGTTATAGGCTTTATACAAGAAGGAAAAGCTGAAAATGCTTTAAAAGAGATACAACATATGCTCTCTTTGCATGCTACTGTAATCCGTGATTCTCGACACAAAAAAATAGATGCTCAAGAATTGATACCTGGAGATATTGTTCTCTTACAATCAGGAGATAAAATTCCAGCAGATTTAAGATTATTTCATGTAAAAGGTCTTCAGGTTCAGGAGTCTGCACTTACGGGTGAATCCATAGCTGTTGAAAAGTATATAGATTCTGTGCCACAAGAGAGCGTGATAGGTGATCGACAATGTATGGCATATTCCGGTACGATTGTTACACATGGTAAAGGCAGCGGAATTGTGACTGCAACGGGGGCAAATACAGAAATAGGTCGTATCAGCACACTTGTCTCAGAAGTGGAATCTGTGACAACCCCGTTATTGCGCCAAATGGCTCAATTTGGACGTTGGCTTACATTTGCCATACTCATTGTAGCTATTATAACTTTTATTTTTGGCATATTGATTAGGGAATATACCGCTTCTGAAATGTTCCTTGTAGCAGTAAGCTTAGCTGTTGCTGCAATTCCCGAGGGATTACCCGCTATTATGACTATAACACTGGCTCTTGGTGTACAACGCATGGCAAGTCGTAATGCGATAATCAGAAAGTTACCTGCAGTTGAAACATTAGGTGCGGTTTCTGTTATTTGCTCAGATAAAACAGGTACTCTGACACGTAATGAAATGACTGTTCGTGCAATTACAACTATGACCAATACCTATGAACTTAGTGGTACTGGATATAATCCTCATGGTAAAATAACTTTAGCTAAAAATGACATTACGATAGAAGAAAATATACTTTTAGAAAAATTAAGTAGAGCGCTAATACTTTGTAATGATGCTAAAATAGATGAGAAAAATTCTGAATGGTCTGTACATGGTGACCCCATGGAAGGCGCACTACTTATAGCTGCTTTAAAGATGGGGCTACATATAGATACAGAAACAGAACTTTATCCACGTACAGATTTTATTCCCTTTGAATCAGAACACCGGTTTATGGCAACACTTCATCATAATCAATCTTCTGAAAATTATATCTTTATTAAAGGTGCTCCTGAACAGATTTTAGAGATGTGTATATCCCAAGAAGATCTCAATGATACGACACAACCTTTAGATAAAGATTACTGGAAAAATTCTATAGAAAAGTTGGCTGAAAAGGGTCAACGTATATTGGCTATTGCCTATAAACGAACAAATAGTCAACAGATGAAACTTGAATTTGATGATGTTACAAGTGACTTAACTATTTTAGGTATCTTGGGTTTAATTGATCCTCCTAGGGAAGAAGCAATAGATGCTATTTCTGTATGTCATAAAGCAGGGATTAGTGTTAAAATGATTACAGGAGATCATGGTCTGACAGCACGTGCAATTGCAAAAAGGTTAAAACTTAATAATACAAAAGATGTATTGACCGGTATAGAATTAGAGTCAATGAGTGATACTGAGTTACAAGATTGTGTCTTAGATATTGATATTTATGCTCGGGTAAACCCTGAGCATAAACTGCGCTTGGTAAAGCAATTGCAAAAACATGGTCTGATTGTTGCTATGACAGGTGATGGCGTGAATGATGCTCCAGCTTTAAAGCGTGCTGACGTCGGTACGGCTATGGGTCATAATGGAACAGAGGCCGCGAAAGAAGCCGCAGAAATGGTTTTGGTAGATGATAATTTTGCTTCTATTACTCATGCTGTTGAAGAAGGTCGTACTGTCTACGATAATATTAAAAAAGCAATTTTATTTATTCTCCCAACAAATGGTGGAGAAGCATTAATTATTCTTGCTGCTATTGCATTTGGTTTTGAACAAATGCCGTTGACACCTGTACAAATACTTTGGGTAAATATGGTAACTGCTGTGACTTTAGCCCTGTCCTTAGCATTTGAACCCTCTGAAAAAAATATTATGAGTAGATGTCCTCGTGAAGAGAAAGAACCTATACTCACAACATATCTCATCTGGCGTGTTGCCTATGTCTCTATCATATTGATGGGTGGCACATTTGGACTTTTTATGTGGGAGATGTCACAAGGTACGAGTATTGAGTATGCTAGAACTGTGGCTGTAAATACACTTATAATGTTTGAAATTTTTTATTTATTTAATTCTCGTTATATAACAAACTCTGTTTTAAATTGGGATGGGATAACAGGCAATCGCTATGTATTAATCGCTATTGGTATATTGATTATACTACAGCTTTGTTTTACCTATCTATCACCTATGCAACATCTTTTTGGTACAACAGGTATTTCTTTCTTAGTATGGTTTCACATAACACTGGTTGCTTCTTCTGCACTGTTTCTTGTTGAACTTGAAAAGTATATAGTACTATATAGACAGAAAGTAAAGTGATTTTTTATACTACTTCACCCTTTCTTTATATTTAAAGAAAAGGTATCTCTAAAATACCTTCTTTTTTATTTTCAAGCTTTCTTATACAGTCTAGTAACAGAGCATAAAGGCCTTCTTCCAATGTAGGATGATAAAATGGAAACTCAATCATTTGATATACAGTCAGTTCCTGTTCTATTGCCCATGCAATTTGATGTGCAAGATGTTCTCCACCAGGTACTGCTATTTGTGCACCCAATATTTTTCCGTCACTTTTTTGCACATAAAGATTTGCTATACCCTTATTGATATTCATCAGCATGGCTCTTGCTTGTTTACTAAAGTCATAGCTTCCTATAAGGACACTCACATCATCTTTAATCTCTTTATATTCTTTACCTACAAAAGCGATATTTGGATCAGTGAATACAATGGCTAAAGGTACCTTTCTTTTGAAAGATTTTTGTTGATTTACAACATTATACCCTGCTATACGACCTTCATCTGCAGCCTCATGAAGTAGGGGTCTATCTGCATTGACATCTCCTGCTATATAAATAGGAAGATCTTCTATCTGCATCGTTTGTCGGTTAAACTTTGGCATACCTTTTTTGTCTAATGTAATGCCAATATTTTCTAGTTTTAAGCTTTTAAGGTTTGGTTTTCTTCCTATGGATACTAAGACTTTGTCTACAAGTACTTCACGTTTACCACTTGTCATTTGTATTTTATCACCTACTTTTTCTAGACTTGCACGCTCGCCACCTCGCCACATTTCGAACTCTTTTTCGCAAAGTGAAACCATCACTTTATTGATGTCAGGATCACTTAGTCCGCCTATAAACTCTTTCGAATGTACACAAGTCACTTTTATACCAAGTTTTGAAAGTGCCTGACCTATTTCAAGTCCTATAATACCTAGTCCTAGTATACCTAGCGTAGGGGGAAGATCTTTTTGTTCGAAGAGTTCGTCTGTTGTCAGTATATATTCTCTAAAATCATTCCAAGCAATATCATACACTGGCGTAGAACCCGTAGCAATAATAATCTTTTGAGCATGTATCTCATCATCACCTACCTTAAGAGTATTCACATCTATAAATTCTGCTTTACCCGATAATGCTTTATCTCCAAGAGTAGTAATACTTTTTTTGATATTATAGTTAACAAGAATATCTCTGTGTTTTCTTACTCTTTGTAGCACATCGGGGATACATATTTCCAATTTATCTGCATTTCGTATACCACTTTTCTCAAAATCATGTCGGTCAGAATAATACTCAGCTATGTGTATAAGAGATTTTGATGGCATACATCCAACTCGAGCACAGGTTGTTCCATAAGGTCCATCATTAATAAGAATAAAATTATCAGTCTCTTTTTTTACTTGAGAAAGGGCATATAAGCCTGCTGAACCTGCACCGATTATAGCAACATCCACTTTTTTTTTCATTTTGGATCCTTATTTCATATTTAGGCATTAATATTTTATGAGTATAATCTAATTAGAGTCTAAAAACAAGATTTTTTATGTATAGAGAGGTAGAAAGATGATAAAAAAATTAAAAAGAATTGTAGTAGGAATAGATATCTTTTCAAAATCAAATATTGCACTTGAGAGAGCATTAATGATTGCAAAAAATAATAATTCCGAATTATATATTGTGCATATTGTTGAAACGCCTTGGCTGTCATTACCAAGTTATTTTGGAGGTGAAGAAATTATGATTGATACACAGATATTAAAAAAGAAAATAACTAAAAAACTCAAAGATTTTAACAAAAATAATGATATACCTTGTACCATTTTTGTAAAAGAGGGAAGTGTTGTAGACACTTTACTTCATGAAGCTAATTTACTTAAAGCTGATATATTGGTGATTGGAGCGAATACAAAAAAACAAAAAAAAGTTTTGGGTACAAGTGCAGAAAAAATAATACATCAAAGTAAACTACCTGTCCTTGTAGTCAAAAACAATGTGAAAAAGACATATCAAAATATTGTTGCACCCACAGACTTCCAATCACAATCAATTCAGGGAATTAAATTCGCTCAAAATATTTTTCCGAAAGCAGAAATATGTGCGGTACATAGTATTGAAATGATATATTATATGTATGATATGCACATATCTGTAGGTTATGATTTACCCCAATACAATGAATTGTCAAAAGAAAATGCAGAAGCGAGCATGAAAAAACTTATCAAAGATCTTTCTCTTCATAAAGGTAAAAATCTTGATAGTGACTTTGAAAGTAAAAAAGCATTACTAAATTATATCAAAAATGCATCTTATGACTTAACCGTAGTGGGTTCTAGAAGTATTGAAGGTTTTGCATCATTATTGTTAGGGAGTGTAAGCTCAACTATTCTAAGAAAAGTCAAAACAGATGTTTTAGTTTATGTAGCATAATAAAAAATTTGATATACCAATTTTTTCCCCGTATTTATCGATATGTGATTTTTTATGCAAACGTTTTTCAATCCCTGTTTGGAAATTTTCCTGCTTATCTCTTTCTCCATGAATGAGAAAAATATTCTCTATTTTTTTAAACTTTTCGACGTAATAAAATAAAATCCTTGGCTTGAATACGATGCTGCTTCATTTATTACCATCACCATCGATAATGGTAAATTAAGAGGATGTATAGGTTCTCTCATTTCACATCGTAAATTATATATAGATGTCATGCAAAACACTAAAGGTGCAGCTATGAATGACCCAAGGTTTCCTTCTTTAAGTGTAAAAGAATTTGAGGATATAAAAATATAAGTATCTATATTAATACAACCAAAAAAGATTATTTATAATTCTCTTGAAATGTTAAAATCAAAAATACGTATTGGTGTTGATGGTGTCATCTTGAAGCATTGTAGTTATCAAGCTACACCTTTACCACAGGTCTGGAAAGAGTTGCCTACATTTTACATTTTTTTCTCACATCTTTGTCAAAAAGCTGGTATGTACAAAGATGGTTTAAGTAGCAACCTTCAGACTTTCACATATCAAGTTAACAAATACAGTGAAATTTAACAAAAGAAAGTATTAACCCCGAATTTAAATGTAAAATAAATGAAAGGATATAAAATGTCTAAGTATATCAAGTGGTTTAATGAATTAGGTATTGAGGATGTTGATCTTGTCGGTGGCAAAAATGCTTCATTGGGCGAAATGTACCAAAAGCTTACCCATAAAGGCATACGCATACCCAATGGCTTTGCAATAACTGCTGAGGCTTACCGTTATATCTTAGACAGTAATGAAGTCTGGGGATCATTGCATAAAGAACTTGACTCCTTAAACCCAGATGATGTGACACAGTTACAGCAAAGGGGTAAAAACTGTAGAAGTATCATTCAAAACTGTACATTACCCGACGACCTGATTTCTGAAGTCCACATTGCCTATGAAGCACTTAAATACGAATATGGTAACAAAGTTACTTTTGCAGTACGCAGTTCTGCGACTGCGGAAGATTCACCTGAAGCTTCATTTGCAGGGCAAAATGACAGTTATCTCAACATATCTGACCTGGAGGCATTACTGGACACGTATAAACGATGTTTAGCTTCTAATTTTACAGATCGTTCTTTGCATTATAAATATGATCATGGTTTTGATTACTTAAAAGTACATGTCAGTGTTGTTGTGATGAAAATGGTAAGAAGCGACATTGGGCAAAGCGGGGTAATGTTTTCCATTGATTCGGAGACAGGATTTAAAGATGTTGTATTTATCAATGCTGCTTATGGCTTGGGTGAAAACATTGTACAGGGGAGTATTGCACCAGACAGTTTTTACGTTCATAAACCAACTTTTAAAAAAGGCTACCGTTCAGTACTTAAACGAAGGCTTGGAGACAAAGCGCTTACAATGGTTTTTTCAGATACTGTGACTACAGATATAGAGTATACAAAAAATATACCTACACCTTTAGAAATGCAAAAAAAGTTTTCTATTACCGATAAAGATGTTTTAGAGTTGGCTGACTATGCTATAAAAATAGAAGAACATTACTCTCAACAAGCAGGATATGCAAAACCTATGGACATGGAATGGGCCAAAGACGGGTTAGATGGGAAACTTTACATTGTTCAAGCTCGCCCTGAAACTGTAGAATCCAGAAAAGAAGGCAATATTTTAAAAATGTATACTTTGCTTCAACATAGTAAAATATTGCTGGAAGGTCGGGCTGTTGGAACCAAAATAGGTTCTGGAAAAATACGTAAAATTACAGATATAAGTAAATTGAACGAGTTTCAAACAGGTGACGTACTGGTTGCAACGACTACCAACCCTGATTGGGAACCTATCATGAAAATGGCTTCTGCTATAGTAACAGACAGTGGTGGAAGAACCTGCCATGCTGCAATTGTCTCTAGAGAACTAGGAATACCTGCTATTGTTGGTGCAAAAAATGCTACGAACATTTTAAGGGATTCACGTGAGGTGACAGTGAGTTGTTCTGAGGGTGAAACAGGCTTAGTATACGAAGGATTACTTGATTTTGAAATTATAGAAACGAACCTTAGTAGTATGCCAAGTACAAAAACACAAATCATGATGAACCTCGGTAATCCTGACCTTGCATTTTCTCTTGCATCACTTCCTGTAGACGGCATAGGTCTTGCACGTATGGAATTTATTATTAATACATCTATCAAAGCACATCCCATGGCACTACTACATCCTGAGAAACTCGATACTCTAACTCAAGATAAAATAAGTAAACTGATATTTGGACATAAAAGTGCCAAAAGTTTTTTTATGTATACACTTTCAGAAGGTGTGGCAAGTATTGCTTCAGCAGTGTATCCCAAACCTTGCATTGTAAGAATGAGTGACTTTAAAAGCAATGAATATGCCACGCTTATAGGTGGAGCATTTTTTGAGAAAGATGAACCCAATCCTATGATAGGTTTTCGTGGTGCATCACGTTATACACATCCTGCCTATGAGGAAGCATTCGCCCTAGAGTGTGCAGCCATGAAGCGTGTAAGAGATGAAATGGGATTTGATAATGTAATTTTGATGATACCTTTTTGTCGCAGAGTGGATGAAGGTAAAAAAGTACTTGAAGTCATGGAAAAGTATGGTTTGAAGCAAGGAGAAAATGGCTTAAAAGTCTATGTCATGTGTGAGATACCAAATAATGTGATACTCATCGATGAATTTTGTAAATATTTTGATGGTATCAGTATAGGTTCAAATGATTTGACACAGCTCACACTTGGTGTGGACAGGGATTCTGAAATTGTTGCTTTTGATTATGATGAACGTGACCCAGGCGTTATGAAAATGATAGAAATGGCAGTTGAGGGTGCAAAACGCAACCATCGCCATAGTAGTATATGCGGGCAGGGACCTTCTGATTACCCTGAAATGGCAGAAGCACTTGTAGATATGGGGATAGACTCCATAAGCCTTAACCCAGATACTGTTTTAGAAACTATACAACTTATTAGTAAACTGGAGTCAAGAAAGAAGAGATAATTAAATTATTTCTTCTTAGCGTTCTTTTTCTTTTTAGTATTCTTTTTTTGCTCGGCTTTTTCTTTTTTCTTATAGTCTTTAATATGCTTTTTAATTTCTTGCTTTAACTCTTTTTTCAGCATATTATCCATTTATTTTTTAATATATTTTCTTATTTTCTTATTTTCTTTTTTTCACTCATAGTAGTCCTTTTAAATTATTCATTAATTATATCATAGGACAAAAAAACTTCAGAAACTTTAAAGTTACTAGTTACAGATTGCCTGTTTTGTCTTTTCCTGATTAAGTTTTTTAATAAGTTTACTTGAAAGTTCAGCATATCGTTCTTCATCAAGACTTAATTGTGACTGTATCGCTTCCATATCTGTTCCTGCCGCCCATGCTTTAAGCAATTTTAATTCTTTTTTAGTGAGTTTTAATTTTAATGCTTCATGTAATGCATCTTCTTCTTTGAGTGGGTTTACTAATTTGTTGATGTGTTTTTCGATTTCCATATTAAGTGTTAACAATGTTTTTCCTATTTTGTAAGATGTAAGACCATAGTGTACCCAATACCAGCAAACAAAATGGTTCCAAAAAGACTAAGTGCCATATTTGCAAATGCCTGTCCATAATGACCGGCTTCGAGTAAAAAGAAACTTTCTATAGCAAATGTGGAGTAAGTTGTGAGTGCTCCCAATATCCCTGTCACCATAAAAGTTTTAAGGTGAGGGGAGAGCGTTGTGTTAAAATGAAAATAGGCAAACAGCATACCTATCAACAAAGAACCTATTAGATTTACCACCAATGTTCCTAAAGGCAGAGCATGGATAAAGTTTTTATTGACCGCAGTATTGATAAGTAGTCTCAGTGTTGCACCAATTGCACCACCGCTAGCGACTGCGAGAATGGTTAGAGAGCTCGTCATCTATCGCCTTTTGCATGTCTTCACGTAAAACTTCAAACCACTTTTCATCCGTATTTTCAATATTTATAGTTGCTAAAAATTTATAATGTACTGTACCTGAATGTGCCGTTTTATCATGCTCATTAAGTACCCATTTACTACCTGTAATCACAATGGGTTGAACCTTTAAACCCAATCTATTCGCTATGATTTTTGTACCTTGTTTAAAAGGAAGCAATGTTTGTTTGTCTGTTCTAGTTCCCTCAGGAAAAATAGCAACAGGACGATGTAAACTTTCTTTAGATATTTTCACATCTTTAATAAGCTTAATGAGTCCTGCTTTATTGGCCCGGTCTAGCGAAATCATCTCTCCATGACGTAAAAGATTACCAAACCACAATGCATCAAAAAGTTCTTTTTTTGCTACCCAACGTACATGATTATTTTGTAAAGCTTCCAGTCCAATGATATCGACGATACCTTGATGATTCATCACATACATATCTGCATCCGTATCCATAGTACCTGTCCTGGCCAACTTTCCACCCATCATAAAGAGTGTCAGACTGTTAATGTGGTGGACAATTGTACTCTTGTATTTTCCAAATAGCATCAGTGCAGGTATCATAAAAACAGCCGTATTAAAAGAGATGATAAAAGCACCCCAGTAAAATCTAATCGTCGCAAAGATCTTCATTTTTGATCCATCCTATGATTCCTTTTTTATATTCTACTTTTTTATACTCTCCGTGTTCAGCCAACAACATCGTATCTAATTCTTTCTCAATCCTCGTACCAATAGTGCTTATAGTGGTAGGTATAATATACAGTGGTGCACCTTGTTTTACGCATATTTTTTTATGAGGTATATAAAATGTTAGAAGTGTTATGATCGAAATAACACCCAGAACAAGATACAAAAAATCCCTTTTCCATATAAACATCAATAAAAAGAAGATAGCGAATGTAATCAGAGTATATCGTTTAAGTCTTTTAAATGCATCCACTTTTGGGTTAAGGTCTGACTGTGTTGTTACAGAGGCATTGGCTACTTCTACAGAGACACTAATAGGGATATAACGTTGTTTAATCGTATTGAAATATGTAAATGTTAGTTCTTTTTGATCACGTGGTAGAACAGCATAAAATTCAGCTATTACTTTTGCGTTATCACGTTTTATATCTTCTATTCCATATTCATTAATATTTTTTAAACTCATATCTTCAATATTAGCTTCATATGCCTCAATAGACAGTGTAACCATATGGCTACTTTCATCAAAATTTGAAACTTGATAATTTTTTATTTTCATATCAGCAGCCAAAACACCTGAAAAGTCTTTTTGTGGTTTCAATGTGGCAAGTGATATGTAATGTTTATCTAAAGAGAGTTCATGTGTATCAGATGATATAAAAAGTATTGGGATACGTACATCTGATTTTCCAGCTTTAAAATAGTAGGTATAGAAAGTATCATTACCATTTTTAACTTGTAAAGGAATTTCAAATAAGGGTTGAGTAGGGCTGGAACTATCAAACACTAAAGTAGGGTTTTCATCGCTACTGTCAACACCGACAACTGTGACAGGAAAAAGTTGGTTTTCATATACTTTTTTAGGCATATAGCTATATTCATATTCACTCTGTGCACTTAGATAGCTAGTAAAAGTAAGGACCAATACTACACAAAACCATACAGACCGAAGTATTGACATTAGGCACTAAAGCCTTTTAACATACGTATGCCATCAACTGAGCCTAAGATAACCTCTAAAGCACGTTCAGGGTGTGGCATAAGACCAAAGACATTTTTAGCTTCATTACAAACACCTGCGATGGATGTAACTGATCCATTTACTACAACTGGATTACCTTGTGTATCACAATAACGAAGAAGTATTTGACCATTGGCTTCTATCTGTTTGAAGTCTTCCTCATCAATATAATAATTTCCATCAGCATGCGCAATAGGAATATTGAGGACTTCACCTTTTTCACATTGATTCAAAAATGCATTGTCATTGTTGATAACACAAAGGTTTTGATGCTTAGAGATAAAATGTAGATTGTTGTTACGTTTGAGTGCGCCAGGTAGGAGACCTGCTTCGGTAAGGATTTGAAAACCATTACAAATACCAAGTACTTTCCCACCATTATGTGCAAACTGGATAACCGTTTTCATAATAGGTGAGAATCTTGCGATAGAACCAGAACGTAAATAATCGCCATAAGAAAATCCGCCAGGTACTACTACAAGGTCAATATCTGATGGAAGGGTATCTTCTTCATGCCATATAAGTTCAGTCGTATAACCTAACTTTTCAAAAGCATACTGTGTGTCGAACTCACAGTTTGTTCCCGGAAATCTTAATACAGCTACTTTCATATTAGTTAATCTCTATTGTGTAGTCTTCGATGACAGTATTCGCCAGTAGTGTTTCACACATCTCTTTGGCTTCAGCTTCAGCCTTCACTTTATCATCTGTATCAAGCTTAATAATAATTTGTTTACCAATACGCACATCATCCACTCCTGCAAAGCCTAAAGAATCAAGTGCGTGGTGTGCTGCTTTTCCTTGAGGGTCTAATACCCCATCTTTTAAAAATATGTTTACTACTGCTGTCATTCGTTTATCCCTTATCTGTTTTTAATTCTGTCAAGTACTTTTTTGTATGCTTCTGTAAGACCACCAAGTCCTTGTCTAAATCTGTCTTTGTCTAGTTTTTCATCTGTATTCGCATCCCAAAGCCTAAAGTTATCAGGACTTAATTCATCAATAAGGATAATATTTCCATCTTTATCTCTACCAAACTCTAATTTGAAATCTACAACCTTAATATCAAGACCGATATAAAATTCACTAAGCAGCGTATTGATACGTCTAGCCATAAATCTTATATAATCAAGTTCATCGGTATTTTTAACAAGGTTCAATATGAGACAATGTTGGTCGTTTAGCTTAGGATCACCCAGTGCATCATTTTTATAGTCAAATTCTACAAGTGTAAAGGGAAGTACCGTTTTATCTGCAATACCTAAGTTTCTACTCAAAGAACCTGTAGCGATATTTCTTACAATGACTTCCAAGTAGATGACTTCAGCTGCTTTATGTAACATATGATTATCATCAATCGTATCTACATAATGCGTAGCGATACCCTTTTCATTCAAGTATTTGAAAAGCTCTGTCGAAATTTGATTATTAAGTGCACCTTTACCTTCTTCACTTGATTTCTTTTCTCCATTAAATGCAGTTAAAGAGTCTTTAAATTCCGAAATTAGTAAATACTTGTCTTCTGTTTTCCAAATTTTCTTAGCTTTTCCTTCATACAAGAGTTCTGTTTTTCTCATGCTTATTTTCCCTTGTTTGTGATGATAAGTGCTTTTAAGATATCTACAGCTGATTTGAGTTGTGCATCTTTATAAAGTTGCTTCTCAGTGATAATGCTCTCATCAATTTCAGTTTCATTGTTTTCTGATGTAGAATTTATATCTATAGGTTTAACCTCTTTCTTATCTATTTTTGTGAGCTCTTCTTCAAGATGCTTTTTAAGATTACTCTCCTTAAAAAGTACAGGGTCTTCCTGATATTCTATTTTCCCTAAATGCACAATGATGTCTGGAGTAACACCTACAGCCTGAATAGTACGACCACTTGGTAAATAATATCTTGCTACAGTCAGTTTTAATGCTTCATCTGTACCTATAGGCATTACCACCTGTACAGAACCTTTTCCAAATGTTTTTTCACCTATAACGATAGAACGATTAAAGTCTTGTAATGCACCAGCAACGATTTCAGAAGCTGAAGCAGAGCCACCATCCACTAGTACTACTATTGGTGTACTAGTATCCGTTCCTTCTTTATGTGCATCATAATGTGTATTTTCACTTTTGAGCTTACCTTTTTGGCTAACGATGACACCTTTTTCAACAAATAAGTCTACTAATCCAACAGCTTGATCCAATAAGCCTCCAGGGTTACTTCTGAGGTCAAGGATAATACCTTGCGTATTATTATGATCATTTATAGCTTTTTTAATATTTTTCACCACTTTTTGGTCAAATGATGTTACAAGAAGATAGAGTAATTTTTCTTCAATGGTTTTTGCATAGACAGATTGAATCTTGATAATATCTCTAACTATTTTAATTCTCAGTGGCTTGAGTTCTTTTTTTCTAATAATAGTGAGAGTGACAGAAGTTTTGGGTTTTCCTCTCATAAGTTTGACAGACTCATCAATGTTCATACCAATCGTTGCTGTATTGTCTATCTTTAAAATAATATCACCAGATTTTACTCCTGCTCTGTAGGCAGGAGTTTCCTTAATTGGAGCAATAACAGTTAATGCTCCCTCTTTCATACCTATCGAGATACCAAGCCCACCAAACTGACCTTTTGTTTGTACAGTAAGATCTTTAAATGCTTTGGTATCCATAAAGCTAGAGTGTGCATCAAGATTCGACATAAGGCCTTTTAATGCTTTATCTACAAGCGCTGTAGTATTTACGTCATCAACATATTGCTTCTCTATGACATTGAGGATTTGTGTAAACTTAATGTATGCAGCCATTTTTTCTTTAGCTGTCGAAGGTGTATACTTTTTTACGCTCGTGTCTTTTGCTACAGCAGAAGATCCAAAGAGATATGCAACTACTAGAGTCGATACCAATCCGGCAAGAATTATTTTTTTACTTTTTTTAATCATATGATAGTCTCTCCATTGAGAATTAGTTTATAATTTTATTGAAAAACGTCTAAGAGATTGCTTTTATAGTTTATTATAAGTTAATGGATATTAATATGCTATGCAATGTTAAAATTAAAATGACCATATAAACTAATACTCTAGTAATACTTTATACATATAATTATAGTAAGTTCGTGGGCTATCATACATTGAACTTTATGGAGAGACTACATGAAACCAAAGTTAAAAGAACTGCTGTTAGCATCATATGAGTTTGAAGTATATAACCCGGTACAAACAAAAATAGTAATCTTACATACAATGTTTTTTATTAGTATTTTCATGAATATAGTCTTTATCTTTCTTCATTTATTCCTTACATATTCATATTCAATCATATACATAAATATTTTTATTCTGTCTTTATCTCTATATTCACTTTACATACTAAGAGAAAAAGGACAATATAAACTTGCTGTATACATAGGGAACAGTGTCTTTTTTATAGCTTTCATTGCTTTACCCATGGTAAAATATGGTGAAGGATATACCCTTATTTGGACATATTTCTTTGCCCCTTTTGCTATAGCTACATTGGGAGCTAAACGTGGTCTTATAATCTCAATATTTTTTATAACTATTGTACTTTTACTTACATACTTTGGTATGGAGCCTTGGTTAAATGGTTCGTTTACTATGGAATCATATATAAGATTCGCGCTTTCTCATTTTGTAATGCTTTATATTATTTATGCAATTCAAAACAATAGTGAATATGCAGAGAAAAAAGTTGAGCAATTACGAGAAAAAGAGCAGTTAGAAATAGAAGTACTCAAAAAACTAGCTATAACAGATTCTTTGACTCCTCTTTATAATAAACGTTTTTTTGAAGAGATATTTCCAAAACAAATAGAAAAGTCTAAAGAAAGCCAAGTATTACTTACATTTTTTATACTAGATTTAGATTATTTTAAACAGTACAATGACACATATGGACACCTAAAAGGTGATTATACGCTCATAGAAATGGCGAAGATACTACAAGAAGTTTTTTATCATAATAATACCTATCTTTTTCGAATTGGAGGAGAAGAGTTTGCAGGGATATTCTTACATAAAAACATAACTGAAGCACATAAACTCAGTAAAAATATTCTCACAACCCTAAAAGAAAGAAAAATAGAACATCATGGCAATCCAGATGGTGGGTTACTCACGGCATCTATAGGTATGTATGTGAAACACTTTAATGACAATTTAGATTGTAAAGAAATCTATGAACTAGCTGATAAAGCGCTTTATAAAGCAAAAAATAATGGTCGAGACCAAATAAAATATGCTTAAAAAAATTTTATATTTTCTTAAACTTTTTAACCAATTTTTTTAATCCTTTTAGTAACTCCTTTGTATTCATATTCCCATAGACAATCAATTCATAGATTTTGTCTATTTCTTTTATAATCATAGTTAGTTCTATTTTTTCTTGATTTTCTTCAACATAATGCATAAAATATTGATGTAAACTTTCACTTTTTTTACGAACAAAACCTTTTTTCTTTAAAAATTGTAACAAGGGTTGTAAAATAGCCAATGCTTCAGAACTATATGTAGGGCGTCTAAAATATGAAATAAGCAGAAAGCTAATCATCACTAGAAAAATTAAACTGACTACAAAAGTAAAAATAAATTTCGGGTTGTCTTTTGCGTACTGTAAGAGTTGTTTTTGACGTATGTTGGAGTAGTAGAGTATCCATGTTTCTACTTGATATTTGGCATACATAAGATATAGATTGACTTTTTTTACCAAAGGATTTTTTGTACTCTTAACTGATTCACCATCTTCATCTGTTTGTTGTTGTGACTCTATATGGGATGCTGTACTCGTAGTTTCATACCTAACCCAATGTTGATTTATGTACAGTTCAGCCCATGCATGGGCATTTTTCTCTTTAACAGCGAGATAATTATTTAAAGCATTGCTCACATCTCCTTTATACCCTGTAACTATACGTGAAGGAATACCTGTCATACGTGCCATAGTTACAAAAGAAGAAGCAAAATGAACACAGTAACCACGTCGTTTATCAAATAGAAAGCTGTCAGTTGTATGGTTGATGTCCAGAGGTTCCGGTTTTAAAGTATAGGTAAGGGATTTAGATTTGAAAAACTTTATAATTTCTTTTGCTCTTTTTTCTATTGAAGGATATAAGTCTTTTATTTTCATGGCTTCTGCATAAGTTTGAGGATTGTGTTTTGGGTTAACACGTGATGAAACCTTTAAAGTATATCTATCAAGTTCATCATAAAATCTAGAGCTCAATGCAGATGTGGCAGCATAATGCATGGGCTCTTTGATGGAATGTTTAACTGTACTGATAAGATCTCTATCAAGTTTACTTTCTTTTACCGGTTTTACAGGTACATCAAGTAAATAAATCCAACGTTTTTGAGTAGGGTAAAGTGTCACCTTATACTCTATCGTATCGACATTTATTTTACGTAAAACTTGCTTCTTTCTTTTAACAAATGACGGGATGGGTTCCCAGTGATCTTTGTTATCTATGTACAATATGCTTCCACGAAAATAAAGTAAATTTGAAGGAGGTACTTTTTTTTCAAATCCCACTTCCATCACGATGCGATCTGAGGGTACCAGTAAAGCTTTATTGTCCAAGAACATTGTACCGTCATGTCCCATACGCTGTACCGTCTCGCCTCTAAATCCATAAGAGGCATGCTCAAAGGAAATACGAGGGAAAAAGATGAAAAGTACTACCACCCAAGGCAACGAGTACATAAACATTACGATGGAGGAGCGGAAACTTTCTACAATATCTCCTTCCATACGATGTGACAAGATCATCCAAAGTAAGAAAAATATTTCAAATATAACATAAATAAGCATCAACATACCATGAAAAAAGAACAACGAAAGTGCTAAAAATAAAAATGGTGAAAGCAACAGATAAATATTTATCTGCTGTGTGAGCCTTTGCATACTTACAACGATGAGCAAAACATAGACAAGCAGTTCAAGAAAAAGTTTCAAACGCGAAAGCCCACGAAAAGAAAATGCCCCATAAAGTGAAAGATATAGCGCAAAAATTCCCAGTACAAATATCAAAATAATAAGCCACGTTTTAGCAGGCTTTTTTGTAAAGAACACAATACCCAAAACCATCACAACAAACACAAGCATAGGGACTTTAAGCATCAGAAATAGTGGTAAGAGAACGATAATAAAAGCTAAATCTAAAAGTTTGAGAGGAGTCAGGTTAGTATTTTGAAAGATATTCAAGAATTTCATCGATACTCTCCTTTTTTGAACTTAGTTTTCTCTTTGGCATTTGTATCTCAAAAGCCAAACGTTCTTTTTCACACGCCAACACCCATAGACAAAGTTGTGACAATCTACTTTCGTCACCTTTCCCTGCGCTATTAAAATGAAATACGAGATTGGCTGATTCAGTCTCTTTTATAAATGTTTTTACGGCCATATCACCTTTAGCAACTGATGCCCAATGAATATGTGAAAGTTTTTGCGAGCCATCATATGCTCTAAGTCCATCAAACTCTTTTTCCTCACCAAAATGATTTTCCACCTCATTTAGAAACGCATGTAAAGACTTACCTTTGGGTTGAGGATATGCAATATCTTCATATGTTTCAGATATATTTTTTGTTAAGCGTGCCGTTGAAAGAGGATATTTACTTTCTAAATAAGCCCCATCATAAGAAAATAAACCCCGTTTTTCAGGGATATACGGAAGATGTACTAGCATATTTTTTTCTGCTTTTATGTGCTTTATGGGTACAGAAGCATCTTTACCATGAACAGTTATAGCCCACGCGGTCGTTGTAGAATTATTGTAGATTTGAAGAGTGATTTTCCCTTCAACTTGTGCAAAAAATCTACCTTTTTTTAGAAATTTGGTTTCTAAGTTTCCTAGATTTAATACTCCAATGGGTCCAGCTGAAAAGGCAAGAGAAAAAACAAAAAACAGTGTGATGTACACAAGGTTAAAGTCATGCATATATGCTTCAAGAAAAAGTCCAAAAAGAAGTACAACTACCACTGCCGAAAAGCGTGTAGCATGTTGTTTAATACTCCTATGTATCTGAATGAATTTGCGTAAAGATTTCATCATGTATACGTTTTGCTGTAGTTTTGCCTTCTATAAAGACCAGACGATGTGAACAGACTATGGAAGTAACCATCTGTACATCATCTGCAGTTGCGTAGTTTCTACCTTGTAACATCGCCCATGATTTAACCATAGCTGTCAAGGCAAGCGCACCACGTATTGAAAGTCCATATTCAAATACTTCACTCTCTCTTGTGTATGCGATGATAGCTTGTAAAAAATCCAGTAATGCATCGCTAAGAGTCACTTTTATAACTTTTTTCATATACATTTCTACCTCTGACGAGGTAAGTAAAGCTTGAGATACTGTATTGCTGTCTTCCTTATCACCTTTTAATATAGCCCGTTCAGATGCGCTGTCTGGATACCCTATGCCAAAAGAGCACATAAAACGATCTAACTGGGAATTAGGTAGAGGGAATGTACCTACCTCTTCATGTGGGTTTTGTGTACCAATGACAAAAAAAGGTTCAGGTAGCGTGTACGCTACAGAGTCTATAGTTACTACACCTTCTTCCATAGCTTGCAGCAGGGCAGACTGTGTTTTAGGCATGGAACGGTTTATCTCGTCTGCTAGTAAAAAAGAGGTGAAAATAGGTCCTTGTTTAAAGACAAAAGATCCTTCTTTTTGATTGTAGTAGTTTAAACCTAGTATGTCAGAGGGCAACATATCAGAAGTAAATTGTATTCGTCCAAAGTCAAGGCCCAGTACTTGTGAAAGGTATTTTGCCAGCGTAGTTTTACCCACGCCTGGTATATCTTCTAGGAGTAAGTGACCTCCTGCAAAAAAAGTAGCCAATGAAAGTGCTATGGTTTCTCTCTTTCCTACAAGATGTTTTTCTATAGCATTGATAGTGGGTATAAATTCTGAAGAAATTTTGTAATTCATAGGGTATCTTAGCGTAAGTTTTATGTAATGTATATGTAATAAAAATTTATATATCTAATTAAATTTATTAAATAAAACAAAAAGTGACACCTTGTTCTTTAAAACGGAAGTTCTTGGCGGTAAGGAGAAAACGGAATCCTTTAAAATAGACTTTTATCATACCATTGATCCATTAAATAATTCTGTTTTTGGTTTAGAGAAATCAATACTTAATATTAAAAAGAACAAATGGACTATAAATGCAAGTTCAAATGGCAGTAATAGAGTTATTTATAACAATAGTAAGGAAGCGTTTTTATTCGAAAATTTTTCTTTAGAGTCTAGAGGACAACAAATAAAATTTCATGGTTTTATCAAGGATTCCACAACTACGGATGTGACTTTTGAATTTAAAAATGTAAAACTGAATGAGATTACTCCACATATTGATAGTTTGGAACTCAAAGGACTATTAAATGGTCAAGTACGTTACCTTAAAACTAAATATCAGTTACGGCCTACAGTGGAAATGGAAATTGAGGAT
>NVVN01000020.1 GCA_002733355.1 Sulfurovum sp.
ATATTGAAGAAAGGCTTAACCACAGACCAAGAAAATCTCTTGAATGGAAGACTCCTCATGAAGTTTTTCATGAAAAAGAAGTAGCGTAGGTAAAATTAGATATTATTTTTTAGATAGGAAAATTGCACTTTGGATTTAAATTCGGGAACCAATGAAACTATCTTTATTAAGAACCTAGATACTTGGTATAAAATCCATAAAAACTTCTTGGTAGAAAAGACACTTAATGAGCTCACAGGAAAAGAAAGTTTTACTCATGCAAAACTTGTGTCAACCTATAGAAGTTTAAGAACAAATTTACCTTACTTGTTTACCTATAAAAAGCATAAACATTTAGTCATACATAACACAACAAATTCTTTGGATGGAGGTGTGTTCTCTCCGATGAAAATGTTGATTAAAATTCATAGAGGATTGAGTAAATCTTTGAAGTTAAAAATGGTGGATGATTATTTAGTAAGAGATAAGAAAAAATAATAATTCAGACCCCCAAATTTACCATTAAGTCGATGGTGTTACTTAATGATTCATTTCTGTTAAAACCTAGCATTTCCTTCCATTCTGGAGAATAATAAATACTATTGTCACTAAAGTTCCATTCCCAAGTACCTGCATTATGACCATTTAAAGCCATGCGAGTGTGCTCCTGTAGTTTTTGTATATTTTGACTGTTTGCATATGTTTCAGTCATATCTGTACACGTTTGCACTCTATACGTTTTTCCCTCAACGCATATAGAACTTATAGAATATTGTGTCACTGTTTTTTTATTTGTATCTTCAATTTCCAACTCTTTTAAATTTTTAGCATTTTCTATCGCATGACACACAGGACAAGTAGATATAGTAAAATTTGAAGGATGAAAAAGTGTATGATTTGACATGGTAAGTATAGTTGACGCATCTAACCCTAAATATTTTTCTGTTGCATTATTCACTTGAACAATAGTCCCATCGTGGGATAAAATAACGATTGGTAGAGGTACGGCGTTATAATAATCAAACATTCATTTTCCCTCCCCTTGAATTTATTTGTTTCTAGCTCTAAAGAGTATCTATATTAATATATTATAGTACAAATTGTACAAATTGTACAAATAAAAGGTCTTCAAAAGCATTGTTTTATGTGTTATATGTTATTACACATATAGTACACACTGTCAACCTAAAATGAATTAAGATAAAAATACTCCTAATTATGGGTATAATACGTGCATAAGGATATATATATGGCAACAGAAGAGCTAGATAAAGCAGTCTCAGGTGAGTATAAACTTGGTTTCGAAATAGATATAGAAACCGAAACTGTACCACCCGGACTCGATGAAAGTACCATCGCATTCATCTCTAATAAAAAAGAAGAACCAGAATGGATGCTTGAGCTTCGTTTAAAAGCGTTAAAAAAATGGGAAACCATGACAGAGCCTCATTGGGCACACTTAACATATGAACCTATTGATTACCAATCGATTTCATATTATGCAGCTCCCAAAGAAGGGATAGACAGTTTAGATGAAGTTGATCCTAAAATTTTAGAGGCTTATGAAAAACTTGGTATTTCTTTAGATGAGCAGAAACAACTTGCTGGTGTGAAAGTAGCCGTTGATGCAGTTGTGGATTCTGTATCTGTAAAGACAACCTATTCAGAAGAACTTTTGAAACATGGTGTCATTTTTTGTTCTATCTCAGAAGCCATACGTGACTACCCTGAGCTAGTCAAAAAATACATGTTTTCTGTAGTTCCTATGGCTGACAATTACTTTGCAGCCTTAAACTCTGCAGTATTTACTGACGGTACTTTTGTATACATTCCAAAAGGTGTACGTTGTCCTATGGAGCTTTCTACCTACTTTAGAATCAATGCTACAAATACGGGACAGTTTGAGCGTACACTTATCATCGCAGATGAAGGGTCTTATGTTTCATACAATGAAGGATGTTCTGCACCTACACGTGATGAGCATCAACTTCACGCTGCAGTCGTTGAACTCATCATATTAAAAGATGCAGAGATTAAATACTCTACCATTCAAAACTGGTACCCAGGCGATGAGACAGGCAAAGGCGGTATTTACAACTTTGTAACCAAACGTGCCATCTGTGAAGGTGATAACGCAAAGGTTTCTTGGACACAAGTAGAGACTGGTTCTGCCATTACAYGGAARTACCCATCTTGTATCTTAAAAGGTGACAACTCAGTGGGTGAGTTTTACTCAGTAGCAGTCACCACCCTAGCCCAACAAGCTGACACTGGTACAAAGATGATACACATTGGTAAAAACACCAAGTCTACCATCATCTCAAAAGGTATCTCGGCTATGAAAGGTCAAAATACCTAYAGAGGACTRGTGAAGATAAACGCTTCAGCAGTAGGAGCTAGAAACTACTCTGAGTGTGATTCACTCCTCATTGGTAGYGAATGTGGAGCACATACTTTCCCTTACTTGGAGTCYAAGGACACYCAAGGACAAGTRGAACATGAAGCAACCACCTCAAAAATATCTGATGAACAACTCTTTTACTTACGTCAAAGAGGTATCACAGAAGAAGATGCCGTGTCTATGATAGTTCACGGTTTTTGTAAACAAGTCTTTAGCCAACTCCCTATGGAGTACGCGGTTGAAGCAAAAGCATTATTAGAATTAACATTAGAAGGAAGCGTAGGATGAGTACAACGATGAAAATAGAGAATTTACAAGCAAAGATAGGCGATAAGCAAATACTTAAAGGTCTTAACCTAGAGYTAGAGGCAGGAAAAGTACATGCGATTATGGGGCCAAATGGTGCAGGTAAATCGACACTTTCAAAAGCTATCGTAGGGCACTATGATATAGAAATACTTGGTGGAGACATCACGTATAAAGGTAAAAGCATTATAGAAATGGAAGCTGAAGAAAGAGCCTTAGAAGGCATCTTTTTAAGTTTTCAACACCCAGTTGAAATCCCTGGTGTAAATAATGCCTATTTTCTAAGAACAGCACTCAATGCGAAGCTTAAACATCAGGGTAAGGATGAGCTAAATGCTGCTGAGTTTTTACGTGCAATGAAAGGTCACCTTGAGATGCTTGGTATGAAGTCAGACATGATTAGTCGAAGCCTAAACGAAGGCTTCTCTGGTGGAGAGAAAAAACGTAATGAAATTCTTCAAATGCTCATTTTAGAGCCTGAAGTTATCATCCTAGATGAGATTGACTCGGGACTTGACATCGATGCACTTAGACAAGTCTCTGAAGGAATTAACAGAATGAAAGACGGTAAACGTACTTTTCTTGTTATCACACACTATTCAAGAATCCTTGACTACATAGAACCAGATTACATCCATGTACTGAAAGATGGTAAAGTCATAAAAACAGCGGGAGCTGAGCTTGTACCATACTTGGAAGAGCATGGATATGATGGCATAGAGGAGGACTAATGAATCTCTCTAGCCTAAAAAATGCCAATGCAAAAGAAGTAGAAAAACTTCTAAATACCCATGGTAGAGAAGCATTTGTTCAACGCTTTTTAACATTGGGACTACCACATAAAAAGACAGAAGAGTATCACTATTTTGATATAGATAAAATACTTAACAAAGAGTATAAAACACTTGAATACACAGCCAAATCTATCGAAGAAGGTGATAAAGTTAAAATCGTAGATGGTGTTGTAGTCACAGCACCTAACGGTTTACGTATCAACTATGAGACTTGTAAGCAGTTGGATATTATGCATTTTGATGCACTTTATTATGTAGGTCACCTGCTCTCACATCGTATCATCAAAATAGAAATAGATGGTGATACAGAAATAGAGATAGAGCATCACTTTACCAAAAGTGACTCACTTATCAATTATCGTATTGTGCTATCTAATCAGGCCAATCGTCATGCAACAGTGCATGAAACCTTTGTAAGTGAGGATATCAGTAATACACTAGTACTGTATGGTTACGATATACATGTAGCACAAGACTCTACCCTAAGGTTTGTAAAACTACAAACTATGAAAGATGCACAATATAGTATGGTAGCCTCTCATAAAATCAATGTAGCAAAAAATGCCAATATGGTTTTCAAAAGCTTTGACTTTGGAGGGGATCATGCCTTACAGTTACTCAAAGTAGAACTGGGAGAGCATGCCTGTGTAGATGCAGGACACCTACTCTACCTTAATGATGACTCTAAACGTGGTACAGTTTCACAGATAATACACCAAGGTGAACACTCTAGCTCAAAGCAGGTCGCTAAAAATATTTTAGATGGACAAGCCAGAGGGATTTTTGATGCACTGATTCGCGTAGAACATTCTGCCAGGTTTACAAAAGCTGAGCAAAATGCCAAGTCGATATTACTGCATGAAAAAGCCTATATGGTATCTAAGCCACAGCTAGAAATTTATATAGATGAATTAGAAGCCTCTCATGGTGCAACAACAGGTCAATTAGATGAAAAACAGCTCTTTTACCTACAAAGTCGTGGTATTAGTTATCTAGAAGCTAGAAAAATTCTTGTCATTGCTTTTGCCAATACACTCATAGAACAAGTAAAAGATACTAGAGCCCAAGAACGCATAAAAACTGCTTTTGAAGAAGCATTTTATGCATCAAACAAATAATAAAGGATAAATGATGAATATGGATGAAACAGTAGCCCGGTTTAAAGAGGATTTTGATCTTTTTCCAACTGCAAATGATAAACTAGAGTATATCTTTGATTTAGGAAAACGTCACACAACGTTGCCTGATGAAGATAAAAATGATTCAACCTATGTTAACGGATGTGCATCGGATGCATGGCTTGTCGGAGATTGTAAAGATGGCAACCTTATTTTACGTGGAGAAGGTACTTCTGAAATGGCAAAAGGTATGATCATCCTACTTTTAGATATTTTCTCAAATCGAACAGCGGATGAAATACTAGGTTTTGACCCTGCAAAATTACATGATATGGGTGTAGTAGAACTTCTCTCGCCTGTACGTCAACAAAGCTTGGAAGCATTTATGAAAATGGTTTATGGCTATGCTCAAAAGTGTAAAGAGCAAGGAGCCTAACATGGGCACAGGTGAAACAAAAAGTATTAACGATAAAATGGCAGAGGAACGCCAAAAGTTCATAGACAATCAACCTACAGATGAAGAGATGGTTGAGAAAATCATAACACATCTTAAAGAAATTTATGACCCCGAACTTCCCGTAAATGTCTATGACTTGGGTCTCGTATACAACATAGACGTCTGGACAGATGAAGTTTCCATGATGAAAAAATGTAAAATTACCATGACACTTACCTCTGCAACATGTTCATTCTCTCAAGTCATTATTGACCTCGTGAAAAGTATCGCTGCTCGTCAAGAAGGACTTGAAGATATAGATGTAGAAATAGTCTTCGACCCACCATGGGGACAAGACAGCATGACAGATGATGCGAAGTTGGCTATGGGGTTGCTATAAAACCCCTGCTCTCTTCTTCCTTATGCTATAATTCCACTTATTAATCACCTAAGGTTTATACGTGGAAACTTCAACCCCTAAAACACAAAAATTCATACTAAAACTCTTCCCTGAAATCATGGTCAAGGGCTCTTCTGCCAAGCGTCAAATGGTGGGACAACTTTACAATAACTTACTTTTGATGCTTGAACGTTTTTCTGAAGAGATAGCTGTGAGGAAGTTTTCGGACAAGATAGAGGTTGTTACTCCTGTAGGTTTCGTGAATGAAGTACGCCAGTTGCTGTTAGATACTCCTGGCATAGAACAAGTCCTAGAAGCCCTACAGTTTGACAAGATGAATACTCTTGATGAGATAAAAGTTAAAGTGGGTGAAGTAACGCACGACGAGATAGAGGGTAAAACCTTTGTCATTCGTGCTAAACGCTCTGGTACGCATGACTTTCGCTCGACAGAACTAGAGCAGACTGTAGGTGGTTATATGTTAGCAACCTACCCTAGCAATGGTGTAGATTTACATAATCCAGATGTCACCATACGTATAGAACTACTCAACAACCAACTCAATATCATCACTAAAAAACACGTAGGACTTGCAGGTTTCCCTCTAGGTACTCAAGGTGACATCCTCTCACTTATGTCTGGTGGATTTGACTCCACTATAGCTTCATATCTTACTATGAAGCGTGGGTTAAAAACGCACTTCATTTTCTTTAACCTTGGTGGTGTGGCACATGAAATAGGAGTAAAACAAGTAGCCCTTTACCTATGGTCTAAGTTTGGCTCTTCTCATAGAGTAAAATTTGTCTCTGTGCCTTTTGATGATGTACTTACAGAAATATTTGCCTCTACACATGAAACCTACATGGGAGTTACCCTCAAACGCCTCATGCTCTTAGCATCTGAAAAAGTTGCCAATGAGATGGAAATAGATGCTCTAGTCACTGGTGAATCTGTAGCACAAGTCTCAAGCCAGACATTACGAAACCTAGCACTTATAGACCAAGTAACAAATAAACTCATCTTACGTCCACTAGCCACCATGAATAAACCTGAAATTATGAATATGGCAAAATCCATAGGCACTAAAGACTTTGCAGAAAATATGCCTGAATATTGTGGTGTCATCTCTAAAAACCCAATCACTCATGGTTCATACAAACGTATGGAACGCGAAGCAAAACGATTTGACTATACTGTACTAGATAAAGCCGTTGAAGATGCAGTGAGTATCAATGTTAATGACATACTCGATGATGTTACAAACGATACAGCCATAGAAGTAGTCAAAGAACTAAATGACACCATGGTTGTCATAGATATACGAGCAGAAGATGAATGTATAGAGACAAGCTGTGAAAGTATCAAAATACCATTTCATAAACTAAAATCTGAATTTAAAAAATTACCTAAAAACAAAGAATACCTACTCTACTGCGAAAAAGGCATCATGTCTCAACTACATGCACAGTATTTGAGAGATGCTGAGGGTGTGGAGAATATTAGGGTTTATAGACCATAGTACTGCACAGGGGTTACACACATTCATCATAGTATTAAACTATAGATATATTAAAAAAGGACATCAAAAATAAATAATAATTAGCTTTTTATTGAAGGGAATTACAATGACTTTAAAAAAATTAAAAACTTATAATAGAAAGACCACATACGTAATACAAGTCTCGTCATGAAAAATATAAATATTCCATTTCAAGCAAGCATAAAAGACCCACCTGTATCACTCCCAAAATATAAAAAACAAACAGCAAACAGTAAGGCACAAACTATCAACATACTTATAGGGGGTGCTGCAGGGTCTGGACTTAACATCTTGGAAAACCTGTTAAATAAAGCGTTTATACTCAATGGTTATTTCATCTTTTCCACAAAAGAATTTATGTCTAGAGTCAGAGGGGGGAGTAATACAGTCTTACTTCGCATCTCAAACCAACCCATACAAGCTCCATGTTGGCATGTTGATTTGTTTGTTGCACTTGATAAGAATGCCCTTCCCCATGTTCAAGAAAGACTTACAGAACGGACGATTATCATTGCTGATGAAAGCGACCCTGTCATGGAAGATAAACAAAAAAATATCATACCTATACCTATGCTACAAACTGCCAAAAACTTAGGAGATATTCGATATGCAAACAGTTACGTTGCTGGACTACTATTTGGTATTTTAACAGCTGATTTAAATATATTGCTCAAAAGTGTCATCAGTTCTTTTAGTGAAGATACACAAAAAGAAAATGAAATATCTATGCAGGAAGGTTATACATACAGTGAAAGATTGAAAAACCTTTCTCTACCCCTCATACCTCAAAACTCTCTGTCTCCTAAAGATAATTTTCATTTACTCGATGGTTCTTCTGCCATAGGGTTTGGTTCATTACTGGGAGGATGTAATATGATAACCTCATATCCTATGTCTCCTTCAACTGGAGTATTAAACTTTATGGCTTCAATGTCCAAAAAGTTTACTCTATTGGTTGAGCAGAGTGAAGACGAGATTGCTGCACTTAACATGGTCTTAGGTGGTTGGTTTGGTGGTGCACGTGCCATGACTTCTACTTCTGGCGGTGGTTTTGCACTTATGAGCGAAGCTATCAGTCTCTCAGGTGTATCTGAAACACCTGCAGTCATCTATTTGGCTCAACGTCCGGGTCCTGCTACAGGAATGCCCACACGAACTGAACAAGGAGATCTTAATCTTGCTATACATAGTGGGCATGGAGATTTTGGACGCATTATTTTGGCTCCAGGGAGTTTAGAAGAATGTCTCAATTATGCTTATCTTGCTTTTGAACTTGCCGACAGGTATCAAGTACCCGTTATTTTACTTTCTGATCAATATTTGGCAGACTCTATAAACATGATAGACAACGTTGATTTTACAGCCTACGAACAGCGACGTTATATCGTGAACTCCGATACTAATTATAAGCGCTATACGCTCAATGAAGAGGGTGTTTCACCTCGTAGTGTTCCTGGTTTGGGTCAAGGGATTGTTGGTTCAAGCAGTCATGAACATGATGAAAGAGGACAAAGTACTGAAGACTATAAAGTACGTGAAATCATGGTTCAAAAGCGTGCAAATAAGCTAAAACGCATGACTTCTGAAGCACATGCACCTGAGATACAAGAAAAAGGAAGCATTGCTATTATCGGCTGGGGGTCTACCAAAGGTGCCATCTTCGATACCCTTCAAAGTTTAAACGACCCTCGCTTGTTTCAAGTGCACTTTGTGTGGGTACATCCACTGAATCCTGAACATCTCGAAGTATTGAAACAAAGCAAAATGAATATCATCATAGAAAATAATGTGAGCGGACAATTTGCTGATATTTTAAAAGGTCATGGTGTTCACATTGATTACCGTATTCTTCAATCTAATGGATTTCCATTTTTTACAGATTTACTGCAAAATGAATTGGGAAAAATTATAAAGGATATAAAATGAAACACCCTCTTGACAGAGCAGATATAGACAATGCCTGGTGTCCAGGGTGTGGAAACTTTGGTATACTAAAACTGCTCAAAGAAGTATTGACAGAACTTGAATTAGACCCCAAAAATACTGTCATAGTCTCAGGTATCGGTCAAGCATCCAAAACACCTTACTACATAGATACGCATATGTTCAGCAGTCTTCACGGACGTGCACTTCCTGTTGCCACAACACTCAAAGCTTCTAATCCCAACCTAAACGTCATCGCTGAAGGTGGTGATGGTGATATGTATGGAGAAGGTGGAAATCATTTTATACATACTATTAGACGAAACCCAAACATAGTACATATCGTGCATAATAACATGGTGTATGGTCTCACCAAAGGTCAAGCTTCTCCTACCAGCCAAAAGGGTTTTGAGACTGGGGTACAGGTAAAAGGTGTCACTAGCGAACCATTTAACCCTATCTCAGTTGCATTGGCTTTAAAGGCTGGGTTTGTATCACGTGTTAATATAGGGAATTACGAACATGCAAAAACTGTACTCAAACAAGCATTTTTGCATAAGGGATATGCTTTAGTTGATATTTTTCAGCCTTGTGTGGTTTTCAATAAAGTTAATACTCGTAAATGGTTTAACAGCAATACCCATGAACTAGAAAACGACCATAACAGCAGTAATCTCTCCATGGCGATGCAAAAAGCATTGGAAGACAACCCTATACCCATTGGTATTTTCTACCAGTCAGAAAGTAGTACATTTGAAGATAACTTTTATGGAGATGAAAAAAAAGCACTCTTTTCTGTGAGCCATGATTTTAATAAACTACAAGTTTTGTTTGAAGAGTATTAGACGATTTATATCTAAGAATTAGAGTATTGCTTATTTTCTTGTATCCTGCTATAATGCGGAACTTTTCTGCAAGAGAGTACTAAACTCCTTATTGAGATAGCAATATCTCCTTCTACGCATCAACGCGAAATAGCCTAATTTTAGGTTAAAAAGTTTGGTATCAGTTTGCACAAAAGAGGGTTTAAACCTCTTGATACCATATCGTACACTTTTTAGATATACCCAAGATAATACAACACCGAAAAATTTAATACAAAGATAAACAATAAWSWRRWTKTSMKRKWWWWWTTTAATAGAGACCATACAAGCTGCCATCACTGATGCAGGATTTACTGAGCCATCACCCGTACAACGTGACGCGATACCTATCATACTTGAAGGTCATGACATCATCGCTCAAGCTCAAACAGGTACAGGTAAAACAGCTGCTTTTGGACTTCCTACTATGTCTATGATGAAAGCAGATGGTACAGTTGAAGGTCTTGTCATAGTCCCTACTCGCGAACTTGCTATGCAGGTATCTGATGAACTTTTTAGATTTGGTCAAAAATCTGGACTTAAAACTGCAACTGTTTATGGTGGGACACCTTATGGTAAGCAAATAGACCGTATAAAACAAGCTTCAATTGTAGTTGCAACTCCTGGTCGACTTCAAGATCTTCTTATGTCAGGCAAAATTAAAATAAGTCCAAAATTTGTCATATTAGATGAAGCAGATGAAATGCTTGATATGGGTTTCTTGGACGAAATAAAAAATATTTTTACTTTCCTTCCAAAAGAGCGTCAAACATTACTGTTTTCGGCAACAATGCCAAATAGTATTAGAAAACTAGCAGAACAGATTTTAAAAAATCCTAAAACAGTATCTATCACTAAAGCTGAAAAAACCAATACAAATATCACTCAACTCTACTATGTGGTACAAGAAAGAGAAAGAGATGATGCACTAGTCAGACTCATCGACTATAAAAACCCAGATAAATGTATCATCTTCTGTCGTATGAAAAAAGAAGTAGATAGACTTGTCGCACACATGACAGCACAAGGCTTTAAAGTTTCTGGTCTTCATGGTGATATGGAACAAAAGCAAAGAGAAGTGACTATACGTGCCTTCAAGAGTGGTGGCATAGACATCTTCATAGCAACTGACGTTGCGGCTCGTGGGCTAGATGTAAACGATGTTACTCATGTATTTAACTACCACATCCCTTTTGATTCTGAGTCTTATGTACACCGTATCGGTCGTACTGGTCGTGCTGGTAAGACTGGTGAGGCTATTACACTTGTAAGTCCAAATGAGCTTAGAACTATCAAAAAGATAGAAAAAGATGTAGGAGCGAAGATGGCTTCACAAGTCATCCCAACACGTATGGAAGTGCAAAACAACCGTTCAGATGAACTCATCGCTAAAATTGCTGAGACAAAAGTAACTGACAAAGCTATAGAGCTTGTTAAAACGCTTCAGCATGACCTTGATATCGTGACTATCGCACACTTGTTAGCATCTATGATACAAAGTGAAAACTCAGTTAAAGGTAAAGACAACATCGGTCTTGGTCTTGAAGAGATAGCACTTCTAATGGAACGTGCAATGACACAACGTGGTGGTGGCGGAGGCGGTGGCGGCGGTCGTAATCGTAGACGTGGCGGTGGCGGCGGTGGTGGTGGATACCGTGGAAACAGATCTGGTGGCGGAGGTGGTGGTGGACGTGACCGTCACGGTAGAAACGGACGCTCTGGTGGTGGACGTGACAGCCGTAATGGTGGACAAGGCAGTAGAGGCTAAGGCTTCACTTCTTGCTTTATGAAAACACTTATTATCACTTAAGAATTATTATTTTATAATTCATTGTATAAATCTTATTAAGAAAGAAAAAATAATGAAAATCTATAAACTTATTGGAATGTCAGTATTGACATCTACATTACTGTTTGCGACTACGAACCTTRTTGAAAAAGCAAAARATGCTGGYATGAAGGCTATCCCTRCAGATAAAACAGAAMTAATGAAGTTAATTGATCCAGATAAAACCATCACTGATGAAAAAGTTGAATTGGGTAAAACACTCTATTTTGAGCCTAGACTCTCAAAAAGCGGGATTATCTCCTGTAACACCTGTCATAATCTTGGAATGGGTGGTGTAGATGGGGCTCCTGCTGCAGTAGGACACCAATGGACTCCGAATCCTCACCATCTTAACTCACCCACTGTCTATAATGCAGTATTTTTTAAAGCACAATTTTGGGATGGAAGAAGTCCTCATCTTGAAGATCAAGCACAAGGACCTATGCAGGCAAGTCCAGAAATGGCCGCGCCCAAGTCTCTTGTTGAAGAAAGAATAAACTCCATACCTGAATATGTTGAGGCTTTTAAAAAAGCTTATGGGAAAGATGTAAAGGTTGATTTTGAAACAATTACCTCAACCATTGGTATTTTTGAGAGAACATTGGTTACGCCATCCAGGTTTGATGATTTCCTCAATGGTAAAAATGATGCCCTTAGCAATGAAGAAAAAGAAGGTCTTGATATATTTATAGACAAAGGGTGTGTAAGCTGTCATACAGGTATAGCTTTGGGTGGAACAATGCAACCTTTTGAAGTAGCAGCAAAATATAAATTTTCCAACATTGGCGACTTTAAGGGTGATGCAAAAGGTATGGTAAAAACACCAACTTTGAGAAACATCACTGAAACTACTCCTTATTTTCATAATGGTGCTATTTGGAACTTAGCAGATGCGGTAAAAGAGATGGGTAGCATACAACTTGGTATTAACATTACAGATGAAGAAGCATCCAAAATCATCACATTCTTTGATGCACTAGAAGGTAGAAAACCTAAAATTGTTTATCCACAACTTCCAAAAAGTACAGCCAAAACACCAAAACCAGACTTTAATTAAATATTTTCATTCTCTACCCTTTTTTAGGGTAGTCTCCTATTTATATACTTTCAAAAACTAATCTGCTATAATTTGATGATTAAATCATAGAGAGAAATATGCCAAACCGCCCCATATACATCACTGACTTGGACCATACATTTTTAAAATCTGACTTGAGTATCAGCACGTACAGTATAGATGTTTGGAACATAAAAGCACAAAAATCCATCATGGGTGTAGCAACTGCTAGAAGCTTTACAAAATCCCAAGAACTACTCTCTACCTTACATATCAATACTCCTATGATCTTACTTGACGGGGCTATTATCATTACACCTGAACATAAGATTATTGACTTGAAAATATTTGGAAAAGAGATCGGTGATGCTATCGTAGATGTTGGTACTAGACACGGAATAGACCCTTTCATCATAGGGTTGAAAGACAAAGACATCAACGAAGCCTTTTTATATCCACGCAAACTCAATGACTACCAAAAAGAGGTACTTAAAGGCTACAAAGATGATCCACGTATGCAATTTAATCCTTCTAACCGTACGATGGAACAAAATCTAAAAATAGTCTACTTTGGCTACGAAGGTCAGCTCAGACCACTTTATGAAGAGATAGTCAAAATCTTTGGAAATGAAATAGAAGCTAAACTCTCTCCTGAAAAGTATGGGGGAGGTTACTTCCTAACCCTACTCCATCCAGAAGGTGACAAAGCTCATGCCCTAAGCAAAGTCATGGAGTACCTAGAACGAGACAGCAAAGACGTCACCGTATTTGGTGACTCAGTCAATGACATAGGTATGTTCAAACTCGCAGGTACTTCGGTAGCTGTTTCTAATGCTCTGGATGAAGTGAAGGCTGTGGCGGATGTGGTGTTACCTCACTCAAATGATGAAGATGGGGTTGCTAAGTATTTGGAGAGGATAAGGTAATTATGAAAGAATTTAATATAGACTTTTTATATTTGCTTCAAGAACTTAGTCGTTCTATTTCTACACTTTCAATAATGGTAGATTCCACTTTTAATTCCATTGACGATATGCATAAGTGGAAATATGAAGATAAAGATGAAATGAAACATCTAGGTGGAACTCTGTTCCAAATGCAAGATAAGTCTGTAGAATTCTACATACTTGGTATTTCTAAAATAATAGAAGATTTTTTTAATAATTTACAATTAATTAGAAACTGTGATTTAAAAATTTGGGATACTTTTTGTGATTCTGTAATATATGCAAAAGAAATTAGATTGTTACGTCATTTGAGCAATGTTATTAAACATGATAATAGTATTATCTTTATACCAAGTCGTAATCAATCAACTCAAATGATGATTAAAACCTATAATTTAACGGAAACTACGCCAATTAATACAATAGATTTTTTCAAAAATAACCAAAAAGAAAATATTCTTAAACACTTATATATGACTCATGAATTTTGTTATGAAATATTAAGCTTAACTAATATATTTAAAAAAGAAAAACAATATTTAGAAGACAGTGAAATTGTCAAGTATATGTTTAAAAATTATATTTACAACATACCTGGACATCCAAAAAAACTCTAATACCTATTCATCAACTCTGCATTCAACCTCTCTAATCTCTCAGGCGTACCTATATCTAACCACTCACCCTCATAAAGCTCACCCGTTACTTTCCCCTCTTTCATCGCTTGACGTAACAATGGTGCCAAACCAGACTTACCATAAAGTACTCCCTCAAAAAGTTTTGGAGAGTAGTAACCTATACCAGAAAAGGTATATTGCTTGTTATCAATCACCCTTTGTCCATCTAAAGCAAAATCTCCCTCAGGGTTATGCTCAGGGTTGGGTACGAGAATAATGTGCGCTAAAATGCCTTCTGGCAGTTTTCTATTGTCTGGAAAATCATAATCTGTAAAGATATCGCCATTTAGTACTAAAAAAGTCTCATCACCCAAAAGTGGTAAAGCTTTTACTATACCTCCAGCACTCTCCAAGGCACCYTCTTCTTGTTCATCAGAATATTCTATAGTTACACCCCAGTTAGAYCCATCMCCCAAAGYTTCTGSTAACTGATGACCTAAATGTGCGATGTTTATAACAAYATCTTTAAATCCATCATGTGCCAGACGTTCTAAGTGCCATACTATAAGAGGTATGCCTCCTACTTTGAGCAATGGTTTAGGGGTAACATCAGTAAGTGGTCTCATACGTGAGCCACGTCCTGCGGCGAGTATCATGCATTTCATAAAATAACCTTCCGTGCGACAGTACCTCAAGGGCACTTCCTTTGGGCGCACACCCATCAATCACGCAAAGCGTGTCTTTGTCGTGGCGAACGCCCTTGAAAGCAAAGCGATTCGAGAGCCACGACGCTTTTTTTGTTTCGTTTTTTTCTAAAAAAAATGAAAGAGAACAATACCACACTTAACATAAGAGGTAATTCAGGTAAACCAAAATCAAAAAAGGTGTGTTAGCAAATGCACCCTACACAGATTTCAATAACGAAACCAACCCATCCAATTCTGGATACTTAGACCCAACATCAATCACATACTTCAAGGTCAAAGGTATATCATCTAAGTACACATCTTTCCTATCTCTTATGCTAAGTCTAGCAAAAATACCTAGTATTTTTATGTGTCTCTGTAGTCCCATAAAGTCAAACCAACGCATAAAAGTCTCATCGTCTACATCTAAACCCTTTAGTTCTTTGAAGAGTAGTACAAGTCTTTGTATTTCATTCGTATCAAATTCTACATAGGCATCACGAAGAAGCGAAACCAAGTCATAAGTAAGTGCTCCTTCTCTCGCATCTTGAAAGTCTATGACTACTATGTCATCGTCATCGTCTATCATAAGGTTTCGTGAATGGTAGTCACGGTGCACAAAGATGTCTTGCGGCTGAGAAAGTACCTCTTTTGAAATGAGCACAAAACTCTCCAAGAGTATATGCCCCTCTACGCACTCAACACTTCTACCCAAATGCTCTTTTAAATACCATTGAGGCATGAGGTTCATCTCATCAAGTAAAAAAGAGGCATCATAAGGTTCTAACCCTTTAGAAGGTGTCTCTTGCATCTTCACTAGCGTTTTAATGGCTTTTTCATAATATCCACTTGCTTCAGAAGTACCTACCTTGTCAAAAAGATGTGTAGAACCTACATCTTCTAAAAAAATRAAGCCTTTGTTAAGCTCATATGCTTTAATGGTAGGTATACGTACCTTTGCATCCATCAAACGCCAGTTTATCCCTATAAAAATAGGCACAGAGTCTTTTGCATCTGAGGCATCCATGACTATGCCTTTTGGTGGAGTCTCTAAGCGGTAGTATCTCCTGGAACTTGCATCACCATATAGAGCATCCAGTTCAGGTTCATCTATACCTAGCCACTCTAGCCAGCCCTTTAACTCTTTATGCATAAATGCCTCCCAAAATGGTATTTTCTCTCGCACCCGTGACATCTTTAAGATTGACAGTTTCTTTGTGTATGCGTTTGTAGGCCAACCAAGCAAAAGTCATTGCTTCTATATAGTCTGCATTTTTGGCTATAGCTACTTCTATATTTGGCAGAAGAGCTTTAATGCGTTCTACTAAGAAATCATTATGTGCTCCTCCCCCACAAAGTAAGGCTACCTCTATGTTAAACTTTAGTACTTCGTTACTTATGCTAAGTGCAGTGAGTTCTAGTAGTGTTCGTTGTATATCTTCTGGTTTAGGGGTGTCCTCTGTAAGGTAACATTCTAACCATGCCATGTTGAACTTCTCACGTCCTGTACTCTTGGGGTAAGGCAAAGAGAAATACGCTTCAGACATCATAGCATCTAAGAGTGTGTCGTCCACTATCCCAGACTTAGCCCACTCTCCACATTTGTCATAAGAAAGGTTCTTATGTTTGCTTACCCAAGCATCTAGGAGTACATTCCCACAGCCTGTGTCATAGCCTATGAGTTTATCATTAGCTGTGTTGGCTAATACCGTGATATTGGCCATGCCACCGATGTTTACAACTGCCACCTGTTTTTTAATATTACTAAATATAAATTCATGAAAAGCAGGGGCAAAAGGTGCACCCTGCCCACCAAGTGCCACATCTTTACGTCGGAAGTCTGCAACGACTGATATRCCTGTTTTAGCTGTRATGATGTTAGGATCMCCTAACTGCATAGTAAAAGCATACTCACCCTCAGGGTCATGCCATAAAGTTTGCCCATGTGAGCCTATGGCAGTTACAGTTGAGGCGTCAATATTGTGAGACACCAACAATGAAGCTACAGCTTCAATAAACAACAGTGCCAAAGAGTGTTCTGCACGCCCTACTTCCTCTAAAGTACACGTACCCGCTATCATGTTTAAAAGTTCTGCTTTTAATTCAGAAGGAAATGGATAATTCATACTATGAAGTAAATGACATGAACTCTCATCTATCCCACAAAGTACTACGTCTACACCATCGAGTGATGTACCTGACATAATACCGATATAGTATTCATCTTTATTCATTGGTTTCGGTTCCTGTATTTGTAAGTATATAGAAGTTAATTATATCAGATATTTTTAGCTWGTTTGCTATAGGTCAGAAGATATGACAGTACATGCATGTCATGGAAATCTCCATGACACATATAGTAAAGTAAGATTAATGCTTATGCTTATCTTTTGTATAGTAAGGCGTTAACGCTTCTATGCTTGTTGTAAGTGCATCAGCATATTTTGCATCTGCATTTTGTTTTGCTTTCATTGCAGCAACTATAACAGCATGATGCTTCGCTAAACGTTCAGCATAGTCTTTTTGCTCTGCTTTAACACGTTGAGTCAAAAAATAGTCACTGATAGTAGAAATGACATTTTGCGCATGTTTTTCTTTGTTCATTACCCATCTAGTCATCTGGTTTTGTGACTGTGCATCTGTTTTTCCTGCAAGTTTATTGATGAGTTTTATTGATTTTGCTACAGTCGTAGCATCTTCAAGCATGGCATGTACCCTTGCCTCATCATCATAAATACCACACGGTACTTGACAATGTGCTTGCAATATTTGTGGTGTTAAAAATGTGATACTCGCCACAGTAAGTGCTGACGAAAATATTACTTTTTTTAAAGTTGTTATCATGTATTTTCCTTTTTTTCATTAAAATATAAATATACTCATAGCTTTTCTATGAGATAAATCATTATATATTAGCTATCTTGAAATAGCTATTAAATMTAAGMGTATTTAAAATATACTCTAAAATAAAGACCTAATGAAAGAAATCGTACAATATTTGTATAAGTGAATTTCAACTATACTCCAATAAACAAACTAAGTTAGGTAATTATGAAACTAAGTAATCGATCCAAAAATATAGCACAATCTGAGATAAGGGCAATGTCTATCCTTTGTAATGAAAAAAACGGACTCAATATGGCACAAGGACTTTGTGACCTTGATGTTCCATTGCCTGTTGTTCAAGGAGCAAAAGAAGGTATAGACAGTGGTAAGAATACCTATACCTCTGCATATGGTAATTACAAGTTAAGAGCAGCCATCGCTAAAAAACAAAATGATTTTTATGGTCAAGGTGTAGGTGTGGACAATATACTTGTAAGTCTAGGAGCAACTGGGGCTTTTTATGCTACTGCGATGTCACTTCTCAATGAAGGAGACGAAGTTATACTTTTTGAGCCTTACTATGGGTATCATGTAGAAACACTCAAATCCATAGGTTGCAAGATAAAATACATCAGAACTTTCCCACCAGCGTATGAGATAGACTTTGAACACCTCAAAAGCCAAATATCTGAAAATACCAAAGCTATACTCATCTGTAACCCTTCAAATCCTAGTGGAAAAGTTTATACAAGGCAGGAACTGGAAAATCTCTCAAATATCATCAATCAAAATGACCTATTTCTTTTTAGTGATGAAATGTATGAACACTTCGTCTATGACGGACTTGAGTTTGTATCTGCATTAAGTATCGAAAGTTTAAAAGAAAGTACGGTGGTTATCTCCGGCTTTTCAAAGATATACTCCATCACAGGGTGGAGACTAGGKTACGCTATTACSCAAAAGAATGTCATCGATGCAGCTTCTGCATTTAACGACCTAGTTTACGTCTGCCCTCCTGCRCCACTACAGCATGGCATACTAAAAGGTTTAAATGAACTACCMATGTCYTACTATACAGATGTAGCCAAAGCACATCAGGTAAAAAGGGACAAGTTCATCAAGGCACTTAAYGATGTAGGTCTATCTGCCGAATATGTCAAAGGTGCCTACTATGTACTMGCMRACATCTCAAAACTAGAAGGTGAAGATGATAAACAAAAAGTTGTAACACTGCTAGAAAAGACAGGTATCGCCGCTGTTCCAGCAAGGGCATTTTACCAAGACAGCAAAGGTATCAATCTGGCAAGATTTTGTTTTTCCAAGAAAGAAGAAGAGTTGGATGAGGCTATTGAGAGATTGAAGAAACTACAATAAATAGTCAAACCCATCTAATTCAATGTTTTTAACTTTTTTCAAGTGAATAATGTAAAGTAATAAATCAGCTAACATTCTCCATGCACTCTCGTGCTTGCAACATCTCAACCACTCCCGTAAGATATCCTACTGGTTTGTTAAAAGAGATTTAATGAAAAAGACGGGTGCTTAAAAACACCATCAAAGTACGGTATAGTCGTAATAAACAAAGGTTTATTTACAGATGGCTGTAAAAAAGACTAA
>NVVN01000006.1 GCA_002733355.1 Sulfurovum sp.
TAGGAGGATAAACATGGTAACTATTACAAAAATGATGATGACCATCATCACAGAGCAAAACTTAGAAAAAGCGATTATACACGATTTAGAAGATTTAGGYGTSAAGGGYTATACCATYATYGAAGCYAAAGGAAAGGGTGGAAGTGGCATAAAAAGTGGTGCATGGATGAATGATACCAATATACAAATTGAGCTTATCCTCGATAATGCATTGGCTACAAAAATATATAATTTTATCTCTGATACAAAGAAGTATGATAATTATAGTATGATGGTTTATCTTTCAGAAGTTAAAGTACTCAAAAGACATAACCACTAAATACAAAAGAGTAAACAAAGCAATGTAATGCTTTGTTTTATATGCAGAGAGCTAACACTTACGCTTCTTCTTTAGTCGCTGCTTTCTCTGCAAGTTTTTTTGCTTTTTCAGCTTCTTTTTCAGCAGCAAGTTTTGCCTCTTCAGCAGCTTTTTCTTCTGCTTCTTTTTGCGCTATTGCAAATGCTGCGGCACGCTCTTTGATTGTATCTTCATCTACTTTTTTAACGACAATAGTCCAATCGACTTCATTGAACTTTAATGAATTCATTAAGTCATGCCCAGTCTGTTTAATCACATCAGCAGACTTTTGGATAGAAGCGTAATCTCCTACTTCAAAAAGGAAAATTCCCACTTCATCTACTTGAAGCCCTTGGTCTATGAGTTCAACCATTCTATCGTAAAAGTCATCATGTAAATGTCTTAAATCATATCTTTTCATTCATAGGTTCCTTTCTGAGCAAAGCTCACAAAAGACTCTTCAGCAGAGTGCTCACGTGACTTGTCACTAGTAAAAATTATACAATTTTTCATTATCTGTCTACCTCTCCAAATACAATGTTCGTCGTACCAATTATCGTAACAACATCTGCAAGGTATGTACCCACAAGAAGTTTTTGTAATAACCCCGTATGGAAAAAACTTGGTGCTCTACATTTAAGTCTATAGGCATATGGATCACCTTCAGACTTGATGTAAAAACCAAGTTCACCTTTTGGTGATTCTGTTGGGACATAAACTTCACCACGTGGTGGTCTCATACCTTGTGTCACAAGTACAAAGTGCTGCATGAGCGCATAGTTTTGTGTCATAATCTCTTCTTTTGGTGCTGAGATGTACTGAGGTGAATGCGCCATAAGTTGTGGTTCTGTCTCTTTATAGAGTGGTATAAGCTGTCTGATAATACGTGTTGACTGCTTCATCTCTTCCATATACATTCTAAAACGACCATAGGAGTCACATCTGTCAGACGTAGGTATATCAAAGTCAAGCTCTGAGTAAAGTTCATAYGGCTCTTCTTTTCTAATGTCATACTTTACACCAGAGCCTCTAAGCATCACACCTGTACAACCCCAACTTAATGCATCTTCTGCAGAGATAACCCCTACATCTTCCAGACGCATTTTCCAAATACGGTTTTCGTTCAGTAGCGCTCCATAGGTATGCTCCACTTCATAGTCAACTTTGTCACAAAATGCAGCTGCACTTTCTAACCAACCTGCAGGTAAGTCAAGTGGAACACCACCGATACGTACAGCAGAGTGTGTGAGTCTAGCACCACAATAGTCTTCCATAAGRTCCATCGCAAATTCACGTTCACGGAAGGCATAGAGGAATACTGACATTGCCCCAACATCCAACGCATGCGTAGCAACAAAAAAGAGATGAGAAATAATACGGTTAATCTCTAAAAGCATGGTACGAATAACTTGCGCACGTCTAGGTGCTTCTATATCAAGTAATTTTTCTACAGCTAAAGCATACGCGTAGTTGTTTGAAGTAGATGCTATATAGTCTAGCCTGTCTGTTGTTGGCAAAAACTCATTATACGTCATGTTTTCAGCCATTTTTTCGATACCACGATGTAAATAACCGATATCTGGATAGGCTTTAACCACTTGCTCGCCATCTAGCTCAAGCACAAGTCTTAACTGACCATGTGCAGAAGGGTGCTGAGGACCAAAGTTGATAACCATTGTATTGTCATCACGCTCAAAATTGAGGTTTTCAAAAAATGGCGTTAATTTATTGGATACTTGCATGCTCTCCCCTATCTTCTTTCATCTAATTGTTTAGATGTTTTTTTGTTATAGTTAACCAAAGCTGTTTCACTATATTCTATGTCTACTTTTTCATCCGCATTGTATTCTCTACCAAACGGCACTTCATATCCAATACGTGAGAAACGTTTTGTATCTTTTATGTCTATTTTTCCCGGATCTCTGTTTTCAGGACCGATGATATCTCTATACTCTTTACCAAAAATTTTATCTACTTCATACCATGAAGCAAACTCGTCTCCATGTAATGGATAGGTTTTAAGTAAAGGGTGTCCTTCCCAGTCATCTGGCATTAAAATACGTTTAAGGTATGGATGATTGTTTACTTTAATTCCAAACATATCAAACATTTCACGCTCAGCAAAGTTTGCAGACTTAAAAAGAGGCTCAATACTTTCTATGGCTAGTCCCTCTTTAAGACGACATACTACTCTTACTCTTTTTGCTTCATTCACATTTAACAATTGCCAAAAGAGTTCAAATTCACCATCTTTTGCCAAATAATCAACTGCAGATTGTTCCGAACATTGTGTATATCCACACTGTTCTTTTAGCACTTTCAGTACAGAAAAGTTTTCTGTCGGATCGATATGGATAACCAATTGTCCTATCTCTATATATGAATCTTTAACATAGTCTCCTAGGTTAAACACGGTAGACTCAAAATGTGTATCAATCACTTCTGTTCTAGGTACACGAGGCACTACATGAAATCTATCTGTRTAGTAGGCTTTTTTCTGAACGTTATCTTTAGGCACGTATTTACGCATTATATCAACCTCACTCTTTTACCTGTTTGGGTTGTTAAGTCCTGCTTGGTGTTTTTCTTCATATCTGCAGACTCTCTACGAATCTTCTTTTGAAGCATCATCATTGCATATTGGAGTGTCTCTGGACGTGGTGCACATCCTGGTAAATAAATATCTACAGGGATAATACGATCCACACCCTGCACTGTTGCGTAGGTGTTAAACATACCACCTGTATTTGCACAAGACCCCATAGAGATGACCCACTTAGGTTCAGTCATTTGGTCATACAAACGTCTAGCAAACTCTGCATGCTTTTTAGAAAGTGTTCCTGCAAGTATCATCACGTCTGCTTGTCTAGGACTGGCTCTAAAAATGGTTCCCATTCTGTCGAAGTCATAACGCGATGCACCTGATGCCATCATCTCAATCGCACAACATGCGAGTCCATAGGTAAGTGGCCAAAGTGAATTTGAACGCCCCCAGTTTACGAGTTTATCTACCGATGTCAAAGCTATCGGTAAGCCAGCGGAACTGGCATAATTTACTTGATGCTGTGCCATTCAAGTGCTCCTTTTTTCCATGCGTATATAAATCCAATTGCGAGTAAAAAAATAAAAAGTATCATCTCGACAAAACCAAACCAACCTAACAATTTAAAGTCAATTGCCCAAGGGAACATAAAGATAATCTCTACATCAAATAAAATAAACAGAAGCGCTATCAAGTAGAACTGTACTGAGATTGTGTTAGGTTGTTTAGTGACCTCAGGTCCACATTCATAAATACTAAGTTTTAACTTTTCTGTGTCAAGTCTTGCCATTTTCCGTGATACAAGTCGAGCAGCCCACAATGTAGCGGGGAACGCCACAGAAGTTAACACGAATAAAACAAACACACCAAAATATGGATGCTCTGTTATTACATGAGTCATATTGATCCCTTAATTTTTTTCATCAATTCTTCATTAACACCCATCAGGAGTCAATAAACAATCTAAAAGAATATTCACTTAATAATATCTGAAGTATGGTTAAACTGTTTTTGTGTTGTTTAGCTTTTAAAGATTAGTTTTTGTGTTGTAACTATGTGAAACAAAGGAAAAGGGGTTACAATGTAAAAAAAATTAAAGACATACAATGTTAAATAAATATACAAACTTACTTTACTGGGTTGCGATGGCAGGACTTCTCTTTTGGTTTGCCTACTCTAAAGGATGGGTTTTAGCCAACTTTGAGTCCATAAATGCCAAACAAGCCATACACCTCCTACAAAACGATAAAAATATTACCCTGTTAGATGTCAGAACCATAGAAGAGTACAAAGAAGGTCACCTACGTGATGCCACACTCATACCTGTACAAGCATTAGAAGAAAATATCGGCATGCTCAAACAAGATAAAAATAAAAAAATCATCGTGTATTGTAGAAGTGGTAACCGTTCTGTCACTGCTTCACGCATCTTGGAGGCAAATGGATTTACTCCAGTTAATGTAAAAGGCGGGATTTTAGGGTTACAAGGTGCAGGTGTTGAGATAGTGAAGTAAATAACCTTAGAAAGTGCCATAATTTCTACTCAAATATATCATACCCTCTTAATGCAAAGAGTCTAATCATACCATCATCAAAATAGTCTGCCAAAGGCAAAATATCATTCTCTTTTTGACCATGATATATAGCGATAAAATATAGAAATATTTCTGCATCCACTTTTTCTTCTGCAAAATACTGTGCTTGTTGAAGATACTTCATAAGTATCTCCCGTACATCATAGTCTAGTATATCTATATGGATTCTTTTTTCAATAATGTCTAAAAYWWTRSGTGATATTTTTTTAAAAAGTATTTTTCTTTTCTCTTCACCTTTTGTTTCATCATCCATATATATTTTTAGCGTTTTTAATTTATAACTATTATTATTTATGTTATCATCTTTCATCGTCTTCACCCTCTCCCCTCCACCACAGCCACCTCATCTTCACTCAAGCCATACAGTGTATACACCATTTTGTCTATCTCTTTGTCGGTGTTGTCAATCTGAGTTTGTAAGGTTGTCAACGCTTCTTGATAACTGTTAAAGTAGGGCTCCCATTCGTCTTGTTGGACTAGGCTTAGGGTGATTTTTTTCTTTTTGAGTTCACTTACAAAGGTCTTGAAGTCATACTCATAAAAGGCTTCTAGTTTTTTGCTGAGCTTGTCTAGGTCGAAGTTGTCTTTGAGTCTTTTTAGGAAGGTTTGTTTTTTGTTTTGGAGGATTTGGTTTAGCTCTAGCATGGTATTTGCTTTTTCGATATAGGGTTGTTCATTTTCTATTTTAGGTATAGGTAATTGTTCTATATAGATTGTAAAGTGCCTCAATCCACTCTTTCCTAATTGTGCAGAAATACTTGAAAAATAATAATTTACAATAGATGAATTCAGTATAGCTAAAATATATTTCGAGTCTATATCTAAAAAGTAGGCTGTATTTGTCATAAAGTACGAATTATCATCATACATAAATGATAATTTTGAATTTATATCGGGATAAATAATCTTATTATTATTAAAACTATTATGGTAAGAAATTTGGTCTTGAGTTTCATACCATAAATTTGATGTTTTCTTTCTAGATCCTTTTTCTCCACTTTGTTCCAACTTTACACCGAAGCTTTCTAAATGCTTTTTTATCGCTGTATACTCATCAATATTTATATTTTTGGCTGGAAATGTACTAATAATATAAAGTTCTTGAAAATCAACTGTGTATCGTTTTATATCTCTTCCCCTCAAAACAGGCTCTATTAATTTTATACTCTTTGCATCATTTTGAATAAGTTTGTCTTTGGTACTTTTATCTATAATAAAAGCATCACTAAGTCCTGTCTTGACACCGTAATTAATATCTATATCCCATTCTTTCAATGGCACACCAACTTTTTCTACCTTACTCTTAATAGACTTCTCCAAAGGACTAGAAATCGTCCATATTTCTTCAGAACACTCATCTATAGTCATAAGCTTGTCGGTGTAACTATCAAACCCTAAAAACTCTTTTTCATTAGACAAGTCTAATCCCACAAGTTCACATTTACTTGCTTTTTGTTTTTGTAGTATGAGTATATTTGAGTCCACCGTAGCAGACTCAAAAATGCCAGAGCCTAAGTCTATAAGCATTTGAGGGCTAGAGTATGCTGACAAATACTTTCGTAAGCTTTTACCATACTTGGCTCTTAGCCATTTATTTGAGGTGATGTAGCCTAACAGTCCGTTTTCTTTAAGCAGTTCATTGCCTAGCTCATAAAACAATACATACAAATCACCTGTTTTCTCAAAGGTTTTGTAGTTTTGTTTTTCTAAATCACTTGCTATAGCTTTAATACTTTGTAGTTGCACATACGGCGGATTGCCAATCACACAGTCAAACCCTCCCTGCTCAAACACTTCAGCAAACTCTTCCTCCCACACAAAGGCATCCTCTGCCACGCTTGGGTCATCTATGAGCGAGTTACCTACCTTTATCTTGTCTGCGAGTTTATTTAGCTTACGCCCACTCTCCACCGTGCGAAGCCATAGCGAGAGTTTGGCTATCTCCACGGCTTCAGCGTTGATGTCTACCCCGTAGAGGTTATTTNMWRGTWTSMMWTKTNYTKWSATNCGNTAYMARYMWMGTRYCRWKSMRYYSAWKWGTRTWWWGWTNCCSTYMTCTATAAACGCGTGTTCTTCTAGCAAGTAGTTAAGAGCCTGGTTTAGGAATGCTCCAGAGCCACAGGCRGGGTCWAGTATTTTCAGCCCTAGCAGGTAGGYACGGTAGGCTTCTAGTGCGTCYTTTTGTTTGCTTTGAGACTTKGTRAGTTTTTTAGGRTTTTTGGGTATCTCTATCTCTACATCATCWARSYYTAGTTCWMYYTTTTTRKCWKRACRSARTKYRCCTAGCGTGTTGTCCACGATGTACTTGGTAATGTACTCAGGCGTATAAAACACTCCATCTTTTTTACGCTTAGACTTAGACGCATCAAAGTCACTGTCGTTGATGCGTGCTTTTAGTTCTTCTATGTCGTTGAGTGAGTTCTCAAAGATGTGTCCTAAGATGTTTACATCTATGTCAGAGTTAAAGTCGTAGGCACTRAGCATCAAAGGMGAGGCATCGAGTACGTGYTTGTCTATGACGAGGTTGTCTAGTAGCTCATCTACGGCAAACAACCCACCGTTATACTCTGGTATCTTCAGCTTTGCATTGCCCTTGTTGATGGCGTTAAAGTAGATTTTATAGAAGTGCCACAACTCACGGTCTTCTATGTCGCCCTCATGGTGGTCTACTATGGCTTTGATGGTGTTAGGAGGGAGTATGCCTCTGTCTTCTCCAAAGAAGATGAACACCATACGGTCAAGTATCGTCTGTGTCTTTTCTAGCAGTATGTGCTTGTCTATACTAGGGTTGTTTTGTATGATGTTCTCAAACAAGTTGGTACGCAAAGTCGCGTACTTTTTGTACAGCTCACTTGAGATGTTCTCTTCTTGGAGTTTGGACTGTGTTTTAAGTGTGAGTGGCACATCTGCAAAGATGCTCTCCTTGTTTAGTAGCGTGTAGAGTAACGTAAAACGCTCCTCATCTAACTCAAAAAGGTTAAACTCCTCATACTTGTCTGAATGTTCCACATAAAAACGAAGCTTCTCAAAGTTAGAGGTGATGATGTACTTACATTTGGGGTGTGAGTGCTTGTAGTTGAAGGCTTGGTTAACTATCTTGTCCATAGACTTGGTTTTGGTGGACTTTAGCTCTATGACGGCTACTATCTCACCCTCTTTAAGTATGGCACCATCTGCTTTTTTAGCATCTGCGGTGTTTTTCTGTTCGGCTATGAGGTTGTAGTCTGGTGTGGGGTTGAGTGTGTAACCTAAAACTTTGACAAAAAGGTCATCAAGAAAACCGTACTGATACTGCTCTTCTTTGGAGGTTTTGATGTTGGCTATTTTGGGAAGGAAGTCTGATTTGTAGACTTCGTAGGCTTGCAGAGCTTGTCCAGTGTCTGTGTTTTGTAAGTAGTTACGAAGTACCGAGTTTTGAAAAAGAGACAGCATAAAAAGCCTATGATATATGAAATTTAAAAGATTATATCAAAAGTTAGTGAGGTTTTAGAAATGAGAATCCTGAGTCCTCCCTAAGGAAAACTCAAAAATATATTTAAAGTTCTATATTTAAAGAACCTAATGTTTCGTAAGTGATGCCACCTGTTGCCAAGGCATTGTCTTTTTGGTATCTTTCCATAGCATTTCTTGTTCCACGTCCAAGTATGCCATCTGGTTTACCAACTGCATATGATTTTTCATTCAAAGCAGTTTGTATTTTCTTAATAACATCTTTTGTCATATTTGTTTGACATAAAATACGCTCCCATCCTAGATGTGAATTTGTAACTTTTTTACGCTTATCAATCATCTTAAATTCAGCTTCAATCGGTGTTCTAACTTCTCTTGTTTCAGAAACAAGTTTTTGAATTTTTACGATTTCATAGCTTGCAGGTATAACTTCTTCTTTTGTTGTTGCAGGTGTGTCTAAAACTGTTTTTGTTATGTCTTTTGTGACTGCTGGTGTCTCGACTAAACATATCATGTTACCTGTTGCTTTCCATGGCGCTTTTGCACCCACCTCAGCATTTGACCACATAAAAGAAGCCTGAGCATCAGGTAATTTTCTTTCTATGGTTTCATAGAGTGCAGGTATTGAAGTATATTTTACTGTAGGTTCAGAGACAAGTTTCTGTACTTTAAGCGTTTCTACTTGTGCAGGAATCTCTTGTATCTCAGTTTTGGCTGGATTTTTAATCACTAATTTTTTAATCGTTTTGTATTTTGCGGGTACTTTTACCAAACACATAATTTCGCCTGTGGCTCCTGAGAGCTTTTGTGCTGGGTTTTTACCTTTTTTCCATACAGTTTTAGCCTCTTCTATCAATACTTTTTCTTCTGCATACTCGTATTCAGCTTCTACTTGTACCACTTCTTTTGTGGCAGGAACAAGCTCTACTTTTTCTTCTTTTGTTTCAAATGTTGCAGGGATTACTTCTGTTTCATTACGCTCATTTTGCACCAAAACTTCTTCTGTTACGACCTTGTATGTTGCTGGTTGAAAAAATTCTTTATAACATGTCTTTGCAAGCGCATTGTCCAAGTCAATACCTTGTGCTTTAATCGCACCTAAGAGTAGAGTGTTTACAGGACGTGCTTTCTTTTTCAARCTTGTTTTCCATAYACGTATAGCCGGCTTCACCTCAATGGTTTCAACAACTTCTTTATATGTAGCAGGTACTGGTATAAGTTTTTTACTTGCAGCGATAACTTCGATTTCTTTGTCAATCATCTCGTACTCTGCTGGAACAACTGTGATTTCTTCTCTAGCTTCTTTGACTAACACTTTTTCAGAAATTGTTTCATATTTTGCCGGAGACATCACCCTCGCATAACATTCGCCTGCTTTTGCTTGTGGTGGTGTAAGTAAGGTATCTACTGCCCCTGCGTAAGTAAATGGTAGCAGTATCCCCATAAGTAATGTTGAGTATTTTGTTTTCATTGTTTCTTCCTTTTAAACTAAAATTAATAGTCTATTATAGAAGAAAATAATTACTGCAGTGTTACTTCAAAATTTTGCTCTAAACCTTAAACCCCATACTTTTGGCTCCATCAAAACTTGAACCCAACTCTTTTTCTATTTCTTCTAAAAAATCTTTATTGGAAAATACAGACTCCTCGCGTACTGCAACTTTGTAAGCAGTATTTTTAATGATAAGATTTATCTGTCCACCTGTGAGTTCATATTTTGTAAGTTCAGTCATATCAAACTTCTCATCATAGTCAGCATTTTCAGGAAGCATAAACTGCCAAAGTCTCAAACGCTGCTTTTTACCTGGTTTTTTAAATTCTATCTTGTGGTTAAACCGTCTTGAGAATGCTTTATCTATGTTTCCAAGTAAGTTGGTTGTTGCAATAAGCACACCTTCAAATTTTTCTATCTGTTCTAAAAAAATATTTTGCATTTGATTATGCATTTTATCGGCAGAACTTCCTGCTCCTTCACTCCTACTGCTTAAGAACTGATCTGCTTCATTTAACAGTAAAATAGGGTCTACTTTTGCTTTTTTACTCAAATCTTTAAAATCATCAAAGATTTTACGTACATTTTTTTCACTTTCACCTACATACATCGATAATATTTTCGAACAGTCAAAAGAAAGAATAGGACGCTTCAGTGTTTTTGCAAGACTCACCGCAGTCATCGTCTTACCTGTACCAGCAGCGCCATAAAAAATAATACGTGCATCTATGCCTTTGCGCTTGTCTTTAATGCCCCACTCTTTAAGTTTTTTAAATACTTCTTTGTCAACCTGTTTGACAACATTGTTAAGTGTTTCTCTTGTTTTAGGATGAAGTACCACATCATCTAAGCTAGTAGTAGGTTTTAAATATTCAAAAAGCTCTTGCTCCTGTACCAGTGCATCAAGTTTTAACTTGGTCACTTTCTTACTTTTTTGAGGATGTATGATGCGCTGCATCACTTCTTCTTGCAAGTAAAATGAACGGCTTACTCCCCCAAATATATTGAGTATCTCTTCATAATCAATAATCTCTTCTTTGATAAGTTTAGCACCATCTTCAAGTAATGCTCTGTTTTTTATCTTTTCATATTCATCAAAAGAGATAAGTTCAATGAGCGTATTCATGTCCCTAAACTGTCCCTCTCCTCCAGAATACTCTTCTTTTAAAAGGGCAAGAAAAATACGTTTTTCTTTTTCATCAAACTCTTTTTCTTTAAAAAACTCTTCTACTACTATCGGGGCTTCTGTCATTTTTACACGTTCTTCTATACGTTTTGTCAAGAGTGTCAACTTATTTTTTAAGCGACCTATGCTCAAAGAATTGTCTGTAAAGCCTTGTTTAAAAGTAGAGATTTGATGTAGCAATGTAACCATATCAAACTGGTCTTGTAAATATTCCAAATGATCTGTATATGGTTTTACCTCTGGTAGGAAAATTTCAAGTGATCCTTCTTCGAGTAGACGTAACAAAGATATACTGGGTGTTATGGATGTTCCAAGTAGCTCAAGTTTAGAACTTTCATGTGCCTTTGTTTGTCCAAAACTCATTTGAATGATCCAGCCTAAATCAAGCAAATTCTTAACCAAAGAAAGTTTTTTAAGATAGATATAACCTTCTGAAGAGAAATGCTCTTGTAACATTTCTAATACAGAAATTTCTTCCATGCCTTTTACATATCTCTGACAAACGTATTGTATAAGTTCAGCCTCTTCTTTGTTACATTTTAGATGTTCAAATATATGTGATTTTTTAACATCTTTTGTTTCTATAAAATTAATGAGGTATCTCAATCGTATTCCTAATGTCATGATAATAATTTGAGTATAACAAAGATTTGCTATACTTTACATATCAAAAAACAAAGACTCCTATGCAACTTTTTAAAAACCTGTTTTCAAAAACACTCAGTACCACTTTGACTGTCACTTCAGTCAATGGCTTTCATTTACGTCCTGTGGCAAAGTTTACTTCAGAAGCAAAAACTTTTGACTGTGATATCAAGGCTTCYTTTAAACATAAAACCGTCAATGCAAAAACAGTAAATACACTTTTATCGTTAAATCTTTCCAAAAATGATTCATTTACTCTAACCTTAAAAGGGCATGATGCACAAGAAGCGCTAACAGCACTTACCTATGTTTTTCAAATACTTATGYATGAAGACAAAGAGATACAAACTGTTAAGACTACAACACACCACTACGAAACACATGTGTTAGAAGGTGAGAGCCTTTTTGAAGGTATTGCCATAGCCCCTTTGTTTTTTTATACACAAAAAGAGACTTTTTTAGCAAACGACATGAACTTTGAAGATGCAATMGAACACTCTATCCAAGAACTTAAAACCCTACACTCAACACACAGTAATGATGAAGCAGGTATTTATCTTGCCCAAAAAGAGCTTCTTTCTTCTCTATCAYTAGACATACAAACACTTGATGCCTTTGAAAAACAGATTTTAAGAGAATCAAATGCCCTCAAAGGGGGGAAACTTGAAGCCAAAATGGCCGATTATTTAGATCTGCTTCAAAGAGTAAAAAGTCACCTAGGCTATAGATATGAAACTATTTTCCCTGAGCATCCTTTTATACTGTTTGCTAACGATYTACTCCCTAGTGACATTACACCTTTAGAAAAAAGTAACGTTCAAGGTGTGATTCTAAAAGAGACCTCAGCGACATCACATACAGCCATATTGCTACGAGCATCGGGAATACCATCTCTCATAGTACCTCAAAAGATAGAAACTCATGCAGAAAATATCATTTTAGATACTGAATGTGCTGTACTTGTCACCTCTCCCTCTACATCAGATGTACGTCAAGCCAAAGACAAGCAAAGACTCAACGAAAATCAAAATAAAAAAAGCCATGCCAAACGTTTCCAACATGCACTGACTGCTATAGGTAAACAAATCCGTGTCTATGCAAATGTTTCTGATCTTAACTCTGCAATAATGGCTAAAGARGAAGGTGCAGAAGGCATCGGACTATTTAGAACAGAATTTTTGTTTGATACCATAAAACCAACCCTTGAGGCACAAAAAAAAGCGTATGAAGAAATCTTCGCATTATTTTCTCACATTACAATACGTACACTGGATGTAGGAGGAGATAAAGCCCTTCCTTATATCGACATACCACAAGAAAAAAATCCTTTCCTAGGTATTCGAGGTGTACGTCTTTTCAAAACACACCCTAGCATTATAGAAGAACAGCTCTATGCCATATTTAGTGCTGCAAAAAATAAACCCATTAAAATTATGTTTCCAATGATATCAGATGTAAGAGAATTTAACGAAGCAAAAACATTTGCATTGGATGTAGCCCAAAAACATGAAATGGATATCTCAAACATACTTTTTGGCATGATGATAGAAGTCCCCTCTGTACTTTTTTTACTAAAAGAGTTTGACAAGGTAGTTGACTTTTACTCTGTAGGAACCAATGATCTTACACAATACCTGTTCGCTACTGAACGTACACATCCAACACTTAAAACGGATCCATTGTCTCCTGTGATTTTTACTGTTCTTAAGAGCATCATCTCACAGGTAGAAAAGCCGGTAAGTATCTGCGGGGAATTGGCAAGTCATAAGCAAGCTATACCTAAACTCATACAGCTTGGACTTGAGACACTCAGTGTTTCGGCAAAAAGTATCGCACAAACAAAACAGGAGATACGTAATGTTTAACCTACTACAAAAAATCGGAAAAGCACTTATGACACCTATCGCTGTCTTACCCGTTGCCGCCTTGTTACTTAGGCTTGGGTTTGGAGATATACCCTACATAGATGGTCAAGTAGCCTCCATTATGAAAAATGCTGGAGATGCTATCTTTTCTCACTTAGATTTACTCTTTGGTATCGGTATTGCTTATGGTTTGGCAAAAAATAATGATGGCGCTGCTGCWCTTGCTGGAGCTATAGGTGTACTCATAGCAAAAGCTGTTTACCTCAGCATTGACAAAGATGTCAACATGGGCGTTTTTGTGGGCATTATCATTGGTGTGATTGCCGGTACACTTTACAACCGTTACTATGATATCAAACTTCCGGAATTTTTAGGTTTTTTTGGCGGTAAACGTTTTGTACCTATTGTGACTGCTATTGCTGCTATTGGTGTGGGGGTATTAGCCGGCTACTTTTGGCATTTTGCACAAAGTGGTATTGATGCCTTCTCAAATGCCATTATAGGGTTAGATGAGATAGGAACGTTTATCTACGGTACGCTAAATCGTCTTCTCATACCACTCGGACTTCATCATATACTCAACTCTGTCTTCTGGTTTCAACTGGGAGAATATACATATATTAAAGAGGGTGTCGAAGTAGTAGCTAATGGTGACTTACATCGCTTCTTTGCTGGCGATAAAACGGCAGGTGTATATATGTCAGGGTTTTATGTGGTAATGATGTTTGGTTTACCTGCTATGGCATTTGCTATTTATCTTAATACGCCTAAATCTTCACGTAAAAAAGTAGGTGCGATACTAGCAGGTGTGGCATTTACATCCTTTCTTACTGGTATTACTGAACCTTTGGAGTTTTTATTTCTTTTTGTAGCACCTTTACTTTTTGTACTTCATGCGGTATTGACTGGCTTGGCTTTAGCATTAGCACAAATGTTAGATATACATGCTGGGTTTGGGTTTTCTGCAGGTTTTATAGATTATGTTATCAACTATAAGCTTGCAACCAATCCTCTACTTATACTGCCTTTAGGTGCTGTTTTTGCACTCATCTATTTTGTGAGTTCCTTTTATCTTATTAGGTTTTTTAAATTAAAAATTTTTGAAGACACTGTTCCAAACAATGCTGTAGAAAATGATGATGTTGCACAAGCGTTTGTTCATGCCTTAGGCGGAAAAGAAAACATCATTCATGCAGATGCGTGTATCACAAGACTTCGCATGCATGTCAAAGACAGTTCCTTTCTTCGTGATGATGACTTCATCATACTGGGTGCAAAAGGCGTGATACGCCCCAACAAAGAGTCTATTCAAATTGTATTGGGAACCAAAGCTGAGAGTATCGCTGAGAAAATCAAAGATACCCTACAAAAAAACTAGTTAAGCTTTTGTTTTTTATTAGTTATATATTAACCAATACTCGTTATACTATAAGTAAAAAATTAGGAAGAAATATATGCAGAAAATAGTGTTGGTTTTATTTACTATACTACTTAGTGGTTGCTCCCTAAATACTCTATTTATGCAAGGGGAAATCGATAAAGTTACAGTTGTCAAATATACACCCTATATGAAACACCACAGAGCATTTCTTTCAAGAGACCATCTCAAAGTCATTAAGAATGGGGGAAAATATCTCTATCTGTATCATCAAAAAAATAATGACTTAGCTATACTCCTACATCGAAACAAGCAATATGTTTTATATAATCTCTCCGACCCTAAACAAAAAGCATTACCACTCAAGACCAAGCGTAATAATAAATATACCTATGCGCTAAAAAGTTTTAAACGTCTAGGATACAGAACTATTTCTTCTCCTGCTACTAAAGGCTTTATTGTTTCTGTATCTCATCAACGCTATAAAGGGGTTAAAACGCTTCTGGTTGAAGCCAAAGAGTATACACGTCTTCTAAGCCTCTACAAAAAAGCAATAAGAACCTATGATGCAAGTAACATAAAAAATATTAAAACCAAACTACCTAAAGTTTTAATAAGCGACTATTATATGCGTTACAAAAAACGTGCCTCTGGACATAAACAGTTGACACAGCTCCGCATTATTGCTAAAAAATTAGAATTAAAAGGCCCTGCTCTTCCTAAAAACCCTCATGCAGAAACAGTTGAAGAACCAGAAGATAAAATTGCATGGTATGAGTCAAAGAAAAAAGAAGCACATAAAATCTCTGCTAAAGAAGCTTCAATCAAGCTATATCAGTATCATCTCAAAGATGCAGGGTTAGGTGAACTTAGTCTCTACTTGTCAAAAGAGACAACGCAAGGTGTTCTTTCACATTCACAATACAATAAACTCAAACAAAGAGAAAAGTCACTTCAGGAAAAGAAACTCATCTCCGAAGGATCCCTAGACGAACTTATCTCAGCATATAAAGTCAATAAAAAACCAAAATACAAAGAACGTATCATGTCACTGATGAAAGAGAAACAAGAGCATAAGAAAATTAATCTTTCTCCTCTGGAAGAATAACACTAGAAAGATTTAAACTGATACTTGTTCCTTCATTTTCACGACTTTTTATATGAATTTCTATAGCCATTTCATCACATAGTTTTTTAACAATGTGTAACCCAATACCTATACCCCGATCTTGTTCTTTATAATATCTTTGAAATACTTTTGATGGCTTTTTTATCCCTTTTCCTGTATCACTTATGGTAAGACTATCACCTTGAAAAACAATAGAAACCTCCCCATTTGCAATATTATATTTTCCCGCATTACTTAAAAGATTATCAACAATACGGGTAAATGCATCTTTATTGGTTTTTAAATATATTTTCTCTATAGAGATTTTATACTGAATATCCGGATACAGTACTTGAAAATAATTCACACGATTTTTCATCAACTCTTCAAGTGAAAAATTTTCAGATTGCGCAGGTACACCTTTAAGAAAAATACGCAAATTATCTTGTAATGATAATATACTCTCAATATTGTTTTCAAGTCTTTGTATTTTTGGATTATCACCAATTTCCCTTTTAAAAATTTTTAAATTAATGAGCATAGAACTTATTGGGGTATTGAAATCGTGTAAGATGTCTTTCACAAACTCTTCATTGATACGTAACGCTCTTTGTAAGGGTAAAAGTGCATAAATAGAAAAAAGCAAAGAGACCAAAGCTGCCAATATAGAATAAAAGAAAAATCTCTTAAACAGTTTATTTTCGAGCTGTTGAACTCTTTCTATATATTGTAGACCTGGATAGACTATTTTCATTAGATAATTTTCTGTAGTGGGTACCTTAAAATAGCCATAAAAATCACCATCTTTATAGAGTATATTTTCTTCTTTATCATCATCTTTATCTACAAAATCTGTTTTAAGCCCCTTGCAGTCTGAAGTATAGGCACATAATTTCATTTCTATATGGATTTTGTCTTCTATCTCTATTTTTTTTACCTGATTCTCGTTCCAAAAATTAATTGCAAGCAAGACCTCCAAGAGTATCAAAAATATAAAAAAACTTTTGAGAAAAGATTCTCTTTCATATGTTTTCAATCATATATCCCTGAGCCCGTATATTTTTAATCTCAATGCCTAATTTATTTTTTAATTTGGCTAGATTGACACGTAATGCATTTGCACTGGGTTGCTCAAGTAAATCCATCAGCGTAAAACTATCCACTATTTTATTTTGTTCCATGATAAGTGTGTGAAAAATATTTTGTTGCACCTCACCCAATCCAATCGTTTTTCCAGATTTTTGTAGTGCTCTTGTTACGGGATTGTATTCAATATCATTTAAGCGAATTACAACATCGTCTTTTTGATATTTACGTTTGATACGTATGACCAATTCTTCTGGATCGAAAGGTTTCTTAATATAGTCATCCGCTCCTATTGCAAACCCTTTTGAAATAGAATTAATATCTGTTAATGCTGTAATATATATTGCCGGGGTCTCATCACCYGCATCTTTTAAGGATGCCAAAACATCAAAACCGTCAATTTCAGGAACGTTTACATCTAAAATATATAAATCATACGTTTGCTCAAATGTCAAATCAAAAACTTCGGGACCTCGGTGTGCAGTATCTACCATATATCCCTCAAGTTCTAAAAACTCTTTAAGGCTTTCACACAAAATCTTGTCGTCTTCAAGTAATAATATTTTCATCATACTACAGTATACAAAAGTAACATTAAGGAAATATTACTCTTATTTTATTTTTTATTTTTTGGTAGTTTCATTACAATAAAAAACACTACAAGTATCACTGCATATGCAATATAATAATAAATGTTATCTTGTGGCATCAGTTTACCTCCATAATAACATCTTGGTTTTTGACGACACTAAAATGTTTATCAATACTTTTAACATCACTTTCATCTAAGATAATGATAGGAGTCACAATGTCTTTGCCATGTTCTCGTACATAAGCAAAATCTACCCGGATAATGGCATCTCCGGCCTTTACACTGTCACCCTCATTTGCTATCCGTTCAAAGCCTTTCCCTCCAAGTGCCACAGTATCTAGTCCTATGTGTACCATAACCTCTAAATCTTTTGTACTTTTGATACTAAAAGCATGATTGGTTGAAAATATTTTTGTAACTATACCATCTATGGGTGCTGTAAATACATTTGACATGGGTATGATTGCCACACCATCTCCTGCCATTTTTGTCGAAAACACTTCATCATTAACGCTCTCAAGTGTCACTATCTGACCATCAACGGGTGATTTTATCTCTCTTGTTTTACGTTTTAAAAATCCGAACATCTGTATTTTACCTCTCCAGAAACTATTGTTAATATGATACTGAAGTTTTCATCAAACATGACCACATCTGCATCGTAGCCAACCTTTAGTTCACCCTTATTAACATTTAATTTTTCTGCTGGTCCTTTTGTTCCTGCATTCACAATAGCTATCAAGTCCATAGACGTATTGTGCTTCATATTTAACATTGCTTCATTCATTTTAAGTACAGAACCTGCAAGCGTTCCATCTTCTAGCTCTGCTTTACCATCTTTTACTATAACACTACGACCCCCTAAGTCATATGTHCCACATTTCATGCAGCCTGCTCTCATTGCATCGGTAATAAGTATGAGCTTGTCTTGTTTTACTTTTTGTGTCAACTCAAGTGTAGACGCATGGGTATGCACCAAGTCTGCTATGATGTCACAGGTGACATCAGTATCAAAGGTTGCACCAACTATGCCAGGTTTTCTATGATGATAGGTATTCATGGCATTAAACAAATGTGTCACATGTGACACTCCCCATGCAAAACTCTCTTTACTTTCTTCATACGATGCATCCGAATGCCCTATGCTTAGTATAACGTGGGGATGTTCTTTTGTCATATACTTTATAAAAGTTTCACTGCCTTCCACTTCTGGCGCAAGGGTGATCATCTTTATTTTGTCCATATAATTTTCAATTAATTGAAAGTTTGGTGTTTGTACATATTTTTTATCTTGAGCACCATGTTTTTCTGTATTAATAAAAGGGCCTTCCAAATGTATACCTAGGATATCCGCACCTGTCACACTTTTACCATGGTATTGAATATTTTGTAAAGCATTGTCAATATCTTGTGTTGACATTGTCATTGTCGTTGCCAAAAAAGATGTAGTACCTGTTTGTAGTAAAGTTGTAGAAATTATCTCTAGAGCTTGGGGTGTTGCGTCCATGACATCAGCACCACCTGAACCATGTATATGCAAGTCTATAAATCCTGCACTGACATAAGCTCCTTTGGCATCGATGATTTGAATATCATCACTGTCAGAAATTATAATATCCTCCACAATGTCAATAATCTTTTTATTAAAGAGTAGTATTTTATCTTCAACTATCTTATCATCTAATATAAGTCTTGCATTGATAATAGCTGTTGTATTAAACATCTTCTCTTAAGTTTTCTTTGAGCACACGCTTTAAGACCTTACCTGTTGCATTTTTAGGCAGTTCTTTAATCACGTTTATCTGCTTTGGTATTTTGTAGTTAGCAAGGTGTTCTCTCATGTATTTTTTCAAACCCACCTCATCTAATATCTCACTCTCTTCTGAAAGTTCAATGTAAACTATAGGAACTTCGCCACTTTTTTCATCATTGATACCTATGACAGCAGATGAACCAACACCTTCAAAAACATCTATCACTTCTTCTATCTCACGAGGATAAATATTAATACCTTTTGAGATAATAAGATCTTTTTTTCTATCTACTATAAATAAAAAGCTTTCATCATCCATATAACCAACGTCACCTGTTAGTAACCAACCATTTACAATCGTTTCACTCGTAGCTTCAGGTAAACCAAAATAACCTTTCATGACATTGTCACCTTTTACGATGATGTCTCCTACTCCCCCTCTAGGTAGCTCGTTCATCTCTTCATCAACAACTTTCATTTCGTATCCATACAGAGCAGTTCCCACTGAACCTTCTTTTTGCTTTTTAAAGGTATTCATRCAYACYGCAGGACTTGCTTCACTTARTCCATATCCTTCAAGTAATGTAGCTCKTTTAAACTTTTTTGCCATTGCATTCAGYGTTTTAGGTTGTAGTGCMGCTGCACCCGAAATAAAAGCYCGAATACTRTTAAACCACATAAAGTACCATGGAAGTTTCGCTTTAGCCAATGCATTATACACATCAGGTATACCGAAAAAAAGTGTTACACGTTTAGTGAGTGTTTGTTTGAAAATGTTTGAAAAGGGCTGTATAGATTTGATAATAACAATACTTGCACCTACGTATAGTGGTAACATCACACCGATTGAAAAAGTAAAAGAGTGAAACATTGGTAAAAACACTATGGCTCTGTCTTTTGCTTTTACGTTGATAGTTCTACGTCCAGACTCTGTATTTGAAAGTATATTTCTGTACGTAAGCATCGCACCTTTTGGCTTACCTGTTGTACCAGAAGTATAGACCAACACAGCAGTATCATCAAGACTTTTTTGAACAGATTGCACACTATCCAAGAAAACTTCAACTTCAGAAAAATGAGCATCTTTTCTTTCTTTAATAGGCTCATTACCTTCCCACAAGATAGTCTTACAAAGTTCATGTGCACGACTTGCATCTATCACTTTTACATGCATAGAAGATGCTATAAGAAAACTGCTCTCACTGTCTTGCAAAATATACGTAAGTTCTTCTTCTTTTAAAAAAGTATTGATAGGGACTAAAATGGCTCCGAGTTTTGCCACAGCAAAAATACTRTAGATAAATTCGGGGGAATTGCGTAAAAAAAGTGCAACCTTATCACCTTCTTGTACACCTTTTTCTGCCAAATAAGCAGCRAGCTTGTCAGAAAACTGAAGTATGTCTCCATACGTAATCTTCTGATTTTCTACAAGCAGTGCTACTTTCTTTTTATGCTTCTTAGCCTGATAGGAGATAAGTTCGTAAAAGGTGTTAAACTTATATTCCATTTTAGAACTCGTATGCCATGCCTACAGTAGTTAAGTATGCACCACCTCCTGAAAATCTACCGCCGTTGGCTAGCACAGGGTTATTCGTTATTGTGGTGCCTGGTACTATGCTAATAGGTTCTTTGTCATCATACAAGAAAGCCAATCCCCATGAAAGATTTTCTGTTTGTTGGTAACTGAACCCCATTGAATATATCTTTGCATCCGTATCTGGCGTTTCAAACCCTAATGTCTCCACAGGCACAGGTGATTCATCTATGGCAAAACCCAGCATCATCGTGATTTTATTGTCCATTTTAATCGTTGCACCTAATCTAAATGTATTGGTATCTTTCCAATTTTTAATTATTGGTGCATCAAACACTGGTAAAGCTGTAGCATATTGAAAATCTAATGTTTCATATGTTGACCAATATGTTCTTTCATAATTGAATTCTAGAGTAAATGTATCATTCCATGTTTTTGAAATCGCTAAATTCAACGCTGCCGGTAATGGTACTGTTACACTCGYATCCCCATCATAAAAATTAGCTGTAGGATTAATAGCATTTACAAAAAGTTTTGCAGTTCCTTCTTGTTTAAGATCAATATTAGAACGATACGTTACCGCCATATTGATGTCTGAAGTGGGTTTATATGTTAAGGCAAGATTATATCCAAACTCTATCGTATCACCTTCCATATCACGAGATGCGCTAGGAAAACCTGGGTTAATTGCATTGGCATCTGCAGAATTACTCTTCACGATACCTTCACTATAAATCAATCGTACACCTGCACCTACACTCAGGTTATCTGCAATTTTATACGCGATATTCGGATTTAACTCTATTATTTTTAGTGTAAATTCTTCTACAAAAGCTTTTTGAAAAGGCGTTTCCCATCTTTTGGTTAGTCCTCCAGGAACAACCAAACTAACCCCCCATCTAAAATCCCCCATCGCTTCTGAGACATAATGGAAATAGGGAATCGGGATATTTTCTGTTTCAGATTTACCAGAAAGAAGGCCAAGAGTATAGACATTAGAAGGAAGACGTACTAATGTAAGACCTCCCTCTACATAACTTTTACTTCCATCCATAAAACTCATATTCGCAGGGTTATCATAGTTTGTATCTGCCCCTGTAGTATAGGCTACATTCGCTCCACTTTTTGCCATTGAATTTAGTGATTGTTCTGGGATTTTATACCCTCCTGCCATAACAACTGATGATGCTACAACACTAAGCGTTAAACCTTTAGCTAACTTTCCCATTTTACTTCCTCCTATTATTAATTTAATCTTCAATCAGCGCATATAATGCTCTGATCTCCTCTGCCCAAATTGACTCATCTATGGTCTCAAGTACCAAAGGGATATCATCCATACGTGCATCATTCATAATGAATTTAAAAGTATCCCAACCTATTTCACCCTGTCCTAAAGAATGGTGTCTGTCTACTCTGGAACCAAGTGCTGGTTTAGAGTCGTTAATGTGCATACCCATGAGATACTGAAACCCGACAATACGACCAAAGGCGTCCATTGTTTCGTCATATGTTTCTCTAGTACGTAAATCATAACCACCCGTAAAAGTATGACAAGTGTCAAGGCAGATGCCTACCCTACTTTTATCTTCTACTCTATCAATAATATGACCTAAATGCTCAAACTTATACCCGAGATTAGACCCTTGCCCCGCAGTATTTTCAATCACCAGTTTTACATTTGAATCTTTGGTCGCTTCTATTGCCAAATTCAAAGAATCTGCAATCACATCCAAACATCCAAGCTCTGCCTGCATAAGTTTGTCTATATATTCTGGATCTTTTTTTGGGATTTTAACAAGGTGAGATCCTGGGTGGAAATTAAGTCTGTCAAGTCCTAAGATACGACATCTTTCTAGTTCATCTTTAAAAGCTTTTCTGGACTTTTCAAGTTTTTCAACCTCAGGGTGTCCAAGGTTTATAAGGTAAGAATCATGTGGTAGTATATGTTTAGGTAAAATRCCTGARTYTTCTARGTTTTTATGAAAMGYATCAATKGTCTTTGTCTCRAGAGGTTTWGCAACCCAYTGTCTTTGATTCTTGGTAAAAAGTGCAAAGGCTTTCGCTCCGATGGCCATAGCATTTAAAGGCGCATTATCGACTCCTCCACTTGCACTAACATGCGCACCTACATACTTCATGAACCTACCCTCTTGATTTTGATAACTATATCATTGATTGTATCACGGAAAACAACTTCTTTATTGAAAATATTATAGCGTATGTTATATTTATGTTTATCGTCAATTTTTTGGGTAAAGCCGTGACTATTTTTACTCAATCCTTTTCCTTGAAATATGGGTTGACCTCTAAAAATATTGCCCAGTAGCTCATCTGGATACCAGCTACTTAATACCTGTGTATTAAAGTCATCGTTATGCATGCATTCTAAAAAACTCATACACACGTTTTTCTTTGATATTTCCAAAGTCATTAAAGCCTGTCCACTACCGTATATTTCTATTTTCATCTCATCATTGTTTTGATAGATAAATCCTAAATCTGCATACTTTAATGTAGGTGTTTTAAACACAATGAAAACACTCTCTTGCTTTTCGTACTCTTTGTTAGTACATGAAACAAGTACCAATACAAGGGATATCATAAAAAATATATTTTTAAAATGTGTCATTCGGCATATTCCTCATTTTTAATAAATTATACACTATTTAAGAGTGATTTAAGCACCCAATAACTATAATGCCGTCCACAAGTTGTGAACGGCCCCTTCGTCTAGCGGTTAGGATCCATGGTTTTCATCCATGTTACAGGAGTTCAATTCTCCTAGGGGTCACCATTTGTACTTGTAAAATTTTTGTTGGCCCCTTCGTCTAGCGGTTAGGATCCATGGTTTTCATCCATGTTACAGGAGTTCAATTCTCCTAGGGGTCACCAACTTTAACACTCACTTTAATTTACAATCACCCTCAAATATACTATAATCATAAAAAAGAGTTTATTATGCTGTTTCGTTTTTTCTTACTTACACTGTTGCYTTTACTGCCTTTACAAAGCGAAGAACCCACATTTTATACTGTGAAAATCGCTATATATAAAAACCTTGACACACTTACAAACAAACTACAAAAACTCCCTCCTGCACTTAGAAGTACCGTGCAAGTGAGAAAAGATGGGGAGCTCTATAGGGCATCAACCATTCCTACCACAGATGAAAAAACACTCACAATGCTACTTCCAGCATATAATCTCATTTTCAACGATGCACATGTTGCACCACTTAAATAAAGAGTATCTTATTTTCTTATCACTATTTTACTGGTTCCCGTGAAATTGTAATAGTGTTTTCACTCTTAACGCTGCTCTTTCTCTCTTCAAATTTCTTTAGCTCTGCTTCATGTGTGGCTTTTAACTTTTTTTGTAAACGTGCCTGATCTTTACTTCTAAGTAATTCCAATTCTTTTGCTAAGGATGCCATCTCTTCATCTTTTTTTACAATTATCTGAATATACGAATCACAACTTGATGCGTAATTGGTATTGTAATAATTATCTTGATAAAGAATCGCAGGTCTAATTATAGGTCTTATAGGATGTATAGGCTTTTCTATGGGTAGTGAGACTTCGGGTTTTTCTTTTTCTGGTTTTTTCATAATAACATCTGCAAAAGAAAGTGTAGATACAAGTAGTATACCCATCATAATTGTTTTCATTCTGACTCCATATATCATTGAGTTATGGCATAAGTATACAAAAATATTCTTGTGTTAGTGAAAAGATTGAAGAAGTTTATATGTCTAAAATGAGTGACTAAATTATATGTAATACATGGTGGAGAATAACGGGATCGAACCGTCGACCTCTTCGCTGCCAGCGAAGCGCTCTCCCAGCTGAGCTAATTCCCCAAATAAAGATAAGGCAGAGAGACTGCCTTATATGATTAATTTGAACGTTCTGTGATTTCTAAGAGGTGGTAGCCAAACTGTGTCTTTACAGGGCCATGCACAACGCCAACTTCATCGTTAAAAACTACTTTATCAAACTCAGGTACCATTTGACCTTGACCAAATGTACCCAAGTCACCACCGCTTGAACCTGATGGGCATGTGGAGTTGTCTTTAGCCGCTTGCTCGAAAGTGATTTCACCTGCGTTGATTTTCTCTTTTAACGCTTTACATAACGTTTCATCACTTACCAATATATGTCTTGCACTCGCACTTGCCATATTCTTTCCTTTTGTATCTGGAGAATGAAGATCATAAAAATCTCATTCTTCCTATTTTAATTTGCGTATTATAACCGCCTTTATCTTTTTATTTCTTGATATCTCACTAAAAAATCTATTTTATATCTCATAAGAAACCAACTCACCACGTTTTAATCTAGGCATGATATCTGTCTTTATTTTTCTTATCACAAAACTTTTTTTTGCAAAAGGAACACTTGTGTCTGCCACTATACTTTTCAGTTTCATATCATAATGTTTGATGAGAAAATTACGTAATACACTTTTTAATTCTTCCTCATTCATTATCTGAAATGTCTCATCAACTGAGAGGCCCACCAACTGTGGATTTTCATTTTCTCCATTTAGAAGTGCAGTAAACAACGCTGCATACTGTCCAAACATTGATACATCAATGACGTCTAAAACACTGTCTATCAACTCCGGCTTTTCCTGAAGCGTTTTTAAAATGCTCAACTGTGCCACATCATCTTTTTTTTGTGAAAAATTATTTCTAGCTTCTGAGACATTGGCTTGTTTCCCAAAAAGTGCAGGAGAGATGCCCAAAACTGTTGCTGCAAGGGGGATATAGGCATCTTTGATTATCTGGCTGAGTCCTTCTAAAAACTGTTTCACTGCACCAAAAGCTGCTTCTTTTGCTCTGGGGTCATTTAAGTTATATCCTTCGCAAACCTTTTCTATCACAAACGGTATAAGAGGTTTTGCATTTCGAAGCAACTCTGCTACCTTTTCACTCTGTCCTTTTGCGATGAGATCAGCAGGATCCTGTCCATCAGGAAAGAGTACGACACCCCCGTCAAAACCGGAAACTGACAACATTTGTGAAGCTTTTAAAGCCGCAGATATCCCTGCCTTATCACCATCATAAGCCAATATGATTTTGGGATCACCTTTTCTAAGCATAGGCAAGTGCTCAGAAGTAAGTGCAGTCCCCATGCTAGCAACCGCTTCAGTAAAACCTGCCTGATGGAACATCACCACATCCAAGTATCCTTCACAAACAATGAGCTTTTTATTGTTGTAAATACTTTCTTTTGCAAGATGATACCCATAGAGTAACCGTGACTTGTTAAAGAGTTTGGTTTGTGGTGAATTAATGTATTTGGCAGGATGATTTGTTATCGTTCTTCCCCCAAAACCGACAATAGACCCACTAGCAGAATAAATAGGAAAAGTGATTCGCTCCACCAAACGTGCATAATACCCACTCCCATTTTCACTCTGCGCGATGATGCCTGCTTCAGCAGCTTGTGGCATAGGTAGTAATGCAGAAGTCAAAAAATGCATTACTTCTGTACCTGGTGGGACATACCCTATTTCAAACCTTTCTATAGAACTTTGAGAGAYACCTCTGTCTAGTAGATATTTTGTAGCAGTTTGGTTTTGATTGAGCTTTTTAACATACCATTGTCCTATGGCTTCAAGAATACGTTTTGCATCTGAGTAATCAGAGCTTCCTTTTGTGTAGATTAATGAAAAATTAAACATGGAAGCCAATTTTTCTATGGACTCTGGATATGTAAGTTTCTCTAGTTCCATCAGAAACTTAATACTATCTCCACCCACACCACAACCAAAACAATGGTAAATTTGTTTGCTTGGACTTACCACAAAAGAAGGGGTTTTTTCTCCATGAAAAGGGCAGTTTGCTTTATAGTTGGCTCCTGCTTTACGCAGTTCTACAAAAGAACCTACCACATCTATAATATCAATACTATTTTTAAGAGATTCAATGGAAGCGTTGTCTATCATAAAGGCATTATATCTAATTCGCTATAATTTAATGACACAATCACTCAAGGACTATTTTGGAACATATTTTACCTGCCTATGATGACCCACTGTTTAGCATCATGCTCATCATTGTCTTAGGTCTTATTATTGCATTAGCTACACATGCATGGAGTCTGTATAAGCAACAAAAGGAGCAGGGAAATCTACTTCAGTTTTTAGACAAGTTCGACAGTGCCGAATGTGCACTTGACACACAAGACATGCCTTATGAAGAACATATGTTCAAACCTTTGACATTACTTGCCAAAGCATTTGAAAATTCTGGTGAGTACCATAAGTCTATCTCCATCTATTTGTACCTCATTAAAAATATGTCAGATGACAGCACTAAGTCAGAATTACTAGGGAGACTTGGGAACACYTATTTACATGCAGGATTTTTAGAACGTGCGCGCTCTATTTATACAGATATCTTACGAAAAAGTCCTAGAAATACGAAAGTACTTTATGAACTCGGTGTCGTGTACGAAATGATGCATAAATATGACAAAGCAAAAGAGGTCATCCAGCCTCTTGAGCTTTTAGAAGAGGACACATATGCGCTTAGRAAATTTTTAGATTTATCACAAATACAAGCAAACAAAAGTACTACTACTGAACACAAAATATYAAGACTAAAAAATATTTTAAAAGAAGAGCCAAAACTCTATCGTGATGTCATAGCAGGTCTGCTTAAACTTGATACCAAAGAAGCATGGCAAACTATAGACCCTGAACACATTAAAGAGATACTTGATATCCTCTGGTTCTTACCAAATTCACAACTCGATTTAGATATAATCACAGCCAATAAACAGCTGAGTACCCTTTACTATGCGAAAGGATATCTCCAAAAACCAAGTGTGCAGATAGAAACAAGCGGTATCTTTGCACTTGACATGTTGGCAACAGCAAAACAAAGCGGTTTTGAGGAAGGTGATTTACACTTTTCTTACCTATGCAAAAAATGTAAACAGAGTTTCCCAGTCAGTTTTAAACGCTGTCCAAACTGTATGGCAATACACTCTGTAGAAGTTGAGGAAAGTATTGGAAAAACCATTCAGAAAACAGATTACTCTTTACTCTGACGGCTCAAGCCTCGGTAACCCAGGTCCTGGTGGATATGGTGGCATTTTGGAGTTCAAAGGTAAACGCAAAGAGTACTCTGGTGCAGATGTACACACTACCAACAACCGTATGGAGCTCCTAGGAGTCATAGAGGGGCTTAAGCTTTTAAAAGAGCCTTGCGATGTAGAAGTTATTTCAGATAGTTCTTACGTCATCAAAGCCATCAATGAGTGGTTGAAGGGTTGGGTACGTAAAAACTTTAAAAAAGTAAAAAATGTTGATTTGTGGGAGGCTTACCTAGAAGCTTCCGCACCACACAATGTACACGGCACATGGGTACGAGGRCATAACGGTCACCCCGAAAATGAACGCTGTGATGAGCTAGCTCGTAATGAAGCAGAACGTATTAAATCAACTTTATAGGAGTAAGTATGAACAATTACAGTCAACTAGAAAAACGACTGAACTATACATTTAAAGACAAGCAATTGATTATTGAGGCTTTGACACATAAAAGTCATAAAAAGCCTTACAATAATGAGCGGCTTGAATTTTTAGGAGATGCAGTACTTGACCTCATCGTGGGTGAATATCTCTTTTCCAAATTCCCTAAGTCTGATGAAGGTATTTTATCAAAAATACGTGCATCACTTGTCAATGAAAGTGGTTTTACACTCCTAGCAAGAAACCTAGACCTTGGTAACTATATTTACCTTTCTTTGGCGGAAGAGAACAACAACGGAAGAGACAAGCCTTCTTTGCTTTCAAATGCTTTTGAAGCGATTATAGGTGCCATATATCTTGAAGCCGGCTTGGCTGTCGCACAAGAAATCTCCATTAAACTCTTAGAAGAGTCCCATCCTAAGATAGATTTACAATCATTGTCAAAAGATTACAAAACAGCCTTACAAGAGTTAACACAAGCAACACATGGTGTAACACCAAGTTATGAACTGCTCGGCTCATCTGGTCCAGACCATAAAAAAGAGTTTGAAATTGCTATCGTCTTGGACGATAAAACCATTGCAAAAGCAAAAGGTAAAAGTAAAAAAGAAGCACAACAAAAAGCTGCACAGATTGCATTAAAGGAATTAAAGTCATGAACACTTTTGGAAAAAAACTAACCCTCACTACCTTTGGTGAATCTCACGGAAAAGCACTAGGATGTATACTTGATGGTGTACCTGCTGGGCTTAATATAGATGAGGATTTCATACAGTCAGAACTTGACAGAAGAAAACCTGGTAAATCAAAGCTAGAAACAGGTCGTAAAGAAGATGACAAGTTTGAGATACTCTCCGGTGTTTTTGAAGGTGTCAGTACAGGTACGCCCATAGCCATGGTCATCTTTAACACCAACCAAAAATCAAAAGATTATGACAATGTCAAAGACCTCTTTCGTCCTGGACATGCAGACTTTACCTATTTTCACAAATACGGACTACGGGATTATAGAGGCGGAGGACGAAGTTCTGCACGTGAAACAGCTGCACGTGTGGCTGGTGGCTCCATAGCAAAACTGATGCTAAAAGAGCTTGGTATTAGCATCCAAAGTGGTATCTGTGAAATAGATGGTATCAAAGGTGAAGTCCAAGACTTCGCTTATGCAAAAACATCTAAAATGTACGCACTTGACCCTTCTGTAGAGGCTGCACAAGAAGAAGCCATTTTGAGAGCCAAAAGTAACCACGACTCTGTTGGTGGTGTGGTATTGACCACTGCTACGGGTGTTCCTATTGGACTTGGTGAGCCATTGTATTATAAACTGGACGCGATTCTTGCAGAAGCGATGATGGGYATAAACGCAGCAAAAGCTGTGGAGATAGGTGATGGTGTAGCAAGCACGCATCTAAAAGGTAGCCAGAACAATGATCAACTCACTTTAGAAGGCTTTGCATCAAACCATGCTGGTGGAATTTTAGGTGGTATCTCAAATGGAAATACCATCATTGTAAAAACACACTTTAAACCTACCCCTTCCATCTTTCAAGAACAACACACCATTACAACACAAAATGAAGAGTTGGACTTCAGCCTTAAAGGTAGACATGACCCTTGTGTTGCACTACGAGGATCTGTAGTATGTGAAGCGATGATGGCACTAACATTGGCAGATATGACACTTCTTAACATGGGTAAAAAAATGGAACATTTAAAAAGTATTTATAAAGGATAATATGTGAAGAAACTAGGCTTAGGAATCATTGGACTCATTATTGTGGGAGCAATTTATTATTTTACTGTAGGTTCTACAAAACTTACTGCTGAACTTAAAACGCAAGTAACCGCACGACTCTCTTCCCTTCAGAAAGAAGGGTTTTCTATACAAAACAGAGAAGTTAAAGAGAATCAAGAACATTTTAACCTCTCTTTTGATGACCCTCAAAAAATCACACATTTTCTAAATCAACATGGTGTGCAAATAACCCTAGAGGATGCAAAACGTTTCAAAGGTCTAATATTGGGTGTTGATGTGCATTACCTGCCAGATGCTTATACTTCTGTTTCTTTTGATGCTTACCCTACTGCTTTACCTGCGGTGATCATGCCATCTGCTACTAATGCAGATGAGAAACAAGTTCTAGCACAAGTAGAAAAAATATTAGAGAAAAAATCATTGCTTATGCATGTCGCCATCAATAAGCTTGGAACAGGCTTTAAAGGAGATATGAGAGACATAGATGAAATTCTCAAGGGTAAAAAAGATATACAACTCACCATGGARAGTCTTACTTTTAGTGGAGACATTAAAGACGATGCTATCTATAGTGTAAAACAAAATCTTAAAACTTTTAGTGCAAAAGTACCTGATGTGATGTTCATTGCATTTAAAGATCTCACAAGCGACTACAAAGTTACAGGTAAAACTTCTTATGACTACCACGCTCAGTACAGCGTTGCCAACATGACCATAGATATTGCACCTGATTTAAGTATAGTTGCTAAAAATATGACTATGTCATCTACTTCATTTGTTAAAGATGCGCTCGTATCCGGAACTATGACTAGTAAGGTAGAACGCGTAGACGTTAAGGACAAAGATCAAGCGTATGCCCTTAACACCTTGGTATTTGACATCAATGCGGGGAACCTTGACATCAATGCTTTTGAGAAGCTCCAACAAGCAGATGTAAATGATAAAAAACTCATGAATGACCTCATGCAGCAATTTTTTGCAAAAGGGGTCTATTTTGAGATTCCTGCATTTTCCGTCGACTCCATAGAAAACGATGGTAAAAAACTGAAAGGTTTTACGCTTAATGCAAAAGTAAATCTTGACAAATCATTTGACATCATGGCTCTAGACACTAACCCTATGTCGGTACTCACATCTATGGATGCAAACTTAAATCTTAGCTTCTCCCAAGACCTCTTGGATATTCTCTCGCAGCAACCACAAGCTATGATGACATTGATGATCTTCCAACCTAAAGATGTAAATGGTACAAAGGTTTATGAACTAAAATTACAAGATGGTAAACTTACTGTAAACGGGATGTCAATGTAGGTATCAAAAAGGAGTTAGTTATCTAACCCTTTTACCCTAAACGTTTTACGATGAATGGGACACCTGTCATATTTCACTAAAGCCTCTATATGCACTTTGGTGCCATAGCCCTTATGTCTCTCAAACCCATACTCTGGATATCTTTCAGCCATTTTTACTATCTCTCTGTCTCTTGTTACTTTAGCCAGTATACTCGCAGCTGACACTTCTGCTACTTTATCATCTGCCTTAACCATTGTGCTGATGTTTGCAACCCCAAAAGTAGTATTGCCATCAAAGAGGTAGTCTACATTTTGTAAATGCTTTTGRATKGAAAGTAAACCATTRTGTAAACACTTAGAGATRCCMAATTCATCKACCTCWTKYGCMGAAAATGAGACGATATGATACTCAGAGTTTTCTATAATCAAAGGATACAAAACCTCACGCTTTTTCTCTGTAAGCTTTTTAGAGTCCATTAAGCCCTCAATGTTAGCAGTAAGTACTACTCCAGCCATCACCAGTGAACCTGCTAGAGGTCCTCTGCCAGCTTCGTCTATGCCACATAAAGATAGTTTTTCCAAAATAATTCTCCCTCAAAAATATTGATAAATTATAACCGAAATTTTTAGGATGAAACAAATCCTTTTCTAGCAGTGGTTTAATTATGGTACAGCTATACAATAATTATCCTATAATATATAATCAAATAATACAAAGGGTATGCTATGTCACATCTATTCTATAAAGTATTTATTTTTGTTGTCTTTRCTACCTCACTTCATGCTACACCTGCAGGTGACAACATCATCATTTCTGAAGTTGAGTATGATGCTGCAGTACCAGATAATGCAAGTGAATGGTTTGAACTCTATAACCCTACAGGCTCAAGCATAGACATTTCAGGATGGATGTTTACTGATGGAGAAGGTACAGTCACTATACCAGCTGCCACTCCACCTCTTGCACCTGATACTTACTTCATAGCTACACACACAGCAACTGCAGGAGAGTTAACCCACTATGCTGGAGTGACAGTAGACTTAGCCTACGGCTCTATAGATGTTGGGTCTTTAGCTTTGGCAAATAGTGGAGATGAATTAATACTTTTAAATGATGTAGGTACAGTAATAGATTTTGTTTCTTGGGAAGGGCATACAGCAGGTTGGAATATAGAAGCTGATGACTCTGAGTCTATAGTACGTTCAGGCAGTATCGATACCGATGTCGAAGTAGATTGGCTTAGCCATCAAGTACCTACACCAGGTACAGGTACGCTCATTGTAAATATACCAACAGCTCTTGATGATAATAGTACAGTAAAGGAAGATGCCTCTGTAAATATTTTAGTTATCAACAACGATAGCTTTGGTGCAGATGGCGCAAGTACAATAGCATTAATCATCACCACAGCACCCACTAACGGAACAGCCACTGTCAATGATGCTGGTACAATACTTGACCCAAGTGATGACAGCATAGACTATACRCCAAAYCCCAAYTTCAATGGCAATGATACCCTCATCTACGAAATAGAAGATGCAAGTGGTGATGCTGCAAGTGCCTCTGTAAACATTACRGTTACGTCTGTGCCTGACTTCCCAACGGCCAACGATGATTTCCAAGTGGGTATATCAGGGCTATCTGTAAGCATACGTGTTCTTGCTAATGACACAGGACTAAACCCTCTTGATCCAACATCTGTTGTCATAATAGATACAAACGGCAACGAGGTCACCCAAATTGTAATAGCAGATGAGGGCATGTGGGAGGTAGATACAAGTACCGGTGATATAACCTTTACTCCAGAACTAGGTTTTAGGGGTGATCCTRCAGCTATCAGATATACAGTAGCAGATGATGAAGGTGATGTATCTAATCAGGCAACAGTAAACATAGATTATCCTGAAGGTTCACCCCAAGCCACAGATAATTTAGATATCGATATTACACATTATGGTGTTACAATCATAGATGTTTTGGCAAATGGAGACAGTTTTGGCATATTAGGGGCAGGCACAGAACCGATAACAGTTACACAACCACAATACGGAGCTGTAAATTTAGATGATGGAGGCACACCAAATGACCCATTAGATGATAAACTCCTTTATATCCCAGACCCTAACCTCAATCATTTGGTAGTCAACTTTACCTACACTATTACCGATTCCTTAGGAAATACTGCAACAGCAAGCGTGGTTCTCAATATCGTCTGTACAAGTACTCAACGTTCAGATAGTGGTAATGCCCTTGGCTATACCAGTTTTTTCATGGTAATATTTTTGACATTGTTAATAGGTATCTACTTTATAAGAAAAGAGACAGAAACATAAGTGTAACAAAAACTAAACATCTTCCATAAGAGAGAGAAATGCCTTCCCATACCTCTCGAACTTCACATCTCCTATACCATGAACCTCTAACATTTCTGCTTTACTTCGTGGCTGTTTGTTACTCAAGTCTTTGAGTGTTTTGTCGGAGAAGACTATGTATGGAGGTATGCATTTTTCTGAGGCTATTTGTGTTCGTAAAGAACGTAGCCTGTCATACATTTCTACATCATAGTCATCAAAATAAGTAACTTTTCTTTTAGTCTCTGCAAGTTGAACAGTCAGTCTCTCTTTTTTTAAGTCTATGCTGTGTACGCCCTTCATAACCTCCACTCCRAACTCTGTCAATTTATAGACTTTAAATTCACCTATAGCAACAGCTCCTAGTTCCAGAAGTTTATCACCGATGGTGAGCCATTGGTTCTTACTGTACTCTTCACCTATACCATAGACCGACAGGCTGTCATGTCCATTTTGTAAAAGACGTTGTTCTTTACTGCCTTTGAGTACATCTATGACATAGTGCAGCCCAAAATTTTGCTCTGTTCTAAGTATGGTAGAGAGGAGTTTACGAGATGCAGTGGTGATGTCAACCTTTTCACTGTCTGTTGTCGTACAGTTGTCACACTTTGTTTTACAAGATGCTATACGGTCATAAAAGTACGCTGCTACGCTTTGATGCCTACAGTTCTCAGAGTTGGCAAAGCGTACCATAGAATCTAGTTTGTTAAAGGCATGTTCTTTGTAAGGTGTCTCGGGTAAGGCCTCTATAAACATCTTTTGCTGCACAATATCTGCTGCAGAGTAAAGCAGTAGAGTTTCTGACTCTACACCGTCACGTCCTGATCGTCCTATTTCTTGGTAGAAATTTTCTAGGGTTTTTGGAAGTGTCATATGAACAACAAAACGTATGTTTGATTTATCTATACCCATACCAAAAGCGATGGTAGCTACAACTATCTGCACACGGTCAGCGACGAAGTCAGCATAGGTATTGTTTTTCTCTTCTGTTGGTAGCCCTGCATGATAAGCCTTCGCTTCTATACCTTTACCTTGTAAAAAAGTTGCTATGTTTTCTGTGGACTTACGTGAAAGTGTATAGATGATACCAGACTCATCGGTATGTAATTTAAGAAACTCCAAGAGCTGTTGTCTCCCATCTTTTATACGGTGTCTTGCATGGATGGTCAAGTTTTCTCTAAAGAGTGAACCCCTGACACGTTTAGGTTCAACCAGTCCCAAGTTTGTAGCGATGTCCTGCTCTACTGCATTCGTTGCTGTTGCAGTAAAAGCGGCTATGGACGTGGTAGCAAACTGCTCTTTCAGCAGTGACAAGCGTCTATAGTTTTCCCTGAACTCATGWCCCCACTCAGAAACACAGTGTGCTTCGTCTATGACAAAAAAGTTGATAGGAAGCTGATGTAATAAATTTAAAAAGTATGCATTGGTCAAACGTTCAGGTGCCACATAAAGAAGCTTTATTTCGCCACGACGTAATTCTTCTTCTATATCTTGAGCTTCTTCAAGGGTTTGCATAGAACTTAGCATGGCTGCTGGTATGGCATTTGCTCTAAGGGCTACTACTTGGTCATGCATAAGCGCAAGCAGAGGTGAGACAACGATGGTAATACCATCCATTAAGAGTGTAGGCAACTGATAGCAAAGTGACTTACCACCACCTGTAGGTAGTATCATCAGTACATCTTCTTTGTTTACTATAGCATCTACAACCTCTTCTTGCAAAGGCCTAAAAGAATCATGTCCAAAATAGTGTTTAAGGGTTTCTAATTTATTCATAATGCAAGTGTAGCAAGTTTAAAGGGTATAAAAGTAAAATATTTCATATTGACATATTTTTACATAAATTTATACCCCATGCCCCAAACAGGATGAAAATAATTTTGCTCATTTTTCGGGTCTATTTTATTTTTAAGTCTRTTRATGGCWACATTTATGGCATTRTCRTTMACACTTTCACCCTCGATCCCCCAAACCTCCTCACGTAAAAAGTCTCTAGTAAGTGGTTGATCTATATATTTCATAAAAGTATGTAGAAGGTTAAATTCTAGCTTGGTAAGTGCCACAGATTTGCCATCTACATAAAGGTCTTTTTTCGATAAATCTAGAGTAAGAASTTTATGCTTTATRCGTGCTTGTTTTTGCAAGGCACCAGAGCGTTTCAGTAGTGCTTTGACCCTAAGTGTCAACTCTTTAGGAGAAAAAGGTTTACACATRTAATCATCAGCTCCTGCGTCAAACCCTTCTTCAAGGTCTGACTCTTTTGCTTTTGCGGTGAGAAAAATGACAGGAATATCATAACCTATATCACGCAAGTATGAAACAAATTCGCTTCCTTCCATACCTGGTAAATTTCTATCTACTAGCATCAAAGAAGGTGTTTCTTCTTCTAAAAACTGTTCTACGTTGTCTGTTGACAAAAAGCCTGTTACCGAATATCCTTCTTTACCCAGATGATATTCTATCAGCTCCAATATATCTTCTTCATCTTCAATGACAACTATTTCAATTTCTTTTTGCATAGAGAAATTATAGCAAAAACTATACGTCTATAACTTTCCACCTATGCGAGCAAAAATAACTCTCTGTGCAATAGAGTCAAGTCTATCAACAATTTTCAAGTTTTTACGAATATATTTTAGTAAATTAAAGTATTCTTCTGCCAAACCATCAGCTTCACCCATTTTTTGAATTACTGACTTTTCAAGTAATGCATAAATATCATCTGTTTTTGCATATTCTACATCTATCTCTATAGCAAGTTGTTTTATTTTATCATTRTCATCAAAGGTTTCAAACATTGCAATCGTTTTAHTGAAAGCATTAATAGTACATCGGTTAATACTCAATGAATCTTTGATAAACTGCACAATATTCACATCATCTTCGGCTAGCATACTCTGCATATTTTTCAAATAATTATTGATATTGGTCTTTATACGGTTAAACGCAGAAGTAATTTTTAGATAAGATACCATCTCTCTAAGGTCTTTTGCCTCTGGRGTATAACGCGCAAAGAYAAGTACTATTTCATTGTCTATTTTCTCTGTTACTTGACCTATATGCTTAATAGACTTTCTCACCTCTTCAAGCTCTTGTGCRTYTGATGAYTCTAAGGCTTTAAGTGCATTCTCATTGGCTTGTGCCAATGCTTGTATCACTTCAAGTACTTGATCTCTAACTCCATGTCTTGCTTCTTGATATTGTGTTAACATATTTTATCCCTTCTTACCTATTAGTTTATCCAAATCTACCGGTAATATAATCTTCCGTCAATTTCTTACTTGGATTCAAAAATATTTTCTCTGTTTTATCAAACTCAGCCAAATCACCCAAATACATAAATGCGGTATAGTCACTTAATCTACTTGCTTGTTGCATATTATGTGTCACAATCACCACAGAGATGTCTTGTTTAAGTTCTGAAATAAGCTCTTCTATGGCTCCCGTTGAAATAGGGTCTAGCGCAGAAGTAGGCTCATCAAAGAGTAATACTCTTGGCTTAAGTGCTACTGCTCTTGCAATACAAAGACGCTGTTGCTGCCCACCACTTAATCCCAATGCGCTTTCTTTCAGTCTATCTTTTGTCTCTTCCCAGATTGCTGCACCTTTAAGTGCCTTCTCTACCCTACTTGAGAGTTCTGTCTTGTTTTTAATACCTGATAGTCTTAATCCATAGGCAACATTATCAAATATACTCATAGGAAATGGCGTTGGTTTTTGAAAAATCATTCCTACTTCTTGACGAAGATGAATAAAATCATTCTCTTTTTTGAGTTCTAAAATATCTTGTTTGCTGCCATCTTCTCTATAAAGGTTGATCTTCCCCTCATAGGTATTTCCAGGATACAAATCATGTATGCGATTCATYGCTCTAAGCARTGTWGATTTTCCACAYCCACTAGGTCCTATCATGGCTGTAATTTTGTTTTTTTCTATAGGTAAATTTATATCTTTAAGTGAAGGGCTTTCCGCACTTGTGTAGGTAAAAGTGAAATCTTTTATCTCCATTACCAAATTGTTTTTTGCCATTTTTAATCCTTACTTTTTATTTCTTATAACAAATCGACCAAGTAAATTGATGCACAATACAATCATCGTCAATATAAATGCCGCTGCCCACGCCAACTCTCTACTTTCTGCATCTGGGTATGTGGCAAGGTTGTAAATACTTACTGTAAGTGAGGGGAACTGCCCACTTAGATCCATCGTAAAAAACTGGTTATTAGCAGAAGTAAAAAGTAGTGGAGCAGTCTCACCGATGATTCTTGCAAAAGAGAGGAGCACACCTGTGGTGATACCCACCTTTGCTGCTTTAACCACAATCTGTAAAATAATCTTATGTTTAGATCCACCCAATGCCATTCCTGCTTCTCTAAGTTCAGTAGGTACAAGTGCCAACATATTGTCTGTAGTTGAGATGATAATAGGTATCATCATAATGGCCAAGGCAACGATACCCGCATATCCATTGTATCCACCAAAAGGATCTACTAAAATCGCAAAAACAAAAACACCAATAACGATGGAAGGTGCTGACATCATCACATCAGATAGGTTACGAATAATAGAAGCTAGTTTTGATCCATGTCCATATTCACGAAGATAAATACCTGCCATCATACCTATAGGAACTGCTATCGCCGATGCCAAAATAGCCATAGTAAACTGTCCTACAAGCAAGTTTCTTATACCTCCTTCTACAAGGTCATTTGTAAAGGTGCCCCAATGGATGCTACTAATGCCTTTATAAGAAAGTGTTGCAAGTATCCAAAAGAGAAAACTTATACCTATAATTGCTGAGAATGTAGAGAGTACTAAAACAACTTTATTTACAATAAGTCTATTCATTATTTAACCTTTTTCATTTCTGCTTTTTACCCAAGAAATAGAACTTCGCTATAGAGATAATTGCAAAACTCACCACAAAGAGTATGAGTGCCAAATAATACATAGAACTCATCTCCAAGTCTTGTGCTTCAGCAAAGTTGTTTGCCAAAAGTACCGGTATAGAAGTGGTAGGGTCGGTAATATTTTTTACCGTACTCATCACTGAACCTATAAGGAAAGCAACCGCCATAGTCTCACCCAAGGCTCGCCCCAGTGCCAAAATAATGGAACCGATAATCCCACCTTTAGAGTAAGGCATAATCACATCTTTGATGACTTCAAACTTGGTAGCTCCCATCGCATACGCAGACTCTTTTAGTACAGGAGGTGTTGTATTCATAGCATCTCTAGTAATAGCAGCCATAAAAGGGATAATCATAATAGCAAGGACAATACCTGCTGTGAGTAACCCAACACCATTTCCACCAACTGTAGCTTGCACAATAGGWGCAAAATAAAASAGYCCCCACATACCATARATAATACTTGGKATRGCTGCTAACARCTCAATGGCTATAGAAACTGGTTTAGCGACGGTTTCTGAAGCAACTTCTGTAAGAAAAATAGCAATACCCATAGCCAAAGGAACTGCAATCACCATAGCAATAAGGGTGCTAAGCAGTGTACCAATAACAGGGATATATCCACCAAAGACACCCCCTTCATCATCTTCATCTGCTTCCCAAGTCTCCGATAAAAGAAAGTCAAAACCAAACTCTTGCAATGATTCCTGTGCGTAAGTAAAGAGGATCGAAAAAATACCTATAAGCAAGAAAAAAGAGAGAGTTGCGGAGAAAAATGAGAAATTTCTAAAGAGTTTTCCACCCATCATATTTTGACCTTATTTAAAAATTTACGCAATTTTATTACAATTTGGTAACATTTTGATAACTACTTTTTTAAAGTTTAATCAAGTTATAGTAATTATAAAAATAGTACCGTAGCAGATGATCTGCTACGAAGAATGTATTTAAGGAGTTACTTTAAAAAGTCTTATTTGATTTTTTTAGCTTCCCAATATGCTCTAATAGCATCTTTAGTTTCATTTGGAAGTGGTACGTACCCAAGCTCAGCTGCGGCTTTGTCACCATTTTTAAATGCCCAGTCGATAAATGCTGTTACTTCTTTGTTTTTCTCAGTTTTTTCTTTCGGGAGAAGAATAAATGTTGCTGCTACAATAGGGTATGAGGTTGCACCTTCTGGGTCACCTATCACTGCATAGAAGTCATTGTCTGCTGTCCATGTAGCGTATTTAGCTGCATCCTGAAAAGATGGCACTGTTGGGTTAATGAATTTACCCTCTTTGTTCTCAACCTGTGCCGCTGGAAGACCTAACTTTATTTTGAAGGAGTATTCAATGTAACCAATAGAGTTTTTAATTTGTTGAATATTTGCTGATACACCTGAGTTGGATTTACCTGCAATAACTTTGGCAGCTTTCCAAGTCGGCTTTTTACTTATTTTCACATCTGAATTGATTTTATTTAAGAAATACGTAAAGTTAAATGTTGTCCCAGACTTATCTGCTCTTACACAAGTTGTGATAGTCTCATGTGGAAGTTTAAGTCCTGCATTGTCTTTTATGATGATTGCATCATCCCAATATGTTGCTTTTCCAGAAAAAATAGCATCTACAGCTGCCCGGCTTAATTTTAGTTCACCATCTTTCACACCATCAATATTATAAGAAAGTACAATAGAGCCTACAACGGAAGGAAACATATAGAGCTTGGCATCTCTGAGTTTTTTTGGTTTAAGTGGTTTATCAGAACCTGCAAAATCGACCATTCTTTTTTTGATAGACTTGATACCATCCCCCGAACCTGTTGGCGTATAATTTACTTTTTTACCTGTAGCCTTAAAGTACTCTGCTGTCCAAGCCTTGTAAACTGGTCCAGGGAAAGATGCCCCTCTACCTTTAAGTTCATCTGCRTTGACTGCKGTAAGTGCTACTGTTGCTGCTACTGTTGCTGCTATTATATTTTGAAATGTCATATTTTTCCTTTTTAGAAAAGTGTGTGATATCCATTTGGATTGTGCGAAGTATATTATAGCTTGGAAACATTTTGGTTACATCATTGTTTTTATAAAAAATATCTTTTTCTTTTTGATTCTTTTAAAAGTTTTAAATCTACCAAAATAAATCCATCTATACAGTCGTTAAATTGTTTATCATGTCCAAAATCATAAAATACTATACCGCCTTTTTCACAAAGATCTGCATATTGTTTATAGAGTGTAGGTATCATATATCCCATATATCCCAACTCTTCTTTCAGCCTACGTAAATCTGATTTATAGTCATTACCAGAGAATACTGTTCTACAATATCTTTTTAATTCACTGCTGATTCTATAAGGTTCTTTATGTGTTACCAAATCAAATTTAGCTTTAAAATAATGACTATAAAAATAAATAAGCAGCGCTTGTGCTTTTGCTCCAAAGCTCTGACTCATACTTACAGAACCAAACAAATACTGTATATGGGAATGATATTTCACATACGCCCCTAAACCTTGCCAAAGGTAATCCAGTGCCCTGGAGTTCCAGTATTTGGGCTGTACAAAACTTCTTCCCAGTTCTAAGCCATGTTCAAAATAAGAGGCAAAATCTTCTTTGAAGTCAAACAATGTTGTGGTATAAAGACCTTCTTCATCAAAATTTTCTATGATTTCTCTACAATCACCTATACGATAGGCACCTGCAATTTCCAATGTTTCATTATCCCATATAATCAAATGTTTATAATAAAAATCATAGCCATCAATATCCCTTTTTTTTCCAGTTCCTTCACCTACATGTCGGAAACTTATCTCTCTTAATCGACCTATCTCTTTAATGACACAATTTTCTACTTCACTTTCATAGACAATAATACTTTTACCATCTAGTGTTTCTCCTAACAATTGTCCCTTTTTGAGTTCACCTTTAACATCACTTGGTGATTCCGCAAGAGATATACCTTTTTGCACTTTTAAAATATTTTTTTTACCTTTTGCCACTCTATAAAAATGTTTTCTAATCAGTTTTACAGCTTCTTTTTGAGGAAGACTTGACATATAATAGCTTTCATAGGGGATGGGGTTACCTATTTTGAAACCTATTTCCTTTCCTTTGGCTTTAAACATTTCATGTGGTAAAGTCGCTGTAGCTAAAGATCTATTTATCATAGAAAGCATATAGAAACCTTTAGAGTTTATTGCCTCTATATAAATAGGAAGGAGAGGAGAATRTGTCTTTGCTGCAATCTTATAAAAGCCAGATTTCCAAGCTGTATCTCTTACGCCATTAGGTCTTGCACGACTCACTTCACCTGAGGGGAAAATAATCACCGCTTCTTCATTTTCTAATGCAGTATAGATACCTTCAAGTGTGGTTTTAGTTGTTTTACCTGTGATATTATCTACAGGGATGACTAACTCTTGTAAGTTTTCAAACTGTCCCAAAAATGCATTGGCAACAATTTTAATATCTTTTCGAATATCCTTAAGCAGATGGATAAGCGCCATTGCGTCTAATGCTCCCAAAGGATGATTGGCGATAATCACCACGCGCCCATATGATGGTATGTGATCCAGCTCTTTTGTATTAATTTTAATACCCACATCAAAATACTCAACTACAGACTCTACAAAAGAAAAGGTATCTTTATTCTCATTCTCTTCTAGAAAAGTATTAATTTGGTTTTCATGAAAAAGTCTCTTGAGCGTTGAAAAAAGAAACTTTTTCGCAATTTGTGGAAGATTCTCTACTGTAGGGTAATGATGTACTAAATAGTTCTCTACACTAAGCTGATACATCAGGCTATCCTGTAAAGTTCATTAATCGCTCTTACCAAATGTTCTTTCACCACTTTCGCTTTTTTATGTGCTGCAAATAACTCTTCTACAAGATCCCACTCTTCATAAATAATTTCAAATGCCTCTTCTGTAGAAATAGAAAACTCTTCTGCCAGTCTTTTTGCCAATTTTCCTAGTTTTTTTTCTGAGATTGTCATTATTTCATCTGTCATTCTAAAACTCCACATGTATATTTTTGATATGATAAAATATACTGATAACCGAATGGATACAAAACAATTACATTGTTGTTATCAACTGCCCGATGTGTTCATCGATTTAAAAATTCTTTTCTGATATTTTTCTAACTTTTTTTCAAACAATACTATAGATTCTTTGAGCAGCAATCTCTCTTTATTATTTAATTCATATCCTAATTGTTGTTCAAATTCTGCCATTTTAATTTTTTTATACAGTTCAATAATCTTTAAGTTTGTCAATCCTCCTAAAAAATTTCTCATCAACCATAATGTTTTATACCTTGTCTCTTCTTCATCAAATGTACTATTTTGCAGTGCTAACAATGCTGTTTTATAACTACTGCTATCAATAAATGCTATATCAAAATTTTGGTTAATAAAATAGTCTGACACCGTTTTAAAATAATGGTTATACGGTTTCTTAATATTTTTAACTTTCTTGGCACCCCAAATATAAATCGAAGCCAGTTGGTTAAACTCATCTCTTAATCTTTCTATCTCATCATTAATGGGGACTAGTTTTCCTTTTTTTGAAAGTCTAAAGTTTCTATTAAATGCCATGGAGATACTGTTCATCACATTTTGAAACTCCGTTTTAGCATGACTCTCTTGATTGAGTAACATGATAAGTAAGTCCTTAATCTTTATTTTGTCACTATGTTTTTCTTTACTTTCCTGTAGCTGATCAACTTGAAGTGTTACCAGTTTACGTATATCTTTTACCCGTACCTCACTATGAATACTACGAAGCAATATTTCCTTGAGTTTTTGTTTAGAATAGATATTCAATGCATCAATAATATCTGTCACTCTGTATCGATTTTCATCTGCTAAGTCCATTGCCTGGCAAAGTATTGTTTTATTGGTACTATTGGAGATATCAATACCTTGAGAAGCTAGATATTCTTCCTCAAGCCTAATAGCAGACGTTAAATACTCTTCCAAATAACTATATTCAGGATACTGCAGTAGCTCTTTTTTACGCTTTATAAGTGAAGCCAATGCATATTTTTTTATCTCTTCCCCAAGTAAATCAAATAAACCATACTTCTCTATGCGTCTAAAATTATTAAGGTTTGCATTGAACCTTATACGCTTAGGTAATGGTTCAGATGACTTAAGTAACATTTTATCGAGGATAACTTCTCCATCATGACTAAATGCTGTGTGTCCTATGTCGTGTACCATTCCAATGATTTTACCGATATGGAAAAAATTTAGATTCACATTTTCGCCTAATTGTCTACTTACATTTGCAAGAAGATACTCAGTGCCAAGTCCTACTTCCACGGAGTGACTGTATCTATTACGAATACTGTCTTTTGTTTTTTTAGACAGATACATCGGTATATCTTTTAGTCGAACAAAAATCTTATGTCCTACTATGTGCATCTCGCACTCTTCTATCAATCCCAACGCTGTTGTACTTATCAAAAAACACCCTTGTTTTATATTTACATTCTCTTCATTATACAGTAGTATTATTGCACTTTAGAAGTGCTGTCCCTACATTCTGCATATTTTTTAAATGCTATATTTTTAGAGCTACTTTATGATGTATACAATGAGTTTTCAGAATAAAAATGAAGTTATAAGCAGAGACAGATAGACGACTGTCTCCCCTTTTATTTTTTAGCTTTAGTGGCTTTGCAGTAGTATACGCTATGGTTTATCTCCTATAAAATATCACGTCTTACTTTATTTCATATATCGCCGTAGACCCGCTTACCTCATAAGAAACCAAAAGTAAATTTTTACCATTAGGAGACTCAGATGCGGGAACAAACTTCATCCCTTCAGGAGAAATGTCACCATCTTTTCCTGTTCGGTAATAATCTACAAACTTTGCTTGGGRTGGAGCAGTAATATCATATACCATAATAGCATTTTGTCTTTCAAGTCCAACAAAAGCATACGTTTTGCCATCTATCTCTCCCACAGTTATGGCTTCAGGTTCAGCCCCTTTGTTTCCACTTCTGCCATCCATTTCTCCATCATCATGATTAAATAGACTAGGCTCATACGCTGCAACTTTTTGACCTATCTCATCTTTACTGTCAAAAACCAAATCACCACTGTCACTCCAGATTGAAAAACTTCTAGCGCCATAAGAATATAATTTGTCATAATCGCCATCACCGTCTGTATCTCCCATATCTATAACAACCTTAATGTCGTTCTCATCTGTATAAGCATCTGCAATTGAACTGTCAATATTAAGCTTGCTTACTTTTGATTCATCGCTGAAGTCTCCATATTCTCTACCGTCACCTTCATTTGCTGTCACTAAAAAAGTATTTCCACTACTGGTAAACGATGCTATGGAGTCAGGCATATAAAGACCAAAAAGCTCTGCATAAGACTTCATTTTTATCTCACCTTCTTCTTCGATATCAATCGTATTGTTGGAGTCAGCTTCCCAACTTTTAGCACCAAAAGATTTTACATACTCTAAAGTATTTGTATTGAGGTTTAGTTTTGCCATAGCATTGTTTTCTTGAAGTGTTACATAAGCAAAATCACCACTAACTGTAATATATTCCGGCTCAATATCTTTTGCTTTGTCATTACTTGGAGTAGACCCTAGTCTTACTGCTGTTCCATCTGTAGCATTCGTCAGTGTAACTGTAGAGAAATCTACATCTACATAACTTCCATCTGAAAGTGTTACTATACCTATGGAGCCTATAGGGTCAACACTGTAGTCCGTATTGGGTTCTCCCTCATTTGCTACAATGACTTTTGTACCATTTTCATTAAAAGTAACCATGTCAGGCAGATAACCTACAGTGACATTATGTTCATAATTACCCGCTGTATCAAAGATGACTACTTTACCCTTAAGTTGYTTTGAGCCTACAGTCTCATTACCATCTTGTACTGCAACAGCAACTTTTCCATTTTTAACTGCTACAGAGTTTACCCCTGTACCATAAGCAGATAAATCAATTTGACTTACCAAAGATGGGTTTGTTACATYTTCTATATTWATAATATCTATTTTATTTTCTGCACCGTTGGTAGTGAACATTCTTTTGGATGCTGCATCAAATGCTACTATCTCACTTCCACCATCTAAAGTAGTTTTAAATGAACCTAGTTTTTTGAGCTTTGCATTAAAACTCTTAATACAATGTTCCGATGGAGCTAGCGTAGTTACTTCTTTTGCATTTGCTTCTTTGTTCTCTACATAACGTACAAAACTCATCGCATAATCAAGGTAGGTATCAACACCTTCTCCTCTTGCCTCTTGGACAGATTTAAATGTCGCATACCCATCTTTTCCTGAAGCAATATAGCTGTTTGTTACAATCACATACATTTTATCATTGTCTATAGTTGCCCATGTATTTGTAGCTCTATCTTTTATCTCAAGATTATAAATCCTCTTATTTGCTTCTGCCGTTGTATCGATGTCATACTTAAGTCCATAGGCATAAGGAAAAGAACCCGTTGATCCACCATTATCTAAGTAGTTTGTAAGTGCATCTTCTAGCACCTGTTTAATCTCTCCACCTTTCATTTCCAGTTCAAAGAGTGTATTGGCAAAAGGAAGAAGCTCATAGGCTGTTGCCATGCTTACATCTCCTGCAGGAACAGAAATCCTTACCCCTCCAGCATTTTGGATACACGCATCTGCACGGTTACTTAGGTCATAAAATGATTTAGCGACTATGGGAGCTATCTGGCTACCTAGAGGTAACTCGCTACCATTGACATCTCCATAGCTTGTCCCAGGGATTCTGATATGTTTTAAACTCTGCGTTGCTTTACCGATCACTTTTGCTTTTTCTTCATCTACTTTGTTTTTGTAACTCTCGATAACCACTAAGGTTGTTACATCTTCTTCAACTATCTCAAGACTTGTATTGCCATTGATAAGTGTGAGTATTTTCTCTTTCTCTACAGCATCAACCTCTACCTTATCGCCATCCGTATTTTTTTGTAAAAATGTATCACCCACTAAAAGTATTGGACTCCCAGAACAAGACTCTATATTCCCATCTTTGTCAAACTTCACATCTAAGTTACCAAGTACTTTTGCATATTGACCAGCTTGAACAATACAAACCTTTTTGCTGTCTTTTGATGTTGCCATCGTTGGATAGTCACCCTCACTTGAGACAAAGGCTCCAAAATCTCCTAGAAAAGTATGTGAATCACCGCCTACTATCACATCTACGCCATTGAGTTTTGCAGCCATCTCTTTGTCATATTTATACCCTTGATGCGTTAAAAGTATGATTTTGTTCACACCTTTTTCTTTCAACTCATCGATGTATTTTTGTGCAGTAGTAATTTCATTTAAAAATGTAATTTCATCACTTGGGTTTGATGACTCTTTTGTTTTTTGCGATACAGTAATACCTACGATTCCTACTTTTTGACCATCTACTTCTTTTATAACGTAAGGGTTCCACATATTTTCAAGTATATTCCCTGCATCTGGCACTACATTTGCAGAGAGTACTGAGATAGTACTATCAAGTCTGCCTATGAACGTTTTTAAAGCACTGTCCCCATCATCAAAAGAGTGATTACCCAAAACATATGCATCAAACCCTACCTTATTCATAGCCTCTGCATCTGCTTTACCTTTAAAAAGTGAATAATACAATGTCCCCTGAAACACATCTCCAGCATTCAGTGTTAAAGAGTTTGGTTTAGCATTTTTCAACTCTTTTACTTTACTCACAATCCGTGGGTAGCCTCCTGTATAATAATATGTCTCCTTCCCTTCTAGAGCAAAACTTAACCTTTCACTGTCTATATGAGAGTGTGTGTCATTGATATGAAAAATGGACATACTTAAAGGCTTACCTATTGGGGTTGGTGTTGGTGTTGGTACTGGGGTAATCTGTGTATCAGAATATTCACACCCTGCCATAATCATACTCACTAACACTGCACTCAGATAGATTCTATTTTTCATTTTATATTTCCTTTAGTATAATATTGTGATTATAGAATCATAGTTTGTTTTAGTAACAAGAGCACTACAAACTAGGGACAAAATGGTTACATCTACTTATGACATAAAGTTAGATTTGTTATCTTATCAACACCTAAATTGTTGTTACAGTTACTTATTTTCAAATACCTGTGGGTATACAAAAATGGGTAAATACTCTGCATCATAATTATCTCCCTCTTCATCTATAAGAGTTTTAACAATACCTACCCCTTTAGTAATACTCTCCTCATGCTTAAACGGTCGGTCTGTAATAATCTCACCTGTTTTATAAGGTGTGACATCATCTAAATGGGTAAAGGCTTCTTCCCCTTCTCTAAAATATTTAAAGGTAAAAGGCACCTTTGGAAAATAATCTTTCCCTTTTGTATATCTCTGTGTCACAACAACTTTTCTATAGTTCTTCACTGCTCCCAATGATTCATCAAGCGTTGGATAAAGCAGTGGTGCTTCAATATATCCAAGTGAATTTAAATACGCTTTTTTAGCAGTAAATGCCCTTATAAGCTTTAAACGCATTGCTTGTATCTCTTTTAAGTTCGCGACGGATTCAAAAGAGAGAGAAGGAAAGTCATCAGAGTACCCTTCTTCTTTCGTGATATGATCTTGAAGATATGCCTCCATAGAATCAGGCATATCTCCATACAAAGAGGCACCCACAACATGATTTAAAAAATACCTGTACTCGCCCATGTTTGCTTCACGATTGATGGGGTCTCCTCTATGTGAAGAACCTGCTGTTTGTGTTCCTGTTACCGATACATTGTGTTCATACCCAAGGTAATCCATCTCACCCCATCCCAAATCATCTGCAAACTTTCGAGAAAAAGACCATACAGTATCTATGGTATTTCCCGTTCCTGAGGTAAAATGTGGGGGTTCAAATCCATAGGTAGAACTGTGACATCCCACACATTGAAGTAGCTCTTCAGGGGTCTGTGCACGTAATTCTCCCTCTTTATCTTCAATAAAACCAGAAAGATACCATCCTGCTCCATTGTCTATCCATGTCTCTTCTTTATTATAATAGAGTTGTGCATCTTCTTCTTTTGCTACCACTTCTCCAGGAAAATACATCTTATGTTTATACATATATCGTATCTCTTTGACACGGTTTGCCCGTAATCCAGGGAACTTATTTTCACTGCTATTCCCATCTGCCTCTACATCTACATAGTGTAAAGGATGCGCAAATTCTGTGCCAAGGGGGAAAAGACCTCTGTCTACATTTACCTTGTTCGCCGCTCCCACATAATACTTCTCATCTTCTTTTACTCTGTCCTGTATGGCATGTTCAAGTAACTCAAGATTGCGTCTGTATGTTTTTAAATCATATAAACCTTCTTCATTTTTCATAAATATTTCAGCCATGCGAATATACACCCCACTGACACTTCCTGTATGTGGGGTAAAAATACCATAGGGCATAAAATTGATGCTTCTCCACCCTGTGTTATATCCAAGTGCATCTTCAAACAGCATCTCATCTTTGCGTTGGGTTCTTACAAAACCATCACTGTCTGCAGGCAGTGATGAAGGGTTCAATGCAGGGAAAAGTCTAAAAGCATCATCTTCAATATGACTGTTGCTTACATTTTTTTGACCCTGCTTCTTGCTGTAGGCATTTTGCCAATTATCCTCTTTGAGATACTTTTTCATATCCCAGAGACTCTCATTGATATCCAGCAAACGAAAGGCTTCATTAAGTTTTTCAGGATGAATGGTGTTTTCCCAAGGGTTGACATTAGGTGATTTGACAAATTCATTGATAGGCACAAAAGCATACTCTAGCTGTAAATTTCCTACTATTTTACTCGCACCTGCTTGAAACAGACTATTGCCAAGTTTCATTGTTGCTGCAGCATTGGAGTGGCAGAAAAGACAGGCATTTTGTGTGCCGTGAGAAGTTTCTATATAACACTGTGCTGGTATATTTGCATAAGGATTCTCAAAGTGTGTACGACTTTTAAACTCTCCAATCATGGCTATAGTCTTCGATACATTCTCTTCTACTGCTGCAATATCTTCTCCTATTTTACTATCACTGCATCCTGAAAAAAGAAATATTGTTAAAATCATACATATAGATTTCATCTTCAACCCCGATAATTTTTTTAAAAAAACCTCAATTTGCTTAAAAGTACCATCTTGGACAAAAGAGGCATAATGCCTCTTTTGTTATCTTATTTGATACCTGGGATACCGCTAATGTACCCTACAGGTGCATTGAATTTATCTATTTTTGGTGTCAATGCCGTCTTAAGTGCATCAGGTGTTGTTGATGTAAAGTCACCCAAGTGCTGTGCATTACTCATAATGTATGCATAACCATTTTCATTGTCAACGACTTGCAAGCCTGTTGACTCTGCACCTGCAGGAAGAGAGAGTAGGCGAGAAAGTTTTTTTGTATCAACATTATATGCCCATAAGAAGTTATTTGTATGTGTACCGCTGTCCTCACCTATAAAGAGCGTTCTCATTTTTTCAGAGAAGAACACATTATCTGTATTGGCAATACTGTCAACTGCACAGGTATTACCTTTTGCATCTTCTGCGATAGCTTTGCCAAGTAATGCCGCAGGTACACTCATATTTATAGCTACATACTCTGAATCAATAATATTCCCATCACTGTCTTTCTGTCCAGATGCCAACTGTATCTCATATGTTGCCCCACAATTGTTTTTAGCAATTTGTATGTCATCTTTAGGTGCATCAGGATCATTTAACATTCCATCCTTGATGTAAGACATAGCCATATAAAGTTTTTTATCTTTACTGTCAAATGCCACACCTTCCATCTTGTTCCATTCAGTTGTAGCACCCTTTATTGCAGCTAAACGTCTTGGCTCCAAAAAGGCTGCCACATTCTCTTTTCCGGTTTTAAGTTTTAAATACTCTATGCCATTGTGCCCTGCTCTGATTTTTGTATATCCAGCAGGCGTTGTACCATTTGCATCTGCTTCAGGGACAAAGTCAAATACATCTGCAAAAGTATGGCTGTCTGCATAACCTTTGACCTCAGCATCTGTAGCATGCCCCAGTTTGATCCAGGAAAGGTTTGCCGATCCGCCATCAGAACCGACTACACTTGTTTGTGTCCATTTTGCAGCATAAAGCGTACCTGCACTTAGATCATTTACATTATCGGCAATATACATGAACATACCCACATTTTTACCATCATCACCAAAGTAGGCTGTTTTACCATCGCTCAATACTTTTGACATCTCCCAAGTACCTTTTCCCATCGAGTAGTGTTTGCTAATGTTGTATGAAGCATCTTTTTTTACTTCTACTTCAGTGATAAATCCATAGTGATAGGGATTTGCTGTTTTTGTATTGTCAAAATAAACTTCACTCAGTGCTTTAATACCAGCTTCTCTTCTAGATTCATCTACACCCGCATTGTAATAAAGGTCATAGTCTTCTTCACTACCTAGATGTGTATTCCAGGGTGTTTGAGACCCAAAACATGGAATCCAAAGACCATCAACACTAGAAAAATCAAGTGGTTTTTGCTCTACAGCCTTAAGATTTCCGTTGGCATCTTGTTCTACGGATGTCAAAAGCATTCCCATTGGCATTCTTGAGTACCAATTTTCCTCTTTATATGCACTGTTTCCATTTGCCAAAATCCAATCATACTCCAAGTGAGAAACAAGAAAAAGCTTACCATCAACATTTAGAAGAGAGTTAGCATCCGGGGTTTCTGCTAAAACATTTTTACCTTGAGGATCTAAAATGGGTTCCATATTATGGTTATATACCTGTCCCGCCTGATAAGCATTTGTTCCTACAGTATCTTTGATATTAAAGAGTGTATTATATGAGAGCGCGTGCTCTGTAAATTCGGTATCTGAAGTATATACACGCACTTTAGCCGATGAGTATGCTTTTGCCATGTCATCGTTTGTTACTGGGGCATCCATCCCTATAAATTCTACCTTGGTTGCACTAATACCTACATTTTCATCTGTGATATCATCACTTCCACATCCAGATAAAACTAACGCTGATGCCGCTGCGATTGATAGTAAAAAACATTTTTTCATTTCTTTCTCCTTTTTGTATGTTTCAGGAGTTTACAGAACAATAGTTACACAAAGATATCAATTTCGCAACATAATGGTTACAGTAAAAGGTGCTGTGTAGGACTTCAAGTAGTGTTATCAGTCTGTTATAGTTTCACTATATGATATCACAATAAATAGAGAAAAAAAGGAGATTTAAAATGCCATTTGAACTATAAGTTATTTACAGAAGAGACAGAAAGAAGACCATCTCTTTTTTAATTATTTTTTTGCTTTCTTAGAGCTTGTTTTTTTCACTGTAGGTTTTTTAGCCACTTTTTTTATTACAACTTTTTTTGTCACTTTCTTCTTTATTGCTTTTGCTATCATTTTCTTCGCAACTTTTTTCACTTTTTTCTTCGCTGTAAGTTTTTTCTTTACAAGGGCTTTGGTTACTTTTTTGACTACGGCTTTAGCTTTTTTCTTCGTTACAATTTTTTTAGCTACTGCTTTTTTAGTTACATTCTTTGCTACTCTTTTTACTGCCTTTTTCTTTAACACTTTTGCCATGGGTGGCTCCTTATATGATTTTAATCATATTACCTACTAGATAGTAATATAATATAGTAATTATATACTTTTAAAGATAGTATGTCAATAAATACTGTTATTTCCCTATAATATATGGTATTATTTTGGTTACATTTTGGTTACAAAGGAAAAAAATGACCTTTATTGAATTTAAAAAACAACTCCTTGATGCAGAAATAAGCTTGCCTAAGTTTTCTAAACTGATTAAGGTGAGTGAAAAAAATCTACAATCTTATAAAAAAAAAGGGGTAGTGCCTAATGCCATCGCCGTCTCCGTAACGTGTTTTGTCCATATGCATCATGCTGGATTGGATTATCGCACCATTATTGAAGAGCTTAAACTAGAGGCCAAAACAAAAAAAGGTTCTGGCTTTGCAAAAAAGAAGAATAAACACGCGACAAAGTAATATATTTAGTACGCTTCTCTAGTAAATCCACCAAAGTAAACATATAATAATTATAGAAAGCTAACGGAATCATCTGGACATAAAGTGCACTTTGAATTGGCAAATATAATATCTTATGATGAGGGGAGGCGTTTGAGAAGATAGGTCCAGTATGACTCCGTTAGCCTTCTGATAACATCATAGTATTCTTTGGTAACATATTCACCACATTACTATAACAGTTTGATTACTTAAGAAAATTTATACCCTATACCTCGTACAGGTACAATATAATTTTTTTCTTCTTTTGAATCTATTTTTTTTCTAAGTCGATTAATTGTAACGTTAACTGTTCGTTTTTGTGTATCAGGATGATTTTTCCAAATATTTGTGAGTAAAAATTCTCTATCTAATGCCCTATGCTTATTGTTTATAAACAAAGAGAGTAGTTCAAATTCCAACTTTGTTAAAAAAACTTCTTCATCATGAATATAGGTTTTTCTTGTATTTAGATCCATTATAATATCTCTTCCACATACCCTATCATACTGTATGTTATTTGTCCGTCTTAAGATAGCTTTTACTCTATACAAAAGTTCCTTTATATTAAAAGGTTTTTTCAAGTAATCATCACAACCTCGGATATACCCTTCTTCAATATCTTCATCTTTATCCTTGGCTGAAACAAACATAACAGGGGTATTAATGCCTTTATCTCTTAAATAGCCTATAAACTCACTGCCTTCTACACGAGGGAGCATACGATCAACCAGCATTAAATCAATATTTTCATTTTCCAACAATGATTCTACTTCACTTGTAGAGGCGACACCTATGACTTTGTATCCATTTTTAAGCAAATGAAATGTTTCCAGTTCTAAAATATCAACATCATCTTCTATAATTAAGACTGTTGCGACAGATTCCATATCATGTGCCATCATAAAACCTTTTTTATTGATTTGAATACCCATGCATTAATACTTATAAGAAACCTCAAAACTAAAGGTTCTACCATTTTTAAATCTGTTGGTCACATTTTCTGTACTCCCTTGGTACCAAATAGTCTCTTCATCCAGTAGGTTGCCAAGCTTTGTTTTCAAACTTAAACCGTTTTGGAATTGTTCTATCCACACTATATCTACCAAAGCGGGTGGTACTTCATAAAAATCTGGAAATTCATCTTGATCATCTATCAGACCTAGTTTTCGGATTCTCTCTCCCATTTTATTATAAGAAAGAAATACGGTTCTCCCCTCTCCCTCATAAGACAGTGCTATGTTTACAACCGTTTGTGACAAGCCTTGTAATTGTCTATTGTTTGTTGTATAAAGTCCCTCTTGATCCTTTTGCAAAACCACCTCTGAATCGGCGTAAGTAAAGTTGCCTGATAGATAATAATTGGATAATTTGTTATAAATAAAACTTAAATTTTTTCGACCATCTATTTCTATCCCATAGATTGTTGCTGTATCCGCATTAGCAAATCCATACCTTGGAAGCGACGAGGAAAGAAGCTGCACATCTTCTATCGGTTTATCCAAAAACTTATAAAAAAGACCTACTTTAATATTTTCTGTATTAGAAAAATAATGGCTATATTTCAAATCATAACTGGTAATAAAGGTATTCACCAAGTCTGGATTACCTTGCACCGTAGCAACTTCATAAGGGTGAAAAAACTCAGCATCTGAAAATTCTCTTAAGTCTGGAACAATATAGGTATTGGATAGTGCAAAATCAATATGGTTATTATCATTCAACTTATACTTGACACTCCCACTAAACAATAAATCATCAAAGACTAAAGAGTTTGGCACTATTTCTATAGGATCCAAAGCACTAAAGTTATTTGTATATTCAAAAATAGTTTGTGTAAAATCAACCTTTTTAACACCTAATATAACTTCTAATCCTTCCATCGGATGTAATAAGGAGTTCAAATAAAAACTGTTTTCTTCCACCTCAGCATCATACCAATATGCAGGCTGGAAAGAGATATTCACGGCAAATAAATCTGTGGTTGTCGCCCTTACATTGTCTCCATAAATGGTATCGATGTCTTGTGTGAGTGTTGTATCCTCTCTAGATTGATCAATTTGGTACTTGTTATATCTTGATACTCTTGTTTTCAAGCTATGGGAAAAACCTACATCCACATAATCTTTTTCTGTAAATAGATTCACCATCGTTTTATTTTTAAGATAAAATGCATCCAAATCATCATCTGAAGTAAGGTTCAAGAATGCATTAGTAGTAAAACTATGCAAAAAAGGCTCTCCCAGTAGTGTTCCGTCAAATCTTAAATTTCGTAAATAAGCATACTTGTAGTTGCCGGGTTGATTTAATGATGCTTTAGCACTTTCAAATCCAAACCTAAACTTGTTCTCAAAATCAAATAGTGCATAAGCAAAATCTCCACTCACCTGATCTACATCTAGTACTCTCTCTTCCCAGTTTAAATCATATCTAATTTTCCAATCATCATCTGAGTTAGCAATACCATCCGAAACTTGTGTGACAGATTCTGAATTACGGGTATACAATTTTGTATATTTGATATGAAAGACATCTGCATAGTTATATCCCACATTGAAGATACCTGAATTCGTATATTGCTCAATTGTTCTAAATGTTTTTCCAAATTGCTCTGGAGTTGTAAATAATTTATCATTCTGTCTATCATAGGCATACGTAAAATAATCTTCTTCTCTATATCTATGCTCTTGATTATATGTATAGTTTGCGAAGAATGAAAGGGTATGGTCTTCTGCTATTTCTACACTATAGGCACCCTCTACACTCACTTTTCCACCCCATGGCAGATTTTCTTTTCTTGTCGTAAGCTTTCTGTTTACAATATCTCTCATAAAAGTTTCAAGTTGTTCTTGCGTAAACCCATGTGCTGTATCGAAAGACACTACAGGCTCCCCCACTACAATCTGTGAAGCATCCAATATCTCTTGAGGAATCGATCTATAACCATCATCTACTCCCTGCCAATCCGTAGTACTGCCTTCATACGTATTTACTTCTGTTCCTGTATAACTGTTCCCTTTTGCTCCAATCGAAATCTTGATATAATTGTCTTTTGTTTTGTCTTTGGTTCGTATATCTATATACCCTCCACCAAAACTYGCAGGTATRTCTGCTGTRGCACTTTTTTGTATTTTCATAGACTTAATSACACCAGAAGGAAAGATRTCTAARGGGACTGTYCTTTTRATGGGGTTTGGAGAAGGCAGAGGTAAAGAGTTTAACTCTACATTCGAATAACGATCACCTAAGCCCCTAACAAAAATATTATTCCCTACCAGTGTTACTCCTGTCACCCTTTTGAGTGCACTAGAGGCATCACTGTCCCCTTTTTTCGAAAACTCTTCTGCCCCAACAATATTAGCAATAGCATTCATCTGTTTTTCTTCTTGCATCACATCTGCAATGCTACCTTCCACCTTTGGTGCTAATACAATGAACTCTTCAAGCTCCATGCTCGCAGGGGTCAGTCTTATCGTTCTTCTTGTAACTGCCCCCTTTTTGACCTTAATACCAGAAACAGTCTGCGCACTGTAAGCAGAATGCACTACCGATATACTCAGTGTTGTACCAGAAGGTACCGTCGCAGAAAAATGTCCCTTTGCATCCGTTCTAACATCCACCGAAGTACCACGGACAAAGACTCTTGCCCCCTCAATTGGATGCCCTCCTTCTGAAGAGAGAATCGTTCCACTAAGTTTTCCCGTACCTGTTGATTCTTGTGTTTTTACATCTTTAACCTTTTTCATAGCAACTGGGGTATCGATATCTATACTGTCTGCACCTTGTTTGGTTAAAGTTGCTATAACCTGTGTATCTCTGCCTTCTTTAATCACAATAGGTTTTTTAAAATACCCCAAATTGATGCCTTTAGCATCTTTACCAAATATTTCTATTTGATGTTTTCCTACAGATAATTCGACTTGTAACGCACCATCCATATCTGTTTTATATATTTTTTTTCCGTCTAGCTTGACCTCATTTGACAGTAATGGCTTACCATTACTAAAAAGCAATACAGAAACAGTACCTTTTTTTTGCCCTTGAGCATATACAAACATAGGTACTACCGAAATAAATAATAATAACTTACATAGTTCTTTCATTTACATACACTCCAAAGGGTTAGTTTTACATTTTTCTATATTTTTTCGAATTACTGTGGCTTTGGAAAAAAGTGCGTCATCTTGTATCTTTTTCAAATGCTGTTCAGCATTTTCATAATCCTTTACCACATAATATGCATACGCCAGTGCATAACGCATATTGTCATTTGAAAGCAAACCATACCGATGCAATGCATCTTTCAAACCTATAATTTTCTCAAATTCGCCTCTTGAGACAAAAATAGCAACCTTTTGTTTGGTTTTTTCCTCAGTATCTTGCATCATAGAATTTAAATAAAATGCATGAGAAAGCTCTCCTGTTCTTCTATACATTTCTGCTGCTTCTTTGAGATATTTCCCCTCATAATAAGACGCTTGTTCAAAAAGATGTGCCGTTGTATGAGGCATTTCTTTTTGCCTATAATAATGTCCTAACAAAACATGTACTTTTGCAGACATAGGGAAAATCATTTTTGCTTCTTCCAATATTTTAATTGCTTCTCCAAGCTCTCCGCCACTAACAAGCATTTGAGCCAAAGAAATAAACTCTTGTGCACTTGCAGGGACTCTCTTCATATAACCTTTAGCCGCAACAATAGAAGCTTGATAAAGCTTTAGTTCTGCAAAGTAATAAAATTTCTGTTTCAATAATGTAGTGTCTTTAGGAAAAAGCCTACTCCCCTCACTCAATGCCGAAATCGCAGATGCTTTTTGATGTGCTTTCCAATAACACTCCGCTCTAAATACAAAAAGTGATGCGTTATCTCGTCCTCTCTCCCCTGCTAAATCTAATGCTTCAACCGCATATATATATTGTTTATGTTTATAAAATGCCTGAGAAAGATAAATATGTAATTCTTCTAACTTTTCTTTTCTAAGTTTCTCTGGATTAAAGGCTGGTGTAGTATTCTTAGCTTTCTGTTTTTTCTCTTTTTGTGAAAAAACAGAAAAAAGTACTTTCTTTTTTTCTTTTTCTACTACCGGTGCCTTATAAACCTTTTTACGTGTTTCTACAATAGCTTTTTGAAGAGAATAAATAGCTTTTGTGTATTTTTCTTCTTTTAAAAATATCATTCCTCGCATAGAATAATACTTCATCCAATCTATCTGAGTATGTGAATCCTTAGCTTTTTCTAACTCCTTCAATGCTTCATCATATTTTCCATCATAAAACAATATAGTTGCTATTTCGACATGATTAATGACTTGTTCTTCTTGATTTGCAGCAAACAAATCAGCACTGAAACAAAAAATACACCATGCTATTACAAGTTTTTTTAACATTTATTCACCTTAATTTAAGTCAAATCGGACTTTTTGTTTTGCCCATACTTTGACTGGATTACCTTTATATTTTGCAGGAGCAAAACGCCAACTTCTTACACCTCTAATTGCCACTGCATCAAATACCCCAGCAGGATTTGATGCTATGACTTTTGCAACTTCCACACTACCGTCTTTAGCGATAAGTAAATTAACAATGACATACCCTTTAATGCCTTTCTTCACTGCTGCAGGAGGGTACTCCATCGCAGAACGTGAAATCACTCTTGGTTTGGTGTCTACAGTACCTTCACTCATCGCAGCATTCGCAGCAATATCTCCCAAGATATTTTTTGCATTTCCCATAATATTCCCTGATGTGAATTCAGGTATGTCCATTGCAATACCCCCTAGCATAGAACTTAGGTCTGGTAAGGGCGCCTTTGGTTGTGCTTTCTTTCTTTTTGGCTTTGGTTTTGGTTTTGGCTTTGTAACCTTTTGTGTTTGTTTATGCATTTTTACATAACGCATAGGATCCTTCACTTTGGACTCTTTCTTCTTTACTTTCGTATTAAAAGAAACAACAAGGACAACCATAAGAACTGCACCTATGCACATCGACAAAAGAGCAAAAAATTTAGCCTTATCCCTTTTGAATTTTTCTCTAGCCATCTTGATTTATCCCATCTCTTTAGAGGTTGAGACGGCTACATCTTTTGCACCAGACATACGACATTCATCAACCACGTTAATCAGGGTTTCCACCGGAATAGTTTCATCAGAGATGACCAATACTGCCTTATCCGTTGCCGTACGCAAAAGATCTCTTAGTTTACTTTGGATTGCCCATATCTGAACAGGTTGATTGTCTATATATACTGCACTGGTATTGTCAATATAGACACGTACCACTTTAGAGTCAGACTTCGTAGCTGATGCAGCAGAAGGACGGTTAAGATCTAACTTCATATCTTTTACAAAGGTAGTTGTCACCATAAAGAAAATCAATAATATAAAGACCATATCAATCAATGGTGATACATCTATATTGTCTACTTCTTGTTTTTTAGGTCTAAATCTCATGTGTGTCCTTCGTACATATTATGTCTGTCATTTGTTCAAATTCAAGCTCAAAACGCTCTGCCTTTTTGTCTAATACACGCCCTATTATCAACCCAGGTACAGCAACTACTAGTCCTAGTTCGGTAGTAAAAAGTGCTTTTGATATCCCCCCAGATATACTGGCTCCTTGCGAAAACATGGAACTATTTTGCAGAGCATCAAATGTTTCTATCATCCCTATGACTGTTCCAAGAAGCCCAATAAGCGGTGCAAGRACTATAATCGTYTTTACAAGTATCGAATATTTRCTACTATCACTATAGTAAGGAGAYAATGCTCCTTCGATATGTTTTCTCATRCTGACACCTATTTKCCTTGCAYCTTGTGCCGCCTTAAGTGCATCTGCTACAGCAWAGTCCAGCATTCCACGCATATCTTGAGCTTCCCCACGTTTTTCGTGTTTTTCAATGAGCCTTCGGATACTTCCTTTGGTGTTTCTTTTTAATATCAAGTATCTATAGCCCAATCCATACCAGAGGAAGATATTGAGTACAAACAGTACCCACATCACCATTCCTCCRGTGTTCATCAAGTCGACAAATCGCTCAATAAATTCTACGGGAGTTAACATTTTTAAACTCTATGTTTTTCGTAAAGGTTTACGATATGTAATGCACTTTGCTCCATAGAATCCTTAATACTTTGTGCCCACCCAGAAAGAAGGTTCCCAAGTAAAAGTAATGGAATCGCTACGATAAGTCCCAACATTGTGGTCACCAAAGCTGCAGATATGCCCCCTGAAAGTAATTTCGGGTCACCCGTACCAAATTCTGTAATGACATCAAAGGTTTCAATCATACCAGTCACAGTCCCAAGGAGTCCCAAAAGTGGTGCAACAGCTGCAATAACCAAAACAAAATTACCAAACTTATCTATCTGGGTACTCTCATTTAATATATTTTCCATAATAATATCTTCTACATGTTCTCTCTCTTTATTGATGTTTCTCAATGCTGACTTGATCACCCTTGCAGTAGAACCTTCAAACCCTTTGATAGCATCTAGGGCTTCATGACCTTTTCCACTTTCAACTTTTTTCACCACAATGTCACTAATCTCTGTGACGTTTGAATCTGCTTTCATCAAATTAAGCACCCTAAAGATTAAGAGCATAAAACCAAATGCACCAAGCACTAAAATGATATACCCAATGGTTCCTCCACCTTCAACCGTATCAGCTATGGTCTTTTCTTTCACATAATCTACTTCTTTATCAAGGTTTTCATAGACAAAGATATCAATATTCTCTTTCATCTCTTTTGAAAATAGTGCCTTGGCATCATCAGATGAATTTACCGCATTCCATAACTTGTAAGTACCGTTCCCCGCTGGGGACAATGCTCCTGTTGCCTCTGAGGAAATCCCATAAGCAGCGATATTACCTACTTTTACAATATCACCTTCTACACGCTTTCCTCCAGGAAGATAAAACGCTCCTTTTGTATTTCTCAAAGAAGAGAGCGTGATATAAAGCGTCTTTGCTTCATGAAAAGCTTGTTCCAATTTATCAATGTTGGCTGTTTTATTATCATCAGAGATTTTAATCCCATATTCTTCAAGAGTTAAACGTGCCTGATTGACTACATTTTCTGTAATATCTCCATTTTCTTCCGATTCACTCAATTTTGTAGATATTTTTACAAGTTTTTGTTTTTCAGTATCTAGCATTTTATTGAAATCCAAAAGTTTTTGTTGCAATACAACTACTTTTTCTTTTGCCCCTAAAAGGTCTGCTTCATGTTGTACTTTGTCTAACGACAATCTCTTGTCAAGTTCGGCTTTTTGGGCTTTAAGAAAAGCATACTCTTTTTTATACGCTCTATCCAACTCACTTGCGGTCATTGTCACTGTAAATAAACACAATATTATCATTGCTGCAAATATTTCTCTCATTAGTTCACTCCTCTAAGTAACAATGTATTTGGTAAGGTGAAATAACCTGTTCTAATTTGTTTTTGCAAGGCATCAAATAAGTGAACTATGTGAGTGATATCATCATCTTCTGTCGCTATAATGTAGGTATATACATTATTCTCTTGTTTCACAAACCCTACTTTGTCATCAAGTGTTGCAAAAAACATCATAACGGAACCTATTTTTGCGATTTTAGCAAGCTTGCTTTCACCTTCTATGGTTACTTCCTGTTTAAATAAACCTATTTCTTTTGTAAGGCGTAAAGCATCATCATAACTAGCCCAAGTCAAAGCGAGTGCTTTTTCTTGTGTAATATCTCCATTTTTAAGATCTATTTTTATTTTTTCTAAAGCACCAAGTCTCTCTTCTGTTTTAAAAGGTATACCTGCTTGCACTTCTTTAGCCAAAAGCGCTAATGCTGTGTGAATAATCGGTTTTATATCTTTCACACTGCTACCAATCGTTTGTAACTCAGATGCTACTTTCGCTAAATTTTGCTGCGTAAGTTTTAACTCTGTTTCTTTTCTGTTTATTTGTGCTTCATTGTCAGATATCTGTAGTACATATGACTTCATCTGTGCCTTATACGCATCTTTATTGTCATCTATCTTACTATAGAGTGCTTCTACATCCCCTCTCAATTTCATAATTGATTGAATCATACTTTCACTGCTTTGTGCTAAGAGACTAGAATTCCCTAACGTTCCAACAAACAGCATCGTATATAATGCTTTCCTTCGAATTGTTATCATGTATACTCCGATATAATATTTAATTCGGGATGATAAGATTATTTGGTAATAGAATGGTAATATTTTGGATACGAAATGGTTACATTACGTTCAAGTGAACATAGAAGAGTGTTGACAAGCAGGAGAGTACTACTTGTCAAAAGAGCGTGTAAAACTACTTTACATTTCCTGCACCTGCATCAAATACAGTTTCAAGACTTGCTGCAGAGATACCTGTAAACTTTTCAGTGCTTGACCCTGTCAATACAACATTTTCAAAAGTAGTACTGGCTGCATCAAAACCAGCTACTGAACCAGAATGAATTGCACCACTTCCGTTTGCAGGGATGTTATATACAATGGTTGCATTTTTGAAGTGTCCACCAATACCAGACTTCTTAAAGTATAGTGCTCCTTCTTTAGCAGATTGTTGTACCGTGATATTTAAACCATCAAAAGTAGCGGCAGTTGTACCTGACATTTCGATACCAGCATTTCCTGTTGTTTGGTTAATCACTAGGTTTTTAACTGTTCCTGAATAACCATCATCGATATCAAAATGATCATCTGTACATTCTGAAACAGTGACATTTGTTAAGTTTACAGTACCACCCCATAATTCAACACAGTCATCATCTGACTTATTTACAGTAAGATTCTCTATCACTGTTCCTGAACCAACACCTACCATTGATAGTCCGTTAATCTCTTTATTCTCTTCCATAGTAATACCAGAGTTAAGGATTTTAACATATTGAAGTACACCAGAATTATCTGTTGGGTTAGTATCTCCTGCTACAAATCTAGGATCAACTTCATAAGGTTGTACTTGTGCATTACCRGCATTACCAATAATAGTTAAACCACCCCACTGTCCTACCAAGTCTGCACCACCGTCATAGGCTGTCTCTGACATAAACACAATTGGTTTAGTTACAGTACCTGCTGCCATGATTTTAGAACCTTTATCGATAATCATATATGATGTCGCTGCCCCTGTTCCTGCTTTACCTACGATAATTGTCCCTGGCTCAATCGTCAATGTCGCACCATTTTCTACCGTAACAAGACCATTGAGTCTCCATACTTTATCTGCTGTAAGTGTCATGTCCGCTGTAATCTGCCCTGTAAGATCTTGTTTCGCAGACACTATTGGCGTTGGCGTTGGTGTCGGTGCGGGAACTGGTGTTGGAGTCGGTGTTGCTACAGGAGTTGTTGGTGTAGAAGAACCTCCCCCACAACCTGTAAGTGTGATTGCTGTTGCAGCAAATGCTGAAAGTGCTATTTTAGAATATGTCATGTTACGTTCCTTAGAATAATTTTACAAATGAACTCTAACAAAGACTGATTACACAATAGCTACAACTTGGATACAATATGGTTACATAAAATAGGGGGAGAGAATTATACTAATTTATATCCTACCCCCCATATTGGGACAAAATATTCTTTTAGCCCATCGGGGTCTATCTTTTTTTTAAGTCTATTCATCGCTACATTTATRGTTTTGTCATGAAAATTGACAGAATCCTCTCCCCATACCTCATCGCGTAAAAAGTCTCTGTTTAAAGGATGATGTGGCGTTTTTATAAATGTATGAAGCAGACGAAATTCTAAATTGGTAAGATCTATCACGCGCCCATCTATTCGTAATAAATGCTGATGCATATCAAGTACCAAATCACGATATTTTACCTTCTCACTCTCTTTAAGCCCTGAACGTTTCAGTAATGCAGCAACACGAAGTAGCAATTCTTTAGACTTAAAAGGTTTCGTCATATAGTCATCCCCACCGCTTGTAAAGCCCTCTTCCAAGTCAGAGTCTTTATCTCTTGCGGTAAGAAAGATAATGGGAATTTCATACCCTTGTTCCCTTAAATGGGCAACAAACTCTGAACCTTCTACCCCAGGTAGATTCCTATCGACAATCATAAGTGCAGGATTTTCCTCTTCAATAAAAAGTTCAACATTCTCAGTAGAAAGAAACCCTGTTACAGCATATCCCTCTTTTACAAGATGATACTCTAAAAGTTCTAAAATATCTTCTTCATCTTCTATCACAACGATTTCTATGTTTTTATTTTCCATACCTTATCATAATATCAATTCATAACATTTTGATTACAGGTAACTAGTTCAACCCTTTGATGACATAAAAAATAATTGCAGAAAGTGTAGCCGCCGCAGGTACGGTAATAATCCATGCCGCTATGATTTTCTTCACCATACCACGTTTCACATAATTTTCTTTCAAGCTTCGCTTAAGACTTTTTACTTTTTTCTTCTGTTTCTTCTGTGCTTCTATAAGCTCTACTTGTCTTTTGTAATCTTCTATATTAAGTGCAGTTAGCTCTTCTTTAATTTTATGCAATGTATCTACTTCTGTTTGAAGTTTTATATGTTTTTGATCCATATTTTTAGAATCCAACCATTCACGTAAAAAACCAACACCGAAAATGGCCCCTACTGCAATGTGCGTAGAGGAGACAGGTAAACCAAGCTGAGAAGCTATCACCACAGTAATGGATGCTGCCATCATGATAGAAAATGCTCTCATTTGATCAAGTTCTGTAATCTCTGAACCCACTGTCTTAATGAGTCTTGGACCAAATAGTGCCAAACCGATGGAAATACCTAGCCCACCTACCACCATCACCCATAAAGGAATCGCTGCTTTAGTTGAGACACCATGCGTAGTAAGTGCATCATATACTGCGGCTAAAGGACCTACTGCATTGGCAACATCGTTTGCACCATGGGCAAAAGAAAGCAGTGCTGCTGCAAAAATAAGTGGAATAGTAAAANGAAGGTTTATTGATTCTCTCGTGTTCTCAAGACCTACCACTCTTTTAACAATACGTGGTTTTACATATGCAAAGGTAATCCCTGCACCAATAGCTCCAAAAATGAGCGCTATCCCAATCCCTGGCTTTTTTGTCTGTGGTAAAAAGCTTAGTACTTCGACAATTAAAGGCCAAATTTTCTTAAGACCTTTTACTGTCAAGTAAGTAACAAATGCYGCAGTCATAAGTGCTACCAAGATAGGTACAACCTTTTTAGCCGCCGTCAACTTATCTTCTTTATAAATAATTTGCGATTTAATCACATAAAGGAATATAGCAGCAATCACACCACCAAGTACTGGGGAGATAACCCATGATGCAGCAATCTTACCCATAGTTCCCCAAGAGACTATGGCAAAACCACCTGCAGCAATCCCCCCACCGAGTACTCCACCTACGATAGAATGTGTTGTTGAAACTGGTGCTTTAAGCCATGTAGCAAGATTAAGCCAAAGTGCAGCAGCCAAAAGTGCAGCTGACATGGCATATACAAATACCATCGGGTCACCGCCAAATGCAGCTGGATCAATAATACCTTTTTTAATAGTTCCTACAACATCTCCACCTGCGATAAGCGCACCTGATGCTTCAAAAACAGAAGCAATAACAATGGCACCACCGATGCTTAATGCACCAGAACCTACAGCAGGACCCACATTGTTCGCTACATCATTGGCACCAATATTCATAGCCATATATGCACCAAATACTGCTGCTAGTACTAAGAAACCGCCATGCGCTGATTGTCCTATAATACTATTTGCATAAAAAGCAACTGCTACGGCAAATACTGCTCCAAGCATCATTTTAAAAGTGTTATTCATTGATCTTCCTTCAATTTTATAATATTATTAAGAGTATAGAGAAAAAGTATTACAATTTTGTTACCATATCMTAGGTGAATATGTAACAATAAACATCATTAAAGTTTACCAAGAAAATAATCAACCTCTAATACATAAACCTTTAAATCATAATAGCTTCTCAGTACTTTTTGTTGTGCCATAAGTGTTCCCATTTCCCTTTGGTTCAAAAAAATTAAATTACTTACACCCTCATAAATCTTTTTTTCTTCAGCCTCTTCAAGTCTTTTTGCTAAAGAAAGTTCTTGTTTCGATAGAGTAATCGTCTGTTTTTTTGTTTTAATTTTCTGATAAAGATTCATTATATTTGTCTCAATCTCTCTCATAGACTTTATTTTTTCACTTTGAATCATAAGATTCTCTTTCTGTAAAGCTTCATTCATACCACTGTAACGTCTCTGTTCAAGTGGAAAATTAAAATTAAATGAAACCTTATATCCTTCTTTAAATATRGGATCATAYGTGCCAGAAAACTGCATATCAAGTTGGGGGTATCTTTGAAAATCGTTATACTCCTGTCTAATKGAAAGCTTTKCCATTTCAGTATCTATCATTTTTAAATCTGGTCGTTTTTCTATAGCAATACCAATAGCACGCTGTAAAGAGGGGAGTGATTTGTTTTTCATTTTTAAAAAAGGAACCTTATACCTCTTATCAAAGATATTTTCACTGATTCCCAAGTACTGTAAAAAAACATTTTTTACCAATCTMAAATCATTCTTTGCTTGTAAATATTGTTGCTCTCTGTTAATAATAAGTTTTTGTGCTTCAATACCAGCTATTTCTGCAACYTGTCCCTGTTTAATTTTTTTRGAGATRAAAACTTCTGTCTTYTTTGCTTTATCTAATAATTCCTTATATGTCTGCTGTATTTGSYYCTGTAACAAAAGTTGATAATATATTTTTGTYACATTAAAATGAAGCTTTAAAAGATTAAATTTACCTTTAAATTCAAGTTGTTCTGTGGTGAGTTTAGCATTTTGGATATCTATTTTATTTTTACTGATATCATTAAGTACTGAAAAAAGTGGTATTTTAATACTCGAAATTATTTCACCATTTTGACCTGTTTGAATATTATTATACTCTTGTACACCTGCTGCTCTTCGATAACCAAGAGAAAACTCTATACCATTCTCTGTAGGTTTCCATAATTCCACATTTTCATAGGTACCCTCAGTTGTAGGATAATTTTTATTCTCGTAGGAGGCTTTTAATTGAGTATCGAGACTCCCCTCAAAAAACTGTTCTTTTTCTTTCGCAATAAACTGCTCACCTATAGCCTGGTAATAAAAAGGGTTTTTTTCATGCATATACGTATAGATATGCTTGGGTAAAAATACCTCTTGTGCATTAACAAAGAATACGCACAATAAAAAAAGCCTCAATATGCTCATAATGCTGTCTCTTGAACATTCACCATTTTAGGAGGCTGTGCAGCAAGGAGTCTCCATAATTCATACCAAATCGGCACTGTTTGAAGGCGTATCCATAGTGTTGCTTCTGTTCCAATCCGTAAATGCTCTGCATCTGGCCAAGTATCATCTTCTGGGTCTTCAACAACCAGCGCATAATAAACACCTTTTTCATGAGAGGCACGTTCTATACTTTTTATGATACCGCCATAAGTACCATGAGAAATATGTGGCCATCCTGAGATGTTTAACGCAGGCCATCCATAAAACATAATACGTACTTTTAATCCTTCTTTAATCAATGGCATATTAAATATAGGCACTTTTAAAAGTATGGCCCTTTCACTCACTTTTGGTGAAAAGTACATTACATCTTCACCTTTTTTTAAAAACCTATTTTGATCAGCTTGATAGATTCTCATTATATGACCATTACTTTTTGCTACTACCTCTTTACTTAGATAGCGCGAAAGCGTTACAGAACTTTTATCAATCTCTTGCTGCAATGTATTGATTGAACTTTGGGCACTTAATATTTTATTTTGAATATCATTTAGYTTAAGTTCTGACTCATTCACAAAACGTATTTTTTCCTTTTGTGTAATATTTAAATCGCTATGCATATTTTCAATATCTATCGTAATTTTTTCTACTTTTGCTTCTGTTTTTAATGTATGGAACTTTTTTAGCTCGAGATCACGCTTGGATTCAATACCGTCTTTAAAAAGCCTCTTTGCTCTGTTGTAATTAATTCGTTCAATTGCAGACTGGTTACGTAAAGCCCTTTGTTGCTGTTTAAGTGCTTTGATAGTGTTGTGCAACTGTATGAGCTTTGTATCATACACTTCTATGCCAATCTCCATACTTTCTTGCTGTTGCTTGACATTATCTTCTAGATTTATATAACGCTCTTTCGTATTTTTTAATGTATTACGATACTCCTGTATAATACGAGAAAGTTTTTCTTTATAAGCACTATCTAAATCCTTCATGCTAAAAAGCTTATCACCTTTTTGGACATACTGGTTTTCTTTCACATCAATGGATTCTACAAACCCATCAATAGTTGAAACTATTTTATAATTACGTTCATCTGGGCTTAATGCAGTCACTGTCCCCACACCTTTAACTGTTTGTTGCCAAGGTAGCCATAACATTGCTACAAGAACAATGAAAATAACTATAGTTATAAGTATATAACGTTCTACAAAAGAACCTGGTTCTACATGTTTTAAAGCATTATATTTATACATGAGAACTTTCCAGTTTTTTTGAAAGTTTATCTATTTTATAAAAACCTTCAACCATATCATAGATATAATCTATTTGCTGCATAAAATCCCGTAATGCATAAGTCACGGAGATAATAATAATTTCAGAAGCAACAAATTCCCCAATGGGCATCTTGCCTTCAAAAACCAAATACCCCCCTAATATAAAAAAAGAACTCAAAATGAGTCCCTCCATAAAAAAGGTAAGCGACAGCTGCCTAATAATAACCGTAAACATTCTTGTCCGTGCATTCACGAACCGCACCAATAAGTGGTCTAACTGTTGAAAAATATTTTTATCTTCTTCTTTATGCTCAGGAATATTTTGTAGAAAATAAATCGTTTCATGTTTTGCATCAGAGCGTTCTATAGCGAATAACATACCATTCTTTCCCAAAAAAAGTATAACAATTAGAAAAAATATAATAAAAAATATCCCCAAGAAAAATAAATTCATGTCAAACACAAGCAAAAGAAGTAAACTGACTATAAGCTTCACAGTAAGTGATGAACCATTTAAAATCAATATAGGAAAAAGCTTTTGAATAGAAATCACATCAAAAAAATAGTTCATATGCTGATCAAGACTTTTATCTACTAAATTCTCTTTTATGTTCACAGAAGATTCGGCCATTTTGATAGCCTGTTGAACAAAAATTTTTTGTTCAAATTTTTCCACAATATATTGTTTTAGTATTTGGAGCACTGTGATACCAATGAAAATAGTAATAACCATAAAACTTAGTACGGTTATGGAAAGTGTGGCATGTGCCAAAACAGAGCTGATAATAACTGCAGACGCTAAAGGACTTACCATCAACAAAAAGGCTTCTAACACTGAATAATACATAAGATAAAAAATATTTTTTTTATCTCCACTAATGATAGCATTTATATTTCGTACAACAAGTGCAGAAATACTAATTTTCGTTTCACTTGTCATTTATTCCCATTAAAAAAGTATACAAAACCTGAATCACTCTCTCAGGGTAGTATATAAATATTGTATACATTTATTTTGGGGAAATTATAACATAGTTTTGTAAACCTATCAACATATTTTTATATCTAAAATAGGTATACAAAAAGTTTGCCCTTAAAGGGCAGTTTTACTAGAAGAACCACTGAGAAGTWACTCTAAAGATATCATCTTTTCTGTTACCTGTATTCACSCCATATTCATCTTKTTGRTAYRMAAYACCAACTTTTGTWGTATTCCCACGAAGATACCAATTTAGACCCAAAATTTTTGAAGTGACATCATACCCATCAGCATCATTTAATCTATCCCAAGATTCATAGCGGAAATATGGTGCAAGATACCCAAGTTCTGGCATTACATATTCACCTGTTATATACCATCCATCAGATGTTCCTGTCTCAACTGGACCAGTAACTCTCCAATCTTTTACCACATCATCAAATTTAAAATATTCACCTTGTAAGAAAAGTCCACCATAGTGCATAGATGCTTCGACATTTAAAAGGTTGCGATTTAAATCAAAGGTAGCATTTGTTGGGGTATCTGTACTTACTGTTCCTTTTAATTCAGGAATTGACCAATAAGAAATACCAACAGAGAAGTGTTTCCCTACACCCATATAAGTTTCTGTTTTAAGTGTCTCTTCCCATCCATCAAAAGGAGAAAAGATTACCTTCCCCCCATAAAAGAAGCTTTGTGCCTCAAGATTTGCATTCACCCTTGAACCTTTTACTCCAGCTGCATCCAATGCTTTATCTGGACTTGAAGCAGAACCTACAGCTACCTGGTAATGAATTTTTTTATTCCAATCACCATACATCTGTACGTTTGCCCCACGACGATTAAAGGAGATAAACTGTGCTGCATAATCAGCGATATATGGTCTATCATAGCTAATTACCCTTGCAGACTTAACTGTTTCAGTTCTAGATATATCAATCTTCGCCCTATACAGTTTAAAGTTTACCAAAGAAGTATCAAATGGTTTTTTAATTTTTAAATAAGCATCTCCAACATTGAAGTTACCCTCTGTATTTTCAATACCATAGTTTGACCTATCATTACGAATATCCATCGTAAAAGAAGTATGTTTACCAAAACCTGCAGCGACTTCAAGTCTTACACGTCTAAGATATGCATCTTGAATTCTTGCTCCGTCTCCTTCTTTTAATGATTCTAATGTTCCCTGTATACGAACACCTGCTTTAAACCACATATCTGAAGCATCTTCAGGTATAAACTTCATATTAATATGTGTTTCTTTTCCTAAAAGAAAATCTGGAGATTTTTTATCAATAAGTGTAATACGCCCTATGGATTCTTTTTTCTCAATTGGGGCAGAAATGACTGGAGATTTTTTCTTTTTTGTATGTTTAACTTTTTTTGATTGTGATTTAAGTTGTTTATTTTCTGTTTCAAGTTTAGCCAAACGTTGACTCATTTCTGTCATCATCGCTTTCATCGCAGCGATATCTGAACTTGTATCTGCATTTGCGCAAGTGAGGGCCAATGTCGCTATAGTAACTGTTGAGAGAAWGATTTTKTTCATYTTCTATCTTCCTTNNNNKTWTTTATTTATGMYGGAAGTATAGAAAAAAATGGTTACAAAATGGTTACAAACAGTTTTATCCTAGGAGCACTCAGTATAAAACTGTTTCTTGTTACTATTTTGTAATCCAATCATCATAGTATGTCACTATCTCTTGATGAGAAAAAATGAAAAAGGAGAAAAAATGAAAATAAGTAAATTACTGCAAAAAGTAATTAAAAAAGAAGGCAAACATTCTGCTACTGCCAATGTTGTTATTAAATACCAAAACTCTAAAGAATTTCACTATCTTGTAGATATAAAAAAATAAGTATTCCCTATGTTAAAGGCTTCAAAAGCTACATAATCACTCAACACATACAAAAAAATGCTCTTATTGATTTCCAAAAGGATTCATTCCACCCATCATTCCCATTGCCTGAGACTTTTTATTCTCCTCTACCATTTTATTGGCATCATTCATTGCAGAGATAAGCAACAATTGTAGTAGGTTTTTATCATCAAGCATCGAATCATCTATGTTCAGGTCTATCACTTCTCCTGCACCATTGACCGTCAGCTCTATAAGTCCRCCACCTGCTTTGGCAACAAACTGAATATTTTTTGCTTGCTCTTCTATCTCTTTGGCTTTATCCTGCATCTGAGACATCATCTCAGACATTTTACTCATATCAAAACCTTCAAACATTATTCAAGACCTTCAAATTCTTGTGCAATTGCATTGTCATCATCCAATATCACAATTTTTGGTTGGTACGTATCTGCTTCTTTTTCATCCATGCAAGCATAAGCAATAATAATAATCTTATCGCCCTTATGCACTTTCCTTGCTGCTGCACCGTTCAGGCAAATATCTCTTTTCCCRCGTTCACCCGGGATTATATATGTAGAAAACCGCTCACCATTGTTTACATTCACAATATCTATTTTTTGACCTACTCGCATATTGGCAGCATCAAGAAGTGTCTGATCAATCGTAATAGACCCTACATAATTAAGGTTTGCATCTGTAACAGTTGCTCTATGAAGTTTACTGTACAACATTGTAATATTCATATTTATGGTCTCCTTGAAATGAGAAAAAACCCATTTTAATTTCTCTTAGAAAATCTATGCCTTCGGTAAGAGAAATMRTTATATTAAAATTTRTTAGGATTATATCAAAATCCTAATAACGTTTCTATTATACTAAAAAATTGTGAGAAAATTGGGAAGTAATCCTAAATAAAAGTYAGGATTACTTAAAATAGCCGGGAGACTACTCTATTTTGCTAAAGATGCAGGAGAAATAGGCTCTCCCCACATCATATCAGGAATCACATACTCAGAAACAACATTCCCACCTATGATATGCTCATCTATGATTTTGTCGATTTTCTCTTTTGTTAAACCTACATACATCACATGTCCTGGCTCTACAAGCATTACTGGACCATTTGCACAACGATTGAGACATCCTGTCTGTATAGGTGTTACTGTACCCACTATACCTTTTAGCATTAAACTTTGCGAAAGATGCTGAAATAATTCCTGAGATTCTTTATCGTCAGCTTTTACACAGGCTGGTTTAGGCATTCCGGGAGGTGCTGATTGCTGACATTTGAAAATATAAAAGGCTGGTTGTGGTATACCTGGCATCATAAGAGTATCCTTGAAAATTTAATTTGGAGTATTCTACTCCTATTGCCTTAATTTGGGATAATTATTTACTCTCTTTTATTGTGCAAGTAGCTCTTTCAGTACCAATCTGTCATCAAAAGGGTGTTTTACCCCTTTAATTTCCTGATAGTCTTCATCTCCCTTACCTAAAACAAGCAGTACCTCATCCTTTTCAAGCGCATCAAGTGCCAATTTCATAGCAAGGCGTCTATCCGGACAAGCCGTTACATTGTCTTTACCATGTAATCCCAGCAAAATATCTTCAAGTATCATCTCTGGTACTTCATCACGAGGATTATCTGAAGTGACATAAATCTTATTTGCATAACGTCCTGCTGCTGCACCCATACGAGGACGTTTTTCTTTATCTCGGTTACCTCCTGCACCAAARACCACAGAGATATTTCTGTCTTTCATAGCCTCCAGTACGGCAAGCATACCATCATCAGTATGTGCAAAATCAACAATCACAAGGGGATCACGGCTTACCACTTCCATACGTCCTGAGACCCCGGCAAAGTACTCTACTGCTTCACATATCTCTTCTATGGAGCGTCCCGTTAGCATCTGTACTGAGCCAATAGCTGCCATAAGATTAAAAAGATTAAAAAGTCCTACCATAGGAGAGTGGAAGGTAGCCTCTATTTTTAAATGTTTGATACCTGCTGTGATCCCATGTAATAGTGAAAATGCCTGTACCTTATAAGTCGCCGGTTCATCGACACCATAACTTCGTGCGCCTATAGGATTATAGGTGATATTTTTAATATCATCTTTATTGAGCAGTTTTGGAGACTCATCTGCAAAGAAAAGGCTCTTTACACGTCGATATTCTTCGACTGTACCATGATAGTCCAGATGATCTGAAGTAACATTCGTATGWACTTTCAGYGCAAAATYAATACCTTCTATTCGTTTTTGGTCTATAGCATGAGAGCTGACTTCCATGATRAAATAATTACACCCTAAKTCTGCGGTCTGCTTCATATTATGTAAAGTTTCCAATATAGAAGGYGTGGTCATACTCTTTTCTTCTATACGTTTTTCCATAGCAAATAAACCACGTGTACCTTGCAGGGCAGGCTTTTCATCTAAGTCAAGCAAAAAAGARTAAATGGCTGCAGTTACAGTAGTTTTACCATTGGTACCTGTGACNCCMACHACCTTTNATVTGRGANAGTYCCCAWWKTTCTANNARHDTWTHTGGAGNNATATANNYTCAGGCTTRAYATYKAGYTTTTCATAAWAMKSRSYATTTTGAGCTGTTAATAAAAAAAGTGTTTCRTTGTCTAATTTACTTGTATCATCCGTGATAAATTTATAGTTATCTCTTGCAAAGTCTAATTTCAAGCTACTTACCACTCACCACATGATAAAGTGCAAGTATCTCCTGATCATTACCAAATAGATGACTGGACGCATCGAGATATCCTAATGCCATCTCCCCAAACCCCTCATGAGAAAGTTTAGTTACAAAGTCAATAAACTCATCTTTATTTGTAATCACAACTTTTGTTGAAAACATAATATCTTCAAATGTTTTTTTAAAAGATCCTCTACTCTCTACTAAAAGTAAAAAATCACTGTATCTAATGCCATCACTATATTCGATTTGTTCTTGTACAGGGCCACGCAGTAACTCTTCTATATTTTGCTTTGAGCCATCAAGGGTTTCAATAAGCCCATTAATAATATCCGCTGCATTCTCTTTTTCACTCTTTATGAGCTGATAATAATCAAAAAGAGCCTGTGCTTCTTCTTCACTTTCAATACCAAGATCACTTAAGTATACACCAATTTTTGCTTCATCCAGCATCGGATGATCTTTTAATATCAAGCCGTATGACCTAAGTGCATTCGGATAGTCTCCTCGAAGAAACTCATATTCAGCACGCTCAAGTAGCAACTCATGATTTATTTTACTCATTTTAAACCAATTGATCCAATTTATCCTCAGAACCATGTGGTACATTAACCACAGTAATCTCAGGATGGATAAGTGCCTGTATTTGTTTTTCTACACCAAACTTTATAGTGGTTCCAGAGGATCCACACCCTACACATGCACCTTGAAGTTGTACATATACTTTACCATCGTTAATACTTAGTAACGTAATGTCTCCACCATCTTGTTTAATAGATGGTCTTACTTTCTCAATCACACTCTCTACTGCTGGCTTTAATTCTTCATCTGTAAATGGAATCAATGTATCTCCTTCATTYCTNATCTTTCATRGACATTCTWATTTATTATATTATAACAAAAGCATAATAAATTCTTTGTGTACTATCTGCTTTAGCAGTGTTATACACTAAAAGTATTTTTTTGTCAACTCATTTAGGTAGTATTATAGAAAAATAATATTTATTTTTAAGAAGATTTGTACGGCAAGGCAAAAGCCTTGCCGTACTGGGGTTGCAGACGTAAAGAAATTATACGAGTTCGATAATTGCCATAGGTGCTGCATCACCTTTTCTCATACGTGTTTTGATGATWCGAGTGTATCCACCGTTTCTGTCTGCATACTTAGGTGCAATTTCGTTTACGATTGTATTCGTACACTCTTTGTGTTGTAGCATTGCAAAAATAGCTCTATGTGCGTTAAAATCACCMGAAGTAGCTTTAGTAATAAGCTTTTCATAGTAAGATCTCAGCTCTTTTGCTTTTGGCAATGTAGTCTCAATTCTACTTTCTTTTGTCAAAGCAATAGAAAGGTTTTTTAGAAGTGCTGCTCTATGAGAAGACGTTCTGTTTAATTTACGGTAACCATGCTTATGTCTCATGTTATTCCTTTATATTAAACTTCAAGCATTTACGCTTTAAGTTGTTCAATTTTCTTTATAAGATTTGCTCTTGTATGATCTGGAAGTTCAAAATCTGAACCAAAGCCATGCTCTACAAGACATTCATTAATTTCATCAAGAGATTTTTTACCAAGGTTTTTGATATTTTTAATCTCGTTTTCACTCATCAATACCAATTCAGCAAGATATTTCATCCCCGCTCTGTCTAGTGAGTTAAATGATCTTGCACTAAGTCCAAGACTATCAACCGTTATCATAAATGGTTTGATTTCACTATCATCATTAGTTCTTTTAACTGGTGTTGTCGAGATATCTACATCCAATACACCGTTAAATACTGAAAGTTGTTTATTCATCACTTCAAGTGCATTTGTAAACGCTTCTACCGGACCAATTTGTGCATCTGTTTCAATGTCAAATATAATTTTTTCGTAGTTAGGATTATCTTCTACAAGTACAGGTTCAATCTTATAGTTTGCTTTTCTTACTGGCGTAAAGAAAGCATCTAGTGCGATACTGTCAAGAGCWACATCATCTCTAAGGTCTTCACTTGGCACRTAACCAATACCTTTTGAAATAACAACTGTAAAGTTAAGCTCAGCATCTTCATTGAGTGTAGCAAGTGGTAAATCACCATTAACAACCTCAATGTCATCATTATTAAGATCTTGTGCTGTTACTTCTTTGTGTCCAGAAAATGAGTATTTTAGCTCTACTCTGTCACTTTCGTCTTTAATTTTAAAACGAATGTTTTTAAGGTTGATAATAAATACGGCAACATCCTCATGCATACCTCTTATATTGTCAAACTCATGTGCAGCACCCTCAATCTTTACAGATATCGGTGCATACCCGATAGAAGATCCTAAAATAAGTCTTCTAAGTGGGTGTGCAAGGGTAACAGCATAACCGCTTTCAAAAGGATAAGCTATGATTTCAGCACGATTCGCGCTGATTTCATTCACTTCTACCTCTGTTGGCATAAATGGTGCAACTTTAATTTTTCTCATTAATAGCCTTTACTTATATATTATTTAGAGTAAAGCTCGACGATTAGACGCTCTTCAACTGGGATTGCAATTTCTTCTCTTTCTGGAATTCTTGTAAATAAACCAAAAAGTTTTTCTTTATCCGTGTCAACCCATTCAACCATACCAGTTTGGTTGGTTAATTCGATTGCTCTTAAAATCTGAGGATTTGTTTTACTTTTCTCTCTAATTTCAATTTTTTGACCTGCTTTTACTCTAAAAGAAGGGATATCAACTCTTTTACCATCAACAAGTACGTGACCATGATTTACAAATTGTCTAGCACATGCTCTTGTTGTTGCAAAACCCATTCTATAAACTACGTTATCAAGTCTTTGCTCAAGAAGTTGGATAAGGATAGAACCTGTGTTACCATCTTTTGAGTTTGCTTCTTTATAAAGTGCTCTAAATTGTTTTTCAGAAACCCCATACATAAATTTAGCTTTTTGCTTTTCTTGAAGCTGAAGACCATATTCTGAAATCTTTGTTCTTCTTTGCCCGTGTTGCCCTGGAGCATATGGTCTTTTCTCTAATGCAGATTTACCAGCAAGTCTACGCTCACCTTTTAATCCTAAATCAACGCCAAGTCTTCTTTCTAGTCTTTCAACTGGTCCTCTATATCTTGACATGCTATACCCTTCTCTTCTTAGGTGGTCTACAACCATTATGTGGAAGTGGTGTAATATCTTTTAAAGATGTTACTCTAATCCCCTCAGTTGCACCAATAGCTTTAACAGCTGTATCTCTACCAGAACCAGGACCTTGAACTTTAATGCCTACTTCTTTAACGCCATTTTCCATTGCTTTTCTCATTGCATCAGCTACCGCTTCAGTGGCAGCAAAAGGAGTTGATTTTTTAGAACCCTTAAACCCAAGTGAACCTGCAGAACTCCATGCTATTACATTTCCCATTTCATCCGTCACTGTAATCACAGTGTTATTGAAAGTTGCAGCTACATATATAACTGCTTTAGCTATACTTTTTTTTGCTTTTTTCTTAGCCATTTTCCACTACTCCTTATGCTGAACCGACAGTTTTACGCTTACCTTTWCKRGTACGCGCGTTTGTCTTTGTTTTTTGGCCACGACAAGGTAGCCCTCTTCTGTGTCTAATTCCTCTGTAAGAACCTAAATCCATAAGTGCTTTGATATCCAAAGTTACTTTTTTTCTTAGATCTCCCTCAACCATAATATGCTCTTGAATATCTTTACGAATCAATGCAGCTTGTGCATCTGTAAGTTCATGAGCTCTTGTATTATAATCAATACCTGTTCTTGTAAGAATATCTCTTGATGTTTTCAAACCGATACCAAAAATGTAAGTAAGTGCATACTCCATTCTTTTTTTCTGTGGTAAATCAACCCCTGCAATACGAGCCATGTTTATCCTTGTCTTTGTTTATGTTTTGGATTTTTACAAATCACACGTACGATACCCTTGCGCTTAATGATTTTACAATCATCACACATTCTCTTTACTGATGGTCTAACCTTCATGGTTAACTCCTATATAATTTATAATAGAGTTTAAAACTCTGCACCTAGGTACTGCTACCTTTATTTTGCGTGGATAGAGGATGTTCTCTAGTCTATCCAACCCTTGAGTAATCGGTGCGCCATTAATCAAAGATTCTTCGCGCAGTTTCCTATACCTAAAGTAATAGGGAGGGGGATTATACCGAAAATAATATTAAATTTATCTTATGTTTTGCTTGTGAAGGATTATAAGGAGAAAATAGCACCTATAGTAAACCTATAAGTGCTGAAGAAAATAAGTTATAAGCCTATTCTATTTGTATCTAAATGTGATACGGCCTTTGTCAAGGCTGTATGGAGTAAGCTCCACTTTTACTGTATCACCTGGAAGAATTTTAATGTAGTGCATTCTCATTTTCCCTGCAATATGACAAAGCACTATATGCTTGTTGTCAAGTTCTACTCTAAATGTCGCATTGGGTAATGCTTCAACCACTTTACCATCAATTTCAATTACATCATCTTTAGCCATGTATCTATTCCTTTATGAATCTCATACTTATGTATGTTTAACTTTTGTGTTCAAATCGTGAAGCATTATGCTTCAGTCAAAATCACAGCTTTCCCGTCTACGACAGCAACTTGGTGCTCATAGTGTGCTGATCTAAGTCGGTCATCACTAATCACTGACCACTGGTCTTCAAGGAGAACAGGTTGACCGCTCTTTTGACATACCATAGGTTCTAAGCAAAACACCATCCCATTTTTTATCTTAGGTCCCTGATTCGGTCTACCTTCAAGATAATTAGGTATGTTCGGCTCATCATGTGGCTTAGTGCCAATGCCATGCCCACAATAATCACGTAAAGGTACAAATCCTGCATCTACAATATAGTCTTGAAGAATTTTAGTTAACTCTTTAAAGCGCATACCTTCTCTGATGGAATCTATAGCATGATAGAGTGCACCTTTGGAACATTCTATCAATGCTGCATCTTCTTCAGATATCTGACCTACAGCCATAGTAATAGCTGCATCACCGAAATACCCATCGAGCTTTGTACCAATATCCAACCCTAGGATATCACCCTCTTTAATGACAGTATCATCTGGCACTCCATGGATACATACTTCATTGAGTGAAGTACATACCGATGCRGTAAAACCATAAAGACCCTTGAACGATGGTATTGCACCATGTTCYCGTATATARSATTCACCCAAGGCATCGATTTCDCTAAGTGTCATACCTGGYTTGGTCATTTTTTGAAGATATTGAAGTGTTTTCCCRACAATTTCGCCAGCKGCTCTAAGCTTGGCGATTTCGTCTGGTTTTCTAATCGCAATTGCCATTATAGACCTACATTACCCAATGTATCATATTGGTTCATAGTTCTTTGCGCTTCGATTTTCCTCATCGTATCAAGTGCAACTTGCACGATAATAAGTACTGCAACCCCACCGAAGTAGAAGCTCGCACCCATCCCAGAGATAATCATAAACGGTATAGTAGAGATGATGGCCAGATATACTGCACCTGAACCAGTCAATCTACTTGCTACTTCATTTAAAAATTCTTTCGTGTGCTCCCCTGGTCTAACACCAGGAATAAACCCACCCTGTCTCTTTAAGTTGTCCGAAATGTCTTTGGCATTAAATGCTATAGAAGCATAGAAAAATGCAAAGAACATAACAAGTAAGAAGGTAACCACATTAAATGTGATACCCCCTGGTGCCAATGAGTCAGCAATAGCTGTAGCAAACTCATTTGTTGTAGACTGTAGCATAGTCAAAGGAAACATCAAAATAGCTGATGCAAAAATAGGAGGAATCACACCTGAAAGGTTTACTTTTACAGGAATGTAGTTCATCACTCTTTTTGTTTGGTTTTGCATAATCGTTTTTCTTGAATAAGAAATAGGTACTCTACGCTCACCAAGCTCCACATAAATAATAGCAAGTATTGTAATAAGCATAATTCCCAAGATACCGAGGACTACCAAGAAGTTCATCTCACCAGCATTTACAGCACTTACTGTCTGACCAATGGCTGAAGGAAGACCTGAAACAATACCAGCAAAGATTATCAATGAAATACCGTTACCGATACCTTTTTGTGTAATCTGTTCACCGATCCACATAAGCAACATAGTACCTGCCAACATAGAAAAAGTTGTAATAATAGTAAATGTCATAGGATCAATCATCACTGCACTTTGCCCTGCACGTCCAGTCATACCCTGAAGTCCCATAGAGACACCAATAGCTTGAACTACAGTAATAAATATAGTAAAATAACGAATAATTTGCATATATTTTTGCATACCATCACGTTCTTTTTTCATTTGTCCTAATGCTGGGAAGGTTGCTGCAAGAAGTTCCATAACGATGGAAGCAGTAATGTAAGGCATAATACCTAATGAGATAATACTTAAACGTTCAACGGCACCACCAGAGAACATATTTAACATGCCAACACCATTGCCTGCGTTGTTATCAAAGAATTCTTTAATAACAGCTAGGTCAACACCTGGTGTTGGAACATAGGCTAAAACTCTGTACGCAAATAGAAATCCTAATGTAATCAGAATTTTTTGAGTTAAAGCATTGCCCATGATTATTTTCCGCTTGTTGTAACAGCTTCGTCTTTGATTTTAGCTGCAAGATCTTTTGCACTTGCACCAATCAATTTTACTCTTGTTACTGATTTACCAAGTTTATGTATAGACTTGATAGATTCCACTGTAATCTCAGCAAGTTCTGCAACTGCTTTGATTTTTTCTACATTGATTACGTATGGTTTTTCTACTCTAGAAGTAAAACCAACTTTAGGTAATCTTTTGTAAAGTGGCATTTGCCCACCTTCAAAACCTCTTTTTTTGCTGTAACCAGTTCTTGATTTTTGACCTTTGTTACCACGTCCAGCTGTTTTACCTGTTCCTGAACCCTGACCACGACCAACTCTTTTTCTATTTTTAGTTGATCCTGGAGCAGGTTGTAAATTATGTAAACCCATAACTACCCCTTACGCTTTGATTCTAGTAAGGGCTTGAATAGTTGCTCTTACTAGGTTATTTGGGTTGTTAGAACCGATTGATTTGCTAAGAACATCTTGAATTCCTGCAAGCTCAAGTACTGGTCTAGCAGCACCACCGGCGATAACACCTGTACCTGGAGATGCTGGTCTAAGTACAATTCTACTCGCATTGAATTTGTGTTCAATGTCATGTGCAATTGTAGTTCCCTTGATATTTACTTTTACAAGGTTTTTGTGTGCATCATCTACCGCTTTTTTAATCGCATCTGGAACTTCTTTAGCTTTACCAAATCCATACCCAACTGTACCTTTTTTGTCACCAATAACGACAAGCGCAGTAAATCTAAATCTTCTACCACCCTTAACAACTTTAGTAACACGACCGATATTAACAATTACTTCTTCGAATTCTTTTTCGACTTCTTCGTTTTTATTATTATTTTGCATCATGCTTCCTTAAAACTTAATTCCAGCTTCTCTAAGAGCATCAGCAAACGAAGCAACAACACCATGGTATAAGTAACCATTTCTGTCGAAAACAACATTGTTAATGTTTTTAGAAGCAAGGTTTTTAGCCATCTCAGCAGCTACCTTTTTAACATCTTCTTGGTTCGATTTTAAACCAAGTTTTCTTCCATCTACAGCTACCAATGTAACACCTGTTGTGTCATTAATCGCTTGCGCATAGAAATATTTGTTAGATTTAAATACAGACAATCTAGGAAGAGTGTCTGTTCCGAAGATCTTACCTCTTACTCTAGCTTTTCTTTGAGCGCGAAGTTTATTTTTTCTTTTTTGAATACTTTTTAACATCTACCCGCTCCTTATTTACCAGCTGCTTTACCAGCTTTTCTGATGATAACTTCATCTGTGTACTTCACACCTTTACCCTTGTAAGGCTCTGGTGGTCTGAATGATCTGATTTCAGCAGCTGATTGACCTACTGATTGTTTGTCTGTTCCAGTAATGGTAATAACATTTTTTTCAACTTTTATTTCAAGTCCTTCTGGGATGTCATAATTAACATCATGCGAAAAACCAAGTTGAAGATTTAGTACTTTACCTTTAACCGCTGCTCTGTAACCAACACCATTGATCTCTAAAGATTTTGTATACCCTTTATCTAAACCAATAATAATGTTGTTGAACAACGCTCTGTATGTTCCCCAGTATGCAGCATCTTGCTTCTCTTCACCCACTCTAGTAAAAGTTACTTCAGAACCATCAATGGAGATTTCTACTCTACCATGTGTTTCAAGTCTTTTTTCAAGATTGCCCTTCTTAGCCACGAGACTTGTACCGTCCAGTGATACCTCAATACCACTTGCTACAGTTACTGGTCTTTTTCCTACTCTTGACATCTTATCCCCTTACCATATACTACAGATTACTTCGCCACCGATTCCACGCTTAAACGCTTCATCATTAGCAATTACACCTTGAGAAGTAGAAACTACCAAAGTACCGTAACCGTTTTTAAATGTTCTAATATCATCTTTACCTTGGTGAACACGACGACCAGGTTTAGATATTTTTTTGATCTCATTGATCACGCTTTTTTCATTCTCATCATATTTAAGAATTACCTTGATTGTTTTCTTGTTTCCATCTTCTTTTACTTTAAAACCCTCTAAGTAACCTTTATCTACCAAAATAGATACTGTTGCTTCAATCGTTTTGGAGTGAAGAAGTGTTGTAACGTCTAGTTTTCTTTGCGCAGCATTTCTTATACGAGTAAGAGAGTCTGCAATTATATCTGTCATCATCTTTTTATTTTCCTTACCAACTTGCTTTACGCATACCAGGGATTAATCCCTCATTAGCCATTTTTCTTAAACACACACGACAAAGTCCGAAGTCTTTGTATACTGAGTGAGGTCTACCGCAAATATTACATCTTGTATATGCTTGAACAGCGAACTTAGGTTTTCTCTTCTGTTTAGCAATCATTGATTTCTTAGCCATTAGTTTCTCCCTTTAGCAAAAGGCATACCAAGCTTTTCTAGAAGCGCGAATCCCTCTTTGTCATTTTCGGTACTCGTTACAATTGTAATATTCATACCATGTGTTTTAATGATTTTATCAAACTCTACTTCTGGAAACATAAGTTGCTCTTGAAGACCGAAGTTATAGTTACCACGTCCGTCAAAACCTTTTCTTGGTGTTCCTCTAAAGTCTTTTACTCTTGGAAGGGCGATAGATACAAGTTTATCAAAGAAGTTATACATATTAGCACCTCTCAGTGTTACTCTTATACCTGTTGGAGCACCTTCTCTAGCTTTGAACCCTGCAACAGATTTTCTAGCATTCACTACGACTGCTTTTTGACCAGCAATAAGAGAAATAGTATCAGTCATATTTGCGATAAGTTTAGTATCTTTACCTTCTTCACCAGCACCTACAGAAATCACTATTTTTTCAAGCTTAGGAGTCTGCATCGGATTTTTTGTCCCGCACTCTTCACGTAGTGCAGGTACGATGTCATTGTACTTTTGCTTCATTCTACTCATAAGATTATGCCTCTACTTTTTTTACATTTGAGATATGGATAGGCATTTCAACATTTGCAAATCCACCCTCTTTATTTTGTTCAGTTGGTTTAACCGCTTTTTTAGCCATTTTACAACCAGCGACAATCACTGCATCTTTTTTTGTCAGTACTTGGAGAACTTCTCCCGTTGTACCTTTATCATCACCAGCAATAACCATTACAGTATCACCTTTTTTGATTTTAAATGTTTTAGCCATACTACCATACCTCCGGTGCAAGTGATACAATTTTCATAAAACCTGCATATCTTGTTTCACGACTTACAGGACCAAAGATACGTGTACCTATTGGTTCTCTTTTATCGTCGATGATTACAGCTGCATTGTCGTCAAATCTAATCAATGATCCATTTTCTCTCTGGATCTCTTTTTTAGTTCTAACAACAACCGCTTTAATAACCTTGCCTTTTTTCACTTTTCCAGTTGGAAGTGCTTTCTTCACAGAAGCTACKATAACGTCACCTACTGATGCATATCTTCTTTTAGATCCGCCAAGAACCTTGATACACATGATCTCTTTTGCACCAGAGTTGTCTGCTACATTTAATCTAGTAAAACCTTGGATCATTACACTTCTCCCCTCTTCACGATTTCAAGAAGTCTGAAACTTTTAGTTTTAGAAAGTGGTCTACATTCAACTGCAGACACTGTATCTCCAACATTAATATCATTTTTCTCATCATGAATCAAATATTTTTTAAATCTTTTTACAGTCTTGTGATATCTTGGGTGAAGCACACGTCTTTCAACTAAAACAGTTGCTGTTTTGTCTCCGGCCTTTTTAATCACAGTACCTTGTATTTGTCTTTTTGACATAAATGACCCCTTACTTCGATCTAACAGCAGTAATTGCTGTTTGAATTCTAGCGATGTCTTTTTTCGCTACTCTTAACTCAGTAGTGTTTGTTAATTGCATTGTCTTTTGCTTTGCACTTAATGTAAACAATTCAAGTTTTTTCTCTTTAAGCATTGCAGTTAATTCTGCTTCGCTTTTTTCTTTAATATCAATATAGTTCATTTGTATCCTTTAAAGCGATGATTTTACACTTAAATGGCATTTTATGAATTGCAAGTACGAGTGCTTCTCTAGCTARAGCTTCTTCAACACCAGCCATTTCAAAAATAATTCTACCTGGCTTTACATTCATCACCCATCTGTCAACAGGACCTTTACCTTTACCCATTCTTGTTTCAAGTGGTTTAGCAGTAAGTGGTTTATCTGGGAAAACTCTAATCCAAGTTTTACCAGTTCTATTGATTTTTCTTGTCATTGTGATACGTGCAGCTTCAATTTGACGAGAGTCAATTCTTCCCGCTTCAACTGCTTTAATTGCAATGTCACCAAACTCAATTTTGTTGCCTCTGAAAGATTTACCGCGATTACGGCCTTTCATCTGCTTTCTCCATTTTGTTCTTTTAGGCATTAACATCGTTATTCACCTCTCTTTCTAGAAGGTCTACGTCCACCTTTTTTCTCTTCGTTTGGCTCAGCTTGGATACCTTTTGCAAGTACTTCACCTTTGAAGATCCATACTTTAATACCAATGATTCCATAAGTAGTATGTGCCTCTGCAAAACCGTAATCGATTTTAGCTCTTAGTGTATGCAAAGGAACACGTCCCTCTAAATACCACTCAGTTCTAGCCATTTCAGCTCCACCAAGTCTACCAGATACAGAAACTTTAATCCCTTTTGCACCTGATTTAAGTGCGCCTTGGATTACTTTTTTCATCGCACGTCTAAATGCTGTACGACGCTCAAGTTGAGTTGCAACGTTTTCAGCAGCCAATTGACCTGATGCTTGTGGACGTTTCTCTTCTTTAATGTTAATATTTACATCTTTACCAAGCATTTTGATAAGTGTTGCTTTAAGTTTCTCAATATCAGCACCCTTTTTCCCGATAATAATACCAGGACGAGCTGTTACAATATTGATTCTTAATTTCTTCACTGTTCTTTCGATGATGATATTAGAAACACCTGCATAGAAAAGTTCTTTCTTTAAGAATTTTCTAATTTTGTAATCTTCAGCGATAAAATCAGCTGTTCTTCCCTTCGCTGGAAACCATCTTGATTCCCAGTTTCTGTTGATTCCAAGTCTAAGACCTATTGGATTTACTTTTTGACCCATTATGCGCCTTTCTTACTAGTTTCTGTTTTTTCAGCTACACCAACTTCTACAAGAATGTGTGCTGTTGGTTTAATGATTCTAGAAGCAGTACCTCTAGCTCTTGGTCTCCATCTTTTCATTACCGCTGCTTTRTCWACTCTACAAGAAGTRATYGTYACTTCTTCAGGTTCAAAGTCACCGTTAGCAACTGCAGATGCAATCACTTTAGAAACGATACCCGCTGCTTTGTTAGGCATAAACTCTAAAGCAGCAAGTGCAAGTTCAGCATTCATTCCTTGAACTTCACGTGCTATAAGTCTAGCTTTTGTAGGAGATACTCTTACATATTTTAATAATGCTCTACTCATATTAACCCACCTTCTTCTGAACAGAACCTTTGTGGCCCCTAAATGTTCTCGTTGGCGCAAATTCACCAAGTTTATAACCTACGTGATTTTCTGTAATGAACACAGGTATAAATTGTCTACCATTATGTACGTTGATTGTTAAACCAATAAACTCAGGGAAGATCATAGATCTTCTTGACCAAGTTTTAATTGGTTTTTTATCTCCAGATTCTTTCGCTGCTAATACTTTTTTCATTAGGTGACCATCGATAAATGGACCTTTTTTTGTCGATCTTGCCATATCTTAGCCCCTACCTTTTTTCTTTTTAGAGATAATTAATTTATCACTAGCTTGTTTCTTACGAGTTTTAAACCCTTTAGCAGGCGTACCCCATGGAGATACTGGATGTCTACCAGAGTTAGTCTTACCTTCACCACCACCATGTGGGTGATCGATCGGGTTCATTGCCGAACCACGTGTTTGTGGTCTAATACCAAGGTGTCTTGAACGTCCAGCTTTACCGATAACAATATTTGAAAAGTCTTCATTTCCAACTGTACCGATAGTAGCAAGACACTCACCAAGGATGTATCTCATTTCCGATGAAGGTAGTCTTAAAGAAACGTATTTACCGTCTCTACCCATGATTTGTGCATAACCACCCGCTGAACGCGCGATTTGACCACCATGACCAGGACTCATCTCAATGTTGTGCACCAAAGTACCCACTGGGATATTTTTCAATTTCATTGTGTTACCAGTTTTGATGTCAAGACCAGACTCAGCTGATAAGATCTTATCACCTACATTAAGTCCTTTKGGCTGAAGAATATATCTTCTGTCACCATCTACATACTTAACAAGACAAATTCTACAGTTTCTGTATGGGTCGTACTCTATGGTTGCTACTGTACCTTCAACATTAAATTTATTTCTTTTAAAATCAATGATTCTGTATAGTTTTTTAGCTCCTGCTTCTCTGTGACGAGAAGTRATTCTACCGTTACTGTTTCTACCTGCAGATCTTGGAAGATTTTTAAGTAGTGCTCTAACACTTGCTTTAGCAGTGATATCACCACTGTCAAGGTTAGTCATATAACGACGTGAAGGTGTGGTTGGTTTATATGTTTTAATTGCCATCTTCTATCCTTATACCGCTAAGCTTTCGATTTTTGCATCTTCTGGAAGCGTGACATAAAACTTTTTAGTGTCAGGTCTTTTTCCTTCGATACCTTTAAATCTTTTCACTTTGCCGTTTACTCTCATGGAGTTTACTTTAAGTGGGTTAATGCCAAAGAATTCTCTAAACACTTCTTTTAGACCATTTTTAGTCATTCTAGGAGTTGTTTGAACTACGATTACACCATCTTCTTGAAGAGCCAAACTCTTCTCTGTATACATAATTGCTTTAATATCTGTAATATCTGCCATATTAAGCCTCTTTTGTCAATTTATCAAATACTGCTTTTTCAATCACGATTGAGTGATATGCAGCAGCAAGGTAAGCATTAAGCTCATTTGCTTCAATAAGGTATGCATTTTGTAAGTTTCTAAATGCCAAGAAAGTCTTGTCATCTATCATCTCTTTTACCACAAGTACATCTCTTTGCTCAAGTCCATTTACAAATGCAATAGCATCTTTTGTTTTACCAGATTCTACAGAAATGCTATCTACTACAAATACTTTGTCATTTGCAGCCATTTCAGCAATCGCATGGTAAAGCGCAAGTTTCTTTTGCTTTTTGTTTACTTTCTGGTCATAGTTTCTGTTTGTACTTGGACCAAATGCAACACCACCACCTACGAATATAGGAGATCTTATTGAACCTGCTCTTGCACGTCCTCCACCTTTTTGAGCCCATGGTTTTTTACCACCACCACTTACATCAGATCTAGTTTTAGTCTGTGCCGTGTTTGCTCTAAGTCCTGCTGCATACGCTTTACAATAAAGGTAAAGGTTATGTGGATGAACTTCTAAAAATGCTTTTGGAAGGTCTGTTGTTTTAATTACTGTTGTTTCCATTATTTAACTATCCTTACTAATCCTCTAGCACCGTTGTGTCCAGGGATTGAACCTTTAAGTACTAAGATGCCGTTTTCAGCATCAAATGAGATTACATCATTTTTTACAGTTGTTTGCGTGTTTCCGTAGTGTCCAGGCATTTTCTTACCTTTTTGAACACGTCCAGGCCACTCAGCATTACCGATAGAACCGATACGTCTACCCATTCTGTGTCCGTGTGAACCAGGTCCACCACCAAAGCCATGACGTTTCATACCACCAGCAAAACCTCTACCCTTAGTATTAAGAGATGTTTTCACCAATGTAGTTTCAGAAAGAATCGCTGTGCTTAAATCGCCAGCTTCGGTTCCTTCAGCAACTTCAATAGTCATAAATTTGTTAAACTCTTTAGAAACATTAAATTTAGTCTGTTGACCTTCAATGCTCTTGTTTAGTTTTTTACTTAAGTTGTACGCAACAAGTGCTTTTCCGTCTTCTTTCACTTCACAAACTTTCGTTTCAATGACTTTAAGAAGGGTAACTGGAACACTTGGTACATCAACAGTTCTGCTCATGCCAATTTTTTCTATAATAAATTCCATCTCTACTCCTACTTGTCCATTGATCTGATTTCAACTTCAATTTCAGGTGCTAAGTCTAACTTCATAAGAGAGTCTATAGTATCTGAAGTAGCCGAAACGATGTCGATCATTCTTCCATGAATTCTGATCTCAAACTGCTCACGCGCATCTTTATTTACGTGTGGAGATTTAAGAACAGTATAACGCTTCATTTTAGTTGGCATTGGAATTGGCCCTCTAATTTCCGCACCTGTACGCTTAACTGCATCTACTATAGCAGCAACTGATCTGTCTAATACTCTATGATCATAAGCTTTAAGCTTTAATCTAATTTTTTCCATATTTTACCTTTAAAAGAACTCGTTAGCAGGGCAAAGCCAAGGTGCCTAAACACAGGGATAAAACCCTCTAACATTAATTTAGGAACGCGAATTATATCCAAACTTTTTTAAAGGTTTAATGCATTTAACACAAAAACTGATACAATACATAAAAATATTTCCTTTTTAAAAGGAAGGATACAGATGAATTTACTTGAATATTATCAAAGTCAGCACCCAAGCAGTGAAAACTTCATTACCAGAAAGTGCCAACTTCCCCAAAAAGGAGATATCAATCTTTATGGGGTACGTGGTGCAGGGAAAACCTGTATCATACTGGATTACCTTGCTGAAAAAAACAGCGATACTACACTATATATAGATATGGAAGACCCGAATCTTGTCTTCAACACTATTGATACGCTCTCTTTACAACAGTACATAGACAGAAAACAGATCCGTATACTCATCTTGGATCATTATAAAGAAGGGTACCTTACTTCATTTCCTAATGTTGAAAGGCTTATTGCGCTTAGTCGTACTGCTCTTGCTGATACATTACTTACTCCAGTTGAACTCTTTCCTTTGGACTATGAAGAGTTTTTAGCTTTTGAAAGTGCCTCCACACAAAACAAAGGATTTAACCATTTTTTACGTTCTGGTACCCTACCTCTTCTTGCGCGTTCGCAAAAAACCAGTACTCTTACCATGAAGGCATTTTTCAAAAGTGCTTTTGACGCTCAGGAACAAAAACTACTTTTAGTTTTGGCACAGCACCATACAAAACATCTTACCACACATCAAATTTATACTTTTTCCAAAGAGAAATTTAAAGTTTCTAAAGATTGGCTCTACAAAACAATGAAAGCATTTATAGAAGAAAAACTCATACTCTTTATAGAAGATCGTTATGAAAAATCTGGGAAAAAAATGTTACTTTTTGATTTTGCCTTTGCAAAGTACCTTACCATAGGACAACCTTTCATCATGCAATTTGACACCATGATAGCCCTTGCACTCATGAAACATCATATTGAGGTACAGACTTTAGGTATTCACGGATATGTTACCCATGACAATGAACTGATCATTCCTGCTCCATTTGAAAGTGAAGAGAGHCTTTGGGTAAAATCACAAAAAAAGTTTTCGCTCTATAAAAAGTATGGCATAAGAAAAGTGACGATTGTGACTGTGGCAAACACCTATGAATATGACATAGAAAAACTACACTTTGAAGCATTACCGTTTGATGAATGGTCTGTTATCAATGATGAAGAAGAGTGATTGATTTGAAATTATACTAAAGAAGTACCCCCTCCAGATACCTGCGGCACCCAGCAAAGAAAGGTGGGCTGCTACGTTCCCRTCCTGACCCATTGTCCTTCAATACCGTCGCACAGGTCTAAAAGAGGCAGGAGAATCATAACCAAAAAGAGCTTATACACTATTAAATTTAGTCCATTTTAAAAACGATAAGCTATAATTCCGTACTTAATACAAATGTGACTAGTCGCATGAGCCATCTGCTAAAGACAACTCAGTGTTAACGTAGCTTTATTGAACTTTGTTCAAAAAGCGTCCTATTAATGATTGAGAGGTGTCCGAGTGGTCGAAGGTGCAGACCTGGAACGTCTGTGTGGGGTAACTCACCGAGGGTTCGAATCCCTTCCTCTCAGCCATAAAAAACCACAAAACCCATATACTCCCCTAAATAACGGCATTTGATAGCTTCTTTAAGGTTTAGTATTTATGTGCTTTGCTACCCTATTGCTACCCATTCTTAAAAAAGTTATAAAAATAACCTATTGCACACCTCTACAAAAACCATAACCATTATTTAAAAAGCTGTGAGTGTGTACCTATTTTTAAAAGTTCCAATGTATTGTCTGCAACTCTATACACCACCAATAAATCACCGCTTATGTGAAATTCATTTGTATCTTTATAGTTTCCAGTTAGTGCATGGTCTTTGGCTTCACTTGGTAAGTCGTCTTGATTGAGTAGTAAAGAGATGTATAAAAAGAGTTTTGCTGTGTTGGTAGGGTTTAGCTTTGCTTTTTGTACGCCTTTGGTAAAGTTCTTATGTATCGCAATATCAAGCACCGATTTCCTTTTTTAAATCGTCCAAAGAAACTTTAGTCATATTTTTACCCTCTCTTGCGTCTTGTATGGTCTTTGCTGTGTCTGCGTTAGGTATTTTTACATCAAAGGGTATGCCTTGCTCCATAACGGATTGAGATAAAAAGATATTAAATGCGTCACTTAATCCCATACCATACTGTTTAAATATCGCTTGGGCTTGTTTCTTCATAGCTGTATCAAGATAGACGTTAGTACGTGTTTTAGTTGCTGTAGCAGTCATGATAATCCTTTGCTTTGTTTTGATTAGTATAACACACATTGTGTGTTTTTGTCAAATATATGCCAAGAGAATAGCAACTTAGCTCCTGCCATATTATGATTACCAATGACATGCTTTTCTTAGTGGTTCAATAATCTTCTTCAAGTTTTTCGTATTAAATTTTGTTTGAGATTTTACTTTTGAATATGGTGAAACTTCCAGCACTAAAGAATCATGTTGCATTATCTTTTTTATAAATGCAATGGCTTTTCCACCATAAAATAATGCTGTCCCATCAGCACTGCCTGACCACCACTTTTTGTATGGTTTTTCATTATCAAACTTCATTCTAATATTTTGTCCGTCTGACCCCATATAGGTATACGAAAATGATGCATACACTTCTGTTCTATTGTTTGAACATCTTAAAATCAATGAAGTTGCTCCATTAACTAAAGGGGTTCCATTTGTTATAATAGTGACATTGCTCGAATCTCCCATTAATGTTTTTTTATCAGACACGTACCAATTATCATATATAGCATTTGTTTCTGGTAGCGACTCTTGTTCTGTAGTTTGTTTTTTTTGACTTTGAAGCTTATCATAACATGCTAAACGTTCTTTGTCATTGGTCATATTGCAATCTTCTATTGTCATTGCCAAAGATGATGATACCATAAACAATGTAACTAATATTTCTCTCATCTTAATATCCTTTATTCAATTCAGAAAACTGCTCGCATCCTGCCACAATATTATTATCACATGCTTTCAAAAAATATTTTTTAGCCATTGCTTTGTCTTCAGTAAAGCTATCGATGGGTTGTCTCATTATCAACGCAATGTTATATGTGACACCTAATCCAAAACATGAAGCTACATCTCCTTTGTCGCAACCAACATGATAATATTCCGCTGCTTTTCTATAATTTTTAGTGACACCTTTACCGTCACGGTACATACTTCCAATTTTATTACAAGCTCTAAAATTATTATTCTTGCATTCTTCATCAAATAGTTTTATTGCTTTTCTGTAATAATACACAGATAATCCTCCATTTTTTTTGACACCTAAGCCAAATTTATAGTTATCCGCTAATGCACCACAAGATTCTGCATCATTACCCTTATCGCATCCTCTTTTATAAAATTTATGAGCTTTTGCATGGTATCTAAAAGCTTTTACATTATTTTTTTTTGCATTAAACCCTTTAAGCGAATATGTTACACCTAATCCATAGCAACCAGCTTCGCCATTACCAAGAGAACAAGACTTCTTATGTAATCTTAATCCTTCACTTTCATTTTTCTTAACACCAAAGCCATTTTCGTAAATATCTCCAAGTACATCACATCCCTTAGCTTGGCTTTTCTTACAGCCTATTTCTGCATATTTGAATGCCTTTACATATTCTTTCTTTTGGTAATGATAGTCAGCAACGTAGGAACATTGGTCAAAATTATTCTTCTCACATACTTTATCTTCCAATAATACAGTCTTATTGCTCGAACATCCTAATAGTACATATACACTCCCCCCAAAGCAATCGCTTTAATGAACCTTTTCATCTTCTTCCTTTAAAATTCAAGTACACAAATTTTACCTAATTTTATCTTGAGTTATGCATCTTTACTTAGGTACTGAAACCCATTTATCAAAAAGCAACGGTCAACACGCCCCCGAAACGTCACAATTTCCGAACTTTTCATATCGTTTTACATWTTACCGTATGTTTTAATGTACAAAAAGTGCAAAAACGTATATAAAGCCAATAATGAGATTAACGGTAAAAATACCTAAACAGTAAGTATAGCCGTGCATAGTAGTATATTYAGCGTGTGTAGTAGTTAGTGCAAAAACGTAAACAGTGCTATCTAAAAATAGCAATATGTCCCTTTTGTTTAAAAGTGTCACATTTGTAAGGTAAAATGATATTTTTACCCTTGATACAATGTGGGTGTTACCCTTGTAGTAATCTTGTGGTAGTTTCCCTCTCATACCCTATACCTTATATGTACCTCTTTTGTATTCTGTAACCTAACCATTATCTCATTTTAAAGTCAATATTTTATTATCACTTCATCTAAAAAGTGGGTAATTCGCTGTTGTATAACACTATGAATACTTTTAGCATTTTTTTACTTCCAAACTTTTCGCTGTGGTGGGGCTTAGGTTAAAAGTGGGTAATTCGCTGTTGTACTATGGTGTAAGATTAATCCTCTATGTACTTAGCTACTGTCTTGCGTGTCATATTCATAGCCTTAGCAAGTGCAGTAAGATTAACTTTGCCATTAGGTTTGGTATATGCTCCAGTAGTTAAAAAGTGTTGTACTCTCTCTTTGGTAGATTTGGCTTGATTGAGGTTTTTTGTTTTTGCACCTTTTGCATGAGCCTTTTTTAACTGCACCTCATCAAGCTTGGTATTAAATGCTTCTTTATTCTCATTCATAAACACATAAGCACCTAAAGCTTTTTTGTGAAGTGCTTTAGCCTGGTATTTATCTTTTAACTTCGTGTTCATTAGCAAGGCTGTAGCTGTCATAGCTTCTTTGGTAAAATACCCTTGATGTATCAGCCTTTTGCCATACCAACATAAATGCCTATATAACTCTTTTTTAGTAGAGGGGTACATAATCTTAGGGTAGTAGATAATCGGTGCTTTAAATGCAAGTGAGAGGGCTTTAATATCATAGAGTAGGCTTGTAGCTTCTGTGTGGTCTGTGATAGTAAAATCCTCTTCATACTCAAAGGGTACACATAGATACTGCTGTAGTCCTAACTTGATATTACTTACCCAACGGTATTGACTTGGTGAAGTGATATAGCCCTCTATGGCATAGATGAGTATTATCTTTTGGTAGTTGTGGGCTTGTAGGGTATCTGTGTAGCTTGGAGTAGGTAGTAGCCCCTGCACCTTGATATAGTCATCATTATAGAGAGTGATACCAATATAAGGACGGTGCAAGGGCTGTGGTGTCATTTATGTTTTATACCTATGCTACATCATCATCAAAAAGTGTGGGTGTTCTCTCATTATCGCACTGTGTAGTGTGTGGTTTATGTATCACTCTATAGTCATACTCAGGGTACACCTCCAGTAGTTTGTTTTTCATTCTGCTCACTGATACACTTTGGCTTATTGCTTCAAGTGTCAAGTCTTCTACTTTTGTACCTTTGTGCATTTCTCTAAGGTACTGTTTTATAACCGCTGGATTACCTTTATCTCCTCCAAATAGTTTCGGATTTTCTTCTAACTTCTTTAACGTCCACTCTCTATAAATATCTTTTGTCATTGTCTTATGTCCTTTATACTTTGCCTAAATTTTGGGTGAGCTTTATTCTCCTGCATTAGGTGCATTTCAAATAAGCCCTTAGCTTATCTTTGGTCGGTATTTAAGAGGGTTTTGTAGTTTATGTGTGGTATAATTGCAGTTCTTACACTTCGCAATATACCTCATCAAACTATCTCTTAAATATTTGATGAGGTCTTTTAACTGCTGTTCATGCTAACCCCTTTGTGTTGGATTAACTTCATTATGCAGTCTTAATCGTCATCGATAAAAACTCAGCTACGGCGATGATAGGAAACAAAATCTTAGCATTCTTAGCCGTGCCATTTTTGATATAGGCTGGCACACCGTACCCTTTAGCTATGTAGCCGTCTATCGTGCTGTAGCTAATAGAGAGTTCGTGTGCCATTTCTCTTTTAGAGAGTGTTGATTTTTTATACCGTGTCTGTAGGTCTTGGTAAATTAATTCTTGTTGTTGGTTCATATGTGAGTACCACCTTTTTTTATTGTAATATCACATATTATGAATTAATCTCAGTGAGTTAGGGTAATGTAGATAAGAAAATAGTTTTACATACCCCTAATGGTTTTTGTAAAGTTATCCAAATCTATTAATGGTTTTGGTAGTTCTTCTTGTGCTTTTTTTAATGAGTGCGTATTTTGTGTTGGTTTGGGGTATACAAAAAACTTAATAACCGTTGCCATAGTTTTATAATCAACATTATGTCTATTAGCATAAAGTGTGGTCACATAATTAAGTACTTGTTTTCTTGTGATATGTTCATGAAAAGTATATATTTTTGATAATGTACCCTCTAATTTGACTTCTTCTTCTTTGCCTATTTGTTTTACTTCATACTGCATATTCTTATATACTTGTAAAGCTCTTTCATGCTCTTTTAAAATATACTGTGTTTCATAAATCATAAAAAATATATCAGCAATAAAAGGAAAAAATAATAACCCCTCTTTATTTTGTGTAACATAGTTCAAATTTGCTTCACTCAATATTTTGGGTAATCTTTCTAAATACTGGTTTCTCCCCTCTTTCTTCATTTTATTGTTTGTTACTTTTATTGGGTCATTCTTAAAATTGGGTTTTTTTACACTTAACTCTAATATGTCCATAGTGTTTTGAATACCTTGTTGCACTTGATACTGCGAAAATTTATTAGATGTACCTACTTGAGTGTAGTCGCTCAACAACTCATTACATCTATTTTTATATTTTTGTAAACGTTCCTCTACGCTTTCAAGTGAACGCTTTATGAAACCATCTATTTTATCATCTGTATTATAAGTTCCATTATTATCAAATCCATCAACACACAATACGTTAATAATTCTTTCTTGTTCTTCTATGTGTACCCAGTCTAATATCTTATTTTTAATAACATTAATATCTACATCGTATGGTGTTCTTAACTTAATAATTTTTGCAATTTCTACAATATGTGTTTCTTCGCTTAATTCATTGCTCGATATAAAATATATCTCATCAATTATATTACACTCATTTTTATAATAATCTATCTTTTCATCAACGTCTTTTAAATCTTCCCCTAATGCGATTGCTATCTCCCTCAAAGTTTCACGAAACAATTTAATATTCTCAAATGGTATATTAAAAAGCGTGGGTCTCACCTCGAAATGTATGTCTCGTCTTTCACTTAACAATTTTAGTAATTCATCTTTGTGCATTCTGTGCATTCTTATCCCACTCACAAAATCATAAGAAGAGGTACATATCTTTGGGGTGGTTGAGAGTATGGCTTGTTTTCTTCTTAACATTTTTTTTAATTTATCTATAGCTATACTACTCATCTATAAAGCCCTCATTACTAAAATGCACCCAATGCTAACATAAGCACTAAGATTATTGCTGTTGGGTGGTATAGGGAGATTATACACCCTATTAATAGGATTATGTTTTTCATAGCCTTGCCTCTATAATTTGTATTATTAATCGTTTCATCTATAAAGCCCCCTTACTGCTTCTTTACCACTACTCGGTGCTAACTTTGCATACCTCATAGTCATATTTATGTCGCTGTGGTTCATGAGTTCTTTGATGTTAAAAATCGGTACACCATTGATAGCAAGATGCGATGCGAACGTGTGCCTAAGTGTATGTATAACGGCTCTGTTTTTTGTATCTCGTATATCTAAACCCACATTGAAGAGTTTATCTATCATATTTTTAAGATGTCGTGATATTGTCCTTGTAGGCTTTTTGGTATTCATACCACCCACCACATAGCTATTGAAAGTTAATCCCTTTAAATAGTCGTTTAGGTAGGCTATAAGCTCCTCAGATAAAAAGCCTTGATACGTCTTGTTAGTCTTAAAATCTTTTAGTGTGACTGTGCCATCTTCAAGCTTGATGTCTTTTTTTTGTATGTTCAAAATAGTCTCAAGCCGACCACCCGTATGTAATGAGAGTTTGACAAAAAGTGTAAGCTCTTCTTTAGTAGCGTTGGTAAATGTTCCCTCATTCTCAATAGCCTTATAAAGTTCTTTTATCTCTTCAAGATTTAAGTAACGCTCTCGTGTATTGTCTATTTTGATAGCTTTTAACTTCTTAGACTTTATAGGGTTAGCTTGTGAGTAAAGCCCCTCTTCTGTAGCAAAATTAAAAAGCGTACCTATAAAACTAATATAAGAGTTAATCGTACTCCCTGCACGTTTCTTATCGAGTAGCGTTTTTCTATACGCTACTATTTTATCGGTGGTGATGTCATGTAAGTCCATAGCCCCAAATACTTTTTGTATTCCTGCTTTGTACTTCTGTTCTGTGCGTATGATGTCTTTACTCTCTGTAGCTTTAAACTCTTTGTACTTTTGAAATATGGTATCAAGGGTGATGATGTTCTTTTTCTTTTTATGCTGTAGTGGGTCTGTACCAGTCTTAACTTTATTTACATATTCAGCACGTTTAGTATTTGCAAATTTTTCATTAACACCGTTTGACTTTTTACCAATGGTTACCCAAACCTTTTTATTATTCATATCTTTGTAGTTGATAGAATAACTTATATCACCATCTTTTAAATGATTTAAGTACACACCTTGATACTTTTTTGATTTAATACGTGCCATTCTTTGCTACCCTATTGCTACCCATTTTTAATATAACCTGATATAATTGTATTGAACTTTGGGTAATAGGTAACTTAATAAAGCCCCTTATATTAGGGCTTTGCGTGGTATTTAGTGGAACTTTAAGAAACTGCATAAAATGTATCTTATTTAATCCCTTCCTCTCAGCCATAACCCCAAGAACACCCGTATAGCGGGCTTCCAACAATTAAAAATCGTTACTGTGCCCAAAGTGTGCCCAAAAATGTCACGGCTTTAAAGAAGAAATGTTGCTCTTTTTTTATCTTTTCGTTTTATGTATCTTGCATACACTTGAAGTGTCATTGAACTATCTTTATGACCAAGCATATGACTCACCCATAAAATATCTTCTCCATGACTTATCATCATGCTAGCAAATGTATGTCGCATCTGATAAAGATTACGATACTCGATGCCGAGTTTTTCTAAAGCAGTTCTCCAATACCATACAGAAATTTTCTCTGTGGTATTAAAAGGCTTACCTCTTGAAGTTTCAAAGATATAAACATTAGATGATTTTGTAATCTCACGATGTTTAACAAGATAAGGTAAAAGTACATCAATGATTTCTACATCTCTGATACTACTTTTTGTTTTTGGTTTAGTTTCTGTTCCTTGGCGTCTGCTTCTACGTACTTTTATGATACGCTCACCCCAGTCTATATCTTCCCATTTCAGTCCAATTATCTCACCCGTTCTCATACCAGTAAAAAAGCCTATAGCAAAAAAACATTGCATAGCCTCTATAACTGTCGAGATAATGTTAAAGATTTCCTCTTTATTAAAAGGTTTCTTTTTTCTTACTTCTTCACTCTTTGGTGACTTTACTCTTGCAAATGGATTGATTTTAATGATGTCATCCATCATCGCATCTTCTAAAATCGTTTGAAAGACTGTACGTATATTTTTTATCGTCTTTGATGAACGAGTCTCCATAAGTTTGTTTTGCCACTGTGCAAGATGAGAAGGCTTGATGCTATCAAGACGCTTTGAACCAAAATAGGGCTTGATATACTGTTCATATTTACGGAGGTAGCTTTCTTGTGTTAATTCACGTCGTTCATGTTTGTGAATCTCGAAACTTATTTCAGAAAACTTATTCAGCGTAGGAACTTCTTCTATTGTACTTTCGCTTTTAAAGAACATCCCGTGATTGAGTTTATAGACAATCTCGGGTATGATTTGTTGTGTAGCAAGTTTACGGTTTTTTTTCGTATCATCTAGCTCTAGGCTACGTCTGTACCTATTTGATTGATGATAGAATGTTATCCACAACTTGCCGTTTCGACTTGTTAGTGTCATTGGTTTCCCTTCCGACCACCCACGAGTCAATCGCAACTCTATCAAAGAGTAGTTTACCCGTTTTATTGTAAAAGTGTTCTCCTTCACAAAGGTACTCATCTTTAATCTTGTAGATTCTATCTTTTGAATATCCTAGATACTGGGCTAATTCTCTGACATTTAGCCACCGCTTAGCTGTATTATCAGCCAATGATTGTTTTATCAATACTAGATCAGTAGCTATCTGCTTGATAAGGTTTATATTCTCCATTTCAATCATATTGCATCCTTTAAAATGGTATCGATAAAACTAAGCCTCTTTTAGAAGCTTCTTCATAGGCTAAAAAATATTTCTTAGTGGCTGCTTTATCATTCCATGAGGATTTTTGAAATTCATCTAAATATCCAAGTAATTCAGAATCACGCATTTTCACTACAGAGTTTCCATTAAATGGTCTGATAAGAAGTCCATTATCAAGTAGTCTAAAGTGCTCTTTATTACCATCTATATCATCTATCTCTACATCTATGTAACCTTTCTTTGACTCTTGCTTCTTGGGCATTGTCAGCAATTCAACAGTTTCATCTARATATCTCTCTAGTAATTTAGCTCTAAGGGGTAATCTATGAATCAAAGCTTTTCTAATCATCGCTTGAAACTCTTCTTTGAACTTTTCATCACTATAAAGAACCAGTTTTCTTTTTATTCTTTCTACTGGATGACTGTTTTGCATAAAATCTTTGATACTGTACATTTCTTTTATCTCATCCCATATAGGAAGTGTTACTGCTCTGTTTTTTGAGTTGTTTTCAATATCTTTTTTTGTGATACTGCTATTATCAATAAGCCTAATAGCATCCATGGACTTTTTAAAGAGTGTATCTGCATTTTTAAGTGCTTCCTCAATCGTGTTAATACCATATTCCTTTAAGTGTCTTCTGTGCATTTCAAACTCAACATTAAAAATGTCTTTACTTAAATCAAAGTCGTGGTTTAAAAAAAACTCTCTCATAAGTTCACCTTTTTTTGATTGTTTCATCTCTTCTCTTTTGTCATAAMGACGAAGTCTAAAAGGTGCTTTACCAACATAAATTGTTTGTGTTCTTTTAGCCGTACCAATTTCTGAGATTTGAGAGTAGTTTCTTTTTCTAGAGACAAACATCTCTTTATTGACAAWTKMMRAWTCWTGTTGCACAAAGCAATTTAAATCTATTCTAGTGATAGGCTTTTGTTCTGTGATGTATTCACCCAGTAACTTCTCATTAATCAGTTTTAGCAAGGAAGGCAATCCTAACGTATAGATACCTTCTCCTTGAAGTTGTACTCTTATGTTATGAAGACCTTTGTTTTTCATATAGTCTTTAAAACCTATTTTAAAAAACGCGTTGATATCTCTGAACCAGTAGTAACCATCTTTTAGTCCTAGAAATTCAAAAGCTATCTCATTTAACGTAATATTAATATCACGGTTTTCATATTGAATTTCTTCTCTTTCAAATTTACCTTTGATAGTTTCAAACTGGTCAAGCATTTCAAGAAAGRGGTCATCATAAAAACCATTGCTTTCACAAAAGTAGTAAAGGGTATCAACCCCACAACACATAGTTGTATTTTGTTTAATATTTTTCATAGTAGGTATTCTCCTTTCCGTTTAGGGAGGGGTATTACTATAAACCCCTCTAAAGTTATAAATCAGTGCATACACGTGGTGCTCTTCCTGCGTCCTGAAGCGTCCTCGTCATCCGCGCCACGCTACTACACTGACGCCTCGATATGTTGTTGTTAAATGCAAGCTTTATTAGCTCGTTGTCAGACCTTCATTGCATTACGGCCATAGGCTATATGCCGTAGAAGATTACTTTTCCAATGACTGCTACATCGACTTCAACTTCTTTACCAATCTTTTGTCGATAGAGTTCAAGTTTCTCTACAGGTATAGAGAGGTCATGGAGTTCATTTTTACTTTGTCCATTCTTCATAGACATTTTGACTAAAAGTTGTACTTTCGTTTTTCCAGGAACGATAGTTCCGTCCTCTTTAGTGAAGTCATTTGTCTTGAATATGTTCAAGAGTGTTCCAGTTAGTTTTAACATGGGTTAATCCTTTTAATTTGAATTAACCAATCGATTGGTTGTTTTTTAGTTGTTTGTAACGTTACGAGGGAAGTATAGAAAAATATCTATATTTGAGAAGAAATATCTGGGAGTTTATTTTGTTCTTGTTTGGCTTGTCCTTTTGCTTCAATGTATAGTATGGCTTTTAATTGTATTTTTGTAAGACCAAATACTTTTCTAGCTCCGACTACATTACGCCCTACGTAAAACCATGAGGCTTCTTTTTCTGTAGGTTTATCAGGTTCTAGTATATTTTTAAGCCCCATCATATCACTAAAACCAAGCTCTATTAATTCAGTTAAAAAATCATTTCCACTTTTATACTGATATGCGTATATAGGAATATCATGCAGGATAGTTTTTATGCGATATTCTTTCCCGATATGCTTTTTATTAAAGGCCAATATATTTTTACCTTCTTCTGCTTTTTTAAGTTCATGGTTATAAAAAAATCGGCTAATAAACATAATAATCTCAGCCTTTTCTTTGGCATCTAATTTAGATTTATTAAAATGTTCATCCATATAAATCATTACACTTCGTACTAACTCATGCGGTTTAGTTTTTGCACCATTATAGAAATTTGTTGTTTGCTCTAGTGCTTTTTGTTCATTATTATTGGCATCAAGAAACTTCATATCAAATCCAAATAAAATCTTTCCAAAATTTAATTGTTCCATAATATTTTTATGTTCAGGCATCTGAGATTTTTTTAATATATTAAGTGAAAATTTTGTTTGCTCAATTTCATCTTTGTTTTGGATTCTAAAATATGCACCGTCTAATCGTTCTTCAAGTGTTCTAATTTGTTTTTTAACTATATCTTTAAGTGCGCTACTGCGATGGGCGGTTCCGTGATAATTACTATAAGGGTTTTTATAGCGTATTATGAGTTGATTTATTTCACGAATATACTCCATTAAGTGTATTATCTCAAGATAAACAGCTACATTATTTTCTTCTAAAACTCGTACTTTATATCCTTCTATTAAAGGGATAAATTTGGTTGCTAACTCTAAGATATCTTCTTTATTCATATCTTGAAATATTTGGGAAATTGAGTTTTGTATTACATCATCAATTTTCATGTCATTAATAGCAAGATACTCTGCTTCTGAATTATAATTTAGACTTTTTATAGGAATAAGTAAGTTAAAATAATTTTTCCAATTCTTTTGCTTTTTTGGATTCATGATTAGGCTTATCATTATAGGAATAATTTCATTTGAAAGGATAAGCAGGTACTCTAAATATTGTAGTTCAACAAATTTAAAATTTTGATATGTTTTTATCTCATTTACTAGTTTAGGTATTTTATGATTATTTAAGACTCTCTCTACACTATCAATCATTATATTTCTTTATTAGTTTCTAATGTTAAACGATTTTCCGAACCCCTCATAGAAGGACTTATTTTAGGAGAGCAATCAATAATGAGAGGTTTAATATTAAAACGTTCATGAACCTCACCGACTAAAGTATCCTTAAGGCTTTGCATAGATGCATATTTAGTTGGCTCACTAAAAGTATCAGATTTATACCATAAAACTAAAAATATACCTTCCCTCCTTCCACAATCTTTTATATACAGTGGCAGTTGTGTCTGTATCCCATGTATTAGTGAAGCATGATGTGCATTTTTTAATTCAACACAAACATTCATGGAAATATCATTTTTAGTATAATGAAAAAGAAAATCTAAGCTTCCATCTGCAGCGACTGTTTCTCTCAATACTTTTATTCCTTTAATTGCAGCAATATCTTTAATTTGGTTATATAGAACTGCTTGTGCATCGATTTCTTTTTTTGGAATACTCTTTCCATCCTTATTAGTCCATAATGATTTAGATAATCCGGAAAATTCTATAGATTTTTTAATTGTCAATTCTAGTAATTTATAACAAAAATCAAGAAAAACTCTATTGCTTGTTRTMTSAWSWNTTWTRWWYTAWWTSYYGMATYARNTWWMWRMTCNATYKWKAWTKTATANNGNTTTACCCATTTTTATTAAGAAGTTTTTTTGAACTATAGAATATGAATCAAGGTTTGTTAGAGCAAAAAGTTTATGGTGAACTAATTTATTATCCTTATCCTTATACGTAACAATATAATTGGATATGAAATTAGAATTTATATCTTTTTTTTCTAAAGCAAAAGGAAAAAGATCTTTCTCAAATAATTCAAACATAACCTCAATTATTAAATCTTTATGAGGGTAGTACTTTCCTCCATGTTTTGCATCTTCAATCTCAAAATCGCTATCAATTACATTACCATCARTTATCTCAAAATCCGGATGAAAAAAATCTTGTTTTACTATATGGATTTGTGTAGTGTTTCCTATATTTCCAATTGAATCAGACAAGTAAGTGATTGGCATACCATTAGCATTAAGACCTGCACTATCTAATAAGGTATATACGCAATCTTCATAAAGGTTCTTTATTTCTAAAAACTCTACCCTAGTGCTACTGTTAATATTATGTGAAATATACTCAATATTCATTTTATAGGGTACGACAAATGAAATAATAGTTTTTATAGTATTTATGTCTTGATTCATAAAACCATGTTTCCCGGGTGCAATACTTAGTTCACCTATTGAAAAATTTTCAGGATTAAATACTGCATCTTCTTTTAATGTTAATAGTTGTTCTTCATCAATATATTCTTTGTATTGCTCAATAATATCAATTACTTCATCTTTTGTTTCAAGTTGAAATAAATTATTATATCGAATCAACTCATGTAATAAAAAGTTGACARTATCTTTTAAATTAACACTTTTTATATCCTTAAACATCTCGACAGCCTTAAGTTCATCTTGAATAGTTTTAAATCCATTGATAATATGATTATTAAAAATTTGTACCTTTAATAAAAATTTTACATTAGCAGCATATGAATTATATACAGATGTAATAAAGGTATCTAAATACTCTTCTTTCTGATATTTAGGTGGTTCCATTAAAACACCTATTATTAACTTCCTTCTTATTTTTGATTTAATGAAAAAGACGGGTGCTTAAAAACACCATCAAAGTACGGTATAGTCGTAATAAACAAAGGTTTATTTACAGATGGCTGTAAAAAAGACTAA
>NVVN01000021.1 GCA_002733355.1 Sulfurovum sp.
GTCGATGCAGGCACAGCCAACACAAGTATTATCAATACAGTCACGCCAGCCAATGGTGACCAAGATGATAATTCTACTGTAGGTGATGATTTAAATGAAAGCATTACGGTTGGAATAAATCCTATAATCAGTGTAACAAAAACAGGTACATTTATAGATGCAAATGCTGATGGCTATGCTGATGTTGGAGAAGTGGTGCGATATGACTTTAATGTAACCAATATAGGGAATGTCAATCTTACAAACGTAAGATTGACAGACAACAATGCTCTCATTACGGGTGGTCCAATTGCTATATTATTAATAGGGCAAAGTGATACGGTTACATTTACAGGGGAGCATACTATTACGTTACARGACCTTATAGATGGCAGAATTATAAATCAAGCTATCACTGTAGGTACACCACCGATAGGTTCAGATATTAATGCATCCTCTGATGACCCAACTACTGGTCCTGTTGATGACCCAACTATTATCCCCCTTGATACAAAACCACCAATAGCAACTGATAATAATCAGTCTGTTTCTTCAGGACAAGATGCGGTGATTGATGTGGTGGGAGATGATCTCAGTGGGGCATTTCCTTTGGATCCGACGACTGTAAGACTGACACTACYTCYAGGAGCTACRAACATTGTATTAGATCCTGACGGTAGTGGTGACGTAGTTGGTTTTRATGTACCAAATGAAGGAACTTGGAGTGTARATYTAGTCACCGGTGAAGTGACATTTAGTCCTAATCCAGACTATGTAGGAGATCCTACACCTGTAGAATATACAGTAGAAGATACACAAGGGAATGCAACAAGTGCCACTATAAGATTAAATTATCCACCAGTGGCAAATGATGATAGCAATACAAGTCTGATAGTGGGAGAAACGGCTGTTTTAAGCCCATTGAATAATGACCAACAAACATCAACACCGTTTGACCCTACAACAATCAACTTCATCATACCAATTGGTGCTACAGGTAGAGATACAGATGGAGATGGAGATATAGATGAAGTTCTTGTACCTGGAGAAGGTGTATGGAACGCTCATCCAGACGGAACAGTAACTTTTGTACCAGACAATGCCCTGATAGGAAACCCGACACCTCTTAACTATACCGTGAGAGAAGTAGGGGGAGACTTGAGTAATGAAGCAACACTAAATGTTAGCTATAGAAGTGGTAGTGGGATACCTAATGCTGTTGATGATGGTATTATCCCTATTCGACAGTATGGTCCAAATGTTATTGATGTACTCAGTAATGATGACTTCGGACCAGATGGCCCTGGCACACAAGGTATAATTATAGTGCGCGCACCTTCTTATGGTACAATAGGATTTGATGATGGAGGCACACCAAATGATCCAACAGATGATGTACTTATCTATGAACCAGAACCAAATATTCCTCCTGTCACAGATAGTTTTGAATATATGATTACAGATTCAAGTGGGGATACTTCTATTGCAACAGTAACCCTAGATGTAAACTGTGCAAGTACCCAAACATCAGATGGAAATACTTTAAGTATAATAGGTGTCTTAATGATGATGTTTATGATGGTCTCAACAGGGCTATATTTTGTAAGAAAAGAAGAAGAAAAAGGAAAGATATGATAGATGCGAAAAAAATAGTTTTTACTTCMTTTGCAGGGATTACATTACTTTGTGCAGGAGGAAAGGAAGTACTGCCGGCCATCTTACCGGTTGAACCCATACCTCTTGTAAATCCTAGTCCTTATTATGTAGGAATTGGATTTGTATGGGGGCGTTATAATGGGTGCACTTCACCAGGATGTGAATATGAGGATGTCACTTTTGGAACTATGGTAAGAGCAGGGTATGAATGGAATCAACACTTTGGTATTGAAGCACGGGGGGTAGGTACTTTTTGGAGAGCAGATCCTCTTGGGGGACAAGAGCTGCAACATTTTGGACTGTTTGCCAAGCCTATGTACCCACTAGGAGAAGATTTTAATATCTATGGACTACTTGGGTACGGATGGACAAAAACAACCACTGGAGGAAACGGAAATCTTCAAACTATTGATGAAGGTGGGTTTTCTGCAGGCATTGGTTTCGAATATGATTTTTCCTCTAAAGAGGCAGATAGAGAAGCTGCTGTCAATTATGACAGGGTGTTTGATGGCCAAGCCAATCAAGAAAATGGTTGGGGTATATTTATAGACTACCAACGTCTACTCATTAAGTCTGGMGTTCCGGACATAGATGTGATTTCCATAGGGATAACTTACGATTTTTAATACAAGGAGAGGATGATCCCTTTGTGTTACCCGTTTATTCTTTTACCTCATAATGTAATTTCAGTCCGGCATCAGTCATTACAAACCCAGAGATAATAATTTTACCTACATGAACCAAATGGTGATGATTTTTACATAGAGGTATAAGATTATACTTATGGTTTTTATGGAAATACTCAATATTCCCTTCACTGTCTGCTTCTTTTTGTGCAACGATATGATGCACATCCTCAACACTTTCTTCGCACAAAGCACACTTACTCAAGTAAAGTCTATTGTTATATTTACTACTTTTTTGTTTACGAAGTTTTTTTATATCTGAGCCACCATGGTTAAGGTTTTCTCGTATAGTTTGAGCCATCTGTAAAAATTCTTTATCCATATGTAGTGAYTTTGCAAACTCYARMCCATAGAGACTATCACCCATACCTAACTGTAAGACACGATTGTAGATAAGAGTGTCCTTATTCTCATCATATTTAATCCCCAAATGCAAAAAAATGAGATGTTTTAAATCTTGCAATTGAGTGATACTTCCCAGTTGATGTAAGTGTGTGGCGAAAATAAAAGTTGCTTTTAATGAAAGGAGYTTTAAAATGCTAGAGGAGACGATAGCAAGTGCTGACTCAGTCTCTGTTCCTTGACTTATTTCATCCCCTAGGACTAAAGAATGTTCATTTGCACGGTTAAAAATATTTTTAAGTTCCATCATTTCTACGGCGAAAGTAGAGAGACCTTTATATAAATTATCTTGGGAAACAATACGTGTAAAGAGTTTATCATAGAGTCCAAAACGTAGTTCCACCGCTGGAACAAAAAAACCTGACTGCGCCAATATAACGCAGAGTCCTATACTTTTCATAAGAGAAGATTTACCTGATGAGTTAATCCCGTAGAGAAGTATACCTAATACATCTTCCCCATCACTTGCATTTAGTGTAATATGATTATGTGAAGTCTCATTATTTGTGCCCAAGAAGACATCATTAGGTACATAAATTCCTCGCTCATCATTTGATTCTATGATTGGATGGCGTAAGCCAATAGCTTCATAAAAAGAGCCTTCTTCTATAATAGGACGAGAGAGGTTCATCCGCTTTGAACACTTTGCATTGGAAATAGCTACATCTATATTTGCTATAAAAATAATAAGTTTATCCAGCAATAGAGAAAACCTGTTTTCAAGTAAGTCAAGACTTTCAATATAACGTTGTTTTACAAGGGAGACAAGCTTTACTTGTGACGTTTCATAATTTCGTGTAATCTCTTCAAAGAGTGGAGCCTGCACTTTAACAGCATTTTTAAGATACTTATAGTTGAAATCTTTAAAAAAATGATGTGTCTCATCAATGGTGACAAAAGTGTCTTTAAGTAATTTTTCTATCAGAGTAAAACGATTTTTTGTAAGGCTTAGGTGATAACCTTCACTCTCCAAATATCCTACAGTAGTATGTTTGGTCGTTCCCGTAAACAATTTGTCCCTCTCAAAGAGTGATTCGACGTGAGACGCTACAATTTCCATTTTGTACACTTCTTTTTCTTGTGTCTTTACGATGCTATCAATAGCGGGGTAAATACCATCTTTAAAAAGATTGTCATTTATCTGTTCTATGCGAAACCTAGCACATACATCCAGTTCAAAAGTGTCTTCAAGCACTTTTAGCATCTCAACCGTTTCTTCATAAAGGTTGTCTTCAATAGTTAATCCATTTTCTTCAGCATCTGTCAAAAGTTTCAAGATGGCTTCAAGTGACATAGCAATGTATGTAAGTTCTACAGGGTGAAGTTTACGTAATTTTATCCGTCTTGTGATACGCTCTAAATCATAAATCTGTTTTAAATGTGTTTCAAAACGGTTAATATTTGGCAGTAAACGTTCAGTAAGGTCGTAACGCTTTTCAAGTAATTCTTTGTCACAGATAGGATTTAGCAAACGTTCTTTCAGCAAACGTTTTCCAAATGCTGTAGAGGTTTTATCAATAAGGTCAAGCAGAGTAATGTCGGATGGATCACGTGAAATGACGGAGAGTTGTTCCATTGCATTATTTCCGATATACATAAAGCGGTTGTTTCCAAGAAAAAAAGGCTTGTTCATCTTTTCTATAATACTCTCATCATGCTCAATGATAAAATCAATAAGTACTGCCAAAGATTCTGTTGTATAGGGGTGACGCTCCAAGTCTAAGAACTCAATAGCGGAAAGGAAAGAATTAATCTCAAAAACACGGACAAAAAGTTCATTTTGAAAAGAAATTTTAAAGCGCCTACCATTAAGAGAATGATGTAATGACTCAAGTTCCAAATAATGGATTAACCACTCCACATCTATCTCTTTACTATCAAGCGTAATGATAACTTCAGAAGTACTGTAGGTCTGAAGTAAGTTAAATGCCTCGTCAAGTGCATAGGTTTTATCATCACGGGTAGAGTGTATCTCGTTGCAAATGGTCTTACCTGTACTAACGTCTATGGCCGCATACCCCACAGAGAAAATACCTGCATTTTCATCTATGAGTAAAGAGACAATATTGTTTTCTGTAGGCTCATTAAGATACTCAAAATTAGTACCTGGAGAGATGATATTAGAGACATAACGTTTAATATTTGGCATTTCACCTTTTTGCTTGACAACAATGATGGTATATTTTTTTGTGTCTATGAGTCGGGAAAGATAACGATCAAGAGAAACAGCAGGTACACCCGCAAGTAAAGGATTAGAAACAGAGTTCTCAAGAATAGCTTTATTTTTACGAGTGAGTTGAATATTTAGAAGTTCAGCTATCTCTTTAGCTTTACCAACTTTCATCTCGTCATTATTGACTTCATAGACTTCAAAAAAAGTGCCTATCTCCATTAAAACAAGGGAGTCTTGTCCATATTTTTCTTCAAAGTGAAGCTGTAAATCAAAGTAGATTTCTGTCAAAAGTTTCTTTTTTTGAGAAAGTATTTCGGTGATTTTGTCCACAAATGAGCCTCATATTTTATTGCTAAATATTTTAGCATAAATGGGGTTAGAGTACTGCTACCTAAGTACTTATAAACTTTTCAGATAATTTAGGTATAATACCGTCCCATTTTATTTAATAAAACGAACATTTGAGCAAAAGCCCAAATACTCTACGTTAACACTGTGTTTTCTTCAACAGAGAACTCATACGGCTAGCCGTATTGAATAGCGTTAGAGTTATTAAATATAAAAATCTATCAAGGGGGGAGTAAGCATATGCCAAAAATGAAAAGTGTAAAAGGCGCGGTGAAGCGTTTTAAAGTTAAAAAAAGCGGCAAAATCAAAAGAGGAACTGCGTACAGAAGTCATATTCTTACAAAAGTAGATGGTAAACACCATAGACAAATGAGAAGTTCCAAACATGTTGATAAAGCTGATGCTAAAAACATCAAAGAGATGATTAACTAAGATTATTTAGTTACATTTTACAAAGAGATTCCCCCAATAAATGGGGCAAGTTCAAATAGTAATATTTGACACCTACTATAACATGACTTCAGCAGTCGGCTCATGCAACTTATTGCATTTGAAGAGGCTTTAGCATAGTACAAGTTTCAGGTAAAGGATAACCATGAGAGTAAAAACTGGTGTTGTAAGAACAAGACGACATAAAAGACTATTAAAACAAGCCAGAGGGTTCTATTCTGGTAGAAGAAAACACTTCAGAAAAGCCAAAGARCAACTTGAGCGTTCATTAGTATATGCTTACAGAGATAGAAGACAAAAGAAAAGAGATTTCAGAAGATTATGGATTGTACGTATTAATGCAGCTACAAGACTTAATGGTATGAACTACTCTACATTTATGCATGGTTTAAAACTTGCAAATATCGAACTTGACAGAAAAATTCTTGCTGATATGGCGATGAATTCTCCTGAATCGTTTACAAAAGTAGCTGACGCATCTAAAGCAGCACTTGCTAAATAATTAACTTCTAGTTGATTATCTTTATGAGGAGTTTCGGCTCCTCATTTTCCTCTATTTTAACACTTCACTTAAAAGTATCATCCCTCATATTATACGTATGAATAAGTTTAGGTTTCCAAATATTTTATTTTTACTACGATATTTTTTCATTTTTAACCTTTATGATAATTTATAAAAGCATTTTAGTAAAAAGTATAGTGTTAAATATAGGGGAGTATTATCAGTGAAGAAATAAGGTGCGTTTGCTAACGCACCAATGGAAGATAAAAGGCTTACCCTCTCTGTGTCTCCCCAGAAAATCCAATGATACCTGGACGTAAATTACATACATGTTCAAACCCCATACCTTTCATGGCATGCTGTACTTGGTAGCTTCTACTTCCTGAGTGACAGTAGAGGATGATGTTTTCAGACTTTTTACCTGCAAGTTCTTCTTCTACTTTTGCATAGAATTGAGAAGTGGGCACCAAGACATCTGTCCCTACTATGTGAGCCATCTGATACTCCATGTGTTCTCTAGTGTCAACAAGTGTAAAATATATCATACCAAGGTTTTTTGCTTCTATGAGTGCTTCTAGCTCATCGCCGTCTAACTGCTCTTCTTGAAGTAATGTTTCAGCTTGTTCTTTAGTGAGACCACGTGAATGCTCATGTACAATTTCTTCTATCTCGTTGTGTTGGGCTTGTGCTGCTGCGTATTCTGACGTACAAAAAATACCACAATGGCATAAGCCATCTTCAGGTATCTCTTTTTCTATGGCTGGTGTACAGGGACAAATACGGTTATCCGCCGCTTTTTGCTCCTCCTTTGTCTCGCCGATGACCATAAAACAAGGACAAAACCTTTTTCCGTAGATAAGCTTGTTTCTTGCAAGCCCCATAGTCACACCTTCATTTACCTCTTCATTAGGGTTAGGTACCCATCCAAACTGGCTATAGACCTTGTCTACAAATTTTCCTGTTTTCTCCATCTCTGCTTGAAATTCATCTGAGTTCATATCTATTTGTTGCATTAATTTCCTTTTGTTGTCGTATTGGTTTCTATCTCTTTTGCAAGTGTATCAAACTCTTCTATAAAAACTTTTATTTTTTTATTCCAATTTTCAAAAAAACCTTTCGTTTTATTCAAATCAATCTTAATATGATCTTCGCTGATTTCTACTCCTGTATTTTTTGTTTCAACCATACCTTTTTCAAGATCATCTTTCATCCTTTTTATTTTGTCACTCAAGTTCTTACTTAACATTTTAAAAAAGTCTTTTGTTTGGTTTGTGTCTATAGTAATCACACCATTATTGACAACAACACCCATTTGGGTAAGTTTACTAGTATTGTTTTCTTGTGCCATTTGAAGTGCCTTTTGCTCAGCAAGTAGGTCTTTTCTCGCTTGTTGGGCTATTTGTTCTTCATTCTTCTGTAATGTTTGTTGTAAAGCTTTTTCTTTGGCCTCAAACTCAGATTGAAGTTTGGCACGTACCTGTTCGGCTATTTGTACCTCTTGTAAAGCTTCTATGTTTTTTTCTTGTTCTTTGTTTTGACAGCCATTAAGGGAAAATAATAAAACAAAAGTAAGTAGTAGATATCGCATAACTATCCTTTAAAATAATAAGGCATAGTATACAATGATTTATAAAAGAGAGATGAAACTCCTATATTTGGTATGTAGGAGTTTCATGAAGTAAATAATGTAGTTATAAAATTATGAACCACATTTACCTTTACCACATTTACCTTTTTCTGGTGCTGCAGGTGTTGCTTTTTTCATGTCTGCACTACATTTACCAGCGGCACATTTACCGTCAGCGCATTTCTTTTTCATATCTTTCTTATCGCCAGAACATTTCTTTTCAGTCTTATTCATGTCGCCACTACATTTACCTTCACCACATTTGCCTTCAGCAGCCATTGAGAGTGTAAATGTAAGAGCAATAGCTCCAAGTATCATTAGTAATTTATTCATTATTTTTCCTTTTGTAAAAGATTATTGTTCTTCACCAAATAGTAGGTGATCTAAACTAAGTTTGCCGGCTCCATATGAAGCAAAAATTGCTAAAAAAAGCATGTAATAAAGTGGGATCTCAAATCCATTGTCCCCAGCAGAAAAACCATGTGTCCAATGGACAGTAGCAATAGCCACCACCATGATAACCATAAGAGGAATAGAAATGAGTCGGGTAAAAAGTCCAAGCGTTAAAAGCACTACACCAATAAGTTCTGTACTTGCTGCCATGTAGGCATTAAGTGTAGGAAAAGGAATTCCCATAGAACCAAACCATTCTGCAACAGATTTGATGTCTGACCATTTTTTCATAGCAGGTTCATAAAAACCATATGCTACAACAAGTCTTGVTAGCAATAAAGCAATACTTTGACCTTTACTAAGTATATTTTTAGTCACAGGRTAGAGTGCTTTCAACATTTGTAACTCCTTTTGTAATTAATCGTATTACGCTGTAAGTATAGTATGAAAGATGTGTACTGTATGTGTATTAATTACTATTCGTAATATATAAAAACTATACAAGGTAGAAAAGGTGACATACATACTCTAAATTATGCAAGCATATTTAAAATATGTATTGTACGATAGTAAAAAATTATTCGCTTGGTACAGTGTTACCTGTTTTACTATCTCCACATTTTCCTTCACCACATTTTCCATCCGCAGAACATTTTTTTGGAGTAGTTTCGTTTTTCTCCATCTCTACTGTAGCTGATTTTGTTTCCTCAGTCCCAATTTTGTTAGTTTCCGTGCATGCATTTAATGTAAGTAACATAATACTAAACAGTACTCCCATAAGTAGTTTTTTCATAATAAAATCCTTTTAAATTTTGATTGTTTGATACAAGAAGAAGTATATCAGAGGAGTGTTACTTCACAGGTAATACACCTATGAAGTATATGCATTAGCGTAAAATCTAACTTTTAATGTTTACCCACATTTTCCATCAGCCGAACATTTTTTTGCAACTTTTTTTGCTTTGTCTCCAGCACACTTAGCATTTGCTTGACATTTTTTTGCTGTAGAACATTTACCATCAGCCGAACATTTTGTAGAAGCTGCGGCATCATTACCTGTTGTACACCCTGTAAGTGCAATAAGGGCGAACCCAACCAACGAACTAAATAGTAACTTTTTCATCTTTTTCTCCTAATATTTTAATGTTAACACAGAGTGAGTATAATATCATCTTCGTGTAACACATGTGTAATATGGTTTTCAGCTTGCACCCACAGTACACAAAAAGACATTATGATACAAAGTATATTTTAAGAAAGGTCAATACAATTAAAATGATAAAACGAAGAAAGTTTTTAATACTTAGTTCCATTTTTGGACTCAGCCCTTATCTGCAAGGAAAAGAGTTCACTATTTTTGAAAAAGAGTTTAAAAAAATTGAGCCTACTATATCAGCTGTACAGGTACATATGTTTCCGACAAGCAGTCAAATACCTTCTGCTGAGTCCATGAATGTGACACAGTTTTTACTTGAAACGCTATCACATAAAAGTTATGATAAAGATATCAGGGCTTTTGTGCTTGAAGGGGCACAGGAGTTAAATACTCGTGAAAGTGGACATTTTAGATTGATGTCTCATAAAGATAAAGAAAAAGCCTTAAGAGCCTATGAAGGGACACAATATGGGAGCAATTGGCTGAGTCGTATTATGACATTAACTATAGAAGCTATGTTTAGTGACCCTATCTATGGTTCAAATATAAATGAAGCGGGCTGGAAAGCATTAGGCTCTTATGGGGGACAACCAAGACCAAAAACAAGGTATATAGCATTATGATAAGTATAAAATTCAGTGTCGAAGTACTAAATGATGAAGCATAACTATGATGTAGTGGTTATAGGTTCAGGAGCTAGTGGTGGGGCAGTAGCATATACCTTGAGTAAAGCAGGCTATAAAGTAGCTGTTTTGGAAAAAGGACGACTACTGAAGCGTAATGAGTTTTCTAAAGATGAGTTAGCATACTCAAGAAGAGACCTAGTTACACCTAATCTTTTTGATGAGTACCATACGATTGAAGAAAAARTGGACGGAAAATGGGAAGCCACACCTACCTATGATTCGGGTTTTAGCTTTTGGAATGGTAACATTGTAGGAGGCTCCTCCAATCTTATGTCAGGTATGCTACACCGTCTGCACCCAGACGATTTTAGACTTAAAAGTAAATATGGGGACATAGAGGGGGCCAATATTGTTGATTGGCCTATTTCATATGAGGACTTAGAACCATATTATACACTCACAGAAGAATTGGTTGGAGTTTCGGGACATTTTGAAAAGCATGAGCATGAACCKCCWAGGAGTACAACTAATTTTACACAGCCTCCTACAAAAGAAAATGCCGTCGTAAAACTATTAGATAAAAGTTGTAGAGCGCTAGGTATTACTCCCTTAGTTACACCTAGGGCGATATTATCAAAAGACAAAGGTCATCGTAGTGCCTGCTATTATTCCAATTTTTGTGGAAGCTATGGCTGTAGTTCAGGGGCAAAAGGTAGCTCTCGAGAGGCATTGTTACAACCAGCTCTTGCAACTGGGAACCTCACACTATTGACCAATAGCCATGTCAAATATCTACATACGAGTCAAAAAGACAAAGTCGAGTATGCCGTTATTGTCAATACTCTTACCGGAAAAGAAACAAAGATTAGAGCAAAGCTGTTTGTAGTTGCTGCACAGGCACACGAGAGTGCAAGACTTTTATTAAACTCTTCAAGCAAGCATCATCCTAACGGATTGGCAAATAGCAGTGGGGAACTGGGTAAAAACTTATTGTTCTCAGGTGGAGGATCAGGGCAAGGTGAACTTCACCAAGACAGTCTTAAAGAAATTAAATTTGAAGAGCTCATGACTACAGGACTTTTTGTAAACAGATCCCTACTGGACTGGTATTTTGTAGATCACTGGTGGGACGGGAAGTTTAAAGGAGGTTCTGTAGAGTTCATGTTTGAACATCAAAACATTATCTCACGAGCACGTAAAAATAATTATGAAAATGCTAAATTGGTTTGGGGTAAACCTTTGGGTGATAAACTTGTGAAACGATTTACAAAAAGTAAAAATATACGTTTTGAGATTTTTAATGACTGGCTACCAAACGACAACTGTTTTGTAAGTCTAGATGAAACACATACAGACAAATATGGTATGCCTGTAGGAAAATTACGACTAGAAGGACATCCTCAAGATGTAAAAGTGGGTAAATATATCGCAAAAAAATGTGAAAAAATACTTGAAGAAATGGGGGCAAAAAATATTTACTCTTCTATTTCATCCTCTGCTTCACAAAACCTTGTAGCAGGTGGGTGTCGCTTCGGAGATGACCCAAAAACTTCGGTTTTAAATAAATACTGTCAAGCACATGATGTGCCTAATCTTTATGTCGCTGATGCAAGTTTCATGCCCACAGGAGGATCTGTTGCATACACCTGGACCATCTATGCAAATGCCTTCAGAGTAGCTGATCATATCATACAACATTTAAGGAAAATTTAAAGAAACATTTATATTTGTTTAATTTTAGTTTTGCTATTATGTAGATTAGAGATGTTGAAAAAGCTAAACCTATTGTGAAGTAGGGACAGAAAGCCATGGATTTTTGTATAATTATTCAAAGACCGCCAGGTTACCAATTTATCTTAATAACTCATAGATACAATTTTCTTCCTCTTAAAAGACCATTTCAAAATAGGCTTTAAGAAAAATTTAAATTCATATTTATTTTTGATTAATCAAATACAGATAGAATTATACATATTTTTTAGTATGGTTTTTATCATGTTGTTAAAATTTCAATTGACTAGGAGTATTCATTGAGAAAGATATATAAATTATTATTGGCATTATCCCTTGCCACAGTATCAGTAAATGCAGCAACGAAAGTTGTTAAACATAAAATTAAGAATGGGGAAACCCTTTATACGGTAGCACATAAGCACCATACYACTATTAATGAAGTACGAAAGATTAACGGTATGAAAAAAGGTGAGTTGTTGAAGATAGGCAGAGTTGTTAAAGTCCCTACAAATACGTATTTCCCAAATAAAAACAAAAAAGTAGTTGTCAAAAAATTGGTTAAAAAACCTACTTATGCTATAAAGTCTGGAGATACTCTTTTTACGATTGCACGTAAACATAAGATGACCTTAGCAGAACTTGCAAAAATTAACAATATCAAATATGAAACGAAATTAAAACTAGGAAAAAAATTAAAAGTTACCAGAAAAGCTACAACAAAAAAACTTAAGACTAACAAAAGAAAATCGACCAAAAAAATAAAAATTGCAAAAGTGACAAAAAAGAATAAAAAATCAGACAGAATCCTGAGATCTGCACTAAAGAAACATGCACAACCACTTGCAAGTAAACGTGTAAAGAAAAGACGTGTTCTTACAGTTGATGATATACTATTTAAAGCGTCGCAACCGAATATTAGGTCTTTCAGTGGTTTTAGTAGCAAAAAAAGCAAAAATATTATCAAATTAGCAAAAAAGAAACTAGGAAAAAAATATGTCTGGGGTGCGGTAGGACAAAAAAATACTTTTGACTGTTCCGGTCTTACCAAATATGTCTACAAAAAAAATGGTATTAACCTTCCAAGAACTTCAATCAATCAATCAAAATTTGGAAAATATGTAAGTAGAAGTCAATTAAAACCAGGTGATTTGGTATTTTTTGATACATCAAAAAAACGTAAAGGGTATGTCAATCATGTGGGTATCTACATAGGTAATGGAAAGTTTCTTCATGCAAGTTCTGCTAAAAAGAAAGTGGTTGTATCAAATTTAAGTAAGTTTTATGCACAACGTTACAAAGGTGCAAGAAGACCTTCGTAAAAATAGCTCTATTCTACAAGGAGAGTTAATTTTCAATTCTCCTTATTTCTCCAAAGCCTTCTTTGTTTTTATTCAGCTTCCAATACAGCACCAGAACTTGCATTTGTAACCAACGCCCTGTACTGTTTTAACCACTTACTTTTTAATGGTTTTACAAGAGGTTTAAAGTTAGCTCTTCTTGTTGCTATGACTTCATCACTTAAATTAGCTTGTAAAATATATTGATCTACATCAATGTGAATTTCATCTCCATCTTCCAGCAATCCTATAAGACCACCTTCTGCAGCTTCTGGACTCACATGGCCAATGCTAGCACCTCTGGTAGCACCAGAAAATCTACCATCAGTAATCAGTGCAACACTCGCACCTAATCCCATACCCATAATGAGTGATGTAGGACTCAACATTTCTTGCATACCTGGACCTCCCCGAGGACCTTCGTAGCGAATGACTACCACATTACCGGCTTTCACCTTCCCTGCTAAAATACCTTCTATACATTCATCTTGAGAGTTAAARCATATTGCCGTTCCTGTAAATACCCTATCTCCAGTAATCCCTGCTGTTTTAATAACCGCACCTTGTTCAGCCAAGTTACCATAAAGAATAGCCAATCCACCCACTTCAGAGTATGCATTATCAATGGTATGAATGATATTTGTATCTAAGATTTTAGCATCTTTTACTTTATCATAGAGTGTTTCACCTGTGATGGAAAGGTTATCAAATAATATACCTTTACCCCGTTTCATCATCTCATGCATAACAGCATTAACACCGCCCGCTCTATCAATGTCTTCCATATGCACGGTCGAAAGTGATGGAGATATTTTAGCGATATGTGACACACGTTTAGAGATGGCATTGATATCAGAGAGTTTAAAATCAACGTCAGCCTCTATAGCAATGGCTAACATGTGAAGCACAGTATTGGAAGATCCGCCCATAGCCATATCTACAGCAAAAGCATTACGTACAGCATTTTCATTAAGAATATTCTTCATGCGATATTTTTCCTGTTCAGATGCTTCAAGTTTAGCTATCTCACAAATACGACGAGCAGCTTTTTTGTAAAGTTCTATTCTTTCAGGAGTTAGTGCCAAAATAGTACCGTTGCCCGGAAGCGCAATTCCCATGGCTTCCATAAGAGTATTCATGGAGTTAGCTGTAAACATCCCAGAACATGATCCTCCACTTGGACAGGCATTACACTCAATGTCAAGTAATTCTTCATCTGTCATTTCCCCAGCTTCATGTTTTCCAACAGCTTCAAATGCAGTCGCAAGATCAATAGGTGTACCATCTTGAGTATACCCTTTCTCCATAGGTCCACCAGAAACAAATACTGTTGGCACATTCACACGCAAAGCACCCATAATCATCCCAGGAACGATTTTATCGCAGTTAGGTATAGCAATCATTGCATCAAGCTTATGTGCGTTCATAACTGTCTCTATAGAGTTAGCAATAATTTCACGGCTTGGTAGGGAATAAAGCATGCCATCATGTCCCATAGCTATGCCATCATCTACTCCTATTGTATTGAACTCAAAAGGTACACAACCATTTGCACGGATCTCTTCTTTAATGACTTCGGCAACTTTATTTAAGAAAAAGTGCCCTGGAATGATTTCTATAAATGAATTTGCTACGCCGATAAACGGTTTTTCAAAATCCTCATCTCTTACGCCTGTTGCACGGAGCAAAGCTCTATGTGGTGCACGTGAAAATCCATCTTTAATTTCATTACTTCTCATGATATTGAACCTTATGTTAATATTTTGTGGATTATAACACAAATACTATTTACATTTAAAATTTATTAGGTTATAATCGCACTCCAATTTTAAGCAACTGCTTAAATGCGGATATGGATATGCGGGCGTAGCTCAGCGGTAGAGCATAACCTTGCCAAGGTTGGGGTCGACGGTTCGAACCCGTTCGCCCGCTCCATAGTTATACTCTTCTTAAAAAGCAGCAAAGCTACTTTTTAATTCATCTCACTATAACTTCGCCTCAGGGTTCAGAAGTCAAAGTATATGATCTTAGAAGTTTTATACCAAAGTCTAAAATAGACTTAAAACACCCATGCCCGGGTGGTGGAATGGTAGACACAGGGGACTTAAAATCCCCCGGTCATTGCGACCGTGCCGGTTCAAGTCCGGCTCCGGGTACCATAAAATAGACCATCAAATGAACAAAGTTCATCTTGATTTACGCTAMCGCTAGGTTTTCTGATTCGGCATTTAATGCCTCACTTAGACTGCATTTTAATGCTTGTCTTCAGCAGAAAGCTCTCGCGACTAGTCGCTTTAATCAATTCATCTTTGCTTATTTGATGGTCTTTTTATATTTTTTATRTGGAGCCATCGCCAAGTTGGTAAGGCCGTAGATTGCAAATCTGCTATTCACCAGTTCGAGTCTGGTTGGCTCCTCCATATATAAACTAGAGTTTATCTTTTTTTAGATAAGATTCTATTCTTCAAATTACCGGGAGATGTCAGAGTGGTCGAATGTGCCGGTCTTGAAAACCGGTGAGGGTTATACCTCCGGGGGTTCGAATCCCCCTCTCCCGGCCATCCATTTAACAACCCCTTTAAACCCCCTTATTTACGAGCTTTGAGAGACTTTTTAAAAAAATTAAAATATTTTAGTCACCTATTAGTCACCTAGAAAAACATCTTCACTTCATAAGATTTGGCTATTTTCAACTTTTTTTGTTTTGGCAAAAAAGTAACACTTTTTCTCTGCTACTTTAAACCCTCATATGCCTCATTGATTTTTTTGACTTAATTAAAAAAATGGGTGCATAAAATACCCCGCAAAGTATGGTATATTGGGGGTAAACAAAGGTTTATTTACAAATGGCTGTAAAAAAGTCTTAAAATATGTATCTATTGCCAATCTAAAAATAC
>NVVN01000007.1 GCA_002733355.1 Sulfurovum sp.
ATATTGAAGAAAGGCTTAACCACAGACCAAGAAAATCTCTTGAATGGAAGACTCCTCATGAAGTTTTTCATGAAAAAGAAGTAGCGTAGGTAAAATTAGGTATGATTTTTTAGATAGGAAAATTGCACTTTGGATTTAAATTCGGGAATATGCTCATTATACCCTCCCAACTTTAACACACAAAGGTTTACAAGCTAAAAAAGTTATAATACTATCAATTAACAATAAGGACTACGCTTAGATGCTCTTCAAGTACAAAGGCTTTGACAAATCAGGCAAAAAAGTAAAAGGTACTGTGACTGCAAGTTCTGCAGAAGAAGCAGGGCAAAAGCTTAAAACCCGTGGTATTTACCATGAAGGTCTCACGCCTACAAAAGAGTTTTCTCTTGAAGCTTTTTCCAAACGGAAAATGCCAGGAGAACTTCTGGCAACCTTTTCTAAAGAACTCTCTTCGTACCTCAACTCAGGTATGACTATACTCACTGCCATCAAACTACTTGAGAATCAACATGAGGGAGAAAAACGTTATGTCTCCTTTCTAGGCTCACTTAAAACCATGATAGACGAAGGGAAATCTCTTTACAATGCACTCCATGCACAGAAGGTCTATGCCTTGCCAGACTTTTATCTACAAAGCCTTAACGTAGCAGGACAAAGTGGCAAAATGGTCGAAGTCCTAACCAATATGGGTAACTTTTTTTCTGCACAAAACAAAGTGAAAAAACAAGTTAAAGGTGCTATGACSTACCCAGCTATCATTTTTACTGTCGCCATCGGGATGACCTCTTTTCTCATAGCATTTGTTGTGCCTAAAATTACAGAAATTTTTGAAGACACAGGGCAGGAACTGCCTCCTATTACTCAGTTTGTCCTCTCTATAAGTGATTTTTTAACCTCACATTATATTGCGATAATAGTAACTATTTTAAGTCTTATATTTTTATTTAAACTTGCCTATGCAAAAATGGATGGTTTCCATCGTTTTATGGATTCGGGATTACTTAAAATGCCTATTTTGGGAACACTCATTCAAAACCATGAACTTGGACGCTTTTCATACATTCTTTCTTTAATGTTAAGTTCTGGAGTCGCCTATGCACAAGCTGTTCAACTCTCTAAAGCTACATTTGGAAACTATGGACTAAAAGACCTTTTTGAAAAAGCTTCCATCAAAGTAATGGAGGGTAATAAACTTTCCAATTCTCTTCAGCTCTCCAAAGGBGTCAAGCTCAAACGTAACTTTATGCAGTCTTTGGCACTGGGTGAAGAGTCAAGTGAGGTAGCACAGATTTTAGACAATACCTCCAGCCTTTATGCAGAAGAGAATGAAGATAAACTCAAACTTCTTTTAGGTCTTCTTGAACCTTTTATGATGCTTTTTATCGGTGTGGTWGTYGGCGTGATAGTAGCAGCTATGTTACTTCCTATCTTTACTATGACACAAGGGCTGAACTAGCATGGCAAAAGCAGAAAATCCTGATAGCAGTCGCAAAAAAAGATTTAGAGACATAAAACAAGGCAAGAAGGYAGTAAAACCAACAGCTATGGACTCACACCATCCCTATGCAAGAGCCTCTAGTAAAATCAAAGCATTTCTCACAGACTCTTTTATGCTTGTAATGCCTATCATGTATGTTGTCTTTTACCTGATAATGGACGGAAGAGAAGGCTTTTCCGAAGCTAAACTCTTAGGGTGGCTGTATATCTTAGTGCCTCTGATTATCGTGCAGACACTTTTTATGATTAGGGCTGCGCAAACACCTGGATACCGTGCCTACAACCTTCAGATCATTGATGATAAGACTGGGGTAAAACCTACAGCTTTTATAATATTATTTMGAAACCTTTGTGCAGTTTTRTCYTTTTTTACCTTTTTTGGCTGGCTTATGATGTTTTTTAGAAAAGATTCYAAAACACTSCATGATCTGCTGTCACRTACTGCAGTAATAGACAAGTAATGCCACAAAACATCTCACTTTTAACCCCTCTTTCCCTTCTTTTAGGAGCATACTATTTCTTTTATTTTGCACTTGTGGGTATCTATATTATTTTTATGCCAAAAGTATTGCTCGAATTGGGATACTCGCCTTTTGATGTAGGGATTATTTATGCYGCTGCTCCTTTTATGCGTTTTTTACTRCCTTTTATCTTTCGTCACTGGGTTGCATTAACACCTAAAGTCTATGTATTATCGCTTATACTAACATTTTTGGGCAGCATGTTTTTTCTAAGTACGGTTGAACATTTTTGGTTCTATTTGTCTGCCAATTTGCTCTTTGGAGCAGCCATGGGTATCTCTTTGCCTTATGTGGAGACTATTGCCTTAAGTGCKTTATCKAGAAGTCATTATGGGAAAGTAAGACTTTGGGGGTCTTTAGGATTTATGGGGATTGCCTTATGGCTAGGAAAAATACTCTCTTCTCCTCAAGAAGCACTCTATTACCTTTGTTCTATGGCATTCTTAACACTTCTGTTTGGTGCCTATTTGGTCAAGCAYGACAATGYCCCTCATRATATCGCACAAGATGATRTCTCTTTTTCTCTCTCGAAATAYTGGGCRTTTTGGATTTCCATATTCCTTATGCAAGTTGGATTTGGAGGTTTTTATAATTTTTTTACTATTTATGAAACTTCTCACGGTATTTCACTTGAAATGATTTCATGGATGTGGAGCTTTGGGGTTATTTGTGAAATCGTCATGCTTTACTTCCAAGGWCCRYTRCTYCAAAGRAAYCTRCTCAAYATTTTACAGTTTGCYACCCTTGTAACTGCCTTKCGTTGGCTTYTWCTTTATCTCTTYCCTGAYTCTRYTACAMTCACWTTTGCATCGCAGTCTTTACATGCTATCAGCTTTGCACTTTACCATACTGCTGCCATAACGTATGTTTTCTCACTCTATACTCAGAAAAAATTGGCCCAACAATTCTTTTTAGGGATTGCCTTTGGTCTAGGTGGTTCTGTAGGCGCTGTACTTGCTGGACAAATCTATGGAGAATTCCTTTTTTTAGTAGAAGCCTTCATCACACTTATGGCTTTCATGGTACTTTTARTRCATCAAAAACGTAAACAGGCTTTACYATGAAATACCCTATCCCTGCTGTCATTTTTGCGGGAGGAAAAAGTTCTCGTATGGGGACAGACAAAGCCCTGCTTCTCTTTGGAAAACACAAGACACTTAGTGAATTTCAATATCATAAACTAAAACAATGCTTTGAAACTGTTTACMTCTCTTCCAAAACAAATAAATTTAATTTTAGCTGTCCTATCATAGAAGATGTCTACGAAGAAAGTTCTCCACTTGTGGGTATCGTGTCAGTATTTAAAATCCTTCCGGCTGAAGCTGTATTTATTTTAAGTGTTGATGCACCTTTAGTGGACGAAAGTATCATTAAGCGTTTATGGGAGGTTTATCAGGAAGAAGAAAATGTGCTTAAAGATGCAATCATCGCAAAAAGCCCTAATGGACTGCAACCTTTATGTGGCATTTATAAACGCTCTATTTTACCTTATGCACTTAAGAATCTCTCCCAAAAAAATCACCGCCTTGGTGCATTATTTGGTGTAGCCACCATAAAAACCGTTATTTTTAATGACGAGACACACTTTACAAATCTAAACACGCAAGAAGAATACCAAAGGCTGATTCATTCCGACTTCTTTTAGGCACTCTGTGAATTATCTTCGAGCATTTGTATCATTAGTTTTTTAGAAAAGTAAACAAAYTTTTCAAAYAAAGTACTGTGATATTTATCTTTATGRTAAATCATCAAAAAGTCTCTTTGACATTCAAAGTTTTTTATATCTACTTGAAAAAGTTTACCTTCTGCCAACTCTTTCTCAACAGATATTTTAGAGATACATGTCAAACATTCTCTGTTCTTTAAAATACCTTTTATAGATTCTGTATGCCCAAGTTCTAAGAAAATATTGAGATCGTCTACTTTTTCTTTGATATACTCCAAAAACACTTCTCTCGTTCCTGATCCCTCTTCTCTGAGTACCCAACGCATATCTGCAAGTTCATCTATATATACCGGTTTGGCTTTTGCTATTTTTTCATTTTCGGTAATAACCAAAAGTTCATCAATACCAATTTTCTCTTTTATTATATTTGAACCAGCMACAAARCCTTCTACAAAACCTACATCTATTTCTCCTTCTTCAACCAATTTTGCAATGTCTTGTGTATTTCCTTCTTTAAGTGTAATCTTTACATCAGGATACGCTGTCATATATGAGCATATAATCGCAGGCATCAAATAATCAACAATCGTTGTACTTGCACCCACACGTATCATTCCTTTATTCTCTGAGTTTTGAAATTCGTGCTCTATGTCTGAGAGTTTTTTAAAAAGAGGGTCTATCTCTTTATGAAAAGCACGGCCCACCTCATTAAGGACTAATTTTTTATTTATTCTGTCAAATATCGGACGACCAAGTATATTTTCAAGTTCTTTAATTGACATAGATATAGCAGATTGACTTAAGCCCATACTTTTAGCTACATTGGTAAGGTGCCCTGATCGTACTACATTTAGAAATATCTCCATCTGTCTTAATGTTAATTTCATGCTCTCTCTTTTATTCATTATTACTGATAATTATGTACAATAAAATTGATTTGTTTATTGTATCAATATTATAGTATAGTTTTACAAAAATAATCAATATATTTGAAGGATATAGGGTTTTAATGACTTTTTCACTACAAACATACAAAGGTACGATTAATGGTATGCTTTTTGTTGCCATATTTGCAGCTTCCGCAACCTATATCTCATCACTCTCTCTCTTCCAAACATTAGGTCTTTCTCCACTTGTCATTGGTATTGTTATGGGTATTTTTTATGCCAATACTTTAGAAAATAAAACACCAAAAGAGTGGCAAACAGGCATTACTTTTTCAGCAAAGAAAATTTTACGTTTTGCTATTGTATTTTATGGTTTTAGAATTACATTTCAGCAGATAGCTGAAGTAGGTATGGATGGGTTTTTAGTTTCACTCATTATGCTTACAAGCACTCTCATCCTTGGTTCATGGCTAGGATACAAAGTATTTGGAATGGACAAAGATACATCCATTCTTACTGCATCTGGCGCTGCTGTATGTGGCGCAGCTGCTGTACTTGCAACAGAACCTGTGCTTAAAGCACAGGAACACAAAACTGCCATTGCAGTTTCTATGGTTGTACTTTTTGGTACGATATCTATGTTTCTGTACCCTGTGCTCTACACAACAGTTTTTGAAAATGCTACAGGCTTCTTACATATGACTGCTAGAGAGTTTGGTATTTATGTAGGTGCTACCATTCATGAGGTTGCACAAGTGGTTGCTGTACCTGCTTCTATTCCCAATGCATCTGCAGAGATGGCAAATGATGCTGTTATTGTTAAAATGACACGTGTGATTATGATTGCCCCTATGCTTGTTGTTCTAGGGTTATATTTGGCATATACTGCAAAAAAAGAAGCCAGTAAAAAAGATASTAAACTGCAACTTGTTATCCCCTGGTTTGCAGTATACTTCATAGCAGTTTCAGGATTTAACTCATTGCATATCGTCCCAGAAAACATAGTATATATCATCAACGAAATAGATACATTTTTACTAACCATGGCAATGACTGCACTGGGTATGGGTACCATTTTTGCTAAATTTAAAGGTTTGGGATTGGCTCCAGTCTACACTTCAACTGCTATGTTTGTATGGCTTGTTGTGGGTGGGTTTGTCGTGACTAAACTTATCTGTGCATAATAGTTTTGACAGACAATCATCAATTGGTACCGTAATGCCATACTTAACAATGCAATATCACAGACTATTTTCTTCTTCTATAGCTTAATGCTTCTAATATATCTTTTTTTTCTATCTTCGTATGTTCATTTATATCAGCAATAGTTCTAGCTATCTTTTTAATCGAAGCAATACTTCTATGTGAGAGCCCAAACTTTCCTATAGCCCCTTCAAGTATCTTTTTTGCTTCATCTTCCAATACACARTAAGTCTCTATCTCCTCTTCAGAGAGTTTTCCGTTAAGTTGCTCTTGCTTACGTTTTTTTTGCATTTTGANTGCTTDWWTMDHTKBTTHATDHDTVBYMTCTGAACTTACATCACTTTTATCGTCACTGTTCACTTCTTGCATAACTACAAAAATGTCTATGCGATCTAAAAATGGATCTGAAAGTTTATTTTGGTAGCGTTTTATCTCTACCTCTGAACAGCGACAAGACTTCATTTTAGAAAGTAAGTTCCCGCATGGGCATGGATTTTGTGCTGCTACAAACATGATATCTGCTTCATATTCTATCTTTGCATTTACTCTTGCTATATGTACTTTTTTATCCTGTAAGGGTTCACGCATTGCCTCTAGCACTTGCTTAGAAAAATGTGGTATTTCATCAAAAAAGAGTATGCCTTTGGATGCTAACGCCACTTCACCTATACGTGCTTGCCCTGAACCTCCACCGAATATGGAAGCTGATGTTGCTGTATGATGAGGCGCTCGCATAGGACGTATGGCTTTAAAATCAGGGGTTTGTCCATCTAAAAACTGATGTTTTGCAATGGAAAGTAACTCTTTCTCCTGTAAAGGTGGCAGGATATTCTTGATACGTTTTGCTATCATACTCTTTCCACACCCAGGGTTTCCCTCCATAAAAATATTATGCATCCCTGCAGCAGCTATCAATGCAGCCCGTTTTGCTATCATTTGTCCTTTTACATCAGAAAARTTGTTTGCATACTTTTTTTCAAGATAGTATTTCGTTTCATCCAAAATAATGGATTTAGCATCGTAGTCAAACTGTTCAACGTTGCTACTAAACTCACCTTTACTCAATAAAATAATCGCTTCATTCAGAGTTTCTACTGCTATAAAATCAATTCCAGAGATGTGACTCAAGTACCCTATAGCCTCTCTAGGAATGATAGCTCTTTTTATCACGCCCTGCTCTTTGAGTGATAATATGATGGGAAATAACATTGAAGAACTTTTTACCCTTCCGTCTAATCCCAATTCACCAAATACAAAGAGTCCAACTTCTTCAAAACTTTTTTTGTTTAATGCCACTAAAAGCGCTAAGGGCAGGTCAAAATGTGTACCATTTTTTTTAATATCACTAGGAGAAAGGTTCACCGTAATTTTAAGAGGAGGAAATACAAATTCATTGGTTAAAAGGGCTGACTTAACACGTTCTTTTGCTTCTTGTATGTCATTAGAGGCCAAACCTACCACAGAAAAGCCTGGCAATCCTTTGGTAAACGTAGCCTCAACTTCAATAACTTTGGCGTTTACCCCTTCAAGCGTTGCACAAGTTAACCGGTTAACTATCATCTCTTTTTTTTGCTTTTGCTTCACTTTAATGGTCTTGTTTGGTGGAGTACCACTATCTACTTTTGCATTCATAACTGTAGTGTGGCATGATTTGGTAGAAAACATTCAAAATATGTCATATTGTCATATTTCTTTACTCAGATATATTCAATATAACATTTTCTCAATTAAAATATTTTACAATTCACTTTTATATCTATTTATACACCTTCTGCCATCATGGCATCGGCTACACGTTTAAATCCTGCAATATTTGCACCAACCACATAATTTCCAGAAGCACCATACTCTTTTGCTGTAGAAGAAACTGTTTCACATATATCTTCCATTGTTGCTTTCAATTTTTCATCTAATTCTTCGAAAGACCATTTCTGCATAGCGGCATTTTGGCTCATTTCAAATCCACTTACCGCAACACCCCCTGCATTTGCAGCCTTACCTGGTGCTAAACAGATATTCTTTTTTAACATGATAGCTACAGCCTCTGTAGTTGAAGGCATATTGGCACCTTCAGCCACAGCCATACAACCATTTTTAACCAACTTTTCAGCATCAATAGCTGTAAGTTCATTTTGAGTTGCACAGGGAAATGCTGCATAACATGGTATCTCCCAAACAGCGTGCCCACCTTCTGGGTATTTAGATACTGGTGTGTATGTTGATTCAGGATGTGTTTTTGCATATTCCTCTAAAGATACTCTATGCGTAAGCTTTAATTCTTTTAGCAAGACTAAATCAACACCTCTTGCATCATATATAGTCCCTTTGGAGTCTGTACATGAGACTGGTATGGCACCCAAATGTTGTAACTTTTCTATAGCATGTAAAGCAACATTTCCTGAACCACTCACGGTACATACTTTATCTCGAAGACTCTCTTTTCCCTCTAATTCCAACATTTTGCGCGTGAAATAGATTACCCCATACCCTGTGGCTTCAGGACGCAGTAAGGATCCGCCGAAGAAAAAAGGTTTTCCTGTCAATACCCCTTCAAATGTAGATGTAATTTTTTTATATTCACCAAACAAGTACCCTATCTCACGTCCACCTACACCTATGTCCCCAGCAGGAACATCCATACGTGGACCTATATATTTATGTAGTTCTCTCATAAAAGATGCACAAAACTTCATAATTTCAAAGTCACTTTTTCCTTTTGGATCAAAGTCACTCCCACCCTTTGCTCCACCTATGGGCAAACCAGTTAATGCATTTTTCAAAATTTGTTCAAATCCCAAAAATTTTAAAATACCCTCATTGACAGAAGGGTGAAAACGTAAACCTCCTTTATATGGCCCCAAGGCATTGTTAAACTGTACTCTGTATCCTCTGTTAACTTGGGCTACATTATTGTCATCTAACCATGTGACTTTAAACTTGATAACTCTATCTGGGGTAATGAGTCTTTGTATGATGGCATTTTTTTCATTTTTATCATAAATTTTATCTGAATTTAAAAGGGGCAAGATAGAAAGAAGTACTTCCTCCATGGCTTGAAAAAAGACATCATCCTCTGCACAGTTATGATTTTTAAGTTTTGCTATTTCTCTCTTAGCTTCAGCTGCATTGGTCACATTTTTCATTCTCTTTCCTTTTTCGTTTATCTAAACCTATACTATGATAACACATGTTAGACTTGAATATACTCTTCTTGAAAGTGTTAAAATTCAAATTGCTATGGTATGGGAGCTATTGCTATACACATAAAAGATTATTATGCTTCTTTAAGACGTTTTTTCCACTCTTTTTCAAATTTTTTACGCTTCATATAAGAAAGTTTTTCTATAAACACTTTACCATCCAGATGGTCTATCTCATGCTGTATAGCAATGGCTAAAAATGCATCATTTTCTATGGTAAGCTTGTTGCCGTTTCTATCAAAGTACTCTACCTTCACATGTTTTGCTCGTTCTATGTCTTCATAGACACCAGGCACAGAAAGACATCCCTCTTGAAATTTTTCGTAGCCATCTTGTTCTGTAATGATAGGATTGACCATCTCTAAAGTGTTTTCTTTAGGTTGATCATTTTCGCCATCTTCCCCTTCTATGGGGATATTGATAATCAATGCACGAAGAGCAACACCCACTTGGATGGCAGCTAATCCCACACCATTTTTGGCACGCATAGTATCATACATATCATCAAGTACATCATGCAATGCTCCATCAAAAGACTCCACCTCTTTTGAAATAAGCTTTAGTCTTTTATCAGGATATACAACGATTTCTCTAACCATGCTTTACTTTCCTTCGAGGGAACTAGCTACATGAGCAAACTGCTGAAGTTGTCCCAGCGACAACGTAGCACAATGGGCTTTGTTCATTTTACGGCCTATCTATGAAAAACTTTTAGTAAGAACTTTATCTATAAGTCCATACTCAACTGCTTCTTTTGAAGACATGAAGTTGTCACGCTCAGTGTCTTTTTCTATCTGTTTTGGTTTTTTACCTGTTTTTTCTGCAAGTATCTGATTCAGAGTGTCTTTAAGGCGTTGAATTTCTTGAGCCTGTATTTGGATATCAGTTGACTGTCCTTGTGCACCACCCGAAGGCTGATGTATCATTATGCGTGCATTTGGAAGCGCATATCGTTTTCCAGGGGTACCACATGCAAGTAAAAAAGCCCCCATAGAAGCTGCTTGCCCCATACAAATCGTTACGATATCTGGTTTAATATAATTCATAGTGTCAAACATGCTTAGCCCAGAAGTAATCACACCCCCTGGAGAATTAATATAAAAATAAATGTCTTTGTCTGGGTCTTGTGCTTCCAGAAAAAGAAATTGTGCAACTATAGTAGATGCTACTTGATCATTTACCTCTCCGCTTAACATAATAATACGGTCTTTAAGAAGACGTGAATAGATATCGTAAGATCTCTCTCCTCTGCCTGTTTGTTCTACAACGTATGGAATATAACTCATTTTTCACCTTTTAATAATATGTTAGTTAAATAGATTTTATATCTGCTCAAATATACATTAGAATAGTTAACAAGTAGCATATATTACTACTTGTTTTGTACGTTTATTTTTCGAAACCTAACATTTTGCCAAAGAGTTTATCTTCTATCATGCCCATTTTAACTGCAGGGAGAAGATTGTTGTCTTGATAATGTGAAATAACTTTTTGTGGGTCTTGTCCGGACACCATTGCTTCATAATAAATAGCCTGAGACACTTCTTGGTCTTCTACATTGATTTCTTCTTTTTTGGCCAAAGCGTCTACAATGAAAGTGGCTTTCACAGAAGCAATAGCTTCTTCTTTTACAGAGTCACGAAGTTTATTAATCTCTTCTTCATTRTCTYTAACTTTAGCCAACTCTTCTTCACTAAATGCCTGTGCTTTAGTATTTACTTTAACATCAATTTCTTGCTCAATGATATTGTTTGGTAGTGCAAAGTCAAACTTTTTTACCAACGCTTCAATAAGTTTTGGTTTTAACTCTTCATTATATACTTTCGAAAGTGCTGCAGTTTCTATTTGCGCTTCTACTTTTTCAGTAAGTGCTTTAAGTGTGGCCTTTTCATCATTTAAAAGTTTTTGGGCTAGCACATCATTAATTTCTGCTTCTGCTTGTTCTTGAATCTCATTTAGTGTTACTTTAAATGTAGCTTCTTTACCTGCAAGATCAGCATGTTGGTAATCTTTCGGGAATGTAACCACTGCTTCTTTTTCTTCTTCATACTTCATACCGATAATTTGTTCTTCAAAACCAGCAATGAATTGTGATGAACCGATTTTAAGATTAAAACCCTCTGCTTTCCCACCATCAAAAGCTACGCCATCTACAAAGCCTTCAAAGTCTATTAGAACCATATCACCATCTTGAACCATACGTTTTCTTTTGATTTTTACGTATGGTGCCTGCTCTTTAGCCATCTCTTCAAGTTTTTTGGTCACTTCTTCTTGATCTACCTCTGGTTTCTCGTAAGTAGGAACGACATCCATATATCCATCTAAATCAAATTTTGGTCTTATAGAGATCTCCACCTCAACCTCTATACCTTTATCTGTTTTGTCATATTTTTTGAATACCGGTTGCCCTATCATGTCAGCTGTGTTTATTTTAGCTTCATTTGTCCCTGCATCGATAAGCTCTCTAAGTACTTCACCTTCTGCATCTTGTACCAATTTGTCTCCATGTAGTTTTTTGACTACATGTGCAGGTACTTTACCTTTTCTAAAGCCATCTACTTTCATCTCTTTACCTGCCTGTTTGGCAAGTTTGTCCACATTTTCTTCAATCACTTTACTGTCAAGTGTTCCACTTATAAGTACATTTGCACTGTCTATTTTCTTTACTGTAACTTTCACTACAATCCTTTACATTTAGTATATAATTGCGTGATTTTATCTAAAATTTAATAAGAAACGAATATNAAGTATAAATATAGATATAATCCTTCCATGAAACAAACCCACCGAAACATCCAAAACTGGTACAAAAATTACGGAAGATTGGACCTTCCTTGGCGTACGACAAATGACCCTTATCACATCTATCTTTCAGAAATTATGTTGCAACAAACCCAAGTAAAAACCGTACTTGAGCGTTACTATTTCCCTTTTTTAAAAAAGTTTCCTACACTTAAAGGCTTGGGCGATGCACACCTGGATGATGTACTTAAAATGTGGGAAGGGCTTGGGTATTATAATCGGGCTAAGAATTTGCATAAAACGGCTGGACTTATAGAAGTCCTACCCTCGGACATAGATGAACTCATAAAACTCCCTGGAATAGGGAAAAATACAGCACATGCCGTGGCTACCTTTGCCTACAAAAAACCAATCCCCATCATGGAGGCTAATGTCAAGCGTATACTATGTCGCCTTCATAAGCTTAAAACACCTACAGACAAAGAACTGTGGAAAATAGCTTATGATTTAGTAGACAAAGAAAACCCCTTTGATTATAACCAAGCGATGATGGACATAGGAGCCACACTCTGCACGCCGAAAAACCCAGACTGTGAAACCTGTCCTCTAAGCAACATGTGTCAAGGAAAAGAAAAACCTACCCTCTACCCTACTAAGAAAAAACGTGTGGTGCCTACACGTGAACAAAATATCATGCTTTATGCWTATMATRRCAARCTYTCRCTCACYCARCGAAAGGGNAAATTTTTACATGGYYTWTGGGGWTTTGAAWMTAYAGAAGTGCCTTTATGYGCTTCTGAATAYATAGGWGATGTTACGCATGCCTACACGCACTTCAAGCTCATATGTAAAGTATATATCTATGATGAGCTCGATGCAAAACAAAATAAGTATTTTAGATCTGGCGAAATACGTAAACTGGCTATCTCTAAAGTAGATGACAAGATTCTAAAACTGTATTTAGATACAATACAAACATATTAACATTGGAAATTATAATGACAAAAGATGAAGAATTTGAACAAGCCATTACCAAAATTCTAGAACTTCTAGGCGAAGACCCCAACCGTGAAGGTTTACTTAAAACTCCCTCGCGTGTGACCAAAGCACTGAGATTTCTCACTGAAGGCTACAACCAAGACCCCAAAGAGATACTCAATAAGGCACTTTTTACAACGTCAAATGATGAAATGGTTTTAGTACGTGACATCGAGTTTTACTCCATGTGTGAGCACCATATGTTACCCATYATCGGACGTGCACATATAGCATATATCCCAGATGGTAAAGTAGTAGGTCTTTCCAAAATCCCTCGCATTGTCAATGTCTATGCAAGACGTCTACAAATACAAGAACAAATGACTGAACAAATAGCCGATGCCATTTTACAAACCATTAAGCCTAAAGGGGTTGCCGTGGTGGTACATGCTCGACATATGTGCATGGAGATGAGAGGTGTACAGAAAATCAACTCTACGACCGTGAGTTCTGCTCTTCGTGGACTCTTTAAAAGTGATGAAAGAACAAGATCTGAGTTTTATAACCTCATCAACACGCCCACACCTTCAAACTTTTAACACTTCTGACTATCGGTGTCCACTCTTGCGTGTATACTTTTTTACATTTGTATAAATACGCCTTAAATCAGGTCTTGCATATTTCATATACCTGTGYCTAGTTATAAGTACWGGCATATCAACCCTTGCCCATTTAAAAAGTATTTGTATATTWTTATGGTCTACGCGAATACATCCATGAGACGTATAGTTTATATTCCCTTTATGTATAGCATGACCCCATTTGGTAAAAAAGAGACTGTAGTCCATATTGTTACTGCCATCTGCTTCTGGGTATTTTTTAGATGCATAATAACGCTTTTTCCAAAGTATTTTCCATTTTCCAGACGGAGTGAACTCTACCTCTTCTCCTGAAGATATACCTCCACTGAGCCATACCGTGCCATCTTTGTCTACAGCATAAAACCTACCGTCACTCTCCTCTTCTCTTACAGATACAAGTATAAAATCTTTCCCTGTCAAATCAAACCTATGTTCTATTCCTTTTTTATCTACAGAAATAAATTCTGTTTTAGAAAAGGGTATCAGTTCTCTTGGTTGTGATATTAGCATCGTAATGAAAAAAGATATTCCTATTATATATTTCATATTTTCCCTCAAAGCTATAAACTTATTTTTCTTTTGCTATCTATAAATGATTATACCATACTCCCACATGACACATATCAAGGACTACTAACCTAAACAGGAGTATAATTCTCTTCATTGTTTAGATAATTTATTTTATCTTAAGAATAAGAGCGTACTATGCAGAAAACTAATTAGGACTAAATCAGTCTTAATTAAAATGAAAATTATTTTCAAAGGAAATATATGAATGTATATTTAGATAACAATGCAACTACTATAGTAGACCCGCATGTGTTTACAGCGATGGAGCCTTACTTTGTGCAAAAGTATGGTAACCCTAACTCTCTTCATCATTTTGCGAGTGAAACACACCCTGGCATCAAACAAAGTATGCAGAAAATATATGCTGGTATTAATGCTAAAGATGAAGACTCGGTCATCGTTACATCCTGTGCTACAGAGAGCAACAACTGGGTACTTAAAAGTATTTACTTTCAATATATCTTAACTGGTGAGAAAAATCATATCATCATCTCTGAAGTAGAACACCCTTCGGTKATGTCTACTGCAARATGGATAGARAGTATGGGATGTAARATAACCTACTTGCCTATCAATAATGAAGGTCTTATCGAGGCGCAAAGCGTAAGAGACAGTATCACTGACAAGACTGCTTTAGTTTCAGTGATGTGGGCGAACAATGAAACCGGTGCTATTTTCCCTATAGAAGAGATTGGTGCTGTGTGTAAAGAACATGGTGTTCTTTTTCATACCGATGCCGTTCAAGCTATAGGAAAGACACCTGTAGATGTGCAAGCGATAAATGTAGACTATCTTACATTTTCAGCACATAAATTTCATGGGCCAAAAGGTGTAGGCGCACTTTACGTAAAAAAAGGTAAAGAGCTTATACCACTTCTTCATGGTGGTGCACAAATGGCGGGTTATCGTTCAGGTACCCTGAATGTTCCTGGTATCATAGGTATGGGTACGGCGATGGAACAAGCGATTGATTCCTTAGGGTTTGAAATGTCTAAAGTCAGAGAAATGAGAGATGCCTTTGAAGATGAGCTTCTTAAAATCTCTGATACTTTTGTTGTGACCCCAAGAGAAAAAAGAACACCAAATACCATTCTTATCTCTTTTAGAGGCATAGAAGGTGAATCTATGTTATGGGACTTAAACCGTGAAGGTGTCGGTGCAAGTACCGGTTCAGCCTGTGCGAGTGAAGACCTAGAGGCAAACTCGGTCATGGAAGCCATTGGGGCGGCGGAAGACTTGGCACATACTGCTATACGTTTTTCACTGAGCCGTTATACAACACAAGAAGAGTTAGACCATACCTTGGCTGTGGTTAAAAGAGCTGTAACAAGACTAAGAGAAATCTCTAGTTCATTTGCATACGCACCAGATGATCATGTTAGTGGTCTTTCTGAAGCACATTAAAAAATAAAGTAAAAGGAAATAATTATGGGTATAGATAGTTTAGTAGGCGGTACCATCTGGGATGAGTACAGCGACAAGGTAACAGACCTTATGAATAACCCACAAAACATGGGTGATATCAAGAAAGAAGATGCTGAAGCGATGGGTGCTAAACTTATCGTAGCTGATTTTGGAGCAGAGTCATGTGGAGATGCCGTAAGACTTTATTGGGCAGTTGACCCGGAAACAGATGTTATCAAAGAGTCTAAGTTTAAAAGTTTTGGCTGTGGAACTGCCATTGCTTCTTCAGACACTATGGCTGAACTGTGTAAAGGTAAAACAGTACAAGAGGCTGTCAAAATTACAAATATTGACGTGGAACTTGCGATGAGAGACACGCCAGATACACCATCAGTACCACCTCAAAAAATGCACTGTTCTGTGATGGCATATGATGTTATCAAAAAAGCAGCTTCACAATATATGAACGTGGACATGGAAAGTTTTGAAGAAGAAGTTATCGTATGTGAATGTGCACGTGTTTCACTTTCTACACTTCAAGAAGTCATTCGTCTTAATGACCTTACAACAATTGAACAAGTTGCAGACTACACCAAAGCAGGTGCATTTTGTAAATCATGTATCAAGCCTGGTGGGCATGAAGACATGGACATCTATCTTGTAGACTTATTGGAAGAGCATGAAAAAGAAAAAATGCTTGCCGGATCTACTTTAGGTAGCACGCCTGGTATAGATATTGATTTTGCACAGATGACTGTGGTTCAAAAATTGAAAGCAACAGAAAAAGTAATTGATGACAACATCCGTCAAATGCTTGTTATGGATGGTGGAGATGTGGAAATCCTTGATATCAAAGAAAATGGTATCAATTTTGACATCTATATCAAATTCCTTGGTTCATGTGATGGCTGTTCATCAGCAGATACAGGTACACTTTATGCCCTTGAAAATGTTTTACAAGATAAACTAGACAAAAATATCAGAGTTTTACCTCTCTAGTCCTTTTTATTCTATTGCATCTAAATTTTTGGGTGCAATATATAAATATTTCTCCCTAAAATTTATTTCCTATTCTACAATCACCTTCTCCACCATCAGCTGTAAAGTAACATTCCCCCTAAAGTGATTTTCATTCAACATATACACCACATCTACATGAGAACCTACTTCATACACTTCACGCGTCTTAAACTGTACACCTGCCATCACTATTCCTTCTTGTGCGAAAGAGAAGCGTAAGTGTTCACCTTCTTTGCCCATGGTATCTGCTTGAAGTATTTCAACTCTCTTCGAAATGTACTTTGGTGTGGGGTTTCCTTGTCCGTAGGGCTCGTACTTTTTGACTAGCTTTGTAAGGTCAAAAGAGATGTTATGAAAGTGTAGTTCACCCACTATGTCTGGATCTACTTCATCTTTAATATAATTGCCTTTTGCAAAGTTCTCATTTATTTGTATTTTAAAGGATTCTAGGCTCTCTTGCTTCAATGACAGACCAATGGCTGCCTGATGTCCACCAAACTTATCTAGGTGGCTTCTACAGTCATTAGTGATGGCAAAGAGGTCACACTCTCCAAAACTTCTTCCGCTTCCTTTGAGTACACCATCGCCGTTATTAGAAAGGACAATACAAGGTTTTTCATACTGACRYGCTACACGGGCTGCSACTATGCCCACCACACCYTCATGCCACTCTTCTCCYTCTACTACTATCACATGGTCTTKGTCGTTTACTTGTGCCATGGCTTTACTCGTTAGTTCTTGTTCTGTGGCTTTACGTAACGCATTAAACTCTTTGAGCCTTTCTAGCCTTACTCTAGCATCATAAATATTCCTAGCACTCAAAAAATCTACTGCATGAGAAGCATCGTCCATTCTCCCTGCACTATTAAGCAGTGGTGCTAAGAAAAAACCTATATCTTCTGCATCTAAAGATTCTTTTTGGGCATGTTCTAAAAAGGCTTTTATGGCTGGTTTTGTACTTTTATTGAGTGCATTTAACCCTGCTTCAACCATAGCTCTGTTGATGTGCTGTAGGGGCATCATATCTGCGATGACGGCAATGGCTACTAGTTCCATATAAGACATCATATTTATTTTAATGCCCAGTGCATTCTTAAGTGAAGCGATGAGGTACCATGCTATCTGTGCGCCACATACATCCGCGTAAGGAAAAGTACATTCATCTTGCTTCTGATCTATGATTGCATAACATTCTGGTACTTCCGGTGCCAGTAAATGATGGTCTGTAATGATGAGTTCTATACTCTCATCTTTACAAAGTTTAGCCGCATATACCGCGGAGATACCATTATCCACCGTAATAGCTAAATCTGTACCTAGTATACGCGGTATGATGTTAGCTGAGAGTCCATAACCATCTCTAAACCTATTAGGGATTATCCACTCCATAGGATAATCTATCTCTTCAAAGAAAAGTTTCATRAGTGTRGTAGAAGTRACACCATCTACATCGTAGTCACCAATGATGGTTATTTTCTCTTTATCGCGTATGGCTTTAACGATGCGTTCAGTTGCTTTGTTCATATCTTTAAATGCAGATGGGTGGGGGAGGTCTTTTAAAGAGAGGAATCCCTCTTTAAAACGATTTTTTAAAAGTATTTCTAACGCTTCTAGCGTTAATTTTTTATGCATCTACGTTTTTATGTTTAATCGCAGCATCAACAAATGCCAAAATAGTAGGATTTGGATTTTGAAGTCTTGAGGTAAACTCAGGATGAAACTGTACTCCTAAGAACCAAGGATGGTCAACAACCTCAACAGCTTCTATAAGCCCATGAGACTCACCTGTAACATCCATCCCTTTTGCTTCTAACGCTTCTCTAAATATTGGATTTGCTTCATAACGATGTCTGTGTCTTTCAAAAATCATAGGCGCATCATAAGCTGTTCTTAGGTTTGAACCTTCTTTTGTTTCACATTCATACTCACCAAGACGCATGGTACCTCCCATAGGTGATGTTTTTGTGCGTACCTGTTTAGAACCAGATGCATCTATAAATTCATCTATGAGGTATATAAGAGGATTAGGCGTATTTTCATCAAACTCCACTGAGTTTGCATCTTCAATGTGGAGAACATTTCTTGCAAATTCTATCATGGAAAGTTGCATACCCAGACAAATACCCAAAAAAGGTATTTTTTCAACTCTAGCGTACTCTATACATTTAATTTTACCTTCTATGCCACGTGTGCCAAAACCTCCTGCGACCAAAATACCATCACAGTCATTCAAATATTTTAAAGCACCATCATCATCTACTTTTTCAGAGTCAACCCACTTAATATTCACTCTAGTATCTAAATGAGCACCTGCATGAATAAGTGCTTCAGTAAGTGATTTATAAGACTCTTTTAAATCTAAATATTTACCCACAAAAGCTATTTTCATTTCATTTTTTGGTGCTAATATTTTGCTAACTAGTAGACTCCACTCATCCATCTTTGGTTCACAGTCATCAAGTTCTAAATGTTTACAAATAGGCTTTAAAATGTCTTGTGTTAAAAAGTTAAGAGGTACTTTATAGATGGTCGCTGCATCTTCAGCAACAATCACAGAGTCWATGTCTACATCACAAGAAAAGGCTATTTTATTTCTTATCTCAGTACTTACGGGTACTTCTGCACGTAGCACTAACATATGGGGAGAGATACCTATACGTCTAAGCTCTTGTATGGAGTGTTGTGTTGGTTTGGTTTTAAGTTCACCTGCTGCTTTTATGTAGGGTAATAGTGTTACATGTATATTCATCACTTGTGTACGTGGAAGTTCATGTTTTATTTGTCTAATGGTCTCTAAAAAAGGTAAACCTTCTATATCTCCAGTAGTGCCACCAAGTTCAACAATGAGTATATCTTTACCTTCACCTGCTCTATAAACACGTTCTTTGATTTCATTAACGATATGAGGGACTACTTGAATCGTTTTCCCAAGGTATTTACCTTTTCGTTCATTTTCAATGACTGTTTTATAAACCAATCCTGTGGTAAAGTTGTTATTTTGTGTGAGAGAAGTATCAAGAAATCTTTCATAATGTCCTAAGTCTAAGTCTGTCTCAGCACCATCTTTAGTTACAAATACTTCTCCATGTTCAAGTGGGGACATCGTTCCAGGGTCTACGTTGATATAGGGATCAAGTTTAAGTACACCTACACGTTGTCCTGTGTGTTTTAACAATGTTCCCACAGAGGCAGCTGTAATACCTTTTCCTAAAGAACTTAATACTCCACCTGTAACAAAAATGTATTTTGTTGTGTTTTCACTCATAGTTTGTTATTTCCTTTTTATGCAACGATTGGCATAATAATTGTTATAAAATAATCGTCTTTTACGATAAATGGTAAAGAAGGTTCATTAAATTCAATGATAAATTCATTTTTAGTGGTTTGTGAAATAAAATCTAAAATATATTTACTGTTAAAAGAGAGTTCAAATTTATCATTTAAACCAGTATTTAATTCAAGTTCTGTTTTTGCTTCGACATTGTCTGCACTTAACGAATTAAAAATAATAACATCAGATAAAAGTGTCATTTTAATTTCTTGTGAAATGGTTGTAATCATTTTTATTGCATCAATCATTTCTCTTTTTGGTAGTGTAATTTGATGTTTTGTTGATGTAGGAATTATACGTTGATAATCAGGAAATTTACCATTTATCAATCTGGTATAGAAAAAATAGTTTTCATTAGAAATAATTAAATTGGTTTCATCAAAAAAGATATCAATTTGATCTAAAAATAATTTTTGTATTTCTAATATAGCTTTTTTAGGTACGATTAAAGAGAGTTCATCATTGTTTTCACCAGGTATAGATGCAATAGCCAATCTTCTAGTATCTGTACCTACTAAATCCGTTGAATTGTTTTTRATATTAATTAAAGCACCATTGAGTTCGAATTTAGGATTGTTGGTATCTATAGCAGGTGATATTTTTTTTAGGTTTTGTATAAGACTCATAGAATCTAATGAAATTTGAGGTTTATTTTCAATCGTGGGAAAATCTGGGTATGTTTGAGGATCAAATATTGGTAATTTAAATTTTGAGTTTTTTTGTTTTATTATAAGCGTATTATCTAACACTTCTAAAGTAATTTCATTGTCTTTAAGTATACGTATAATATCAAGAAGCTTTTTCCCATTAGCAGTAAAAGATCCTTCCTCTTCAATAATGATATTATCTGTAACAATTCTTAAACCAATTTCAGAGTCTGTAGCTTTAATAACACATTTATTATTTTCTGTTTTAAATAATATATGAGAAGTAATTTGACTGGCATCTTTTTTTTCTAAAAAAGGTTGCAGATTAATAAGTATAGATTCTATTATTTGCTTATTTGCTCTTATCTTCATTGACTTTCCTTATTTTTAATAATAGTAGTAGATAGTAGTAGTATGACATGAAAATGTGAAAAACTACTTTAGTACACGTATTATCGATGTTTGATGGAATATTGCATATATACTGTTATTCACATTTTTTCACTATTAAAATTATATCTTTTTTTTATTCAAGTTTTTAGAGATTAATTTTATTTAAATGTTATGTATTTTTTGTGTCACTGTGTATTTTGTTTGACAGTTCTTCTAATAATACTTTGAAATTTTCATCATCATCTATAATTTGATTGATTTTTTTCATTGCATGTGATATGGCTGAATGGTCTTTCATACCAAAGTAAATAGCAATTTGAGGCATAGAATTTGGTGTAAGATTTTTAGCTAAATAAATAGCAGTTCTTCTCGCATTTACTACACTTTTTGTCCGTTTTTTTGATTTGATATCTGAAGGTTTTATATTAAGTTCTTTGGAAACTATTTTGACAATGTCATCTATTGAAATGTTTTCTTTTTTTTCTTTAATTTGATCTTTAATAGCATTTTGTGCAAAATCTAAAGTGATTTCTTGATTTAGCATAGAAGACAGAGCATTTAACTTTATAATAGTACCTTCAATTTCACGGATATTATCACCCATATGTGTGGCAATAAAATTGACGATTTCTGCATTGAGTGTTATGCCGTCTAGTTCACATTTTTTTTGAATGATGGCTATTTTAGTTTCGAGTCCTGGGGGCTGTATATCTGCCATAAGACCCCATTCAAAACGTGTACGCAGTCTGTCAACCAATCCGGCAATTTTATTAGGTGCACGGTCTGCTGTTATTACAATTTGTTTATTCTCATTATAGAGTTCATTAAAGGTATGAAAAAATTCTTCCTGGGTCTGTTCTTTACGGCTTAAAAACTGAATATCATCTATAAGTAACAAATCACATTCTCTAAACTTATCTCTAAATCTATCCATAGTTTGAGAGCGTAGATGAGAGGTAAAAGAATTCATAAATTGTTCAAGTGTGGTATAAATAACTATTTTTCCTAAATCAATATGATAATTACCTATAGCTTGTAATAAATGGGTTTTACCTAAACCAACACCTCCATAGATAAACAAGGGGTTATATTGTTTTCCAGGTTTTTCAGCTACAGATTTAGCTGTGGTATAGGCAAATTGATTTGAATCACCAACAATAAAACTTTCAAAGGTTAATGAAGGGTTCAAATAGGTACTTTTAGAGTTACTCTTTTCACTGGGATATCTAACAGGAGCTGTATGAGACTTTTTTTGTATACCTACAGTTATTTCTAGATAGGGTTTTATTTCATTATGTAGTTCAAAAAGATGAGTGAGTTTATCTGTATATTTGGTTTTAACCCATTTAGCAACCAACATGTTTGGTGCAGAAAAAAAAACGATGTTTGATCTTGAGCGTTTGGTATCATATACAAGTTTTTTAATATATCGTTCATATTCTAATTCAGAAATCTCTTTTTTTAGTTCAAAAAGTATTTTTTGTCCTATATTCATATGGCAGTAATCCTTTACTTTTTCACATCATTTATACGTATAGAATTTCAATGTGAATAACTTAGTATATTTTAGCCAACTTAAGCTAAAATAGCGTTATTAAACATAGGTTGAATACTTTATTCACTATGTGAACAAAGGTGTGAATGAATATTTTAGGAATAGACCCTGGAAGCCGTAATCTAGGCTACTGTATCATACATTGGGATGGAAAAAAATTTTCACTTCTAGAAGCAGGCTTGCTTAAAATGAAAGAAAAAGAACTACAAGCGCAAATGATCGAGCTTGTAGAGGGCATTGACCTTATATTAAAGACACATACCATAGACGAAGTGGCTATTGAAGATATCTTTTTTGCTTTTAATCCAAAATCTGTTATTAAGTTGGCGCAGTTTAGGGGAGCTTTATGTTTAAAAATACTTCAAGAGATAGGTTTTTTCCATGAATATACAGCACTACAGGTTAAAAAAGCTGTTACAGGTAATGGAAAAGCCACCAAAGAACAAGTGGCATTTATGGTAAAAAGATTATTTGGTATAAAAAAAGAGATTAAACCACTTGATATTACAGATGCTATGGCCATCGCACTTACACACCTTCAAAGGGTGAAACTACGTAAAAAGAAGATTTAATTAGACAATGGTTTTCCCTGTTTTTTAACAGAAATCATACGTTTTTTTGGTATAGAAAAAGTACTCTTTTTATTTCCTTGAACAGATTCTTCAATGATTTTATCATAAAGATAAATATCATTTTTAAAATAAGCCAAACCATCTTCTTTATAGACTGTAAAATATACTATATGAACGGGGACTTCACGTGATAACTTAATAGTAGTTGGTTTGTTGCTTTCAAGTATAGTGTCTATTTTACTTTGCGGGTAAGAGCCTCTTGCATGCTCAAGAAGGGTATCAAGTAAATCAAAAGGCTTTTCTACGCGCATGCATCCAGAACTATAGATTTTATAGCGACGCGAAAGTAATGACTTGTTATCTGTATCATGTAAATAGACGGCATATTTATTTGGAAACATAAACTTTACTCGTCCCAAGGCATTGTTTTCGCCAGGAAGTTGTACAAAACGATAGGGAACACGTTTTTTACTATGCTCATAAGGATCTAACATTTTTTGTGTTACTTGTATCTCTTTTTTTCCTGAGAAAACATGAATATTGTTCTCTTCCAAATACATAGGGTTTTCTCTAAGTACGTGTATCAAGTCTCTTTTGATAAGACTATCAGGAATGGTCCATGTAGGGTTTAAGACCATATATTCGATTTTGTCTGAAAAAAGAGGTGTGGGTCTGTCTATTCTCCCTACAACAACACCCATCTTCATTATTTTTGATTCATCTCTATAATATCGTAGATTAAAATCAGGGATATTGACTTCAATATACTCATTTTCAAATTGTTTAGGATAAAGTTTTGTTTTATCCAGATTGGTGATAATGGCCTGTATATTATTTTTAGCAGGCTGATTGAGATAATAGGTCACTGTTTTATCTATGATGCCATTTACTTTTAGTAAATAGCGCTTTTGATAGGTGATCACAGCTTGTTTGAGTGTTTCATCAAATGTACGGTCTATGGGGGCATCTTTTGGATAATCTCCAGAAATCTGAAGACGTTGTTTAATGTTTTCAATTCGAGAGGCACTATTTCCAAGCATTAATGGTTTATTGCTATAGGGTATTTTTGGGAATTTATCCATAACACGGTATACTTTAAGAAGTTCAACAAGTTTTCTGTAACGTTTTTCCATGGGAATGAGCGACATTAAATACGCTTTAATCTTTCCATTTATTGCTGCAACGGCTACTGTGTCTTTGTTTGGGAAATGTTTAGGAGACATTTCCCACCTTGCTTTAATCTCATCCGTTTGTTCTAGGCTGTTAAGCTTTTTTTGTACCAATACCCAGTCAACATCACCTTCTACAATAAAACGTACGAGTCGTACAAAAGAGTTACTCAGGATGAGATCTAGTCTTGCATATACAGTTGCTTTTTTATTTTGTGATATTTCACCATTGTCTAGCTGAAAGAAAAGGCGTCCGATAGCTCTTTGATCAAAAGATTTATGTTTATAGTTAAAAAGAGGATTTTTAAGTGCYGCAATGAGTTCACTCATCTTTTTCTTATTTTCTTTACCTATCCATAAAGGTTTAAAATTTGTTTTGGCATACATATGTTTGACTATGTTTTTATTTTGACCTTTTAAATGTGTTTGGAGAGAACTTTGAATGATGGTTGAAATATTTCCTATGGTAAGTGCTTGGGCATGAAGACTAAGCTGTAAGAAGACCAATAGTAGTAGTGTTTGTAAATAACGCAATGTATTCCCTCAATTTTTCTGTATTATAGCCTAAGTATTTTACCTGTATAGTTAATACTTCTTTTAACGGTTTTTATGTTCTTTGTCAATGAGTTTTAAGTATTTAAACGGGGTAACCTCTTTCATGGCTTTAGCCAGCCATTGTATCTGAAACCATGCTGCACCGGAATCTCTTAAGTCAAAGTAGTTTTTGAGACTTCGTATGTTAAATGTRACAACTAGGTCTACTTTCCAATTATCAGAGACAACATGTTTAAAACCATCTCCTACATTTCTCTTTTTCYTTCCCGTTTGAAATGCCTGAAAAAGCGTTTCAGCATCACCTTTACAGTCTTCAATAAAAGGTAGAGATGATTTAGCGATAGCATTTTTAAGAAAGTCGCTGTCTCGTTCATATTGAAATTGTAGTTTGTCATATATAGTTCTTATTTCTATTTCTAAATAGTGTTTATCGGTAATGACAAACAAATTAAAAGCAAGTAGTTTTTCAAGAAAGAATGCAAAGCTGTCTTCACTCTCTTTTGATGCGACAAAGGCGTTGATAACAGATGACATGGTGTATCTGGTRCTTCGYACAGAGATRGCYTGTAGTCGGTGACGGGCATGTTCTTGAAGTACGCCCCTTGATGTACCCTGAATAAGGTATGAAAGTGTTGCATGTTCTATGATAGAATGATGATGGTGTACCCAGGCAAGGTTTGCAAGTAAGTCTGAGTCATCAATGTTGTTGATGGCATCGGTATCTAAGTGTTCCATGGCACGTTTGACACAGGCATTCTCAGAGTTTTCAAAAGAATCATAACATGTTCGTGCTGCTATTTCTGCTACGCCTAAACCGGACTCTTGTAAAAGTGTGACTTTTGGTTTTTCATATTCGATATGGTACATTACTACTTTTTCCATCTTTCTGCCTATCATGTTATTTTTATTTGCTACAATTATAGCACTATTTACTAAAGGGATTGTATGAAACCTAATGAACGTTTTTTTAAATTTGAAGAGGACTTTAGAGACCCTTATGCCAGAGACAGAGACAGGGTATTGCATTGTTCTTCGTTTAGGCGTTTGGAGTATAAAACACAGGTTTTTTTAAATCATGAAGGAGACTAYTTTCGTACCCGACTTACACATTCACTGGAAGTTTCACAGATAGCACGTACCTTGTCTCGTATGCTTAAGCTCAATGAAACTTTAACAGAAGTTATTGCACTTTCTCATGATTTRGGACATACACCTTTTGGACATGTCGGTGGTGATGAACTTGATAAATTACTACGAGAAGATGGTAGACCTTTGGGATTTGAACATAATTTTCAGTCCTTTAGGGTATTGACAAAACTAGAAAAACGTTATAAAAACTTTGATGGGCTCAACCTTACGTTTGCTACGCTTGAAGGGGTACTTAAGCACTCGTTTCCTTATAAAAAACCTTTTTTAGAAAATATAGATACATGTTTTAATTTAGAAAAACACCCTAGTTTGGAAGCAATGGTAGTTGACCATGCAGACGAGATAGCCTATACTTCACATGATATTGATGATGGTATCAAATATGGGTTGATTTCTTTTGATGATTTACTGGAAGATACCTTGTGCCTTAGAGTAGATGAAATGGTACAAAAAGAAGGTATACAAAGAAGTGAAAAACTTTATCGTCATCGTTTTGTTGCCAGTCTTATAAAGCTACTTGTAGAAAACTTTATAGATAATTCATACAAAGGTGCAGAGTATTATCGTAAAGATGTGCCTATTTGTGTCACGCTTGATGTCAAAGAAAAAATGCCTGTAGGTTTTTCAAAAGAGACAGCAACGCAGCTTAAAAAACTTAAAAAATTACTTTTTAATAAACTTTATACCCATGAAAAAATATCTAGAAAAATGTATGCAGGAAAGTTGTGCATACAAGGGTTATATAAAGCTTTTAGAGAAGAAGACAATCTTTTGCCACCACACCAAAAAGAGCTTTTTGATGTACGAAAAAAAGAACGTGTCATAGCAGATTATATTGCTGCGATGACAGACCGTTATGCGATGAAAACATATCATGAAATTTATGGTTTAAGTCTTTAGCTTACAAGGGTTATTTTGTCCCACTATTGGGCTTGCCAAGGTACTGAATCGTAGCAGTTCAACTTCGCTTAACATTTCTTATCTCTTATATAGCAATTTTTAGATATAATCCGCGAAAATTATATTAGGGGCATCCCCTACTTTCTAGGACATTTTATGCAAAAGATTAAAAATATTGCCGTTATCGCACACGTTGATCACGGTAAAACRACACTTGTTGACCAACTACTCCAGCAGTCTGGTACCTATGCAGACCACCAAGAGGTGCAAGAAAGAGCGATGGACTCAAATGACATCGAAAAAGAAAGAGGAATTACCATTCTTTCTAAAAACACTGCGATTACTTATGGTGACCATAAGATTAATATCATCGATACCCCAGGTCACGCCGATTTTGGTGGTGAAGTTGAACGTGTTCTTAAAATGGTTGATGGTGTACTTCTACTAGTAGATGCGCAAGAAGGTGTAATGCCTCAAACAAAATTTGTTTTAAAAAAAGCGATTGCTTTTGGTCTTATTCCTGTTGTTGTTATCAATAAAATCGATAAAGACGGTTCGGATCCAGATAGAGTGCTAGATGAAGTATTTGATCTTCTTGTGGCACTTGATGCAAACGAAGAGCAGCTTGAATTCCCAGTACTTTACGCAGCAGCTAGGGATGGTTATGCAAAATGGGAAATGGAAGATGAAAACAAAGACATGACACCACTTTTTGATGCCATCATAGAGAAAGTACCTTATCCAGAAGGTTCACCAGATGCTGAGACACAAGCACAAGTGTTTACGCTGGATTCAGATAACTTTGTAGGACGCATAGGTATTACGCGTATCTTTAATGGTAAAGTAAAAAAAGGTGATGAATATCTTTTAGTAAAAGCGTGTGGTGCAAAAACTAAAAGTAGAATTTCTAAACTTATTGGGTTTAAAGGTCTTGATAGATTTGAGATAGCTGAAGCAGAGGCTGGAGACATTGTAGCCATCGCAGGTTTTTCTGACATTGATGTGGGAGATTCTATCTGTGATAAAACAAATCCTGTAGCACTTGACCCTATGCACGTTGAAGAACCTACCCTTTCAGTTATTATGTCTGTTAACAACGGACCTTTAGCTGGACAAGAAGGTAAACATGTGACGTCTAACAAAATCTTTGAACGTCTTGAAAAAGAGATGGAAACAAACATCGCTATGCGTATGGAGCCAATGGGAGATGCATCTTTTAAAGTATCTGGTCGTGGTGAACTTCAAATTGGTATCTTGGCAGAAAACATGAGACGTGAAGGCTTTGAGTTTATGCTTGCACGTCCAGAAGTTGTTACCAAAGAAGAAAATGGTGTAAAGATGGAACCATTTGAACACCTAGTAGTAGATGTTCCAGAAGAGTTCCAAGGTGTTGCTATAGAAAAACTAGGTAAAAGAAAAGCAAATATGACTTTACTTACACCTATGCCTGATGGTACTATCAGGCTTGAGTTTGAGATTCCTGCACGTGGACTTATAGGRTTTAGAAATGAATTCCTTACAGACACTAAAGGTGAAGGTATCATGAACCACTCTTATTTAGAGTATAGAGCATACTCTGGTACAGTACAAAGTCGTACACCAGGTGCACTTGTATCTATGGATGATGGTGAAGCTGTAGCGTTCTCTATCTTCAACCTTCAAGCACGTGGGGTCATGTTTATCAGCCCACAAGAAAAAGTATACTCAGGTATGGTTATTGGTGAGTCTGCACGTCCAGGAGACCTAGACGTAAACCCACTTAAAGGTAAAGCACTTACAAACATGAGAACATCTGGTACAGATGATGCCGTTAAATTAGTAACACCTAGAAAAATCACGCTAGAGTCTGCGATGGAGTGGATAGAGGATGATGAGCTTATCGAGATTACACCTCTGTCTGTTCGTATTCGTAAGAAGTCACTTGATCCAGTAGTTCGTAAGAGATTGGCAAGAGATAAGAAAAATACTAAGTAATTTTAGTAAATTTGTGTCAGTGTAAAAGGACAAAGAATAAAGTAATCCTCTTTGGCCTTTGAGGACATTTTTCGAAGTTATTTAGTGTATACTGAAAACCAATAATCTAACAAAGGTTTATTTTGATTAAAAAATTATCTTTTATTCTCTCTCTATGCTTGTTTTTCTTCTTTAGTGCTTGTTCAACTCCTACATTATCCTCTTCTTTTTCAGGTAAAGTAAAAAAAGAGTATTTTACCGGTGGTGGACTTAGGTCGGAATTTCTTATGAGTGATGACAGTGAACAAAATGGGCTACTTAAGCAGTATGGGTATGATGGTAAATTAACCTCTACTGTAGAGCTACGAAATGGGCTCAAAAACGGAATAGAAACTTTATATGACACTCGCGGAAAAGTTCTTAAAAAAACGCCATATTTAAATAATAGAAAAAACGGTGTTGTGAAAGCATATTACCCTAACGGAGATATAATAGGGGAAATGACTTTTGTTAATGGTGCTAAACATGGTAAAGCAGTTATATACAATATAGATGGCAGCGTTCGCCAAGAAGCAATGTTTCAAAATGGAAAACGAAAAAACTAAATATTTATGAGTCTTTTACCACACTATATACATATAGTAAATCCTAGGCTGAAACATATATATCTTACATTTAATGATGAAGGGAATCTTGTCATTAAATCTCCTGCGATATCTCAAAAACACATAGAAAAACTATTGCTTAAAAAAGCTTCATGGATCAACAAGTCACAAGAAAAATTTCTACATAAAAAAGGAAGACCTCTAGACTTCAGTCAAAATAGTAAACTTTATTTTTTAGGAGATCCTTATCCTCTTAAGCTTATAAAATATGAAAAAAAAAGAATTAAATTCACTTTTGATGGTACAGTTTTTACACTTTTTTACCATAACTACGATAYAAAACTTTTTCAAAAATACATAGACCGTTTTTATAAAAGAGAGGTGGAACTGTACACCCTTTCACTCGTGGAAAAATGGTCTAAAAAAATGAACCTAAAAACAAATAAAATTTCATTTAGAAAAACCAAACGTCAATGGGGTAGCTGTTCAGCCAAAAATGATTTGAGTTTTAACACCATGATAATGAAACTRCCCTTAGCTGTGATACAGTATATTGTTATACATGAATTGGCCCATATAAAACACAAGCATCATCAAAAAGCTTTTTGGGATTTGGTAAAGCAGTATTTACCAGATTACAAAAAACATACAAAAGAACTAAAAAACTATACCACATAAGGAAAATATTTTGGATTATTATCTTTTAGCCTTTATGCTTATTATTCTTAGCGGCTCAGTATTTGTTTACATGTATTACTTGAAAGAGAAAAAAGAAGAATTAGACAGTATAAAAAGAGGTTTTTGTCCAAAATGTAAACAAAAATCCATAGAATTGACTGACCAGCGATCAAGTGGATGCTCGGGACCCAAAATACTTTCTTTTGAATGTCTGGAGTGTGGTTATGTAAATAGTTTTGCCGTTGAAAACAGTGGTAGCTGCGGTACGGACAGATATACTAAATAGGTAATACCTAAGCTTTTTCATGATATAACCCTACAGATAATTATGAAAAAGGTATTTTATGCAATTTGGCACATCCTCACTAGACTTCTCCATACAAGCCTATCAAGAAGGGGTTAACCCTCCTGTCACTAAACCAAACCCRGAATTTTTAACAGATATTGGGGAAGAAGGCATGCGTGCTTTGCTTGACAGATTTTATGAAGGTCTTTTTGAAAGTCCTATAAAACATATATTTCCAGAATCAAAAGAAGATATGCTCATTGCAGCTGGACATTCTGCAGACTTCTTTATACAAATTTGTGGAGGACCAAAACACTTTAACAAAAACAGAGGTGCGCCACAAATGAGAGGAAGACATGCGCCGTTTCATATCACACCAGATGCACGTTTGCATTGGCTTGTCACTTTTGAAGAAGCGCTACAGCCTATCATTAAAGAAAAGAAAACTTCAGAAGTGAATATCCAAAGTTTTTGGAACTACCTCAATGTTTTTTCACAATGGATGATAAACGCTAAAGATTAACTAAAATATTTTTATGCGGATATGAGAGGGCTCTTTTAAAGTAATTTTAGAGATCTATAGTTAAACATCGTATACTCTGGATGTACTAGTCTCTGGTGATTGCATATTTTCCGGAACCTAAAAAAACGATGGCTAAGGCAGAGAATAGATAAAACATCGGTACTTCTACAGCCCATGCACCATGYGWACCCARTTTCAAYAAATCGTCCATATGTGCTAARTAAAGAGCCAYTARYATATTTACAGYAATMACCCCTGCCCAAAACCTAGATTTCCAACCAATAATCAAAAATAATGGTGCAAGAATTTCCCCCACATACACACCATGGGCTAAAATTTCGGGAAGYCCCTGTTTTACTACGATRCCYTTRATAAAACTTATGCCATGYAAAGCCTTGTCAATGCCATGAAATAACATCATGCCTCCAAGCATTAAACGGAGTATTAATTTTCCAATATTTTCTGACATCAGTAAATCCTTATTTTTTAAAAGTATATGATTATAGCGTTTATTTTGTATTCATTGTGWGTATAATAATGGGAATAATTAAGTGATGGCCGGGAGAGGGGGAGCAAAATATAGCCTTTTTAGATTTAATGAAAAAGACGGGTGCTTAAAAACACCATCAAAGTACGGTATAGTCGTAATAAACAAAGGTTTATTTACAGATGGCTGTAAAAAAGACTAAAAACTTGTCCAAAATGTAATCAAAAGAGTGTCATAAGTAAGGGTTCAAGAAGAGGTATAAAGAGATACTTTTGTACTGAATGTGAGGTATCATTTTCTTCAAAGAGACGCACTAAGAACCTACAAGTTATTATTTTTAATAAGTACGTATATAAGAGATATATTTTAAGTGATTTATCTCAGCAATACCATCGAAGTATTCCTTGGGTTAGAAAGCAAATATTTGAATATGAACCAGCATATAAAATACATCATCCACGAGCAGTAAACTTAGTATGCGATGCCACTTTCTATGGAAAGAGAAAGGACAAGCTAGGAACATTGGTACTAAAAGACAGTATAACCAAAGAAGTACTTATATGGAAGCATATACAAAATGAAACCATCAAAGACTACAAGTATCTGCTCACAGAGCTTATAACTCTAGACTACACCATTAATTCCATCACTATTGATGGTAAGAGAGGCTTGTACAGAGCTTTTGAATCATATCCTGTACAGATGTGTCACTTTCATCAAAAGAGGATCATACAACGATATATAACAAAACATCCTAAACTCCAAGCCAGTAAAGACTTGCAGAAAATACTGCTTCGTCTTACTTTCACCAATGAAACTATCTTTACAAAGAAGTTAGATGCTTGGTATAAAATGTACAAAGACTTTTTGGCAGAGAAAACACTTAACGAAACTACAGGGAAGGAAAATTATACACATGCAAAACTTGTCTCTGCATACAGAAGTTTGAGAACAAATTTACCTTACTTATTTACCTATAAAAAGTACAAACATTTAAGCATGCAGAATACTACAAATTCTTTAGATGGTGGTGTATTCTCTCCGATGAAAAAACTCCACAAAATACACAATGGGTTTAGTAAATCACTAAAGCTAAAAATGGTGGATGATTATTTAGTAAATTATAAGAAAAAATAATAATTTAAGCACCCGAATTTTTCATTAAGTCAAAACTCTTCATACTTCACACAAATCYAATCTAATTAACATTGCATTAACACTCCTCTAACATATCAGTAACATAGGTTAACGTATAATTACATTATCTTATTTCATAAACTTAAAAAGGAGATAAAATGAAAAAGAATTCTATACTATTGAGCTTAATTGCTATCCCGTTTCTTGTAGGTTGTGGAGGTGGTTCTAGCGATGCAACTGCCGCACTAGCGACATCAAAAATATCTGGTACAGTACCAGGAACACTCATCGAAGCTTTCTGTGAAGATGGAACTTACGTACAGGTAACTTCAACACAAAATGGAACAAGTCAACACCCATTTGAGATAGAAATACCTCAAAACACAAATTGTAAACTTGTCATGACTACGAATGAAAATAATGACACGACTAGAGTCATCACCCCTATTGGATTTATCCATGGTACCGCTACAGGTTCAACCATTACTATTAATGGTGATATAAACCTTTCTCATATACCACTAGCACTTAATTATGCAGATGTGAATGATACCAATGGGGATCATGTAGTAGACCAAGCACTTTATGTTGACCTCAATAACTCAACAAACATCGGTGTCAATGACACGCCTGTATTTGATACAGACAGAAACGGCTATATAGACGCTTATGATGATGATGATGACGATGGTAGGGTCAATGCCTACGAAGACGATGACAATGATGGAGAATACAATATCCATGATGATGATGATAATGACGACCATCCAGACTATATGGAAGATGATGACAAAGATGGTTATATAAATCATAGAGATGATGATGATGACAATGGATATGCCGATTACACCGAAGATGATGATGACGATGGACTTGCTAATCATATCGACGATGATGACGATAATGACGGTATCAAAGATGACGATGATGATTATGATGACAATGATGATGATGATGATGATCGTACTTCATCTGGAACCTTGAATAGCTAAACTCAATTACTCTTACTCTCTTAGTTATAGATGGCAATAAGCCATCTATAACACTCACACTCATATAAGTATACTTTGGGTGAATTTTCAATTAACACTTCATTAACATAAATTAACGTATAATAATCTTAAAAATTCACATAATGAATTTATATGGAGACAAAATGAAAAAGAATTCTATATTATTGAGCCTCATTGCTATCCCGTTTCTTGTAGGTTGTGGAGGTGGTTCTAGTGATACTACCGTTGCAATAGCTATGGCAAAAATATCTGGTACAGTCCCAGGAACACTCATCGAAGCTTTTTGTGAAGATGGAACTTATGTACAGGTAACTTCAACACAAAATGGCACCAGTAAACATCCATTTGAAATAATAATACCTCAAAATACAAATTGTAAACTTGTCATGACGACCAATGAAAATAACGACACTACTAGAATAATTACCCCTATAGGATTTATCCAGGGTACTGCTACAGGTTCAACGCTTACAATTAATGCTAATGTCGATCTTTCTCATATACCACTAGCACTTAATTATGCAGATGTGAATGATACCAATGGGGATCATGTAGTAGACCAACCACTTCTAGTTGACCTCAATAATTCTACAAATATCGGTATTAACAACACTCCTGTATATGACACAGATGGAAATGGCTATATAGATGCATATGAAGACGATGATGATGATGGTATAGTCAATGCCTATGAAGACGATGATAATGATGGAGAATACAATATCTATGATGATGATGACAATGACAACACACCTGATTACATAGAAGATGATGACAATGATGGTACCCCAAATTACAGAGATGATGACGATGACAATGATTCTCCTGACTATATTGAAGATGATGACAATGATGGTATCCCAAATAATATAGATGANNNCGATGACGATGACGATGATGATCATGATTATGATGATGATGACAACACGCCTGATTTAGATATATAATATCTCTACCAATACTAGTAACTTTAAAGGTAAATGTTTATGCAGGAAATCAAAATATTTAYCATATTAATTTAATGATGTACAACTAGAACYGTAAATTTAGATGATAAAAGGGTTATTAAGATATGTATACTTTAACGTTTACTGGTAAAATATAATCATGATGCAACTTTTACTCCTTGAAGATGACCAAATTCTCTCTGAAACACTAGAACTTTTTCTCTCACGAGAAGGATATAACATAGATGTAGCATTAAATATGGAAGAAGCTGAAAATTTAACCTATGATAATAGTTATGATTTGTATCTTTTTGATATTAATCTTCCTGATGGAAGTGGTTTAGAACTTTTAAATGCTTTGCGACATGCGGGGGATAATACACCAACCATCTTTATCACAGCACTTACAGATATGCACTCTATGTCTCAAGGTTTTGCTTTAGGTGCAATTGACTATATTAAAAAGCCTTTTGATCCCTATGAGCTACTTATTCGTCTCAAATCTAAATTTAAAAACGAATCTCTATACCATGGTAATATTGAATATAATCAGGATGCACAAATCTTACGTAAAGATGGTGAAATAATAGACATAGGTAATGTGCAATTTAAAATCTTTACAAAATTGCTCATAAATAGCGGATGTGTTGTTGAGAAACAAGAACTGTGTGAATGTTTGGAGCAAGCTTCAGACACTGCGTTACGCGTAGCAATTACAAAAATAAAACAAAGGTTAAAAATAGATATCAAAAATATCAGAGGGAAAGGGTATATTATTGAAAAGATATGAAAAGGAATCTTTATTCAAAAATTTTTTAGTATTTTTTTCTTTACTTGAAATCTTACTCATATTATTATTTTCAGAACTTTTCCGTACACAAAAAAGAGAATATAAGCACGACCTCTATAAAACCATGGAAGTATGTAGTTACACCATGAAATGTGAGAAATTTATTTTTGATTTTTCTAAAAAAAATAAAAAAGCACTTAATCAACTGTATGATAATGATGGTATACATGCCTATTTTAAGATGCCAAAATCAGAAAACTTTAATCTAAAAATTTCCTACCCAGAAAAAAACTTCATCCACGATTTATCAAGTATTAAGAAATCACTTTTACTTAAATTTATTCTTGCAACATTTCTTTTATTGGTATTGGCACTTCTTTTTACGCTTTACAGTTTAACTCCCATACGAAAAGCTTTAAAATTAAATGATGAATTTATTAAAGATATTTTACATGATTTTAACACACCCATTACTTCAATGATACTGAATATCAAAATGCTAGAGGAGGAATCTGAAAAAAATACCTTTATCCAACGAATATCACATAGTATAAATACAATTATGCTTTTACAAAATAACTTAAAAAGTTTTTTACAACACTCCCCCTCTCAAAATATAGAAGTTAATCTTGCTTTATTATGTAAAAAACGTTTAAACTTTATACAAAGTATCTATCCTAAACTTACATTTACCTACACATCCTATAATGAGTTAAAAAAAGTAACCAATGAAGAATCTTTTACGCGTATACTTGATAATCTACTTAGTAATGCAGCAAAATACAATAAACCTCAAGGTACTGTGAGTCTAACTGTTTTAAATGAAACCATCTGTATTAAAGATACAGGTAAAGGTATCAAAAATCTAGATAAAGTGTGGGATCGCTACTACAAAGAACAAGACAGAGGGTTGGGATTAGGATTGTCTATTGTAAAAAAACTCACTTCTGCACTTGATATAGATATAGAAATAAATACTCAGAAAAATGTAGGAACAAATATTATATTAAATTTAGAAAATCTAGATGAGAAGAGAACGTAATAATACTATGATGTTGAAATCTTTATATATTATACTATTCCTTGTATCTTTTTTTCTACCTTTACATGCCAATATTGATGCACAAATACAAGCTATCCAAAGAGCACCTGTATCTGAACGTTTTAAACTTATGAATGCATTTAAACAAAAGATGATACAAATGCAAGAAGAGGAACGAATTAAAGCTATGAAAAAAATACAATCCATCACTCGCAGTAAACATGCAGATCAAGCATTTAAAGAATTGCATACTCTTGAAAAAAAGAACTACACAAAAAATCCTACTCGAGAGTTAGCAAGAAAAAATGAAACAGATGAGCAAGTTGAAAACCAAATTGAAGAGAAAATTGAGAGCGAAGCTGAAAATAATGATAGGGATTAAAATGATAACAATAATTAAAAATATACTACTAGCATGGTTGATTGGTAACAGTTTAAGTTATGCTGTAAACCTTAATGATAAAGATTTTGATGGTGTACCTGATAGTTTAGATCAATGTCCTAATACGCCTTTTTTAAATACAGTCAATGAAAAAGGATGTACTACAACAATCCTAATGCTTCCACTTGATGAAGTCACCGATAGTCTTGTTCTCGCCTTAAGGTTGGGATACAGTTTTAACAATGACTTCATAGGAAGAGAAAGTCAAAAAACAAGCAGAATCCGTATGACATACTATAAAGGTGATTGGAGTTATGCTTTACGTACTGGTTACTTTATACACAATAAGGGAAGGGGTCAGCTTGACACAACAGTGAAGGTAAAAAGAAGATTTAGACTGGCCCCCAACTTCAGACTGGGAGTCAGTATGGCACTTAGACTTCCGACTTACGATTTTGTCGGTAACAATACAGATATCTCTCTCTTAACATCATTTAGTTACTATCCAAGGAGGTCATGGTCACTATTTGGAGGCTTGGGACATACATTTATCCGGGATGAGCAAACCTCTACCCCATTACAGAATACGAATTATTTTTACTTTGGTTCAGGGTATTTCTTCACTAAAAAGTTTTATGTAAACCTTTCCTACACCTACTCTGAAAGTAAATTTACCACAGAACATGCAGCAAAATCAATCTCAACTGTTTTATTTTATGAGTTCAATGAAAAATGGTTTACTACACTATCATATAATCAAGATGTTGATTCTCAGGACAATCATAATTCATCAAACTTTACTATCGGGTATCGCTTTTGGTAAATGACAACATATACTATAATCTTTGTAACTGCTTTAAGCCTTCTTTTACAAGTGTACTCGTATCACCACTTGCACCTTGTAAGGCTTTGTGAATAGCATCTCTTTTAAACCCTAAACTTTCCAGTGCCATCACTGCATCTCCCAGTGCTCCCGAAGCTTCACTTTGAGCATTGCCATCTACGATAAAGTCTGCTAGTTCTACAAGTATACGACTGGCAGCCTTTGGACCAATGCCAGGAACCCGTTTGAGCATACTCACATCTTTAGAAGCCACAACTTTAGCAAAGGTACTTGGCGTAAATGTAGAACAAATGGCAAGCCCTACTTTTGGTCCTACGCCGTTTATTTTGAGTACCGTGTCAAACATCTTTTTTTCATTGGTATCCATAAAGCCAAAAAGAAGATTGGCATCTTCACGAATAACTTGTGTGACAAACAATTTTACTTTACTTTCATTTATGTTATTTGACGTGTTGATGGAGACATGTACTTCATAAATGAGTCCACTCACATTTATATGTACAAATGTAGGGTCTTTTCGTTCTACTGTTCCTTCTATACCAACTATCATCACCACTCCACTTCTAAATTTTAAAAAGTATATCACGTATCTTCAGGCAGACTAAAAAATATGTCATATTGTCATATTTTATCTATGTTTCTATCGTTATATATTTCTTTCTAGCCAAACACATAGCAAACCCTTTTTCATAATATGCTGCTTCATTGATAAAAAGTGCATAAAGTGTTTCACCCTCATATCTGAATACATCTCCTGACAGTGTTAAGAAGAGTGGGTCACCTGTCTTTAGCGCTAAGAAATCTTTATCTTGTCTTTCCTGATGTACCATGGCCGTAATATCACCCTCTTTATCTCGTGGGTAGTCAACCAAAATTTCATGATCATAAATTTCTAACCTGTTAGAAAATGTAAATGTTTCGCTATTGTTGTATTTTTCAAAAAAATCCAAGAGATGATAAATTAGAGCTTCTGTTTGCAAAAACAGGTCTGCTCTTAAAACACCCTGAGGCACTGCTCCCACTTCTATGGCAAAACCATGTGGTGACATGGAGTCCACAAAAGAACCTTCTTCATCCCCCTGCCAACGATATACACGAAGCAAAGGTTCCACCTGACACAAATAAGCGATGGCTTTCCATGTCAATACACTGTCGTTACTTACAACGATAGACAAACCCATGTTCGCTGTAGTCGTATGCAAATCAACGATGAAGTCTACATTTGTCTCTTCACTTCCTTTTGGTCCTAAGTGTGCATTGAGGTGTTTGGCAAGTTTTGCTTCATGTGTCTCTAAAGTCTCATTTTTCAAATCCACACTGCCAAATGATCTGTTCAAGTCATGGTCTATATAACGTCTTACCTCTTTAATGGCTTGTTCATTGGTATGCAAACATATGGTTTCAAAATTACTGCGTGTAATCAACTCAGGTTTTAATTTCCATTTCTTAACCAGATACACGCCCGTATATTCATTACCATGTGTACCTCCCGTAATAGCAAGTTTTTTTATCATAACAGTTCCTATCTTTAGTATGGTGAATTATAACAGAAGATAACAAGAACAAGAAATTAAGTTATAGCACCCTTCCCCACACAAATACGCTATACTATACCCAAGTACTCCCATGACTACCCAAGTGTTATAGCACCCTTCCCCACACAAATACGCTATACTAGAGATGCACAGCGTTGTATTGACCACTGTGTTATAGCACCCTTCCCCACACAAATACGCTATACTTATTGAGTATCTATCCTCTGATTTTACATAGTTATAGCACCCTTCCCCACACAAATACGCTATACTTCTATTCCATTTTTAATTAGCCCTGTTATAGTTATAGCACCCTTCCCCACACAAATACGCTATACTATCTACACCTACATCCTGAAGCGTCGCACCGTTATAGCACCCTTCCCCACACAAATACGCTATACTGCCCATCTGCTTGTATCCCAAAAACAAGAGGTTATAGCACCCTTCCCCACACAAATACGCTATACTAAGAAATATCATTCATATGTATAAAAAAACGTTATAGCACCCTTCCCCACACAAATACGCTATACTCGAAACAATGGTATGAAAAACCTACGCTCTGTTATAGCACCCTTCCCCACACAAATACGCTATACTCTGTCAGGGTTGATTAACGGATGTATCATCGTTATAGCACCCTTCCCCACACAAATACGCTATACTTATGATATTAGAGTATTTAAAGGCATACTCGTTATAGCACCCTTCCCCACACAAATACGCTATACTCTGCAAACTTTTATATAATATGTTTAAGGTGTTATAGCACCCTTCCCCACACAAATACGCTATACTTCGAAATAGTTTGTATATCATTAGTAGCGAGTTATAGCACCCTTCCCCACACAAATACGCTATACTCTTCTCTTCTATAGTAAAAGAAGCAGCTTGGTTATAGCACCCTTCCCCACACAAATACGCTATACTACGGGGCTTTTTAGCCCTTATACACTAATACTTTGAGACTATTTCCCTATGTTAAAAATAAATTTATTTACAAAAATTGTTTAAGTTTTCTCATTTTTTCTCTATTTTTTTCTTCAAAAAAGTAAAAGTTGTTGCATTCCTACATTTTTTTCTTCTGTTGTTTCTTCACCTATGAGAATATGCATTCTCTCATACTGTTTGTCTGTGACTTGCATGGCTCGTATGTGTCCTTTTGCCGGCAGGTGTTTCATAGTAATATCAAGATATTTACTTACCATATCTTGCCCCTTACATACACGAACATAAACTGAGAACTGCAACATCATAAATCCATTTTTCAAAAGCATATTACGAAACCTAGTCGCTTGTGAGCGTTCTTTTTTTGTCCCAGTAGGCAAATCAAAAAATACAAATAATCTCATAAATCTACTTTCATGGCTAGTCATCACTATTGTCCAAGTATGGAAGCTTCAACAAGTCTACATCTTTTTCTAAAGTAGCGTTCATAAGCGAGGTTACACATACTTCTATGCTATTAAGGAGTGTAGTTGATTCATCACCTATAACTACTTTCATAGTAAACAATTGATACAGCTCTACTTTATGTTCAGGTAAAAACCTAGTATCTGGAAGCTCTATAAAATTTTCATAATGTTCTGACACCACTACATCTACAAAAGCTCTATATGGCTCTATAATGTCATCTGAAAGATTAAAAGCATTAAGTGTACTATGGTGGAAAAGTCCAAAAGCAGGTAAAAACCCATGGGCAGCCAAGCTTCTCGATATGGCTCCTCTTATGAGTGCATACCCATAGTTTAAAGCTGAGTTTCTCCAGTCACTTTCATCTCTACGGTTAAACTTTCCAAAAAGTGCTATGAAGTATATGCGTGCTGCAGAACTTTCTACCATGGTACTGTCAGCAGACTTTACCTTTTTTGCATAGGCTTCTAATTGTCCTACTTTCTCTTTACCCATATATTCCAATGTCTTTGACTGATTCCATACTTTTTGAGAGACYATTTTTTGCCATACTCTTTTTTTAAATGGTTCTGTCCAAGCTATCTGTTTATGTGCTACTTGTGTATAGCGGCTATGTTGATGAAAGGGTATAAACACGCCATTGGGGGTATGTGTCTTATCACAAGTAAATAAGACTATATTGGACTCTGTAAGCCGTGACATCAAGGCAGAAGTTATAGTCACTTGATGCACTTCCAAGATGATGACAGAGATGTCATCTATAGGTACTCTTATGACCTCTCCATCTTTAGGTGCATACTTTAACTGATCATTTTCTATGGAGATTTTAGAAGGTTTAGTTATAACTACTGTTCTCCATCCCATAATATTATTTCTTTTTCTTTTTAAGTGTTTTTTCTTTTTCTTTTTTCAATATTTTTTTAGTTGATACTCGACTTTCTTTTTTTACTTCTTGAATATTACCCAAGGCATCAACTTGATATTTTTTTAAGTATTCTAAGGAACCTGTTGAGAACCTATTTTTTGTAGCATTAAACTTTGAGTCTAAATGGTGCGAAATTGCAAATCTACCATCTGAAAGAGAAAACTTCATATACCCTTGTATTGCATCTTTCCCTTTTTGTTTTATCTCTATTAACTCATCTTTAAATATAGAAAACAGAAACTCAAAAGACTTATCGACTTCAATATTTTTTATTGTAATATTTGGTAGTTCTTCTTTCTCAAAATCAGCTACATATAAATAGACAAAATGATATTTATTCTCTTTTGTAAATATATCTACTCTCTTNACTTCACCATTTTCAGCTAACCCCTCATTGACTTCAAAAGTACCTTTAACTTTTTCTAATCTTTTAGAACGTATTGTTTCTTTATGTGCAGCACCTGTTACCTTGCGTCTAGGAGCATTAGAAACAAATATTTCTTCTATACTCTTTTGCACCTTATCTCTAAAATCATCTATAGGAGGGGTAAATCTAAATCTTTTTGACTTGTCTTCGCTTTTTTCATAAACAAAGCCAGCTCTTTTGGCTGAAAGTGTAGAAAGTCTCTGCACTTCACTGTCTGTAGCAAAAGCAATGATGATAGCATCCACAGCATGGTGCAAGTGTGTATCTCTACTTTTATTACCCACACCCCAGTTATGCCTAAGCATATTGGTCAATGTACCGTTGATGCTTATTACTTTTTTCTTGCCACTACTTGTCAGTTCAAGATTATCTTCTATAAAACCTTTGATATACCGTGCCATGTATGCAGTATCTCTTATGTTACGCTCTCTAAACTCATTTTCAGAGTTTTCATCAAAGTTCTTTTTTAAAAGTCTTTGACGTTTAACTCTCTTAATGCCTTTCATTGCTTTCACATGTACTTCATATGTGTACCAGTCTCTACCTATACTCTCAAAATACTCAAATGGAGTCATGTTTTGCTTATCTTGATTTTCTTTGGCAAGACATAGTACTTTGTTATTCAGTCCATCATCAAGGCTTCTACTGTATGGCAAAATGTGGTCTATCTCTGCATACTTTACATCTGCCATAAGTTTTTCAGGTTTTATATATGCCTTTTCTCCAATATATCCACTATACGCACAATAGCCATCTTGCTCTTTCCATAGCCTAAACTTAAGTAACTCTGCACCTTTGGGTTCTCTATCAAATAATTTAATAAAATCTTGTACGACCTCTTCTTTAAACTTCTGATACTTCTCTTGACCTTTCTTTATCTCATTTCTATCTTTATGGCTTTTCTTTATCTCTCGTGTAAGTTCTATGTGCACCTTATCAAACTGTCCATACTCACGTATAAGTGCATTAATAACTTTTCGTGTTTGTGCTATCGCTCTTTTTACTACTGAATTTGTAAGCTCACTTTGCTCTTCTTTGTTTAATGCTCTTAGAAACTTTTCTTGTATACCACTCTCTTTTTTATATCCTACTAAAGTAACCGCTTCATCGTAACGCTTACCATCTCTCATATACGGTAATAACTTATCTAATGCTTTCAAACTAAGATAAATAAATTGGTCAAAACTTATAGAACCTATCAAAGCTTCTTTTACTACATTAATCTCATTTTCTGTAAACATTGAAAAAGTCAAGCTATCTAAAGCTTCTTTTATTTTATCATCACTTTTATGTATAGAAAATATTGTTCCTATTTCATCAAGTAACTTGCTATCTTGTGATAAATTATGCCAATGTGTCTTAGAAAGTACCTTTTCTACTACTCTTCTAAGCTCATGATAGCCTTTAAAAGCAGAAACAAATTTTCTAGTTTTTTTTAAAAACTCTCCACTTACTTTATCTGTTTCATAATCTTCTATATTTTTAAAGCTAGATGTACTTTCTAATCCTATAATGTCTTTTATTTTGATGTAACTAGGCTTTTCACTCTGTTTACACAATAGTATGATTTTTTCTAACTCATCTTTGTTTAGTCCTCGTTCTGTTCCATCTTCAAGTACTACTTTTGTATTGATAAGCTTTGTCAGGGTCACAAACGCTTCAGCACTATAGGTTCTCTTTGCAGCTCGTAGTTCTTCTTTTTCAAAAGTACACTTACCTACCATGCCATCTACAGAAGCAAAATCTCTTTGAGAAAATGCTATTTCTATGTATGTATTTCTTAACTCATCTGTAGCCAAAATATTTTTAAATGCTTGTTGCTTATTAAATACTACATTCACTTCATCCAAAAGCATCTCTCTTGATATGCTATGTAGGTAGTCATCTTGTTTGTTTCTTCTAATACCTGTTTCTTTAGTAGTCTCATAAATAGCTTGACCTATGGTTTCATATTTTTCCAAAAGTGATAGATTATTTTCTATGGCGCCTAAAACCTTTTTACCTTCACTATCTCCATTTTCATCTACTTTTCTGTTAGACCTATATCCTCTACGCTTTGCCATATGCGTCAACACCCTCGCAAGTTCTTCAGCTGTCAATACTCTGCTTATTGATTCTGCTCTAAGTTCCCACACATCTAAGCGTCCTTGCTTACTATAGATAGTCTCATCTATCTCGCCTAAAAATAAATCTTTGTGCGATAAAGACAAAGTATTTATAAAAAGTCTTTTAATAGCTTTCATGCGTTGACGTTTTCTTTTTAAAGTTCGCCTAGCACCACGAGCTAATCTTCTGGGCATTGCCAAAGAACTACCATCTTTTGGGTGTTCAGCCTGTGTAAATATACGCACGCCAGATTTTATAATTTTGTTTTGTGTAGCATCTACTTTGTCATAATTTATAACAGCCCATCCTACAGATGCTATACCTATATCTAAACCCAATATTCTTTGACCCATTTTATTCTCCCTTAAAGTTTATTACACTATCATATCAGATAGCTTATTTGTGTGGGGACACGAAAGTGCTATAATAATCGTTTTTGAAGTTTTTCGAGCAAGGTTCTGACATTCAGTTGTCATCCTCAATAAAACTTCACCCTATCATTTACCTAAACCTGCCAAAACTTATTGTCAAACATTTTGCTGCTTGGAAAAATAGCTCATGTCAATATATGGCTCTAAAACATTTCAATCTGATATGTTATCACAACCTATTGACACCTATATGTCAAACCTAACACTTTCATCTTTGTAAATCTCTAAATCGCTCATAAGCTCATCTTGTAACCATTTGGGTTCAAGTACATAGATACGTGGTAACCAGTATTTTAGTTGAGGAAGTAATTCTAATTTATGGGTAATTGTGCAATGCACCTCTAAGCCACCATCATGATGAGTATCATAAATAAATTGCGATTTATGTAGTTTAATATCTTTGATGTACTGAGAAATCTCAGGTTGTACATAAAGTTTGACCAACATACCCTCACCTGTACTTGACCAGATGCTTTTCATACCATCTGCTATCTCTCTCATTTCTAAAGTGAGCGTTGTATTTTCTATTTCTTGTTTAAATTTCTGGATTTTTCTAAGATTAAAAGATTTTATTTTGTTATCTTTATAGTCTCTCGCGATGACATACCAACGTCCACTCTCAGTATATATTTTTACGGGGTCTATGCGTCTTTTACTTATCTCTTTATCTTTGATAGTAAGAAAAGCTACACTGTTTTTCGTCTTGTATGGCTTTAACAATGTTTTCTCCAAGTTTTTTAGGTAGTTWTTTATACTCTATTGCAAAAGAAATATTCTCTTTACTTGCATTAGACTTCTCTAAGCACTCAAGTTCTATCTCTATATTTTGTGCAAAAGAAAACAGTAGCGCCTTATAGAAGGCATTATCATTACTTGTAAACTCAGATGAATTAAGACTCCATGTACCTAAGTTATTATCTAAAGGAATAATCTCTGAAACTTTAAGCATATCTCTATGTATGGTGCGTGCAGAGACTTCATACTCTTCTGCCAATACAGTACTTTGAAGTTTTTCTAAACTGTAAAGTCTTTTTGTTATGCCCAATATTCTTGTGATTGGTGTTTTTTGTTTTAAATAAGCCATCAAAAATTATACCTACTTACGCTAAAATACCTAACTAAGAAATCATAAAGAAGTCCCATGCGATTAAAATCCATCTTCACCAATAGCTTTGGCATACTCATATCACGTATCACTGGCTTAGGGCGTGATGTGCTTATGGCGTCTGCACTAGGGGCTTCTGTGTGGTCAGATATGTTCTTTATAGCCTTTAAATTACCCAATCTTTTTCGTCGTATCTTCGCTGAAGGTGCTTTTACTCAAGCTTTTATGCCTTCTTTCATCGCTTCAAAACATAAAGGGGTCTTTGCTACTGCTATCTTTTTAAGGTTTTTACTCTTTTTAATGGCATTTTCTTTACTTATTACCTTCTTTCCCGAGCCTATCACTAAACTTTTAGCATGGGGTTGGGATGCTGAGCTTATAGATAAAACATCACCTATGACTGCCATCAATTTTTGGTATTTAGACCTCATCTTCATAGTGACCTTTTTAGCTACCTTGTTACAGTATAAAGAACACTTTGTCACTACAGCCATGTCCACTGCACTTTTGAACATCGCGATGATTGCAGCACTGTGGCTCTATATGAAAGAAGACCCCCAGACTGTTGCTTATGCACTTAGCTTTGCTGTGCTGATCGGTGGTGCATTACAGGTGATAGTACACTTAATTGCCATACGGAAATTTAACTTACACAAAATTCTTTTAGGTGGATGGAAATATAGAAAAGACAAAGATGTTCAAGARGADAAAAAVCACTTTAATTCTCTTTTTTTACCAGGAATTTTAGGCAATTCAACGCCACAAATCTCTGCATTTATCGACACTATTCTGGCTACTTTTTTAGTCACAGGTTCGGTCTCATACCTTTTTTATGCAAATCGTATCTTCCAGCTTCCTCTTGCYATCATAGCCATAGCTACAGCTACCGTACTYTTTCCTTCTGTTTCCAAAGCATTAAAAAACGGACATGAAGACGATGCGTATAAAAATCTTCATAAAGCATTTTGGCTTTTAGCATTTTTGCTAGGAGGTGCGATGGTAGGTGGTATACTCTTAGCAGAACCCATTGTATGGCTCTTATTTGAACGAGGAAAATTTACTATTGCTCAAACCACAGAAACCGTCTCAGTACTTCAAATGTAYATGATAGGTCTTTTGCCTTTTGGTCTTGCSAAACTTTTTTCACTTTTTCTCTATGCTTCACACAGGCATCTCAAGGCTGCMAAAATWGCAGTCTATTCCCTYGTAACTTCTGTCACTGCTTCACTAATACTGATGCATCCACTTGGTGCATCTGGACTTGCTTTGGCTGGAAGYATMGGTGGATTTGTGTTGTTTTTCTTTACAGTAAAAGAAGTAGGTACAGACAAGTTTTTAGCTATTTTACGCTCTAAAAACTCACTCTATTTTGTCGTTGCTATGTTGTTATTTTCCATCCTYATCTATYTGCTTAATRGMTGGYTRCTCACACTCATTAGATAAATTTGCTATAATCACAACATTATTTACTCGTAAAGGTTCTACTGACTATGCAACTCTTTGACAGCGTACAAAAAACAAAACTCCCTTTTGAACCTATCTATGATGGTAAAGTGAGCATTTATGTCTGTGGGCCTACCGTATATGATGATGCCCATTTGGGTCATGCAAGAGCAAGTTTGGCTTTTGATTTGCTTTCACGCACATTCAAAGCATTGGGCTTTCAAGTCACTATGGCAAAAAACTTTACCGATATTGATGACAAAATCATCAAAAAAGTTGAAGAGAGTGGTAAAAGTATGAAAGAGCTTACCTCTTTTTACATACAAAGATACCTCGAAGAAATGGATGCACTAGGCATAGCACGCGCAGACATAGAACCTAAGGCCACAGAATCTCTTACAGCCATAGAACAGATGATACAAATACTCATAGATAAAGATATCGCCTATGTCACCTCTACTGGTGATGTTTACTTTGATACTTCAAAAGACAGTGCCTATGGCAACATATCACACCGTGTTGCAGATGATAAAGCCACACTTAGCCGAGTAGAACATAACAGTGAAAAAAGAAACCCAAAAGATTTTGCCCTCTGGAAAGCGTGCAAAGGTAGTGATGATATCTGTTTTGATACTGCCTCTACTACATCCTTTTCTTCGGGTCGTCCCGGCTGGCATATAGAGTGTTCTGCCATGATAGAGAAACATTTTAAAGGCAATGAACAGTACACCATAGATATTCATGGTGGCGGAGCCGACTTACTCTTTCCTCACCATGAAAATGAAGCAGCCCAGAGCCGCTGTGCTACAGGACATGAACTAGCAAAATACTGGATGCACAATGGCTTTGTACAGATAAACGGAGAAAAGATGAGCAAGTCTCTTGGTAACAGCTTTTTCTTAAAAGATGCGCTGAAAGTGTATGATGGTGAAGTGTTACGCTACTACCTAAACTCTGTATATTATAGAAATGATTTTAACTTTTCAGAAGAGGAACTGCAAACTTCAAAAAAAAGACTTGACAAACTCTATAGACTCAAAAAACGTGTCTCACCTGGTAAATCTTCTTCTGTCAATAAGGAATTTAAAAAAGCCCTGCTCGATGCTATGAGTGATGATCTAAATATCTCCATTTCACTTTCTCTCATAGATGAAATGATTGCGACAACCAATGATGCATTAGATGCCAACCCTAAAGATAAGGCACTTAAAAAAGAGACTCTGGCAAATATAGAATTTATAGATACACTTTTAGGTTTTGGAGGTAAAGAGCCTTTTTCTTACTTTCAAATAGGCGTAGATGAAAACCTAAAAAATAAAATAGAAACCCTTATTTCAGAACGTACAAAAGCTAAAAAAGAAAAAGATTTTGCACGTTCTGATACATTACGTGACGAAATACTCGAACTTGGTATCTCCATCATGGATACAGCAGACGGCACACTCTGGGAAAAAGCATAACGTATGAAAGATCTTTTAAGACAGTATCTTCCTTATCTTTCAGGCTATAAACGACAGTTTTTCTTTGCTGTACTGGGGATGATGGCTGTGGCTATAGGTACTGCTGGTACTGCACAACTCATTAAACCCGTGTTGGATGATGTCTTTATCAACAAAGATGAAAAGATGCTTGCACTTATGCCTTTTCTTTTAGTGGGGGTTTTTACACTTAAAGGTATCGGTGGATATATACAAACTTACTATACTTCATATATCGGTCAAGATGTTGTACGAAAACTGCGTAACAAACTTGTTTCCCACCTTAGCTACTTAGATATGGAATTTTTCAAGTCTATGCATACAGGAGAAATACTCTCTCGTGTTACCAATGACATTACCCGTATACAAGTCGTGGTTGCCAATATCATCCCAGATCTTATACGAGAAAGTTTAACTATAGTGGCACTTACAGGATATGTTATTTATGAGAGTCCCAAACTTGCATTTTATTTTCTCATTATCATGCCTATTGCTATTTTCCCTTTAACAAAACTTGCAAAAAAGATGCGTAAATACTCAAAACTCTCACAAGAAAGTACCGCAGATATGACTTCACGACTTGGAGAAATACTTTCAAACATTGAAGTAATTAAATCTAACTCAACACAAGACTATGAACAAAAACGTTTTGCCACTGAAAATCAGAATGTGTTTAAATTCATTATGAAACAGATAAAAACAAATGCCCTCACATCACCCATCATGGAAATCTTAGGCTCTGTAGCCATTGGCTTGGTCATCTACATAGGTGGGAAAGAAGTGATAGACGAACACATGACTGTGGGAGCTTTTTTTGCTTTTGCTACTGCACTTTTCATGCTATACACCCCTATAAAACGTATTTCCTCATTGTACAACAAAGCACAAGACGCCATTACTGCTAACACCCGTATGCATGAACTTCTCAATACGAAACCTACCATCATTGCAGGTGCAGATGAACTTTCTAAAACAATTGAAACGATTTCTTTTCAAAATATAGCTTTAAATTATAATGATGTACCTGCACTTAAAAATATTTCATTTGAGGCAAAAAAAGGTGAATCTATAGCCTTAGTAGGAAACAGTGGTGCAGGTAAAAGCTCACTTGTAAGTCTACTTGTTCGTTTTTATGATCCGAGTGCCGGACAGATACGTATCAATGGACAGGATTACAAAACATTTACACTCACCTCTTTACACCGAAAAATTGCCTATGTCACACAGCGTATTTATATTTTTAATGACACTATTGCTGCCAATGTTGCTTATGGTGAAAAGGTGGATGAACAGCGTGTTATTGAGGCATTGAGAAAAGCCTATGCTTTAGAGTTTATCAAGAAGTTAGAAAACGGCATACATACACTTCTATCTGAAAGTGGCGATAATTTATCTGGTGGACAAAGACAACGTATAGCACTTGCTAGAGCACTTTATAAAAACCCTGATGTTCTCATACTTGATGAAGCAACCTCAGCGTTAGACAATAAAAGTGAGGCGCTTATCCAAAAAGCCCTATATGCACTGAAAGATAACATTATTACATTTACTGTGGCGCATAGACTCAGTACCATTGAAGATGCAGATACCATTTTGGTATTTCAAGACGGAAAGATACTCTGTAGCGGTACGCATACTGCTTTACTAAAAGAATGTCCTAGCTATAAAAAATTATCCACAAACACCTTATAAGATTTTTTTAACATAAATATAGGTACTATAACAGTAATTATATATTAATCAATATTTTTTGGAGAAGTTTATGTCAAAGCTTATCGTTCTCTTTGTATTGTTAGTAACAACACTTTTCCCAAAAGATTCTGCTGAAAAATTCCCTTTTCTTGGTATTACACTCTCTTCAGACAAAGTAGCTATTGAATCTTCTACAAATATTCCCAATCCTAAAGAAACCAGTTTTGGATTACGTTACGGAAAGCAAACTTTAGATTGGCGTACGATGTTCACCATTTCTGGAAATAATAATTTTCAAACCTTCTCCATTGAAATAGAYAAAATWCTTATGGATGAYATGTTTGGATAYCCTGARGTMAGACCCTAYYTWGGWGCWWMWGTRGGTTATCTWCAYTATRMRGAYTTTCTTACWGAAGAYAAYAATGGWTTTTAYTABGGAGGTAACTTYGGTTTCCTTATCTATGTYACAGACAACATAGATGCAGATTTTTCATACCACTATAATAARATAGAAGAACTTGCGCCCTTACGCAGTATGCAGGGTGCTTCATTTGGCTTACATTACTTTTATTAGAGTTAGCTATAATACATACAACTTATTATGGAGGTTGTAGTGTCATTTCTTTCTTACCAAACCCTCAAAAAAATGCTCTTCAAAGTAGATCCTGAAACTGCACATACATTTGCCAGTATTGGACTAAGAACAGCTGCACATTTTCCCATACTTTTACGTTTTATGGCAAATCAGTATTTTATTACTCACCCTATGCTTCGACAAGATATTTTTGGCACAACATTCCAAAACCCTGTAGGATTGGGTGCAGGATTTGACAAGAATGGTCAATATATCACTGCCATGCCTACTATGGGATTTGGTTTTACTGAGATAGGTACTGTCACACCGAAACCTCAAAATGGAAACCCTAAACCAAGACTGTTTAGACTTATCGAAGACCAATCTATACAAAATGCTATGGGTTTTAATAACAAGGGCAGTTACTACATGCTCCAGCGACTCAAAAAACTGTATTTCTTTGACTACCCTGTAGGTATCAATATTGGTAAAAACAAACATACCTCTGAGAATGAAGCACTAGATGACTATGAAATACTCTTTAGGGCATTCAAAAACTACGGTGACTACATTGTTATCAATATATCCTCACCAAACACACCAGGACTAAGAGATTTACAAAATGAAGCATTCATAAAAGCTATTTTTAAACTGTCAAAAGAAATAACCACACAACCCGTACTTCTTAAAATCGCACCGGATATGGAACATGAAGATGCTGTAACACTTTGTAAAACTGCCGTTGAGGCTGGTGCAGCAGGTATCATAGCCACTAATACCACTATAGACTATTCCCTTACAGAGCATGCTAAAGATTTTGGTGGTATCTCTGGTGCTTTACTTACTGATAAATCTTATGCACTCTTTCGTGCTATAGGAAAAGAACTCTATGGCAAGACATTACTAATCTCTGTTGGGGGTATAGACTCTGCAGAAGAAGCCTATAAACGTATCAAAGCTGGTGCTTCACTGGTTCAAATTTACAGTATGCTTATCTACAGAGGTCCGGCTCTCATTAAAGAGATTAATGAAGGACTCATCCAACTTTTACAAAAAGATGGTTATAACCATATCTCTGAAGCGATTGGAGCAGATTGGAAATGAAACAACAATCATTCTTTACTAAAATAGCCTTTGTGCTATTGTTACTATCAGGAGTAATCATGGCCAACTCATTGCCAAAACATTTTACAAAAACCTTAGACAACGGTATGCAGATCGTTGTCATYCCTATGGACAACRACTCAGGCGTTATTACAACTGATATCTATTACAAAGTAGGTAGCCGAAACGAAGTGATGGGAAAAAGTGGTATGGCTCATATGCTTGAACACTTAAGCTTCAAATCGACAGATAARCTCAAAGAAGGTGAATTTGACACCATAGTAAAAAGTCGTGGTGGGGTCAACAATGCCGCAACAGGCTTTGATAAAACACACTATTATATTAAAACAGCAAGTAAAAACCTTTCTATGACGTTTGACCTCTTTGCTGAACTTATGCAYAATCTTAARCTYACWGACGTTGAGTTTCAAAAAGARCGTGAYGTCGTAGCAGAAGAGMGAAGACTCAGAACRGAYAATAACCCAATGGGGTATCTATATTTCAGACTTTTTAACACGCATTTTACATACCACCCATACCATTGGCTTCCTATTGGCTTTATGGAAGATATTCTCACATGGAAAATAGAAGATATTAGAAATTTTTATGAACGATACTATCAACCAAACAATGCAATCCTTATTGTTGCAGGAGACATTGATAAAGAAGAAGTATTTAAAGAGGCTGTAAAATATTTTGGAAAAATAGAAAACAAACATAAAATTCCAAAAGTCATTGCAGTTGAGCCAAAAGTAGACGGAGCAAAACGAGCCATCTTACATAAAGAAAGTAATCAAGTAGATACTATTGCTATTGCCTATGCGATACCTAATTATGAACATGAAGATCAAGTTACACTCTCTGCTATTTCTCAAATTTTAAGTTCTGGGAAAAGTTCACGTTTTGAAAAAACACTTGTAAATGAAAAACAACTTGTTAATCAAATCTATGGATACAACATGGAACTAACTGATCCTGGTGTATTTCTCATCATGGCTATGGTTGCACCTGGTGCATCATTGGAAACTGTTGAAAAAGAAATACTGCTAGAACTCGATAAACTGAAAGATGGTAATGTCACACAAGCAGAACTTGATAAAGTTAAGATCAATACAAAAGCAGAATTTATCTACTCTTTGGAGAGTTCAGCTTCAGTTTCAGGGCTTTATGGTGACTACTATGTCAAAGGGAATATCCAACCTTTACTTGAATATGAAGAGAAATTAGATAAAATTACACTCAAAGATATTCAAAGTATTGCTAAAAAGTATTTTGACCACGATTTCTCAACCACTGTAATACTAAAAAAACAAGAAACTAAATAATAGGACAACCTATGAATAATTACATCACAGGTGCGACCACTGCACTTATTACGCCATTTAAAAACGGTACTTTAGATGAAGCAACTTATGCGACACTTATACAAAGACAAATTGACAATGGTATCGATGCAGTATGTCCAGTTGGCACTACTGGAGAATCAGCAACACTGAGCCATGATGAACATAAAAGATGTATAGAGATTGCTGTAGAAGTCTGTAAAGGCAGTACGTCAAAAGTACTTGCCGGTGCAGGAAGTAATGCTACACATGAAGCCATAGACATTGCCAAACATGCAGAAGCATGTGGTGTTGATGCCATATTTTCAGTAAGTCCTTACTACAACAAACCTAGTCAAGAAGGACTTTACCAGCACTACAAAGCCATAGCAAGTGCTGTAAAAGTACCTTTTATGCTTTACAATGTACCTGGGCGTACAGGTGTAGATATCTTACCAGATACCGTCAAGAGACTTTTTGATGATGTTGAAAACATCATGGGCATCAAAGAAGCAACAGGATCCATAGAACGTACTGTTGAACTTCTGGCTAAAGTCCCTAATTTGTATGTTTTCTCTGGCGATGATGTTATTGACTTTCCTGTACTCGCAAGTGGTGGCAAAGGAATAACTTCTGTGACTTCCAACCTTTTACCCGATATGAAAGCACAACTGGCACATACAGCACTTCAGGGTGATTTAAAAGCATCCAAAGCCATCAATGATGAACTTTTTGAAATCAATAAAGTACTGTTTTGTGAAAGTAACCCTATYCCAATCAAGGCAGCGATGTACATTGCCGGTCTYACCCCRACACTTGAATATAGACTTCCACTGGTTGCACCAAGTACAGAAAACATGAAAAAAATCGAAGAAGTTATGAAAAAATATAAAATTGCAGGAGTTGCATAATGTCAAACATGAAAGGTAAAACACTTGTTATCACAGGTGCAACCAAAGGTATCGGTAAAGCTGTAGCAGAGAAATTTGCAAAAAATGGCGTAAATATTGCATTTACTTACAACTCTAACCAAGAAGTAGCAAATAAAATTGCCRCCGACTTAGAAAATAAATACGGTATTAAAGCAAGAGCATATTCGCTTGACATTTTAAAACTTGATGAATTTAAACCACTATTTCAAGCGATTGATGAAGATTTTGACAGGGTAGACTTTTTTGTATCAAATGCTATGATATACGGACGTCCTGTTATAGGTGGATATGGTAAATTTATGAAACTTCGTCCTGCAAAAGGACTGACAAATATCTACACTGCGACAGTAGGTGCTTTTGTACGTGGTTCACAAGAAGCTGCTGTACGTATGGAAAAAGTGGGAGGTGGAGCTATAGTCACACTTTCATCCACAGGTAACCTTATCTATATTGAAAACTATGCAGGTCACGGTACCAACAAGGCAGCTGTCGAAGCGATGAGCCGGTATGCAGCAGTAGAATTAGGTCAAATGGGTATACGTGTGAATGCAGTATCGGGTGGGCCCATAGATACGGATGCACTTAAGGCATTTACAAACTATGAAGAAGTAAAAGCAGAAACCATTAAACGTTCTGCAGTAAATAGAATGGGAAGCCCTGATGATCTTGCAGGATCTATCTATTTTCTATGTACCGATGAAGCATCTTGGATTACAGGACAAACACTTGTCGTAGATGGTGGAACAACGTTCCGTTAACATATCACAAATAAAGGTAGCCATCTTGTTCAATGTACCTAATACTCTTGCTTTCATACGTCTTCTACTCGCACCAGTAATGTTCTTTCTACTGGTCAATCGTGACAGCCAACTACTTGCGGAGATTCATTACTCTTGGCTTGATTATATCGCAGCATTCATCTTTGTTCTTGCTTCAACTACAGATTTTTTTGATGGGTATATCGCCCGTACATTTAACCAAATCACTACCCTTGGAAAAATCTTAGACCCTCTTGCGGACAAAATGCTTACCCTAGCTGGATTTCTAGGACTCATGATGCTTGACCGCGCTTCCGAGTGGGCTATTTTTCTCATTATCACACGTGAACTCTTCATTACTGGACTAAGGGTTTCCTCTGTTTCACAAGGGCTTGATATCGCTGCATCATGGACAGGTAAGGTCAAAACCGTGGTGCAAATGATTGCCATAGGTTTTTTACTGATGGAATGGCCTGGTGCTGAACTTCTTTTATGGAGTGCCGTTGCATTGACACTCTATTCAGGCTATGAATATGTCAGAGACTTCTTTAAAAATATTCCTCTCTCTTAAAGTCAATTGCTTAAAATTTAATCAATATCTTGTACTTTCTATACAATTATTTTTGTATACTTTTTTATCTTATTATGAAAAAACAAGGAAAAAAGATGACAAAATTAAGTTTAGTAACTGTATTGGCAATAAGTACAGCATTTGCGGGAGGAGACATAGCTCCAGTTGAACCAGTGGTTGAAGCGCCTGCTGTAGTTGAAAGCTCTACTTCTATTTCGGGTAAAGCATCACTTATTTATATTACAAATGATAATGAAGCAACTGCTGATATGTTCTCTAAAGGTGCATCAGAATCTGCTGCAGCTATCACACTAGATGTATCACATAATATTATTGACAATATTACTGCTAACTTCACAGCTATTGGCTACACAAGTTTGGGTAATACTATAGGAAATGGAACTGACACATGGACTGGAGGATATCTAGATGCTCAAGAAACCGGCGGATACTTTAATGTAGCAAATATTACTGCAACCTATGCAGATACTACATTGATTGCAGGTCGTCAACTACTTGGTACCCCAATGCTACAAGGATATGACTGGTTGATTGCACCTGGCTCGTTTGAGGCATATACATTAGCAAATGCGTCTATTGGTGGTCTWAGTTTAGTCGCATCATACATCGATAAATATAGAGCAAATAATACTGGTGAAACATTTGCAGACTTAAATGGAGACAACTGGACTGTCGGTGCGACATACAGTGAAGGATTTGATGCAAATATTTGGTACTATGATATTAATGCGGCTAACTATACACAGGTTTATGCAGATGCAGGCTATACTTTTTCAGGCATTGCATTAGAAGCCCAATATGTATCAACAAGTTTTGATACAGGTTTTGGAACGGACTCAAGTGCATTTGGTGCAAGAATTTCAACAACACTAGCAGGCATTGATTTGAGTGCAGCATACAACAGACTTATAGATGGTGTCACAGGATACATTGGATGGAACAACCTTTATGTAAATTCTTGGAATATGTCAGTTGCTGACCAATATAATGGTCAGGACTTAGATGCATTTAAAGTATCAGCATCAACGACATTTGCTGGAATCTCTGCTACAGTTTCTTATGCTGATTTTGATAATGGTCATGAAACAAATGTTATCTTAGGGTATGATATTACACAAGCAATTGACTTCACTACTGTATATTCAAACAATAAARACAATACTGGTGCCCTTGATAATACCARTGTACTTGAATTCTATGCAAATTATAAATTTTAAAGATAAATTTTAAAKATCACRTAAACACTTTATAAAAAGTAAAGTGTTTATCTCTTAGCGTTATGCCCCCTTTTTCATTTTAGCACCAACATAATACATTAATGATAATAACTTTCATTTTAAGCTTACTTAAGGGATTTTTTATTATACTTCAGAAATTAATTGCAGTAGCTTTTTTGAAGGAACATTTTGGAACAAATCATCATCGCCTTGGCAGGACAACCAAATGTAGGAAAATCCTCTCTCATAAATGCTATCTCCAATGCTAAACTTAAAGTAGGTAACTTTTCCGGAGTTACTGTCGATAAGACAGAAGTAGAATTTACTCTTTTAAATAATGCACAAAATAAAGCATATAAAACACATATAATTGACTTACCTGGAGCTTACTCTCTAACAGAATATACCATTGAAGAAAAAGTAACTAAAAGTTTTTTACAAAGTGACGAATATGATATCATCGTTAATGTTGTAGATTCTACAAATTTACAACGAAACCTACTCTTTACCACACAACTTCTAGAAACAGGAAAAAAAGTGATAGTTGCACTCAATATGAGTGATGAGGCTAAGAAAGAAGGTATCGAAATAGATGAAAAACAACTTTCAGCTATTTTGGGTGTACCCTGTATCAAGACATCCGCAACTACCAAAGAAGGTATCCAAGTACTCAAAGAAACCATCATAAAAGTTTTTGAAGAAGATGTACCAACTTCAAAAATTGTTTATTCTGATCCTATTGAAGAAGAAGTAGAACATATTGTCTCTTTTATGAAAGAAAAAAACTATAAATCTACCCTTCCTTTCCGTCACCTTGCCGTCAAACTTTTACAAGAAGATGATGAAATCTATAAAATAATGCATGATGAACCCATCTGGATAGAATTGTTGCCTATCGTTAGAGGAGGTCTCAATCACCTTTATCTACATCATAAGACCAAAGACTTAGATGAAATTTTTGCAGACGAACACTTTGCCTTTGCAAAAGGTGCAAAAATGGAAGTGATGTCCGTTAAAGACATACAGGCAAAAACACTTACCCAAAAAATAGACAATCTACTGATAAATAAAATACTTGGAATTCCACTCTTTTTATTTTTTATGTGGGGACTGTTTCAACTTACTTTTGAGCTTGGGAGCATCCCGATGGATTACATTGATGCAGTTTTTGGGTGGCTTGGAAATCAAGCCAAAGCTGTCCTTGGTGATGGTGAACTAGGTTCACTTGTTGCAGATGGTATGATAGCTGGTGTAGGTGCTGTCATACTATTTTTACCAAATATCGTGATTTTATTTTTAGGTATTGCACTTCTTGAAACTACTGGTTATATGAGCCGTGTTGCATTTTTACTTGATGGTTTTTTCCATAAGTTTGGTTTACATGGTAAAAGTTTCATCCCTCTTGTCACTGGGTTTGGATGTTCTGTTCCAGCATATATGGCAGCAAGAACACTTAAAAACGAAAAAGATCGACTTATTACACTCTTCATTATAAGCTTCATGTCATGTGGTGCGAGATTACCTATCTATGTATTGTTTGCCGGAGCTTTCTTTGCAGAAGAACAAGCGGGAAATATTTTATTTATCATTTATATTTCTGGTGCTCTTTTGGGTTTGATAGCCGCTAAAGTACTCAAAACATTGGTATTTAAAGGTGAAGATGAACCCTTTGTTATGGAGATGCCAAAGTATCGTATGCCATCATTGAAACTCATTTGGCACACAGTATATGGTCAGGCAAAATCATATTTGAAAAAAGCAGGTACCTTTATATTGGCYGCCTCTATACTCATTTGGTTTGCATCTAACTATCCTAAAARCCATGAACTTACAGCAGTGTATGAAAGCAAAATAGCACAGGTATTCACTGAAGATGAAAAATCTAAACTTAGAAACGATCTGTCACTTGCACATCTAGAACAAAGTTATCTGGGTCAGATAGGTCATGCTTCAGAACCATTCTTTGCTCCACTTGGATTTGACTGGCGTATGGCAGTCGCACTTGAAGCCGGACTTGCGGCCAAAGAAATCGTTGTTTCAACACTTGGTGTCCTCTATGCACTTGGTGACGAAGTAGATGAAGGTAACCAAGGTCTCATCGAACAAATAAAAGAGAACATACCATTTCCCTCAGCAGTTGCATTTATTGTTTTTGTTATGATTTATCTACCTTGTTTGGCTGCTTCAATGGTATTTACGCGGGAGGCAGGTGGATGGAAATACCTTCTATATTTATTTATTTCGACCACTATCACTGCTTGGGTTTTAAGCTTTATTGCTTACCGAGTGACACTCATGATTACGTAATGGAGAAAAAATGTACTTAAGTGACTTAAAAAAAGGCGACAAAGTCTTGATTGTAAAAATACACGCRGACAAAGCACTAAAAGACCGATTAAATTCATTTGGTGTCATGCGTGGAGAAGAACTCACAGTCAAAGGGCATTCTTTAGGTAAACAGACCATTGAAATACTAGTAGGATCAACACACATTGCACTACGTGCAGATGAAGCCCAAAAAATAGAAGTAGCCAAACTAGTCTAATACTTAAGTTTAATCAATTTTTTACAACACTTGGCTATAATTCCCTATATCCAAACAGAGGAATTTTATGGGCATTTTAGTTGCAATTATCGTTTTATCAATACTGATCTTTTTTCATGAATTAGGACACTTTGCAGCGGCACGTTATTTTGGTGTGCAGGTAGATGTATTTAGCATAGGTTTTGGCAAAAAACTTTACTCAAAAATGATTGGTAAAACCCAGTGGAGTATCTCTGCAATTCCCCTTGGTGGCTATGTAAAAATGAAAGGTCAGGATGATACTGACCCTACAAATATTTCTTATGATGATGACTCATACAACAGTAAAAAACCATGGCAACGTATTGTTATTTTACTTGCAGGTCCATTTGCCAATTTCTTACTGGCTTTCATTCTGTATTTTGCTATAGCAAATCTAGGTGTACCAAAACTACTGCCTTATGTGGGCACCGTAGGAGAAGATACGCCTGCCTATACTGCGGGCATTAAAAAAGATGACAAAATAGTCCAAATTAATGGTATTAACATACTCTATTGGGAAAATATCGGAAAACATATTAATGACTCAAAACATACAATTACGCTTATAGTAGATCGTAATCAAACACTTGTTACATTACAGCTTACACCAAAGATTATAGATGATAAAAATGTCTTTGGTGAAAAAATCACAAGACGTATTATAGGTATCAGCCCATCGGGCGAACAGACAACTGTTTATTTTGGATTGATGGATGGTCTTGACTATGCATGGGAAGAAACAAAAAAAGCCTCACTCCTCATCGTACAAAGTGTAGAAAAAATACTTACAGGTGTAGTAGGAACAGACAAACTTGGTGGTATCATAACTATAGTAGATGTCACGGCTCAAGCAAGCTCCGCTGGGATACTGGCACTTTTCTTTTTTACAGCGCTTATTTCAGTAAACTTAGGAGTTTTAAATTTACTTCCCATTCCTGCTTTGGACGGGGGACACATTATGTTCAATCTTTATGAAATATTTACAGGGAAAACTGCCAGTGAAAAAGTAATGACATATATTACCATTGTAGGTTGGGTTATGCTCATTTCCCTTATGCTGCTAGGGCTATACAATGACATCAATCGATTAGTAGGATAAAAGAAAATGAATGTATTAGATAAAGAACACTTAAGAGCAAACCTGGATAAAGTAATTTGGAACATTGAACAAGCACGTATCACCGTAAGTGAACACCACATTGTTCAACTTGTAGCTGTAGGCAAATATACGGATGTAGAAAATATTGCTACACTTTACGATTTGGGACAACGTGCCTTTGGTGAAAATCAAGTACAGCAGCTGGGAGCTCGAATGTATGCATTGGAAGAACTACCTCTACAGTGGCATATGATAGGTTCTTTACAAAAGAACAAAATCAACAATCTTATAGATCTTCGTCCTACACTTATGCAGTCACTTGACAGTTTGGAACTTGCTATAGAATTTAACAAAAAACTTTTGCTAAAAGAAACAAATATGCACTGTCTTCTTCAAGTCAATACAGCAAATGAAAAAAGTAAATCTGGTTTTTCTAATGAAGAAGCTTACGACATGTACCAAACTATTCAAGAGACCTGCCCAAATATAAAACTTAAAGGTATCATGACCATAGGTGCTCATACGGAAGATTCTACCCTTATACAAAAAAGTTTTGAAGACACCTATAGTATCTATGAAAAACTACAAAAAGATGGTGCGACTATCTGCTCGATGGGTATGAGTTCAGATTATGAACTTGCCATAAAGTGTGGTGCAAATCTTGTTCGTGTAGGTTCTCTACTCTTTAAATAATGCTTCATATTCTATCAAAGATTTTTCTTTGGTAAAACTCTTTCAGTTTAAGTTAATTCTTATTCTTATATAACTATACTTAATTTGCTAACATAATTAACAAAGGATATAAAAATGTTTAAATTAAAAGAAGTAAAAGCACATTGTGATGTGCCTTGTGGTATTTATGATCCAATAGTAGCTCAAATTGCAGCACTATCAGTTGTAAGAATGGTTGACTTAATGGAAGTAGGTGTAAAAACAAAAGAGCCTCTAGGTGAAGCACTCTACCAAAACAATATGTCAAGATATATTGCAGTAAAAGAAACAGAAGCTATTAAATGTAAAGACGAAATAGCTATCATTTGGGGTGACTTTATCAAAGCGCCACAAATAGCTGATAATCCAGAGATTCATACTATTGTTCATAATATCATGATGTTAGGTGGAGCAGCAAAACAAAAAGTTTCAAGAGAGAAAGCAATGGAGCTTTTAGCAGAAGTCAATAAATTTGCAGAAATCTTTTGGAAAATAAAAGGTGTGAAAACAAAAGTTGCTAAGTCTCCTTATGCACCTAATGAAGATGTGGTATACCCTGTACTTTAATGCTCCAAATATTTAAAATATCTGGTGACTCTCTCTATCCATTTTATAAAGATGGGCAGAGAGTTGTTTGCCGTAAAATATTTAAAAGTACAAAAGTAAACATCGATGACACTGTAGTCTTTGAAAAAGATAACTACGGTGCCATGATAAAAAAAGTAAAGTTCATTGAAAATAATGCCTATTTTGTAGAGGGAACAGACCCTTACAGTATCGATAGTAAAGATTTTGGTGCGCTAAGTAAACAAGAACTTAAATACAAGGTTCTGTTTAAATTCTAACCCCTCTATTGCACTTTAAGAAGCTATCGCCTCTTGGCAATGTGCACAAACCCCGTAAAGATTTATTTGTTGTTTAGATAAAGAGAAGTTTTCATCTTTTGTCATAGAAGAAAATACTGCATCTGCATTGACATTATGTGGTCTATCTTCTACCTCTCCACACTTTGTACATACAAGGTGTATATGGTCTACTTTAGCAAGCTCATATTTTATTTTTCTGCCCTCTATAGGTACTTCAACCAATACAGTATTTTCTACCATAAGGATAATGTTTTTATACACTGTTGCCAGCGAAAGTGATGGATGTTTTTTTACTACTTCTTCATAAATTGCATCTATAGACATGTGTCCATTATTTTCAATACTCTCAAGCATATTCATACGTTGAAAAGTAGCTTTAAGTCCACTCTCTTTAAGGAGTGTTGCATAGTCTGTCATGAAATCTCCTTTAGAGATAAGTTTTATATAGTTAAAGCTAACAGCATAGATTTAACTATATACTCCCACAAAAAGGGGGAGTATTATAAACTGATTATAGTTCGTTAGCGTGCTTATCAAGATAGTCAGCTACACCTTCAGTTGTTGCTTTCATACCTTCATCACCTTTAACCCAACCAGCTGGACATACTTCACCATGCTCGTTAGTAAATAGCATTGTATCTACCATTCTGATCATTTCATCGATGTTTCTTCCTAGTGGAAGGTCATTGATTACTGCGTGTCTTACTGTACCATCAGCATCTATAAGGAAAGAACCTCTAAGTGCTACTGCATCATCAAGAAGAACATCATAGTCTCTAGAAATTTGTTTGTTAAGGTCAGCTACAAGTGGCATATCAACTTTACCAATACCACCTTCATTTACTGGTGTTTCTCTCCATGCGAAGTGTGAAAATTGGCTATCTACAGATACACCAATAATATTTACGCCTCTTTCTCTAAAGTCTGCTGCTCTTTTAGAAAATGCAATGATTTCTGAAGGACATACAAATGTAAAGTCTAGTGGGTAGAAGAAAAGTACTGCACCTTTTTCACCTAGGTTATCCATGAGATTAAAATCCTCAACTATTTGACCGTTTGCAAGTACAGCAGTTGCTGTGAAATCTGGAGCTTTTTTTGTTACTAACATATGTTTTCCTTAAAGATAATTTTTATTTACAAAGGAATTTTATCTTATTATGTTTAAAGGGAGATAAAACTCAATACATCTCCTTATGCATTTCAATTAATTCAACATACTCACCCCTATCTGCCATTTTTAATGCCAGAATGTAGTTTGTACGTAAAGGATTTTCTTTTGCCAATGAATCTTCTTGCCAATGTACAGGCATAAATTCATTTTTACGCAAGTAAATATTGGCTAATATTCTAGACCAGCGTCCGTTTCCATTTTGAAAGGGGTGTATATGTACAGCTCTATGGTGTATTCGTATTGCTATCTCGATGGTATCATATGTTTTATATTTGCTCTAGTACTCTATGTCATCCACTAACTTTTTCAATTCTGTAGAGACAAGATATGCCTTGATACCAATGGAGAGTTCACGCTGCCTCAGTTTCCCTGCCCACTCCCATACTTCACCTAACATTTCCTCATGCAATGTCAGTAACCATACATAGGTAAAGGGTGCAACTTTATTTGTAGGCTCTGAAGAGAGATATTTTAGTGTAGCATTTGCAATGTTAAGTGCCTCTTGCGTATATATCTCTCTTAGTGTGTAACTTTGTATGCTTAGAGAGTTTGAGTCCTGAAGTATCTATCATTACGCTACCCAAAGTCTATCTTGATACTCTCCTAGCAAAAACGCTTTTTCAAACTTATGTATGACCTTACTGAGTCCATCTACTTCTAGTCCTTGCATCTCTAAGGCAGAAGTACTTTGCACCAAAGATGCCATAAAAAGGGCTTTCTCTTTTGCACGTTGTTTGTTAAGTTCTTTGAGTGTAAGTGTTTCATTGCCTGCAAAGTCAAGTCCTAGTGTATTGGTTATCTTCTCGATGGTACTTAGCTTTACATCTTCTCCAGCAAAAAACCTATGGACAGTGCGTACACCATTATGGCTAAGCTTCGCAAGGTTTTCTAGTGTTATGCCTACTTCTGACTTACGCTGTTCTACTTTATGAAGTAAATCTTGTCTTTCATAGTGTATCCTTTTCTTTTATTATGCCATAAGTGGCAGGATAAATAAAGAATAGTATTTTTCATTTAACTAAATCAATACATATTATTTTAATATTACCTTTATAGTCATCAGGTACTGACTTTTTAATTTTTACTAACATGTCATCCTTATTAGCCTTATCGCCAAAATAAAAAATTAAATAAATACCAAATTCAACCTTAGATGACAAATATTTATCTATAAGTTGATTTTTAATTCCCTTATATAAATCTCTATTTTTATCTTTTTTGCATTCTATTTGTACTTCATAATCAAGATTAGCTTTATATCTAATATTGATATCTACTCTGTTATCTGCTTCATGTTTTTCTTTGCTACTCTCAATGTCATATCCATATTTATCATTGAGTTTTTGAAGTATAGCATCACGGCAGGATTCTTCATTTTTAGAGCTTCCATCTTCATTGTAAAATTGATTTTTTTCATTATTTCTATTACCTTCAATCTCTTGTTTTAGGGTAGTTAATTTTATAGTTATATCAGAGAAAAAATCCTCTTTTGACAAGACTGCATTACTAAGTACAAAGTTTTTTAATTTATCAATCGAGTACCTATCAAAATTTTGATCTGCATCTTGCTGTTCTTTTGTATCAATCTCATTTAAAATTCTATTGCGCCAAATGTTAGTTTCACTATTATGCAATACATACAGTGCTTTTAACTCTAAAATATTAAGTGTTTTAATCACATCTCTTAAAAAGCTTGCACACTGAGATAGTGAGGATTGGAATCCACTTACATGTTCTATCGATTTTTCCGTATCAAATACTGTAAACATATAATCAATGACTTTAATTTTCCATTCAGAAGAGATATCTTCAAAAAAACTAGTATAGTCAAATATTTCATGCAATGCACTAGCCATTTGTTTTGTGAATTGGTTTTTTTTGTCTTCATGCAAATATATTAATGCACTTATAACACTATCATTATTATGCTCTTTGTTAATACAGCTATGAATCTCTTTTAATTTACCTATGCTTATCTCAAATCCATAGGTAGATAAAATAGCCTTTAACAATGTTTCTTGCAATATTCCCATACCCCGTTGCCTTGAAAAAGCAATGCGTTTTAACTTTTTAAAATCCCTCTCATTAGCTATAAAATCTGTGTACACAAACTCTAAATCAAGATAATGCTTTTCAATAATTAATTGAATATACGTTTTTAATATTTCTTCGACACTATTTATATTTACTTTTTCAAAATTTTCACTAAAATTACTCTCGACAATATTTCCAACATTATTATGCATCAAACTTACAATATATAAATATTCTAACAAACTTTCATCTATTTTGCTAAAAAGGCTATGGTCTTCAAAATTATTTAGCGCCAAAGATGTATAATATACCTGTTCTATATAACGTTCTCGTTCTGTAAGCTTTGATAGTGAATCAAGGATAGTCAGTGATTTATCTATGGAATTGTGATAAATTAAATTTTTAAGTACCCTTTTTAGTCTAACAAATGTCTCTTTACTGAGATATTCTGTTTCTTCTTTAATCTCACTATCAATATAGATTAAATCGGATATATATTTCAAGTCACCGAAAGCAGTTGATATTTCTATACCTGTGCGCTTAGTAAAATATTCTTCATTTTTATTCAAAATCTCTAGTCTTTCAAGCTCATCTTTTTTATCTTCTTTTTTATTCTCTATCATCCATTCAGGCAATTTATCACTAAGCCTAAATGCCAGCTCATTATTAAATCCATACTTATCTGATATCTTTTTCAATTTTTCAATTTTATCTTTATAATTTTCAATATTCTCATCATAACCAAATGGGATATAAGTTAACGCTTGTAAAAAAAGAGCTTTATTTATTTCAGTATGATTTTCTAATTTAATTTTAGAAAGCAAGATATTGAATATATTATCAGGTTTATATGAGAAAAAATAGTTATATTCATAAAAACAACTTCGAAACTTCTCATTTTCTGTATACTTATATTGTTTAATTGCTTTATCAATATATGTCGAAAACAATTTATTTGAAAATTTCATCAACAATTCTTCAAGGTCATCTATGATTTCTGATTTTCTAACTAAGGCATATGCTTTAACTTTTATTGCTTTATATTTATAAACATACTGATTCAAGTCAAATAAAATGTCATATATATTTTCAATCGATAGATTATTAGGATTATCAATTATAGTTTCATATAAATAATCTGATACAAATTTTCCCATGAAATCAGAACCATAGTATTCATGTCTGTTTTTATTTTTATCTTTATGCTTTTTTTGCTTGAGCTTCAGACATCCTTTTGCTAATGCAAGTTTCTCCTCATAAGGAGTCTTAAAAATATATAACCCGTGACCAATTGTACCTCTTTCGTTTGCTGAGTAAAGCTGCAAATATTTTATCACGTCATTAGGTTGAACAACATTCAAATAAAGCCTTTTTAATAAAAATTCCTTTAGAATATTGTCGTTATCTTCTATTTTTTCATCTCTAATGTCATTTAGTACTTTTAGCAAAAAATCAGACTTCGAACTAAAAACTTTTAATATATCATCCTTTACATGTGTAGGTACACCGCTATCAAATATTTTTTCTCTCAAATATTTTTTTATTTTTTTACTCAATATATTTGAAGTATTCAAAACAAAAATAATAAAGTCCATATAGTGATTTTTACTAGATTTAGCTTCTTCAATTTGCTCAATATAAAAATCATCCAAACTGTTTTCATATAATAGTGACAGTCCATCAACTTGCCCATGAATATTCCAAAAATCTATAAACCATGGGTGTTCATCTGCATATTCTTTTACACTTAAAACTATCTCTTTTTTTTGTAGCTCATTAAATAAAGAATTATCTCCATAAACTGCTTGATAATATGAGTCAACATCTATCAACGACATATCTCCAGACAACGAACATAACCAAGCGTAGACGCCTCTTACTTCAGTAGGTATCTTACCTTTTTTAACAAACAGAACTTTTATTCTCTCATTGGCAAGTGAATCGCCATCTGTCATCTTTTCCTTTACTAAAAAATGAGCCAAAGCAAATTCAGCTATAGTTCTGTGTATAAATATCTTAGTATCAAACAACGATGTATTAAGTACCTGCAGAAGTTTCATTTTACTAAAATTATTATCGTTACCAGTTATTTTATCTATAAACTCATCTTCAAAACTCTCTACATCTGTAAACATATAATAAAATGCCAAATACCCGCTATACTTAAGTATCTCATCTGAAGTTAGTTGGCTTTGATTTCTATTTCTCTCTTCATTTTTTTCTTTTGCTCCCTTAATAAATGCTTCATATAATGCTGCTTTGGAATTAAAGTCTATTTCATTATTTGTTTTATAAAGTTCTATAATCATTTTAAACATTTGAGGATTATCTAAAAATCCATAAGAAGAAAATTTATCAATAAAACTTTCAGGATTTTCGACATCATATATATTTGCCATTTCCATTTGCTTCTCCGCGGTTAGTAACTGTACAGAAAATACTACTGCTTCACTATCTAGTTCATCTTTTAACGCACTTTTATCACTTTCACCATACCAATCCATCTCTCTACAACTTATAACAATTTTTATGTCATTTAAAGTTTGTAATTTATGGGCAAGTTCTTCTATAACAAATGTTTTATCTGTAGATACACTTCTGTATTCATCTAATCCGTCAAGTAGTAATACTTTTGTATTCTCTTTTACTTGATTATCAAATTTTATAAATTTTTTTATTTTAAGAAATTGGGCTTCTTTTTCATTATCAGCATATTTATGGAGAATAGATGTTTTACCGCTTCCAGGAGAACCTAAAATAACCACAATATTATTTTTTTCTATAGCTTCATTTAAAAAAACTGTAGGTTTTAATTCTTTTGAGTGTTCCAATAAATGTAAATCAATAATATTTACCATATCTCGTCCTGACACCTATTTTCATTTCTAAGTGTTGAAGAAAATTTATGATGATAATGTCTTAAAAGCCAAATATACTTACTATGTACAGATGGGGTCTTCTCATACTCGTTTATTTTCTCATTTAAAATGTTGTAATAGCTAGTTATTGGTTCATTGAGAAAATCAATAAAAAATATTTTTTCTCCTTTTCTATTAAAACAAGGGTTTAATGAAAACAATTCATCTTCTGCTCTAAAATAATCTTGAATTTCTTTTATATTCTTTTCATTCGTCGCAATGACAGGCCAGTCAATACTGGATGCTTCTAATTTCGCTGCTCTAGCTAAGCCTTGACTTATCAAATTATTATTATCGTCACTCGTATCTTCAAGCTTGCTACCTAACGCAATACCACCACGTATAAATATTTTATGTTCTAAAATAAATTGAATTTGCTTCTCACCTATGAGTTGAAAAGTTTCTTGAAGAGCATCTACTCTTGAATTTACAATTCTCAATAATAATCCATCAGAAATAATTGTTGTATGACAACCATCAATACTATCAAAAAGACTTTGAAAACTATTTAACATTTGAGCCAGTTCACTAAATCTACTTTCATCCTCTAAAGCATCAGCAAAACCCAATATATCAAGCCAGATAAAAACTGTCTTTGGGATAGGTTTTGTTGTTATAGGTTCGATATTGGCATAAGATTCAATAGAGTTCATCATTTATCCTCAATACGCTAACAGCCCCAACATCACCCCAACCCCATACCCTACCTTCTCTATCTCCTCATCACTCACACAAGCCACTCTCTGTTTTATACGCTCTTTAGAAACAAACCTAAGTTGCTCTACCATCGCATCACTATCTACATTTAAATCTTCTCTTTTTGTAATGCGTATACGTAAAGGTTCGGAATCTTCTATGAGATTCGTGGTAAGAGCTATGACGGAGACTAAATCGAGTACATCATTGAGTTCAGTATCTGACATGATGATAGCTGGTCTTACTTTTCCCACTTCGTCTTTTTTCTTTTGTGGATTAAAGTTAACTAGTACGATGTCCCCTCTTTTATAGCCCATCGCTTAATGTGCCTTCCATGCTGTCATATTCAGTTTTGGCACTTTGTTTTATCTTGTTTGCGGCATCGAGTAACTTTTTTTTCTTTTTGTACTCAAAGAACTCTTCAGCTAAACTCATACCTATGTATACACCTAGTTTTTTATGTGACTTTTTATCTTCTATAATAAAGTCTTCATTTTCGCCTATACGTAAGAGTGATGGGTTTCGAGATATATCTCTTGCTCCATAAGAAATGCTCATTTTAACTCCTTTTGACACAATTATATGTCAGTATGTCAGACATTATAACATAAAATATCTGACATTAATCAAACGCCAACAACCCAAATTTCCTGACAAAAGCCTCATCAATATCTATCAACCCTTTTTCCTGCAAATCATCTAACACAGACTTCGTACAAAAAGTATCTCCAGGCCATTCACGTTTAAAGCCATCTAGTTCACTTTTGTTAGTGGCATCTATCATGATGAAAGGTTCTAGGCGTACATCTCTACTTGCGTCTATGTTGTTGACTACTCTCCATAACAGCATATAAGGGTTGTCTAGTTGATTGTTCGCACGTTCAACTATGATGGTTACATTCATGTACTTTTTAAAAGGTGAGAGTTTGTCCATGAGTATAGACATTGATTCTGTTTTTTCTACCATGAGCATACAGATAGGGTTTTTWGTMTSWSKGAARTAYTGYTTWACYYCTACTATATGKCTRTCKAGCTYATGRAGTTTYTCRTAGAGTWYTTCATCAYTYAAMARTTCWRMYACACCCTCYTCTACTTCATCACCYGTRGCATCWAYRCCWAGCTTMCCWCCYACRAATTGTTCAGMWGAWGAGTGGTCTARGTGGTCWACWATGCCTTTRGTKATGAAMACTCTCKCAGGGCTAAGACGGTTAAGTATATGCTCCGTGAGTGTTTCAAACTCTTCAAGTTCTGGTGCATCCTCACCCACAAAAAGTGCATGCTTCACAAAAGACATCTGCCCCACACCCCAAAATGCATGCATAAACTGCATAGCATGTCCCTTGTAAAGTGTTTTCATCTTAGCAAGTATAAGGTTATGGAACACGCCATTTTCAGGCATGTTGTAGTCTATGAGGTCTGGCGCCATTGGCTTCAACATTGGTAAAAATACACGTTCTGTTGCCCAACCCATGTACTTGTCTTCTAGCGGTGGTTTACCCACTACTGTTGCCACAAAGACTGGATTCTTTTTCATAGTGATAGTCTCTACTTCCATCACAGGAAAAGGCTCCTTAAGAGTATAGTAACCTGTGTGGTCACCAAAAGGCCCTTCTATCTCCATAATTTCAGGATTAACAAAACCCTCAATCACAATATCTACATCTCTGGGAATATAAATATCATTGGTAAGTGACTTTACAAGCTGTGCATTTTTATTACGTACAAAGCCATATAATAGCATCTCAAACATACCGTAAGGCATAGGAGCTTGCCCACACCAAATGTACAGAGGATCACCACCGATGGCTACGGAAATAGGCATCTTCTTCCCTGCTCTTTGGTACTGGTCAAAAAAGTGAGACGCGTCTTTGTGTATCTGCCAGTGCATACCTAAACGATTTTTATCGTACTGTTGTAGTCTGTACATACCTAGGTTTTGCATCTGTCCATCTAGGCTTTGTGTATAAACTTGACCCATAGTAATGAATGCTCCACCATCTTCTTCCCAAGTTTTGAGTATGGGTAGTTTGTCTAAATCTACCTCTGCTTTAGGTATGACTATCTCTTGACACTCACCTTTAAACTTCAAACGTTTTGGAAAGACATTTTTGAGTGAAAAAAGCTTAGGTATCATCGCAAGTTTTGCTTTCCATCCTTTAGGTGGTTTCAGCTTTAAGAGTTCATCAATCCCCTCTGCTACCAAGTCCGGATGTTTGCCAAATATCTTTTCTGTAAGCTCTTTGTTTGCAAAAATATTCATAAGTACAGGMATATCGTATTCAATGCCTTTTGCCTTATTCACGGGTTTTGTAAAAAGTAGAGGTCTGGAGTCATCTGTTTTTACTTCTACATACGCCACATGAGGAATTTCTAACTCTACATCAAGAGGTTCATCAATTATCTTAAGATTACCATTTTCTTTTAACCACGCTATTACATCTTGCATCTATACATCCCTCTATATATAATAAGACCTCCTGAATAACCTAAACATTTATAATGGGTTGTTTAGAGGGCTCAATGGTAAATATTATAGCACTTAATAGTTTGCAGGGGTATTAAAATGTATAACATAAACTATATGATATAAACACACAAAAGGTGTAAAAATAAAACTTAAAGTCTCTGTGGCATCTCATCTTTAAAAGCAATGCTCTCTGCTTTTTCCAAGATATCTAATGCACCATCTGTAATCATCAATTCTGCAAGCTTAGTACCCAGCAAGTCACATTCAGCGATAATAGAAGTAAGTTTCTTATGCATAATGTTTGTACCATCGGGGTAACCAAGCATCGCTTTTATAGTAATGGTATTGCCATCACTCACTGCATTCACAGCCACTGGCGCTGAACACCCTGCACCTATAGTAGAAACAAAATCACGCTCTAGCTTGGCACAGATATACGAATCTTCATCATTGAGACTCATGGCTATTTCACGTACCTTGTCATTTGAACTTACTATCTCTATACCGAGGGAAGCCTGCCCCATAGGTGGAATAAAAAAATCCAATTTCTCTACATAAGGGATATCTGTTAACAAGTCAAGTCTATAAAGACCTATATATGCAAGTATAATCGCATCATACTTCCCTTCTTTTAGCTTTCTCAGTCTTGTATTTACATTACCCCTAAGTTCTKTGACTTTGAGGTCTGGACGACGTTCTAGAAGTTGCATACGTCTACGTAAACTTGTTGTCCCCACAGTAGCACCTTGTGGAAGTTCATCTAGACCTTTAAAAGTATGAGAAAGGAGCACATCACTTTGATCCTGACGTTCAGTAATCGCACAAAGTTCTAGTCCTTCTGGGATGTATGTTGGTACATCCTTAAGTGAATGTACCGCCAAATGCGCATTTCCAGCAAGCATCTCATCTTCAAGCTCTTTGGTAAAATGTCCTTTACCACCTATGAGCGCTAAAGGTTTATCTAAAATTCTATCACCTTTAGAAGTGATCTCATTTAGTTCTACTTTTATTTTCGGAAACGAAGCTTCAATGCGTTCTTTAATATGATATGCCTGCCAAAGAGCTAAATTACTAGCTCTWGTAGCAATAATGAGTTTTTYCACTTTTRCTGCTTTGTATTGAATTTAGTCAATTAGTTTTTTATAGCCATCTCGCATTTTATCCCATTCACCATCAATATAAATCGTTGGCGTTCCTGCGACCATCATTTTTCCTGCAGCTACTTCATCTGCTTTTAATGCATCTTTAACTTTTTGTTTATTTACTTGGGAAGGCGTTATACTATAACCTGTATGTGCTTTGATCGCTGAAAGAATTTTTTTCGTATCTGTCTCTTTTGCATCAATTTTAAGTGAATATAGCTTTTCAACCACGTCTGTTTTACCTTCGTGTTGTGCAACATGCATTACTCTAGTCACCACATCTGAAGCAGGATGAATACGAAGWARWGGTAARTGATAATAGTACACTGCMATTTTTGTAGGRTTTTCTTTGGCTGCATTAAAAATATCTGGCACAATTTTTTGACAGTAAGGACACAATGGATCAGAGAAAATCAGTACCTTATGTTTTGCATCTTTATTCCCAAAGAGTAAATGTGCAGCATTATAATAGCTTTTTGGCACTGTAGGTTTAATGTCATTTCTATAGTCATTCCCCGTTTTCAAGTTTACAAGATGTCCTGTAATTAATCCATCCTTTACAAACATTGTTTCTGGCGCATGTATCTCTTTACCTTGATATTCCAAATCCATGGTTGTTAAAAGTACTGTCCACCCTGGCAAGTCTTTATGTGTTTTAGACTCAATTAGTGTTAGCCCTTTTACTTCAACTTGTGGGTTTTTAACAACAGATTTTTTAATATATTTTATTAACTCTTTCGTATTTGGAACAGAGTTTGCATTAAGAGCTACGGTCGCTACGATCGTACTCATCAATAATTTCGACATCAATGACATTATCATCTCCTTGTGATTTAAAATGGTTATTTGGTTGTTCAGGTGTTATTTTAACGATAAATTGTAAATAGACTGTGTAAAGTAAAGCAATTAGACCTAAAAAATCAGAAAAAACACCTGGAACTATAAGCAATACAGCACCTATAAAATATGACATACTCGCATTTTGGAACCTGCGCATATCTAATTTTCCCTGTCTCATAGCATTCATGTTTGTCATCATGGTTTGTGAAGACTTTTGTAACAGCATCATACCTAGAGCGAAACTCAATACAATCCATATCACCGACCAAAAAAAACCGATAGTCTCTCCTGTTTTTAGTGAAAGATACAGCTCAATAAGAAAAAAAGGTAYTACTACAAAAATCATATTAAAATCTTTCTACCAATACATCAGCAATCATGTCCGAAGATATCTCTTCTTTTTGCATACCATCTCTTGTGATAAACTCTACCATGCCATTGGCAAGATTTTTACCGATTACTACAGCGTAAGGTACTCCGATGAGCTCATAATCTTTCATTTTTGCACCAAATCTGTCTTTTCTCTCATCCAGCAAAACATCTACGCCTTTGTCTAGCATCAAGGTATAGAGTCGCTCACCCAAAGCTACTTGCGCTTCATCTTTGATGTTAGAAATAATAATTTGTAAAGAAAATGGTGCAGAYTCTTTGGTCCAAATRCAMCCTTTGTCATCATGGTTTTGCTCTATGATACCTGCAAGCAAACGACTAACCCCTATCCCATATGTTCCCATTTCAAAAGCTTGTGCTTTACCCAGTTCATTTAAAAATGTAGCATTTAATGCTTGGGAATATTTTGTACCCAACTGGAAGATATGTCCAGCTTCTATACCTTTTGTCATACGCAAAGGTGCACCACATTGACAAAGGTCACCGTCCTTACTATTTTCAGCTACTTCTACGTTAGCAGCAAAGTCACAGGCATCACATACGATGATATCATCTTCTCCAGAATCTGCGAGTATCATAAATTCTCTAGAGCCATCTCCACCTATTTGTCCAGAATCTGCCTGAACGACTCTGAAGTTTAACCCTAAACGGGTAAATATCTTTTTATAYGTCTCTTCCATCAGAGCAAATTCTCTTTGCATGTCTTCAACCGTTGCATGAAAACTGTAACCATCCTTCATCAAAAACTCGCGCCCTCGCATAAGCCCAAACCTTGGTCTAATTTCATCACGAAATTTCARGTTTATCTGATAGAGATTTAATGGGAGTTGTTTATAGCTTTTAACCGTTTGACGCACAAGGTTTACCATCGCTTCTTCGTTAGTTGGGCTAAGTAAATAGTCATTGTCTTTACGGTCTTTAAAACGTAATAACTCTTTACCATACTCACCCGCACGTCCACTTTCTTCCCATAATGCTACAGGTGTGACAAAAGAAAGACTTGTCTCCTGGCAACCTGCCTTGTCTAACTCTTCTTTAACCACGTTACGTACTTTATCTAGTATTTTTTTACCCAATGGTAAAAAGTTATAGAGTCCAGACCCTCCTACTGATTGGATAAACCCTCCACGTATCAAATAGATATGACTAGGCAAAGTCGCATCGTTAGGTATCTCTTTACTTGTAGGTATTAATAATCTTGAAAATTTCACGCACTGTATCCTTTTGTATGGTGGTCATTTTTATACTGCTTAAAGTCAATATTGTCTGTGTCAATGTTAAACATTTTTTTCACTGCTTCAATGCAGTTTGCATTTTTTTTCTCCGTTGAGGAATGTCTTAARTTTTGCGTTGGGTCATGCAAGAAACGRTTAAACATTTGTTCTGCCATTTTRCGCATATTGACTTCAGACCCTGCAGGTACAAAACCTTTTTTAATGGCTCGTTTCATCTCCATATCAATCGCTTCAGAGACATGTTCTCTCATTTGTTTAATAACAGGCTCTATAGACAATGCTCTGAGCCATGCATAAAAATCATCTGTATATCTTTCTACTATCTCAGCTGCTATGACTGCCTGTTCTTCACGCAAGGCATGATTTGTTTGAGAAATGGCTCGCAAGTCATCTATACGAAAAAGTTGTAATTTTTCTAAATTCATATCTTCTATATCACGTGGAATGGCCATATCAAACCAGAGTCTTGGTATTGTCTCATTTTCTATGAGGTCTTTCGTGACAATAATTTCTTTTGCCGAAGTTGCAGAAAAGAGCAAACGATAACGGTTTACGTACTTTTCTAACTTATCAATGGTATCTGCTTTTACATTCTCCCCCAAAGTATGTGCAACAAGCTCAACCTTTTCCTTGTCTCTTCCAAGGATAACAACATCACAACCTGCGCGAAGCAAATGCTTAGCCGTCAAAACCCCCATGTCACCTGCACCTACAACAACTGCTGTCATACCAGCCATATTGTCAACCATCAGTTTATGTGCCTGAGCTACAGCCACCGAAGCTATAGAGACGGGGTTTTGAGAGATATTGGTTATATTACGCACTTCTGCTGCACATTTAACTGCATATGAAACCACACGGTTTAGTTTCCGTCCTGCTGATTCATTTGTATGTGAAAGCATAAATGCTTCTTTCACCTGTCCCGTGATTTGAGACTCCCCAACCACTAAAGAGTCTAAAGACGAAACCACAGAGAAAATATGCTGCACTGCTTCTTCATCATCAAAACGTACTGCTACACTTTTAAGTTCATAAAAATTTAAGTCGCTTTTTTGAGCCATCAATCCCAAAACAGCATGAAAACTTGAAAAATTATCTCTTGTTGCAAGAATAATTTCTACCCGATTACAAGTCGAAATAATAAATACTTCATGAACAAATTCAAATGCTACAAGTAAATTAATCATCTCAATTTTCTCTTCATCATTGACAAATGCCAACTTCTCACGCATTCCCTGATTACAATTGTTGTGCGAAAAACTTACTACTTGATAGTACATTAGAAATCCCTCTCTATCATCGCCATTGCAATGCTACTTAGTGCCTCTTCTCCCCTCTCATTCATCAATAAGATAGCTTCTTCGATAAGTACTTTGGCTTCATTATAACTTTTTTCTATCACCTTTGCATCTTTCATCTTTGTTTTAATCCAAAGCTGTTCTTCTGTTGAAAGTTTTTTGGCATGTAAAGATTTTAATTTCTGTGCATCATTAACGCTGAGTGTTTCATAAAGATAGATATATGGAAGCGTTGTCTTGCCCTCTTCAAAATCATGTAAAGCTGGTTTTCCAAGTGTCTTGGCATCTACTGTAATATCTAAAATATCATCTATCATCTGAAATGCGATACCAAGGTTTTTGCCATAGGTCATATATGCGGTCTTATCTTTTCCTGCCAGTAGTGCAGCAGCACCTGCACTTGCTTCCATTAAAGATGCTGTTTTTTGGTAAATCATTTCGAGATATATCTCTTTATCTAAATTAAACATTTTTGAGAGTGAAACATCTTTAAGTTCCCCAAGGCTCAGTTGCACAACGGCATCAGAAACTATTTTGGCCACTTCAGAAGAAATGATATTTAACTCTAAAAAACCTTTTGAGTAGAGAATATCACCTAACATAATGGCTGTTTTATTGCCATAAAGTGCATTAACTGAAGGTTGTGCACGACGTGTATCGGCATCATCTATCACATCATCGTGYAAAAGACTTGCTGCGTGTATCATCTCAACAACTGCAGCGGTTTTAATCACTGGAAGCCCGGAACCTGCAATCTTCAATATAAGTTTTGCCCGAAGTCTTTTACCATGAGGAAGTCTCGCATAAAGCGAAGTTACTTCTTTATCATTCAAGTCTGCTATAAACTGCTCTATTTTTCTATCAACTGCACTTAACACGATTTATTTATCCTGCCTGTTTTATTTTTCTAAAAGTCAATTATTATAGCTAAATTTTTTTACTCTTTCTCTTTAACTCTGTAGATGACCGCGTACATCAAAGGTACATAGTAGAGATTTAACACAGTGGCCCATGCTACACCAAAGCCCAAACTAATAGCCATAGGCTGTAAAATAAGTGCTTGACCAGAAGCAAAAAACATYAAAGAAGACAACCCCAATACTGTAGTGACGGAAGTAAGTAAAATAGGTCGTAAACGCATACCTGCTTTTTGCGTCATTTCCTGATAATTCTTACTACCTTTGATAAAATCCAACATAATAAGCCCATCATTTACCACAACACCCGCCAAGCCAATCACGCCCATCATACCAGGCATAGTCATATTGATGCCCATAATATACGTACCTACAAGAGCACCAAACAAAGACAGGGGTATGGTTGTTAAGATGATTAAAGGCAACACTAAGGAGTTAAACATCCACACCAACGTGATAAAAATAAGAAAAACGGCTATAACTAGTGCTTGTGTCATCTCTTTTTGAAGCTTTGCATTCTCCTTCTCTTCACCTTTTATAATGAGTTTAACACCTTGTTCTTTTAAGGTTTCCAAAAGAGGTTCTATCTTATTCATTACTTCTACAGGAGTAATAATGTTTTTTTCTACACGTGCAAAAAGAGAACGTACTTTATCTCCATCTTCTTTAAATATTTTGACAAAACTCTTTTGATATGTAAAATCACATATGTCTGAAAGTCGTACTCTTTGTGTACCATCAGGCGTACTTAGTTGGAAGTTGCCTATGGCAGAGGCATCTTGTTTATAGACATCTTCTATTTTTACTCTTACTAAACCTTTTTCATTAAACATTTTTGCATACTCTGCTTTTAAAAATGCACCCTTGAGTACAGATGTAATATACCCTTCACTAAAGCCCAATGACTGTCCATATTCATTGACCCGGAGTTTGAGTTCACGTTCTCCGTCATTGGCATTGTCTGCGATGTCCTCAACCCCTTCTATTTCTCCCAGACTCTCTTCTACTTTTTTCATAGCTGCCAACATGACAGCTCTATCGGGGTGTTCAAAACCGATTTCTACATCATTAGAGACGATACCCGCTTGTTGTACATACACATTAAATTCTTCATAAAGTTTTTTTCCATTGACCTCTTGGTTTTTAAATTTTGCAACAATCTTATCTTGTACCTCTCTGGCTATGTCTTGGGAAAGCCTAGAACGTATCATATCTGTATCGTCATATTCTAAAGAGAAGACAGGGTTGATATATTTGTCAAAAAAGTTTTCTGGTGCTTTCTCATGTAAATTGATAAAGATTTGAAAAAGATTTTCACCCAACTCAAAACTCTGATCTTTATTAAATTTGAAACCTATCACAGAGGTCACAGAATCCATTTCTTGCTTATCCAATAATTCTAAAAGTGCCTCTTCTACCTGCGTAACATACACTTCTGTATCTCTTAAGTCATTGTTTATGTCTATTTTCCCATTCATATATACCTGTTGGGCATCAAACTCTGGAAATAGCTGAAATTTTGTAAGTTTAGTAATCCCTAACGTTCCTAAAATAATCGCCGCTAAAATAATAGCAAGAGAACGTTTTTTATGGCGTAAAAGTTTTTCTAGAAACCTATCATAACGTTTGACCAATTTGACCCAAAAATCATCTTCACTCTTCTGCTTTTTAAACTTTCCGATAGAGTAAAGTTCTTTTGCATGTAAAGGTAAAAAATAGAAAGCTTCAAACAAAGAGCTAAGAAGCAACACAGATATCATCACTGGTAGTACCTGCATAAACATTCCCATTTTTCCACTCATCATTAGAAGAGGTAAAAATGCAAAAACGGTAGTCAACGTTGCCGTTATCACAGCTGGAAACATCTCAGTAGCACCATCAATAGCTGCATCCCTTGGTGTTTTTCCCATCTCCATATGTCTATATATATTCTCTGCCACAACAATAGCCTCATCCACCAACATACCCAAAGCTATGAGTGCTCCGAGTAATGTAAGCATATTTAAGCTGTACCCTATCATATCTGCTACAACCAGCGTAATCATAAAACTTGCCGGTATCCCTATGGCAACGACTGTGGCGATACGTATATTCACAGATAGAAAAAGTGCCARAAATACAAGAATAAGTCCAAACAGGATATTAGAAGAAACAAGATTTAAACGATTTTTAATCCATATAGAAGTGTCVGTATATGCTTCAAAACGTACATTCTCATACTTATCATTAAATGTTTCTAGTACTTTACGTATCTCTTTACTCAAGGCAATGGCATTTCCCTCTTTACTCTTGTTGATATTAAGAGAGATGTTTTGTTTTCCATTAAAATGTGATATCTGTGTAGGGTCACCCAGCCCATAAGTAACATCAGCTATGTCTTGTAGACGAAACTGTTTTCCACCTACACTTAAAAGTGTCCTTCCCAAACTCTTGGCATCTTTTTCACCATTAATAGTGGAGATATAAAGATGATCTCCCTGTCCATCTAATGTACCTGCGGGGAAAATACTCGAAATATTGGATATCGCTTTATATACAGAAGCTTTGTCTAAATCATACGCATCCAGTTTTTTTTGGTCTATCTTTATAAGTACTTCTTCATCCGTATCACCACGAATCTCTATGCTACTAAGGTCTGTAATAAGTGCTAATTTACCCTTAATGTCATCTGCGGCTTCTATCAATGCTTTTTTACTCACATCACCAGATACAGCAACGAGTAATAAAGGATAGTCATGCACCCGCACACGCGCCAAAGGCTCATCCATATCTGAAGGTAAATCTCGTCTTGTTTTAGCGATGATGTCTTTCACATCAGCAAGTACTATTTGTGTATCATTCCCTGTTTTAATATCGGCATTGATGCTAAAACTTCCATTTTGAATAGCAGTATATATGGTATCGATTTCTGAGAGACTTTTCAGTTCATCTTCTATCGTTGTAACCACCATCTTGTCAAGTACATTTGCACTTGCGCCCACATATCCACCACTCACTGAAATCTGGTCAAGTGTAGAAGCTGGAAATATCTCTTTGGCTATATTTTGATAAGAAAATACCGAGAGTAGTAACATAAACACCATCAAAATATGGTTGATTATCGGCTTATCTATGGCAAAACGAATAAAACCTCTCATACTATCTCCTCATCGTGCTTATTTAATTTTGGATAACAAAAATAGTATCTGTTACTTCATTTTTGAACTTTAAAGCTTCCACATTTTGTTTCAGCATGACTTCTTCTGCTTTAAGTGCGGCTACTTCTCTTTGTATTTTATTGACTATCTTGCTCTCATAATATATTTGGTTACTTAGATATATCTTTATCATCGCGAGTATTAGAACAATGCTCACAGCCATAAAAATAACCGATACCATACCAAAAGTAATACCGTTTTCCTGTACTTTGTGCTTTTTACTTGTCATGATTGAACCTAAAACTTCTTAATTTTGCTGATCTACTTCGAGGATTGATTTTTAACTCTTCTTTACTTGCGATAATTGGTTTGCGTGAGAGTGCTTTTCCCAAAGCATTGTTTTTACCGCACGTACAACGCATCGCCTGAGGGTCACATATACATGCAGATGCCCATTTTTTAAATCTGTTTTTTACCAATCTGTCCTCAAGAGAATGAAAAGTAATGAGTGACACCACTTCTTCTTTATAATGCTTTTCTTCGATGGCATCAAGTAAACCTTCTATCTCTCCTAGTTCATTGTTCACCTCGATGCGGATGGCTTGAAACATCAAGGTCGCAGGATGTATTTTCCCGCCCGAGGGGATGACTGTTTTGGCTATCTCACTAAGCTCTTTTGCACTTTTGATAGGTGCTATTATCCGTGCTTCCACTACTGCTGCTGCTAGTTTACGGTAAGATTTTACTTCACCATAGCTGTCAAAAATGTATTCGAGCTTATCTTTTGAGTATTCATTGACAACTTCATAGGCACTTAAAGGTGCAGAGGCATCCATGCGCATGTCTAGCGTTTCAGAAGTAAAAGAAAAACCTCTGCTTTTTTTGTCAAGCTGTAAAGAAGAGACTCCAAAGTCTGCAAGCAGTGCCATCACAGGAGTTTCACTAAGCGTTGGCACAACATTGGCAAACGTTCCTTTGTAAAGCGTACTACGCTCAGAAAATGGCTCTAACCGTTCTTTGGAAAATRCCAAAGCYTCATCATCTCTRTCTATGCCTACATGTTTYARGTGTGCATACTTTGCCAATATCTCAGAACTATGTCCTGCATACCCAAGTGTACAGTCTACAAAATACCCCTCATCAACAGTTGAAAAGCTCTCCAATACTTCATCTAAAAGTACAGGTACATGAGGTGTTCGCATCTCTTTCCTTTTGGCTTTGCCCACATTTTAATTATGAATGTTATAATAGCGAAATAATCCTAACAAAGGTTTCACCATTATGGACAAACATCTCATAGATGATATCAAGCACGTCTCACTTTCACTCTTTAACAAAAACTTTTTTTCTGTTTATCACGGTTCTATTTCTGCGAGAGTAAGTCAAAGTGAATTTATCATCAACTCTAAAGACACTATTTTAGATGAAGTGACGGAAGCATCACTTGTAAAACTAGACTGTCAAAAAAGAGACTACCGATGGAATTTGGCAAATCCAGATGTACACATCCACGAACATATCTATGAGACCATCCATAGTGCCAAATACATCTGCTACACCATGCCGCCCTATGCCACGGCCTACTCACTTAAACACGGGAAAGTAATACCAGCAGACTTTTACGGTAAACAGGTGCTAGGAGAGGTCATCGTYTATGACCCWAAAAACATAGAAAATTGGCTAGAACGYGCACCCTATGAAATACCTCARTTTTTTCAAAAACACGACACCCACCTGCTTCTCATTAAAGGTTTTGGGCTCATATCTTATGACAGGGACATTACTGAAATGGCGAAGAAAATTTCTATCTTGGAGAACTCTTGTAGGTTGCTGGCACTTTCGGCTAATTTGTAAAAGTTTTTATACTTTCAATTTACCCTTGACACCCCCCCCATTTTTTGGTTAGACTCTCTGCTTAAATTTATAAATCAAGAAAACCAATATGAAAATAATCTTAGTGTTAGCTTTTTTTGTCTCTTTTTTGTTTACAGAAGAGGTACCTTGTACTTGTAATGGTCAATGGGAACTTAATAATTCCGAAAGCACTTCTTACAAATTTTGGACTAATCACAGATATGTATCAGACTACGGTCGAGAATGGCTATATCCCTACAATATAGAACCTCAAGACATATATCTTTTATGCAAAACCGATAATTATTACCTAAGACAAATACGAAGTAATACAGGAGAAACCAGACAGTACCATGATGGTTCTGGTACCAAGTATCAAACAAAAATGTTACAAGAGCGTTTTAAGGCATATTGTGTTGCTTGTAACGAACCGTCCGACTCACCTCCATCACCACCAGAAAACAACATAACACACGAATGGAAACAAATAGGAGGATATCTTTGTAGTGAATTAGATAAAAGTTTACCGGCTAGCTGTAGTGATGCCAATAGAACCGATATCTTAGTGCAAAATTGGTCTACTGGATGTTGTGGAGACAATGCCAAATGTTGGCAGTTAAAATCAACTTGTGACAAAAACGATACAGACTTTCCAAAACTAGCAGAAAATACACGTATCATAAATGAATGGTCAGAACCAGAAGATAAAAGCACACAATGTGAAGACAATAACGGTACTGTCGAAGAAAAAACTGTTTCGTGTAAAAAACAATACCAATGTGTAACCCAAACAGAAGAACCTACAAAAGTGTGTGACGAACAAGTAAGCTCCTATGTTTCACCACGTAACGGAACTTTCCATGAAGACATCGCACTTACAGGTGTAGACTTTGGCTTGCACTATGACTCCTCAGAATGGAACAGTACAAGCATTGCCCATGGGTGGAGTCTAAGCTCTCATGCAAGACTAAAAGGAAATAAGATGTATCTTGGCTCAGGTAGCATCTATGCCTTTAAGCAAAGCACTCAAGAAAACAATCTCACCGTAGTTACTTATGGCTCAAATGAATATCTTTTTGATACAAATGGCAAATTACAAAGCACAAGAGACCTCTACACCAAAGAGACACAAATGACCTTTGCTTATGATGCTTTAGAAAACTTAGTCACAATAACAGATAACTATGGAGAAATAACTACCATAGAACGTGACAGTAACGCTACAGTCACTTCCATCATTGCTCCTCATGGACAAACTACCTACCTAGCCATAGATGCACAAGGCGACTTGGCAGAAGTACAGTATGAAGACACAAGCTCTTATGTCTTTGAGTATGAAAGACACCTTATGACAGTAGAGACTGAACCAAACGGCAACAGGTTTTTGCACTTCTTTGATGACTCTGGCAAGGTAGTCAAAGTCATAGACGCTGAACTTGGCGAATGGAACTTTGGCTCTACATCAGCAGATACCTACGGCTCACACACAGTGACACGTGCCTCTGGTGACATCATTACCTATAAAAACCACTTTTTAGAAAACAATACCACACTACGTACAGAAAAAGTATTGCCTACGGGTGATGTTATAGAGTATTCTCATAGCATAGATGACAGCATAAATTCAACACTTAGTTGTGGTATGCAAAGTACAAACATTTACAAAACCAACACAGACGGCTCTTTACTTAAAGACCCTTACACAAACAGACGTGTGTTAGAAAGTAGTACTGTAGTCACTCCTAGTGGACTAAGTAACATAAGCACACTTAGTAGAGAGTACCTGTACCAAAGAGACGGAACACTCAAACGCATCACTAACACCAGCACTACAAACTCTAAAACCTCACAAGACATCAAAAACTTTAAACGCCACAGAAGCATAAGCATCTCCTCAGAAGGTAAAAAGTCTACAGTACGGTATGACAGCAAGATGCAAAACCCTCTATACATCAAAGCATATGGATTACATAAAACCTTTTATGAGTACGACACAGAAGGAAGAGCAACTAAAGAGACTACAGGAGACAGAGTCACTACGTACAGTTATACGGCAAAAGGAAACCTACAAAGT